>DATAPH010000023.1:0-113303 GCA_036265325.1 Actinomycetota bacterium | reverse complement strand
CTCCTCGATGATCTCGTTGCACAGATCGATGCACTCGTCGCAGATGTACACGCCGGGGCCGGCGATCAGCTTCTTCACCTGCTTCTGGCTCTTCCCGCAGAAGGAGCACTTCAGCAGGTCCGATTCGCCGAACTTCGCCATGCGTCCGTTGCCCTTTCGTGCCCTGCGGCGGTCAGCCGCGTCGGGCGATTATCACGCGCCGTTGGAGCTGACGCCAGCTACCTGCGCAGCGAGTCCACGGCGGCTGAGGATCTCGTCCACGGCGCCGTAGTCCTTGGCCTCCTGGGCAGTCAGGATGAAGTCGCGGTCGGTGTCCTTCGTGACCTTCTCGAGCGGCTGGCCGGTGTGCTCGGAGATGATCTCTTCGAGCAACGCCCGCAGGCGCATGATCTCCTTGGCCTGGATCTCGATGTCGACCGCCTGGCCTTGGGCGCCACCGTGGGGCTGGTGGAGCAGTACACGTGCGTTCGGCAGGGCGAAGCGCTTCCCGGGCGCGCCGGCGAGCAGCAGCACCGCGGCCGCCGACGCCGCAAGCCCCATCACGATCGTCGACACGTCGCACTTGATGTACTGCATCGTGTCGTAGATCGCGAGCAGCGCGCTCACGTCGCCACCCGGCGAGTTGATGTACAGGTTGACGTCCTTGTCGGGATCCTCGGACTCGAGGTGCAGCAGCTGCGCCATGATCAGGTTGCCGACCGCGTCGTCGATCGCCGTGCCGAGGAACACGATGCGGTCCTTCAGCAGCCGCGAGTAGATGTCGTAGCCGCGCTCGCCTCGGCTGGTCTGCTCGACGACCGTCGGAACGAGGTAGTCGTACACGGGCTCGATGGTCATGCCTGCTCCTCCGTCCCGTTGGCCGGCTCCGCGGGTTCGGCGGCGTCCTCCGGGCTCTCCTGTGTGATATCGGCGCGCTCCACGAGGATGTCGAGCGCCTTCGAACGGATGATATCCCCGGCCAGCGTTACGACCTGTCCGGATCGGTCCAACTGTTTGGCAAGTTCCTTCGGATCGCGGTCGTAAGCCTGCGCCATCGTGCCGATCTCGGCGCCGAGCTCCTCAGCCGTGACGTCCAAGGACTCCGCCCGCGCAACGGCTTCCAGCACGAGGTCGGACCGGATCGCGCGGAGCGCGTGCTCGCGGCTGTCCTGTTGGAGGCGGTCTCGGTCCCATCCCTGGATCTCGAGCATCTGGTCGAGTGAGAGCCCGTATCGAGCCGCCTGCTGCTCGGCGTGACGGACCCGGTGCTCGGTCTCGCCGTCGACCAGGGAGTGCGGCAGCTCGACGTCGACGTCGTCGACCATCGCCTGCAGGACGCGGTCGCGCACCACGCCGTCGGCTTCGCGGTCCTTGACCTCGCGGAGCTTCTCGCGGAGGTCCTCGCGAAGCTCCGCGATCGTGTCGAACTCCGACGCGGTCGAGGCGAACGCGTCGTCGGGCTCGGGCAGCCGGAGCGCCTTCACGTCTTTCACGAGCGCCTTGAACGTCACGGGACCCGCGAGCTCCTCGCCGAAACGTTCGGCGGGCAGGTCCTCGTCGAACTCGATGATGTCGCCCGGCTTCGCGCCGAGGATCTTCGCGTCGAGCGTCTCGCCGAACTCCCCCGACCCGACGGAATAGAGGTACCCCTCGCGCGTCAGCTCGTCGACCGGCCCGCCCGCGCGCGTCGCGCTCAGGCTGAGCGTCACCAGATCCGACTCCTGTGTCGGGCGCTCGACGGGCTCGAGCTCGGCGAACTGGCGCTGGAGCCGCTCGATCCAGGACTCGATCTCTGCGTCGGTCGGCTCGGTGTTCGGCCGCGTGACCTTGACGCCCGTGTACTGCGCCTCGGCGAGCTCGAGGCGCGGCCGAACCTCGACGGTCGCCGTGAAGATGAATGACTTGCCGGGCTCGAGCTGCTCGACGTCGATGTCAGGGTCGCCGATAGGTGCGAGGTCCTCGCCGGTGGCGGCCTCGTGGAAGTAGTCGGGCACAAGCTGGTGCACGAACTCCTCGAGCACGACGTCGCGTCCGACCTGCGCGTCGATGATCGGCTTCGGCGCCTTGCCCGGACGGAACCCGGGGATCTTGATCTCGCGGGCGATCGTGCGGTACGTGCGGTCCAGATCCTTGTCGACCTGCTCGGGCGGGACTTCGATCGTGAGTTTGACGGTGTGCTTCTCAGTGTTCTCAACGGTGGTTTGCATGTCGCGACCAGGCTACCGGACAAACCCGGCCCGCGCGGCCCGAACTCGCAGCCAGACGCCGCAGGTACCCTGCACGCCATGTATGAAGACGAGCTCGCGTTCGCGCACGGGCTCGCCGATGCGGCGGCGCGCATCGCGCTCGATCTGTTCGCCGACGACGGCCTCGAGATCCGGCACAAGCCCGACAAGACGTTGGTGACCGCCGCGGACACGGACATCGAACGGATGGTTCGCGACCGGCTCGCAACGATGTTCCCCGGCGACCGGATCATGGGCGAGGAAGAGGGCGGCACCTGGGACGGCGCGGGCCGCGTGTGGATCGTGGACCCGATCGACGGCACCGCGAACTTCGCACGCGCGATCCCGGTCTGGGCGACGCTGATCGCGCTGCAGGTGAACGGGGAGATCGTCCTCGGGCTCGCGAGCGCGCCGGCGATGGGCGAGCGCTACGCCGCGGTGCGCGGCGGCGGCGCAACGATGAACGGCAAGCGGATCCGCGTGAGTCAGACCGCGCGGATGGGCGATGCGCAGTTCCTCTATTCGCAGCTCGACACGCTGCTGGCGAGCACGCGGAACCAGGCGGTGGTCGGTCTGGTCGTCGACAGCGCCCGGGAGCGCGGCTTCGGCGACTACTGGGGGCACCTGCTGGTCGCACGGGGCGCAGCGGAGATCTGTCTGGAGCCGTCGCTCGCGATCTGGGACTACGCCGCGCTCGTGCCGATCGTCGAGGAGGCGGGCGGACGCGTGACGGATTTCGACGGCGGCCCGCCGTCGCACAAAGGACCGGTGCTCAGCACCAACGGTGCGCTGCACGACGAAGTGCTCCGCCGGCTCGCCGACGCGACCATCACACGGTGAACAGCTCGCCGGCGTCGCCGGCGTTCGCGAGCACCGTGTTCGCTGCGGCGACGTCCTGAACGCCGACCCCGGTGAGGTCGCAGACCGTCAGCTGTGTCTGCGACGTCCGGGCCACCGCCTTGCCCGCGCAGATCGCGCCCAGCTCGACGGCACGGTCGGCGACATCGAGCGCGTGCTGCAGCTCGCCGAGGCGACGGCACTGGTCGAGCGAGTCGGCCACGAGGACGTTGGCCCGGCGAAGGAGTTCGGGGTCGAGCTCCTGCTTGCCGGCGCCGTCGGAGCCGACGGCGGTGACGTGCGTCCCCTCCGCGATCCAGTCCGCGCGCACGAGCGGCTCGGTCGAGGTGGTGCACGTGATCACCACGTCGGCCGCGTCGACGGCCTCCTCCACGGTCGCGGCGACGATGCCGCCGAGGTCGACGGCCGCCGCCGCGGCATGGTCGGCGTTGCGACCCCAGACGCGAACCGCGCCGACGTCGCGCACGCACCGCAGCGCTTCCACCTGACGGCGCGCCTGGATGCCCGTCCCGATCACGGCGACCACCGCGACGTCGTCCGGCGCGAGCCACCGCGCGGCCACGCCGCCGGCCGCGCCGGTTCGCGTGTCGGTGACGTAGCCACCGTCCAACAGGAAGGCGACCGGCGCGCCGGTCGCCGCGTCGAACACGAGCACCAGGCCGTCGATCGCCGGCGGGTCCGCCGCGTAGAAGCCGCTCGCGACCTTGACCGCGTAGCTCGGCGCCCCGTGGATGTGCCCGGCCTTCACGTGGATCTCGCCGCGCGACTCGGGCACGTCGAGGTGGATGACCGCCGGCAGCTCCGCCTCGCCACCGCTATACGCGATGAACGCGGCCTCGACCGCCTCGATGCACGAGGCCATCGGCAACGCGGCGCGCACGTCTTCCTCCCGCAGGATCCGGACAGTCGCCACGCGCGAAGCCTGCCGTTCGCGTGCCCAACGGTCAACCGCGCGGACTTGAGCGGTGGCAGGCGCCCGCACTAGCGTGACCGCGTGACGATCGAGCGGTTCGAGATGGAGCGCTACCAGTCCCTCTATTGGCACCTCGTCGACTACGACCTGTCGGAGTCGGGGGTCTCGCCGCTGACCATCGCGGAGCTCCTCGGGCCGGAGGCCGCCGGGTTCGTCGACACGCCGCTCGGCTACCCGCTGTCGGAGGGGTCGCACGAGTCTCGTGCCGCGATCGCGCAGTGGTACCCGGACGCGACGCCCGACAACGTGACGATGATGAACGGCGGGTCCGAGGCGAACCTGCTCACGGTGTGGTCGCTGCTCGAGCCGGGCGATCGTCTGGCGTTCATGGTCCCGAACTACTGCCAGGCGCTCGGCCTCGGGCCGATGTTCGCCGACGCCGTCGACACGTTCCACCTCACTCGGCACGGTGAGCGGTGGGGGCTCGACCTCGAGTCGCTGGATCGCGCCGTCGGCACGGATACGAAGGTCGTGATGGTCTGCAATCCGAACAACCCGACCGGGACGGTGTTGACGGACACCGAGATGGACGCGGTGGTCGATGTCGCCGCGCGCGCCGGCGCCTGGATCGTGGCCGACGAGATCTACCGCGGCGCCGAGGTCGACACCGCCGTGACCTCGCCGACGTTCTGGGGTCGGTACGACAAGGTCGTCGTCACGAGCGGGCTGTCAAAGGCGTTCGGCATGCCGGGCCTGCGCGTCGGGTGGGCGGTCGCCCCGACCGACGTCGTCATGCGCATCTGGGACCGGCACGATTACACGACCCTAACCCCCGGCGCGGTGAGCGACCGGCTGACCGCCGTCGCGATGGAGCCGACCAGGCGCGAGCAGATCTTCGCGCGCACGCGCGAGATCATCCGCGCGAACCTGCCCGAACTCGAGGCGTGGATCCTCGACCAGCCGACGCTCCGTTACGTCCGGCCGGTGGCCGGCGCGATCGCCTTCGCCGAGGTCGACCTGCCGATGCCCACACGTGAGGTCGTCGATCGCATCCGACGGGAACAGAGCGTGCTGCTCGTGCCCGGCGAGATGTTCGGGATCGAGAACGGGATCCGGTTCGGCTTCGGCTACGACATCCAACACACGCTCAAGGGCCTCGCGCTGGCCGGCGAAACCCTCGCGTCCCTGGCCTGACCCTCGGTCACCATCGGCCCCGTGCCAGGGCGTACGCTCCCGGCACTACCTGCGGTGATGGGAGCCGGCATGCCAACTGACCAGAAGTCACGACGGAGAAGCGCACGCGCCGAGGCGAAGCGCGAACTGATCGTGAACTGCGCGATGCGTCACTTCGCCGAGCACGGCTACCAGGGCGCCCGCATCGAGGACATGGCGGCCGAGCTCCAGATCGCGAAGGGCTCCGTCTTCCAGCACTACGGGTCGAAGGCCGGCCTGTTCCTCGAGTGCTACAAGCGGGCCGTCTCGATGCTGCCGGCGTGGCTCGACGCCCCCGACGACGTCAAGGGCGAGGGCTTCTTCTCGGTCGTGCGGTACTGGCTCGGCCGCACGCAGCACCTCGTCGAGGAAGACTGGGTTCCGAACCGCGTCGTCCTCGTCGGCAACTACGGGACCGACCTCGAGCTCAAGCGCGAGCTCAACCGGTTCCTCGTCAGCGAGGATCCGTACGGCACGCTCGACTTCGTCGAGTGGGGCCAGCAGCGCGGCGAGGTTCGCGCCGACCTCGACCTCGAGACGATCGTGTCGCTCGTGGATTGGACCTCGTTCGCGATCCAGGATGCCCTCGTGACGGAGGAACTCGACCCCGGGCTCTTCCATCGGTGGCGGAGCCAGCCCGAGCGGCAGCGCATGCGACTCGACCACTTCGCCGTGCTCCTCGAGAGCGCGATCGGGTCGGACCACGAGGCGCGCGCGGCGGTCACAGCCGCGGAGGTCGGGTAGCCGCCGACTAGTAGTCGCGGCGGCGGCGAAGCGCGTCGCAAGCGTCGTCCAGCGTCACGGTCCGCTTCCGATAGTTGTAGAGGGCGAAGCGATCGCACGTCGTCTCTGCCTGCGACTTCCGGTGACGCTGCTCCTTGAGGTACCAGTGCATCCATTCGTGCAGGTAGAGGAACCGCAGGACCTCTCGGGGGTTGCGAAACGTCACACCTTCGGTCAGCCAGATGAACCGCATGCCCTTGCCGGGCCGTCGCTTCGCCCCGTAGGGCACGATCTCCCCGAACGGCAGGAACGGATCGGGGATCTGGATCGTGATGCCCTTATCGTCGAAGTCCGTCCACGCGGACAGGTGCGGTTTGTCGCCCCGGTACCGCAACGGGATCACCGCCAGGTCGTAGCCGTCGGGATGCGGGAAGCCCGCGATGGCGCGTCGAACGTCGCCCACCGGCATGGTCGGGACCTTCGACGTGACCTCCATGGCCCACAGGCTACGGTCGTTCCGATCCATCGCCGCTGTTACCCTCCGACCCCATGACACGGCTCCGTGACCTGGGGCTTTCGGTCGGTCAGCTGCCGCCCGGACCGCTGAACGCGATCACCGACATCGCCGGTGTTCGCGTCGGTTCGGTGACGCTGATCGACGGCGACGGACCGCTCGTCGTCGGGCAGGGCCCGATCCGAACGGGCGTCACGGTGATCGTGCCGCATGAGCGGATCGGCCTGTCGCCGGTGTTCGCCGGCACGCACACGCTCAACGGCAACGGCGAGATGACCGGCCTCGAGTGGGTGCGCGAATCCGGCCAGCTCACGACCGCGATCGGCATAACCAACACGCATTCGGTCGGAACGGTTCGCGACGGCTTGGTCGCCGCAGACATGGCCGAACGCAACGCCCGAGGGTCGTTCTGGTCGCTACCGGTCGTCGCCGAGACGTACGACGGCGCGCTGAACGACATCAACGGCATGCACGTGACCACGCACCACGTCCAGGAGGCGCTCGCGAACGCTACGGACGGGCCGGTCGCCGAGGGCAACGTCGGGGGTGGCACCGGCATGATCTGTCATGAGTTCAAAGGCGGTACGGGCACCGCCTCGCGCCTCGTCGGCACCTGGCACGTCGGCGCGTTGGTGCAGGCGAACTACGGCAACCGTGAACGTCTTGCGATCGATGGCGTGCCCGTCGGCCTTGCGATCCCGCGCTCGGTCGTGCCCTCGGCTTGGGACGACGAGGAAGCCGTCGCGCGCGCCGGCGCGGGCTCGATCATCGTGATCCTGGCGACCGACGCGCCGCTCCTCCCCCATCAGCTCACGCGACTGGCGCAACGCGCCGGTCTCGGGATCGCGCGCATGGGCGGCAGCGGCGGGCACTCGAGCGGCGACATCTTCTTCGCGTTCTCCACGGCGAACGCGGGCGCGCTCACCAGTTACAAGGCCGAGTCCGCGGGGGAACCGCTCACCGTCTCGATGCTGCACGACGGTGAGATCACCCAGCTGTTCTGGGGCGCGATCGAGTCGACGGAGGAAGCGATCTGCAACGCGCTCGTCGCCGCCGACACGATGACCGGCCGAGACGGGGTCACGGCTCACGCGCTCCCCCACGACGCGCTCGTCGAGGCGATGACACGGCACAGCCGCGGTCCCGCGCCGCCGTAAGGCTCAGCAGAAGAAGTCGTTGGCGTTCGTCTGCGTGGCCTGGGTCAACGCTGCGCCTGCGGCGGCGAGGTCGGTCGCGGCGGCCCCGCCGTTGTTGTTCTGCAGGTCCGTGATCGCCTGGTTGATGCTGTCGCTCGCCGACTGCAGCTCGTTCTTCATCTCGGGCGACGCCGCTCCGACGATGTCGGCGGCGTTCTGCACCGACTGTCCGGCCTGCTGCAGCTCATCCTTGGCGGTGCCGAAGTTGAGAGACGCTGCCGCCGTGACAGCGGCGGAGACATGGTCCTGGGCGGACTGGATCGCGGAGTCGAACTCGGTCTTGTTGACGCAGGAAGGAGAGCCTGAGGCCGTTGGGGGGAGGGTCCCGGGCGGCGTCGAGCTCGTGGAGGAGGTGCTCGAGCACGCGACAAGGAAGACGAACGAGATCCCGACGGCCGCCACCCAGCGCTGCATCGCGCGATTCTCCCCGCTGGAGGCCCTCGGAGACAACCGGCCTCGTTCCCGCAGCCGATGCCGCAGGAGACATCCGTTGCGGTCGAGGCTCAATGACCCCTCGACCTCGACCGATACGGAGACGTGACATGCCGAACCTCTATCTGATCCAGAAGAGCAACAACACGGGCGACGAGGTGTCGGCCGACTTCTACGAGCGCCAGGGCGACGATTGGGTCTTCCTGCTCGGCGGCTCGGAAGTCGCCCGGCTGGCGATCGAGACCATCGTTTCGATCGCCAAAGCGCCCCGCGATCTCCTCTGAACGGTTCACACGTTTCGAACCGTTTCGGCTGGGCATCACTCCTCAGGCCTGTGCTGCAGGTCCCCCCTCTGCATAGGCCCCAAGGCCCCGTGGAGCTGCCCGCGCTCCACGGGGCCTTCTTCGTTCGACGCCCGGGAGCGCGAACGTCGAGCGTCGTCAACCGGACCGAACCGCGTCGCGGCCGAGCTCCGTCACCCGGTAGACCTTCCGCTGCACGTGCTGCAGAAGGAGCAGGTCGGCGAGCCGGGCAACGTCGTCTTCGGCCACTCGGAGACGGGGACCGCGAGGGATCACGAGGTCGACCTCGTCCGTGCCTGCGACCGGAGCCATCACGACATCCCCGGACCCATGGTCCAGGATCCACATGAGCACATCCCGTTGTTCCTGATCAAGGTCAACCATGCGCGGTCCCGGTCGGCGGTCGCTGTTGCCTACCCACCGCGCGGCCCGCGACGTCGCGGCGGGCAGGACACGCTTGTCGCATCGAGCGTACGCGCGCCGCGCGTCACGACGTGTCGGCCACCCAGCTGTCGCCTCACCAGCCCTCTTGGGGGAGCGCGAGCGACGCGCTCCCGTGTCGGTGTCGGGCGATACGAATTCCGGGTTCGTCGAAGGAACCGCGCCGTCTCTCCCGACTACGCGATCAGCCGTGCGCGCGAGACCGCGTTCGCCGACGGAGTCCGGGGCGCCGGCGACCCGACCGTGCAGACCAAGCGCGTCCCCCTGCCGTTGATCGGTCCGCGGACCGAGTTCATCGTCGGGTTCCCTCGGGCCACGCGCGCGAACTAAGCCTCTCCTCGATCGACTCGCGCGAAGCACCGAACATCGGTACGGTGGCGTCGACGGCGAGGGGGTCGTGGCGTGCGAAGGAGTGTGCTCATCGCAGCTGCGATCGTCGCCGACCTGCTCGTGCTGTCGGTCGTCGACCCGACCCCCGCGGCGGCGGCCGATACAACGCCACCGAGCACGCCGAAGAACCTTCGCGTGACGAGCTCGTCGTCGTCCCAGATCTCGATCGCGTGGGACGCGTCAAGCGATGACGTCGGTGTCTCGTCGTACGTCGTCGTTCGCGACGGCGCACGCCTTGCGCGCGTGGAGGCGCCGTCGACGACGTATCGCGACACATCGGTCGACTCCGGCACCACCTACACATACCGGGTGCGGGCGCGTGACGCCGCCGGAAACCGATCGAAGATCAGCCGCAAACTCGCCGCCACGGCGTCAAGCGCAGTGGTGGTCGCCGCGGCGGGTGACGTCGCCTGTGACCCCGACGACGCGAATTACCACAGCGGCACCGGCACGTCGACCGCATGCCGCCAGCTCTACACCTCGAACCTGCTCGTCAACGGGGACTTCGACGCGGTGCTCGCGCTCGGCGACCTGCAGTACAACAGCGGCTCCATCACCGATTTCGATGAGGTCTACGACCCGACATGGGGGCGCGTGAAGTCGATCACGTATCCCGTCGTGGGGAACCACGAGTACGGCCAGTCGAACGCATCCGGCTACTTCCAGTACTTCGGAAGCCGTGCCGGTACCGCGGGTCAGGGCTGGTACAGCTTCGACGTCGGGAGCTGGCACATCGTCGCGATCAACTCGGAGTGCGACCGGATCGGCGGCTGCGGAACCGGCTCGCCGGAAGAGACGTGGTTGCGGAACGACCTCGCGGCACATCCGGCGCAGTGCACGATCGCCATGTGGCACAAGGGTCGGTACAGCTCCGGCCACGACGGCGACAACACCTTCATGCAAGCGATGTGGGCCGACCTCTACGACGCCGGCGTCGAGATGCTGCTCAGCGGGCACAGTCACGACTACGAGCGCTTCGCACCGCAGGACGCGAGCGGTCACCTCGACCAGTCGCACGGCGTGCGGCAGTTCATCGTCGGCACCGGCGGCGCCTTCTTCACCGGACTCGGCAGCTCGATCGACGCGAACAGCCAGGCGCATCAGAACGACACGTACGGTGTGCTCCAGCTCACGCTGCGCTCCGGCGCGTACGACTGGAAGTTCCTTCCCGAAGCGGGGAAGACGTATTCCGATTCAGGCACGACGTCCTGCCACTGACGCGGCTGCGACGGTCGAGGTCGGGGCGGCGGGATTCGAACCCGCGACCTCGTGCTCCCAAAGCACGCGCGCTAGCCAGGCTGCGCTACGCCCCGTCTGACCAGCCTACCTGCATAGGTTCGGCGTCCGAGGGTAGGCTCCGCGCGGATGGAGGGAACGGACCGACCGTCGGCCAGCTACCACGTCGCCGTCGCCACCCTCGTCGTCCTGATCCTCACTGCGGTGGCGCTCGTCGTTTCGATGGCGGTTCGTCCGGCGGCACGCGCCGCCATCGCCGAGGTGTCCACGACGCAACAACCCAGCCACTGTCACCCGGTCGCTCCGGGGAGCGTGTGCTTCGACAACCTCGTTCGGAATACCGGCGCGACCGCCGCCACTTTCCTCTGCGACGTGTCGTCGTCGGCAGCGGGCCAAGCCTCATTCCCGCCGGGGACGTCTTCGAGCACGATGGTGTATCTGCAGCCCGGCAACCAGGTGACCGTCCAGAGCATCGTGACGCCAGTCGGCGCCGCGACAGGGATCGGTCCGCCGCTCGTGACGTGTGCGGAGACGCGCCTCTAGATCACGAACGCACCGTCGCCCCAAAGATGGACGCCGCCGGCAACGTCCAGGAGCCATCGGTCCTCATCGCGATCCACCGACACGCGAAGGAACGAAGGCCGGCCGACCTGCTCCCCCTGCGCGACCACGACCGAGCCGGGCGTCTCGATGAGGCCATGCATCGCGAGATACGCGCCGAGCGGTCCCGCCGCGGAACCGGTGGCCGGGTCCTCGCCGATGGTCACACCCTTGTCGAACATCCGCGCGCGCACGTCACCCGCGGCCCGGATCGTGAACAGATACAGCGACTCGGCGTCGGCGTCCGCGCACACCTCGGCGCAACGACGCTCGTCTCGCACCGCGCGACGGAGCGCCTCGTCGTCGCGAACCGCCACCACGGTGTGTGGGATGCCGGTCGAGACCGGCACGATCGGGAGGTCGTCGACGAGATCGTTCGTTTCGAGGCCCGCAGCGGCGGCCACGGCATCTCGGTCCTGGACCTCGCGTCCCACCTCGGGCGTCAGCTGACGCATGGTGGCTGTGCCGGCCGCGACATCGATCTTGACGGGGATCTCGCCGGCCGCGCATCGCTGAACAGCCTTCGTGCCGATCAGCTGCTCGCGCGCCAACGCGAACGCCGTGCCCAGCGTGGGGTGTCCCGCGAACGGCAGCTCATCTTCGGGAGTGAAGATCCGCACGTCGTACCCGTCCGGGCGAACGGCGGTCACGAACGTGGTCTCGGAGAAGCCGATCTCGAGCGCGAGCGCCTGCATCGTCCCGGTGTCGAGCTCGTCCGGCGTTTCGGGAACCACGCAGAGCTGGTTGCCACCGAACGGCGCGTCGGCGAACACATCGACCAATCGGAACGGGAGCCGCATCGGCCCGAGCCTAGTCGCGGGCTATGCTGAGGAGCGAACCGCGGGTGTAGCTCAATGGCAGAGTTCCAGCCTTCCAAGCTGGCTATGCGGGTTCGATTCCCGTCACCCGCTCTGCAGAACGACGGAAACTCGGCAGTAGGCTCTGCCCAGCCCCGGTAGCTCAGCCAGGACAGAGCAAGGGACTTCTAATCCCGAGGCCGCAGGTTCGAATCCTGCCCGGGGCGCCTTCCGTTATCGGTACCGGAAGTACTGCCAAGCGCTCGTCGCGCCAAGATGATCGGCGTCGCCGCTCCAATGGCCGCGCACCCGGTAGTGGTAGCCCGTGACCGCGTTCAAGTAGATCGCCGCGTCGCCGTCCTTCTCCACCTTGTAGGTCGCCTGGCCGAGCGGCCGCCAACGTGTCTTGGCGTGATACTGCACCGTTGCGACCCACTTCGACCCGGGATGCGGGGGCTTCAGCTTGACGTAGAAGTACGCGGTGCAGCAGGCGTACACCGTGTAGCGGCCGTCGGTCGTTCCCTTTCCGATCATGCGGCTCTCGAGCACGGCATGCACCTGCACCGTGACGGAACCGCTGACGCTCCCCACGCGACTCGTCGTCGACACGAACACCGCGCGGTACTTCGACAGCGCGGGCGGCTGGACATCGAGCGTCGCGATGTGGTCAGCACCGACCGTCGCCGTGCCGACGGCCTTCCATCCGTTCGCCGTGTACCGGTCGAAGCGAACGATCGAGCTCGCGACCCCGCCGTGCATCGTCGCGCGGAGCGTCGTCGTCGATCCGTACGAGATCACATCGGCCGACGGCGCGAGAGAAACAGAGGTCGGCACCTTGGCGACGTCGACGTGCATCGTCGTGCTCGATGACGTCGCATGCGTGTCGTCGCCGCCGAACACCACTTGGTAGTCGTACGACCCCGCCGTCGGAGGGACATCCTCGAAGCTGAACGACCCGTCCCCCGCGACGTCGGTCGGCCCGAGGTCTAGCGTGCCGTCGGGCCCCGTCCGCTGCAACGACACCGTGTCGTCTTGCAGGCACCCACCGCCCGGGTTGTGGAACGTGCCGGTGACGTCGATCGCCTGGTTGTACGGGATCGAGTCGCTCGATGCCGACGCATCGACCGATGTCGCGAGCTTCGCCCCGCCGGAGAGTTGGCGGAAGAGCCACGCGCCGCCCGAGGTGCCGCCGACATCGGCGTCGGCGATGTCGGCGGCGCCGTCCGCCGTGAGGTCGCCCGTCGAGGTCGCGGCGTCGCCGCCCGGCGACGCCGTGCCGGGGAGGATGCACGGCGCGCCGAGGCCGCCCCCGGCTTGTTGGAGATAGATCCGGAGCGACCCGTCGCTGCCGAACGTCGCGAGGTCGGGGCGTCCGTCGCCGTTGAGGTCGGCGACCTCCTTGGCGGCCACGCCGGGTGTCGGCATCGCCGTCGAGAACGAGCCGAACCCACCGGTGCCGTCGGCAGGGGCCCACGAGAGTTCGTCCGCGCTGGTCACGACGAGCAGATCGTCGGTGCCGTCGCCGTTGAGGTCGGTCAGGAGGACACCCGTCACGCTCGCGATGTCGACCGGTAACGTGACGTCCGCCTCGGTGAACGTGTAATTCGGCTGCTGCACGAAGACCGGGATCGACCCGCTCATCGAACCATCGAGCGCGAAGTCGTTCAGGCCGTCGCCGTTCACGTCACCCACGGTGAGCCCGCTCGCGGGCGCGTTCGACATCACCGCGGTCGCCGACGAGAAGCCGCCGCCCAAGAACTGCGTGCGCAGCCGAACGTCGATCGGGGTCGTGTTCGGGCGCGTGAAGAGCAGGTCGTCTCGACCGTCGCCGTTCATATCCGCGACCGCGAGATCGATCACCGGGGTACTGCTCAAGAAGTTCGACGCCGTGGCCGGGATGTCGCCGCCATCGGCAGGTTGCAGAAAGATGTCGATCCCCGGCGTCGGGTTGCCGAGCGCGTCGACGCCGTTCACATCTGCGACAGCAAGATCCCCGAAGCCGTCGTGGTTCAGATCGCCGACGACCACTTGGTACGCGCCGCTTCGCGCCGTCGGCGTCACCACGAACGAGGGGTCGGTCGGGAGCGGATCGGTGAGCGGGCCGTCGAACACCGCGACCGTGTAGGCGTCCGGTCCGGCGTCGGCCCCGCGCGCGACGATCAGGTCCGGGACGCCGTCACCGGTGACGTCGCCGATCGCGGTCGCGACGGCGGCGGGACCCGATCCACCGACGAGGTCCCGCGTGACGGCAGCATCGGGAACGCTCGCCGAGGCAGCGACGGGCACGAGCAGCACGGAGATCGCCAGACCGACGAGGGGGAGGCGTCGCATCGTTGCCCCAGGGTAGCGGGCATATGGCGGCCCCGGAACGGGCGGAGGGAGGGGTCCGTTCGGCCTCGGCCGGACCGACGAGCGGACCGCCGTTCGTCAGAGCTTCGGGTACACGTACCCGTAGCCCTGCACGCCGAACGCCTTCGTCGACGTGGAGTACATGCGGCGGCGAGGCAGTTCGCACCGCGCGCCGCACTTCCCGCAGGTGTATGACCCTTGCCAGCGCGATGGGATCGACTGCCTGAACTCGCATTCGGGGCAGGTCTCGAAGACGATCTCGGTGAAGCACGACATGCAGGCGTACTTGACCGCATCATCGCCGACTGGACTCGGCATCATGCAGTCGGGACACGTCAGGTACGCCATGTGGTGTCAGGCATCGGTCAGATGACCGGAAACCTGAACCACACGCTCCCGCAACGTTTCTGGGTCGTCGGCGAAGAGCGTCACATGGCCGAGCTTGCGCCTCTGGCGGGCTTGCTTGCCGTAGCTGTGCAGATGCGCGCCGGGGATGGCCAAGATCGCGGCGGCGTCGGGCTCCTGCCCGATCACGTTGACCATCGCGACCTGGCCGCGAACCGAGACGTCGCCGAGCGGCAGCCCGCAGACCGCCCGCAGATGGTTCTCGAACTGGCTCGTTTCGGCGCCTTCGATCGTCCAGTGGCCCGAGTTGTGGACACGCGGCGCCATCTCGTTGCCGAGCAGGGCGCCCCCCGCCTCGAAGAGCTCGATCGCGAAGACTCCGACGTACTCGAGACGGTCGGCCACCGCTCGAGCGTGCGCCTCGGCGGCCGCCTGCAGCTCGCCGGTCAGGTCCGGCGCCGGCGCGTACGAGACGCGCAGGATGCCCTCGCGATGATGGTTCTCGACGAGCGGGTAGCACCGCATCTCGCCGTCGTCGGCGCGCACCGCGATGATCGACAGCTCCCGGTCGAACGGAACGAGCGCTTCGACGATCGAGGGAACCTCGCCGACCGCGCGCCACGCGTCCTCCAGAAGCTCGCCGCTCCGGATCACGGCCTGCCCCTTTCCGTCGTAGCCGAAGCGTCGGGTCTTCAACACCGCGGGCAGACCGATCGCCTCGACGGCCACATCGAGCGACGCGAGGTCGTCCACCGCCGCGAACGTCGGCACGGGCAGGCCGACGTCGGTGAACAACGTCTTCTCCGCGATCCGGTCCTGCGCCGCCTCGAGCGCGGCGGGTGGCGGACGCACCGGCGTCGCGAGCGCGCGCACCGCCTCGACCGGCACGTTCTCGAACTCGTACGTCACCACGTCGGCGCCCTCGACGAGCTGCGCGAGCGTGGACGGGTCGTCGTACGCGCCGACGATCGCGGGACCGACCTGTGCGGCAGGCGAGTCGTTCGCCGGGTCGAGCGTGACGCACGCCATGCCGAGCCGCTCCCCCGCCTGCACCAGCATGCGGCCGAGCTGGCCGCCGCCGATGATCGCGACCCGCACCGCGCTACCCGGCGGGGTCCGGGTTGTCGAGCACCGTCTGCGTCTGCGTCGAGCGGAACGCACGCAGCCGCTCCCGCACGCCGTCGTCGCCGAGGGCCACGATCGACGCCGCGAGCAAGGCCGCATTGACCGCGCCGGCACGGCCGATCGCGAGCGTGCCCACCGGGACACCGGCCGGCATCTGCACGATCGACAGCAGTGAGTCCATGCCCGTGAGCGCATGCGATTCGACGGGCACGCCGAGCACCGGCAAGTGCGTGTGGGCGGCCGTCATGCCGGGCAGATGCGCCGCGCCGCCCGCGCCGGCGATCAACACCTGGAGCCCGCGGTCTGCAGCGCCCGAGGCGTACTCCGCCATCAGCTCCGGCGTGCGGTGCGCCGAGACGACGCGGCGCTCATACCCAACGCCCAGCTCATCCAGCGTCGCGCACGCGTGCTGCATCGTCTCCCAGTCCGATCGGGAACCCATGATCACGCCGACGACGGGCTGCGCCATGCGCGGAGTCTACGGTTCGGCGTCGCCGCCGACGTCGCCGTCGTCGTGGACCTTCGCACCGTCGTTGCCGTCGTCATCTCCGCCTGCGTTGCCGTCGGCGCCTTCTTCGATCACCTGCGCCGCGACCTCCAGCCCTTCCTTCGGCTCCGCGACGACCTCGTACGGCTTCGAGTACTCGATGATCGCGGACTGGATCACGCCGGCGACCGGCAGCGCGAGGAACGCGGCGAGCAACCCACCGATCGCGCCACCGATCAGCGCCGCCGCGAACGCGATCGCAGGGTGTAACGACATCGTCCTGGCGGTCAGCCGCGGGCTGAGGATGTAGTTCTCGAGCTGCTGGTACACCACGATGTAGCCGGCCGCCCAGATCCCCGCGCCCGGCGACGTGAGGAACGCCACGAGGACCGGCAGGGCGCCGCCGATGTATGTCCCGATGATCGGGATGAACTCGGCGACGATCCCCTCGAAGATCGCAAGAGGAGCCGCGAACGGCACGCCGTTCAGACGCAGCACGATGTACATCCCGGTGCCGTTGATCACGGCGAGGAGCAGACGCGAGTAGAAGTACCCGCCGGTCTGGATGATCGCGTGTTCCCACACGAACAGCAGCCGCTCCTGGCGCTCCGGGGGCGTCATCGACAAGATCGCGCGCCGTAGCCGCGGTCCCTCGGCGACGAAGTAGAACGTGAAGAGCCCTACCGTCGCCACCTTGAACAGCGCGCCGAGGATGCTCGTGGCGACGCCCAGGATCAGGCCGCCCGCGATGCCCTGCGCGGCGGCGATCACCTTGTCGGCGTTGTTCTGCAGCTCGGTGATCAGATTGTCGGTCGAAACGTTCTTGATGCCGATGACGTGCAGCCAGCCGACGAACCGGTCCACGAGCTGCGGCGCGTTGTCGAACAGTTGTTTGAACCCCGTGACGACCGCCGGGATGATCAACGCGAGCAAGAAGACGCCCGCGAGGAACACGAGGCCGAGCATCAACCCGGTCGCAGCCCCTCGCTTCCATCCCTTGTTCACCAACCATTGGACGGCGGGCTCGAGCGCGAACGACAGGAACAGCGACATGAAGATGATCGTGAGGAAGCTCGACAGCTCGTGTGTCAGCCAGCGGATCACGAGCACCGCGAGGAAGGCCGCGACCAGCACGAAGAACAGCCGTCGGCCGCCGAGCTTGAGAACCTCTGGGAGCCAAGGCGGCCGCGGCGACTCGGAGTCCGACGGGGAGTCGCTCACCGCCGGAGGCTACCCCGCCTCTCGGTGCAACACACGTACCTGTTCGCGATGACTACCGCGTGATGGCCTCGGCCATCTCCTCGAAGTTCTCGACGTAGCGTTCCACGTCGGCGTCGCTCATCACGATCGACGTCGTCCAGCTCTCCCACTTCGAGCCGGGGCTCTTGAACACGCCGCGGTTGAGCTGCCAGAGCCACGCGAGCTGCGGGATGCGGTCGTCGATCTTCCACAGATCGCGGTATTCGTGGATCGGCGTCTCGCTCCAGTCGATGGAGCCCTTCGCGCCGAGCGTCTTCATCGACGCGGGCAGGTGGTACCGGACCATCACGTCGTCGCAGCGCCGAAGGATCGCGTTGATCTCGTCGAGGCGCGTGTACGCGTCCTTCGTCAAGACCTCTTCGAGGTTCACCTTGGCGGCGGCCATCGTGAGCGGGTTCCCGTTGAAGGTGCCGACCTGGTCGAGCTCGCCGGCGATCACCTTGCGCATCGCGTCCTCGGTGCCGCCGATCGCGCCACACGGCAAGCCGGCGCCGAGCGCCTTGGCGAACGCGACCAGGTCTGGCTGCACACCGAAGGCCTCGATCGCGCCGCCCCACGCCACCGTGAACCCCGTCTTGACCTCGTCGAACGCGAACATCGCGCCGTGCGTGTGGCAGAGCTCCTTGAGCCCTTCGAGATAGCCGTGGTCGGGGATCACGACGCCGCAGTTGGTCATGATCGGCTCGATGATCATGCCGGCGATCTCGTCACTGCGCTCCGCGAACAGCTTCTGCGCGGCCTCGAGATCGTTGAACGGCACGTTGACCGTCCAGTCGGTGGTGCCGGGGATCATGCCCGCGGTCTGCGGGACGGAATGCGGCCGCGTCCGTGGTCCGGCGTCGGATTCGGCCGGGAACACGCTCACCATCAGCGCGTCGTGATGGCCGTGGTACGTGCCCTCGATCTTGACCAACAGGTCGCGCCCGGTGGTCGCGCGCATGATCCGCACCGCGTCGAGCGTCGCTTCGGTTCCCGAATTGCCGAACCGCCAGAACGGCAGGCCGGTGCGCTCGGTCAGCTGCTCCGCGACCGGTAGCGCGTCCTCCGTCGGCTGCGCGAAATGCGTCCCGAGCGCGACCCGCTTCCGCACCGCCTCGACGATCTTCGGATGGGCGTGGCCCATCAACATCACGCCGTACCCGTTGTGGAAGTCGACGTACTCGTTGCCGTCGATGTCCCACACCCGCGAGCCCGCACCGCGGTCGACGTAGATCGGGTGCGGCGGCCAGCTCTGCCACGACGACGACACGCCACCGGGTAGGTGCGCCTTCGCGGTCTCGCGGTAGCTGAGGCTCTTCGTGTGCTTCTCGTCGAGCGCAGCCGTCTCACGCTTGGTCAGCTCTTCGACGAGTCCGAGATCGATCTGGACGGTGTCGGTCATGCGCGCTCCTTCTCCATCTCGAGCAGGTCGTCGAGCACCCGGTCGTACGACGAGACCGCGATCGAAAGATGCCCGTGGTCGACCAGCAGGTGCGGGCGTGCGCCGGCCGTGTGCTCCGCGAGCCACGCACCGTGCCCGAACGGAACCATCTGGTCATGTCGGCCCTGCCACACCGCGACGGGAACCTCGATCGCGTCGACCGAGAAGCCCCAGTCCTTGAGGAACGCCATGTCGTCGTCGAACCAACCCCAGATGCCGCTCCGGACCGAGCGATGCATCGACTCGATCGTCGCCTCGGCGTAGGCGCCGCTCAGCGCGCCGCGATCGACCGGCGGCAACAGCCCGGCCATCGTGTCGATCAGCTCCTGCGCAGAGTTCGCTTCTCGCAAACCCTGCGCCTCTGGCTCGAGGAAACGCTCGAGCGCGTTGGGACCCTCCTCGGCGGCGCCGAACTCTTCGATGTTCTCGGGGCCCATGCCGTCGGTCCAGTCCAAGCCCGATGCGTCGCGCGGCGCCACCGAGGCGATCGCCGCGCATGCGAGCACCCGGTCTGGCAGCAGCGCGGCGCACGCGAGGGTATGCGGGCCGCCGCCCGAGCCGCCGGTCGTGTAGAAGCGACCGGCGCCGAGGCTATCGACGATCGCAACGACGTCGGCGACGCAGTCGGCAACCGATCGCCCCTCGACGCGGGTCGACGAGGCGTAGCCGGGCCGCGAGTACGAGACCCATCGCATGCCTCGTTCGGCCGCCGCCCGGACGAACGGACCGTACGGCAGCCCGGCGCCGGGCGTGCCGTGATGCGAGACGAGCGGCACACCGTCAGGCGGCCCGTCGACGTAGACGTCGACGGAGCGCCCGTCGGGCAGCTCGACCGGCGTCGGTTCGGGCGTCATGCGGGCAGTCTCCCCGTCCGCGCGACCGGCGGCAACGCGCTCAGGACGTGACGGCCGACGCGAACTCCTCGAAGTTCGCGATGTATCGAGACGCGTCGTCCTCGGTGTGCGCGACCGATGTCGTCCAGGTCTCCTGCTTGGTCCAGGGAGACTTGAACACGCCGCGGTTCTGCTGGAAGAGCCACGCGAGGTAGCTGATCCGCTCATCGATGCCGACCGCGTCGCGGTACTCGCGCACCGGCTGGTTCGAGTAGATCACCGAACCCTTCGCGCCGAGGCCGGTCACGTAGCACGGCAGCTCGTACTTCTCGACCACCGAGTTGAGACCGTCCTTCATCACCTTGTCGATCCGGGTGAAGTGCTCGTACACCTCGGGCACGAGCACCTCGGTGAGCGTGGCGCGCGAGGCGGCCATCGTGAGCGGGTTGCCGTTGAACGTGCCGGCCATGTCGTACTCGCCGCGGATCACCGGGCCGTACAGATCCTCGGTCGACCCGATGGCGCCGCACGGCGTGCCGCCGCCAATCGCCTTCGCGAGACAGATCACGTCGGGCACCACGCCGAACGACTCAACGGCCCCCCCGTACGCGAGCGTCGCGCCGGTCTTGACCTCGTCGAATGCGAGGTACGCGCCGTTCTCGTGGCAAAGGTCCTTCAGGCCCTGTAGGTAGCCGGGCTCCGGCAAGATCACGCCGCAGTTCATCATCGCCGGCTCGACGATCATGCCGGCGATCTTGCCGGGGTTCTCGTCGAACGCGCGCTTCGCTTCGACCAGATCGTTGAACGGCACGACACGAACCAGGTCGGCGAACGCCTGCGGGATGCCCATCGCCTGCGGAACCGTGACCGGGTGCTCGCGCGGCCCGATCTCGGAGCGGTCGGGCGCGACGCTGAACATGATCGAGTCGTGGTGTCCGTGATACGAGCCCTCGATCTTGATGAGCATGTCGCGGCCGGTGTTGGCGCGCATCAAACGGAGCGCCTCGAGCGTCGCCTCGGTCCCGGAGTTGGCGAAGCGCCACAGCGGGAGCTTGAACCGGTCGGTCAGATTCTCGCCGATCACGTCGAGATCCCTGGTCGGCTGCGCGAAATGCGTGCCACGGTCGGCGGCCTTCTTGATCGCGTCGATGATCGTTGGGTTCGCGTGTCCCACCACCATCGCGCCGTAGCCGAGGTGGAAGTCGATGTACTCGTTTCCGTCGATGTCCCAGATACGGGACCCCTTGCCGCGGTCGATGAAGATCGCGTGTGGCGGCGAGTCCTGCCAGCTCGAAGCGACACCCCCCGCGACATGACGGTCTGCGATCTCGCGGTACGCGATCGACTCCTTGTGCCGCGGCTCGAGGATCGCCTCTTCTTTGGCGATCAGCTCGTCGATCTTGCCGAGGTCGAACTCGGTCGTTGCCATAGGGGTTCTGCCTCCTGCGGCCGCTCTGGGTCGATGAGAGTTTGAACGGCCGTTCAAGATTCTCGCCGATGAAGCCGGCGGAAGGCAAGTCCCGGCCGTTGAAGGGCGGTCAGGAAGGTCGCCGTTGGTATCGTGAGCAGGCACGACGCGATCGTGCGTATGGCGGCCGTAGCTCAGGTGGTTAGAGCGTCTGGTTGTGGTCCAGAAGGTCGCGGGTTCGAGCCCCGTCGGTCGCCCTTCAACGTTCCTGGCCTCGCGGCCGATACCTATCTCCAGGTACACGCACCGAGGGGGTATCGGGATGGAAGACGAGTTCGATCCGCTGCGCCTGCTCGCCGGGCTCCGTTCGCACGGGGTTTCCTACGTTCTGGTCGGGGGCCTCGCCTCGGCCGCCCGAGGGTCCACGATTACGCTCGATGACGTCGACATCGTGATCCCGCCGGCCGACGAGGAGAACCTCGGGAACTTGGGACTTGCGCTCGTGCAACTCGGCGCGGAGCCGATCGGCGAGGACGACGCGCATCGAAGCTCCTATCTGACGGCCGCCGGGCAGCTCGACGTGATCGAGCTCGGCGAGGCCTACGACGGCCTCGCGGAGCGGGCGACGACGGAGGATCTTGGGAACGGCGTGGTCGCCCGCGTGGCGTCGACGGCCGACCTGATGGAGCTGAAGCGGGCCTCCGGCGATCTCATGGGTGCCGCCCACCTCGCAGCGCTCGCGCACGTCGACGAGGACCCGGACATGAGCGAGGCCGAGCACGACGCGGACGCGCCCGAGCCGACCGGTCCCAAGTGGTTCCAGAAGATGTGGACCGCATTCGAGGACGTCGACACGTACCTCAGCAAGGTCGTCTACGGCGACGATCACCTGCGCGGCTGAGTCGCTGACTGAGTCATCGGGGGCCCGCGCTCGGTAAGGTTCGTCGGGCCTCTAGCTCAATCCGGCAGAGCAACGGACTCTTAATCCGCAGGTTCGGGGTTCGAATCCCCGGGGGCCCACCCTTCTGTCATCGGATCGGCCGGCGCGTTCCCTTTCGTGCGACCTCGTCCGCCAACCGGTCGGGAGAGTTGTCGATGCTCACGACTCGGCTGTGCCATGGTGGAACATATTGAACAGCCCGGTCGCGACAAGGATCACTCCCGCCGCAACCGTGATGATGCCCACCCAGTCGGGGCCGCCATCGGCAGTCGTCAAGCCGGATGTGACGGCGAATGCCATCGCGCCCAGACCGGCGGCGACGGACCCGAGTCCGACGTTTCGTTCCGCTCCTGTCGTCATCGCAGGTCCTCCTCCCTTCTCCAAACCTCAGTGTCGTCGACGCACGAGGAGGCGATGAAGGGCAGACGGCCCATGACGCGCAGGACCCGGGACGACTCATGCGCGATCAATAGTCTGCGCTGGGGTGAACGACAGCTCGAGTGACTCTCGACGTCGCTTTTTGAAACGCACGCCTCGTAGGGTCGGCGGCGAACGAGGGTCCCGCCGACAGCAGGACCGTCGTCCTGGCGCGCGACGCACCATCGGTGATGTGATTGGTTCAGAGGACCGAAGGAGGTGAGCACGGTGCCTGTCGCAGATCCTTCGTTCAGTTGGCAGGAAGCGATCGCCGCATACCTGGTCGTGCTGGTTGCAGCCTTCGCCGTCACCTGGCTCGTGACAGATGTACTCGGTGTTCGAAGGACCCCATACATCGGCGTCTTGGCGTTCGTCGTCGCCGGCATCGGCGGCTGGTACCTGGCGTGGTCGGGCACCTCGTTCACGGATATCGCGGGATCGAACCTCGCCTGGGGTTTGGTGGCCGGACTTGCCGTCGCGGGCGCGGTGACGCCGTTGATCCGCCGGCTGCCGCGAGGCCAGCGAACGGACGGGCTCAGGCGCGCCGAGCTCTTCGCGTGGGAGGACGTTGTGTACGGCATCGCGGAGGCGTTGCTCCTCGCGGTGTACCCCGTTCTGACGATATGGCAGGCGACGGTCGCCGCGGGATGGACCGATACCGACAGCGGCAAGGCCGTCGCAGGTGGTCTCGCGATCGCGGGATCGCTGCTCGTGATCTTGGTCCATCACCTCGGATACGCGGAGTTCCGGACGCGCGGCGCTCGCCCGAAACTGCTCGGTGCCCTCGTGACGTGCGGACTGCAAGCGCTCGCATTCCTGCTCACCGGAGCGCTCGTCGCTCCGATCGTCGCGCACATCGCGCTGCACATGGAGCTCACGGTTCGGGGCGCGGAACTGCCGCCCGCGATGGCGGTTGATCCACACCACGGTTGAGGAGGGACGACCGATGACGACCATCTCGCTGGATGCATACGAAGAGGCTGAGCGAAGGCTCGCGAGGGTCGAAGGACGTCGGGGAATCGTCGTGCACGGCATCATCACCGCGGTCGTGTCCGTCGCTTTGATCCTCGTCAACGTGTTCGTTGCACCCGGATTCCCGTGGTCGGCGTTCGCCGTCGGCGGGATGTTGATCGGGTTGGGCTTTCACTATTACTTCGGATGGCTGCACGTCGAGGAGAACCTCACGGACCATCAGCGTTCCGTGGAGCTCCGAGCGGGGGCCATCCGCTGATCGGACGTCGAGGGTGGGCATGCGCTTCGGATGCCCGCCCTCGGCGCACGTCTGCTTGATCGTTCGGTGACGTGAGCGACGCTTGACGAGCGGGCGCTTCGGGTAGAGCTGGCGCCATGCGTATCCGTAGGCGCGCCCGCCTCGACCCGTCGCAGGTCAGCGACCGTCGCGGCATGTCCGGCTCCCCCATCGCCCTCGGCGGCGGCGCCGTCGGGCTCGTCGTCGCGATCGTCCTGTTGCTGCTGAACGGCGGCATCGGCGGCGGATCGTCGAGTGGCACAGCACCGTCGAGCGACCTCTCGTCGTGCCGCACGGGAGCCGATGCGCAGCAGAGCCAGGACTGCACCGTGGTCGCGTACGTCAACAGCATCCAGGACTACTGGTCGCACACATTGTCGGGGTACACCGACGCGACCACCGTGCTCTTCACCGATCGAACGCAGACCGGCTGCGGTACGGCAACGACGGCGATCGGTCCCTTCTACTGCCCCGCCGACCAGCACGTGTACATCGACCTCGGGTTCTTCCAGGAACTCACGAGCCGGTTCGGCGCGTCCGGTGGTCCGCTCGCGCAGGCCTACGTGCTTGCGCACGAATACGGTCATCACGTCCAGGATCTCCAGGGAACGATCGACCGCGGTGGCGCCAACAGCGAGGGGCCGCAGAGCGCATCGGTGCGGCTGGAACTGCAGGCCGACTGCTACGCCGGGGTTTGGGCCGCGAACGCCGTGCAGACGGGCTTCATCACGCGGATCACGCAGAGCGACGTCGCGGACGCCTTGTCGGCTGCGGCAGCGGTCGGCGACGACCGGCTCCAACAGGAGTTCCAGGGGAAGGTCAACCCCGAGACTTGGACGCATGGGTCGTCCGAGGAACGGCAGCACTGGTTCTCGACCGGATATCAGTCCGGCGACGCAGGCGCGTGCGACACGTTCAGCGGGTCGATCTAGGGAGTGCCCGCGGGCTCAGGCGACATCGGACGCCAGCACAGGATCCGATCCCCCTTGACCGACTTGGCGACCGTTCGCTTGTCGCACGTGCCGAAGCGGTGCTCGCCCGCCGGCCCGTAGTTCTCGACGAACACGTTCGACGCCGGGTCTGCGCATGACAGGGTCGCGACGACGCCGGTCGGGGTCATCGTCCCGCAGTGCAGCGTCGGGAAGGGCGACAACGCCGCGAGCTTGGCATGGCTCACCGTGCGCAAGCCGTCTCCCGTTCGCGGGATCGGTCCGTTCTGGCGGCCGGCATGCGCAACAAGCCCGGGCGGCGGCAGAACCGCGGCCGGGCTCGCGACGGCCTCGCGCGCTCGGAGCAACGCGACGGCGCCGATGGCGACCGACAGAGCGACCGCCGCAGCTGCGGCGAAGGCCACGGCGCGACGCACGCGGCGAGGGTCGCGCGCACGCTGGATCCGGCGAACAGATCCGTCGGGCAACAGGTCCACCTGATACGTGGCGAGCAGCGCCGCCTCGACCGGACGAGCCGCGGGCAACGACGCACCGTCGGCGTGGAGGTCACAGACGGGCCGCAGCCGCACGCGGTCGCCCGATGCGTCCGGTTCGACCGCGGTCGCGGGCTCGCCGCGTCCCTCGCTCAGGCAGGAGACGCAGACGAGACGGATGCGCGTCGGGTAGGCCGCTTCCGCTCGATACCCGCGGCTGTGCTCGACGAGCCGCCCCCACAGCGACACCTGCCCGATGGCGGCGCCGGCGATCCGACCGAGGCGGGCGAGCTCGGTGGGCTCGGCCGCCGCGTAGACGCCGCACGAGCATCGAGCGCCGGGCGCGGCGTGCTGCTTACGGGTGCACGTCGCGGCGAACGGCCGGCGGGGCTCCCACGCTTCCGCGCGGGTCAACGACGAGAGGACGTATTCGCCATCGCGTTCGACGACGCTCCACGCGCGCCATCCCTCGACCTCTTCGAGCGAGAGCAGGGTCGATCGGTGAAGCGACACCGTTCCATCCTGCGCCCGGACGGCGCGGAAGACCACCTCACGGCACGCGCGGGTCGCGGCAGGATGGGTTGTGCGGGTGGTCGATGCAGAACTGGATGTTCGAGAAGTTGTCGTTGACCGCGTTCCCGATGTTGAACACGAACACGATCATGAGCACCGCGAAGGCGATCGCGACGATCCCGAGGACAAGGCCCGCGAGGCCCATTCCCTTGCCGCCGGTTCCCGGTGTGCGAGCCCGGGCGACCGCGATCGCACCGAAGACGATCGCGAGGGCGCCGAGCACGAACCCGAACACCACCGTGAACGACAAGACGATGGCGATGATGCCGATCACCAGCGCGGCGACGGCAAGCCCGCCCGTCGCCGGGGCGGCGAGTGGGGCGGCGGGCATCACCGGTGGCACGGGCGCCGGCGCGATCGGGGCGATCGGCGCGGTCGTGGGCGCAGCGGTTGCCATCGGCGCCGTTGCCGCCTGTGCGATGTCGCGACCGCAGTGCGGACATGTCGTCACGCCGTCGTCGATCGCGTGGCCGCAGTGTGGGCAGGTGGCCGGCATATCGGAGTTCTATCACCCGCAGGTCAGCCGGCGGGCGCGGTCTCCCGAGGCCTCACCGTGCCGACACCGTCGGCGACGTCGACGGTCACGCCGAAGGGCGCCGACATGGTTGCGAGCCGCTCGAGGATCTCAGCCGCAACCGACGGTTCGGCGACGCGCGGCACACCGCGCCGCGTGATCGGCTCGTGCTGACCGAGGTCCACGGGGTGGACCTGCACCTGTTCGACGCCCGTCGGCCCGATGACCAGCTCGGCCTGGACCGCCCGGAACACCCACGGGTCGGTGAACCCGTCGTCGTTGAGCCGCTCGACCAGCTCCGCTTCCGTCATCGTCGCCGGGTCGATGTCCGACCCAAGCACCGCCCGCGTCCTGGGCCAGAACGATGCCGGAAGCGGACCGCCGAGGTCGCTCCAGATGAAGTCACCGAGGCCGAAGAACACGGGACGCCCGTCGACGAGCTCGACGGGCGCGAGCGTGTGCGGGCCGCTTACCGCCACCGCGTCTGCGCCCGCCGCGATCGCGTCGCGGCCCAGCTCCCGGAGGAACGCGGGCGGCGTCGCCGGGTCCGCGTCCCCCTGATGGGCGTGCACCGTCATGATCACGACGTCGGCGTGCTTCGCCGCCTGGCGAACCGAGCGAAGGAGCCGAGCGCGTCCCTCGGGGTCGACCTCGTAGCGCACGGACACGTCGTCGCCCCGCTCGAACCGCGCGGTGAACACGCGCAGCCCCGGATCGCCGTTCATCCATTCGCCCATCGCATCCGGGACGAGGTCGTGCACCGCGCGGAGCGCCTCGTGTGCCGGGCCGGGAACCGTGACGACGGGTTCAACCGCGAGCGCATGCACACCGGGGCGCGGCGCGAGGCCGGCGAATGCATCGAGCGCTCCGGCGGTGTCGGGCGGCGACGGGCTCGTGGTCACGCTGACGATCCCGAGCCTGCCGCGCGCCGTCTCGTGATACCGCGGTGCGCCGGCACGTGCGAGATCCTCGCCGGCGCCAGCGTGGTCGATGCCGGCCTCGTCGAGCAGCAGAGTGGTCGTGCGCATGCCCGCGGGGCCGCGGTCCATCGTGTGGTTGTTGGCCCGCCCAACCGCACCGAACCCCAGGTCACGGAGGTCGCCCACGGCGGCCGGATCGGACGCGATGGACCAGTCGTTGGGCATCGACCAGATCCACGCCTCCGGGTCGTCCGGGTCCGCAGCGGCGAACTCGAGGTTGCCGACGGCGACATCGACTGTATTGAGCCGTTCGATGGCGGCCGCGAACCGGGCGTCATTCGCAAGCATCGGCGCGATCGGCCGTGTGGAGATCAGGTCACCGACGATCGCAACCGTCATACGCTCGGCGGGCGCAGGCCCGCGCTCGGGAGGCGTCACGGGAGCGAAGCCTAGGCGATGGATGGAGGGCGCCGCGAACCGTCAGGCGCTGCCGATCACGTCGACGATGCGCTCGACCGCCCAGCCGAGGTCCTCGCGCGACACACACAGTGGTGGCGCGAGCCGCACGGTCGACTCGTGCGTGTCCTTCGCCAAGATCCCGCGCGCCATCAGCCGCTCGCAGATCTCGCGGGCCGTTCCGACGGCGGGATCGAGGTCGACGCCGATCCACAGGCCGCGCCCACGCACCTCGGTCACCTGCGGCAAGGAGGCGTCACGGAGCGCCTGCAGGAGCCACGCGCCGAGCTCCGCCGACGCGCGTTGGTACGTGCCCTCGCGGAGCATGTCGATGACCTCGATGCCGATCGCGCTCGCGAGGGGGTTCCCCCCGAACGTCGAACCGTGCTCACCCGGCTTGAATACGCCGAGGATGGCTCGGTCGGCGACGACCGCCGACAGCGGCATGATCCCTCCGCCGAGCGCCTTGCCCAGGATGTACACATCGGGAACGACGCCCTCGTGCTCCACGGCGAACGTCGTACCCGTGCGGCCGAGTCCTGACTGGATCTCGTCGGCCATCATCAGGACGCCGCGCTCGGTGCAGATCTCGCGCGCCGCCCGCAGGTAGCCCTCGGGCGGGACGATCACGCCGGCCTCGCCCTGGATCGGTTCGACGAGGAACGCGACGGTGTCGCCATCGATCGCCGTACGGAGCGCATCCACATCGCCGTACGGCACGACCTCGAATCCCGGGGTGAACGGACCGAACCCCTCCTGCGCGGTCGGGTCGGTCGAGAAGCTCACGATCGTCACGGTCCGGCCGTGGAAGTTCCCATCGGCGACGACGATCTTCGCGCGGTTCGGCTCGACGCCCTTCACGTCGTACCCCCACCGCCGCGCCGTCTTGATCGCGGTCTCGACGGCCTCGGCGCCGGTGTTCATCGTGAGGACCATGTCCTTGCCGGCGAGCTCGGCCAGATCGCGGCAGAACAGAGGGAACATGTCGTTGTGGAATGCCCGGGACGTCAGCGTCAGCCGGTCGAGCTGGCGGTGCGCAGCGTCGACGAGCCGGGGATGGCGGTGGCCGAAGTTGAGCGCGCTGTACGCCGCAAGCATGTCGAGGTACCGCTCCCCCTCGACGTCGGTGACCCAGGCGCCGTCACCCTCCGCGATGACCACCGGCAGCGGATGATAGTTGTGCGCGGCGTAGCGCTCGGCGAGCTCCAGAAGCTCTTCGGCTCGCGTGCCCGCTGCTTGCTCGGTGCTCATCGGCGCCCCCCGGTCGGCCTCGGCGCTTCCATCATCGCAGGTGCCGCGCAAGCTACGCGTGGATCCACACCGGAGTGCCCAGCGGCACGTCGGTGAGCTGCTCCATCTGCGGGTTGTAGACGCGGACGCAGCCGTGGGACACGTCGTGGCCACGATCGGCCGGGTCGGCGGTGCCGTGGATCGCCATCCGCCCGCCGCCCACCCACCTGGTGATCACGTTCGAGAAGCCGGAAAGCCCGAGCACGAACACGCCGTACGGGCCCCTCGGGTCGCCGGTCGGCACGCGCGCCCACACGAAGAACCGTCCCGGCGCGGTCGGCGTCGAGGGCGCGCCGACCGCGACCGAGAGGTCGTCGACCGCGTGTCCGTCGTCGAGGCGCCGGAGCCGGTGCGCCGAGAGGTCGACCACGATCGAATCATGCCGCACCTCGGTCCGAACCTGGTCGCCTTGCACCCAGCCGGTCGACCCGTTCGGACGGATGGGCAGCCGGACGTGGAACCACGTCGTCCCTGCTTCATCGACGAATCCGGACAGCGCCGGGAGCCAGAGCGGCTGCCGCCAATCGTTGGTCGCCGCCAGGGACCCGACTTGTCGCGCGCCCGGTCCGGGACGCGCATACAACAGGAATCGCGAACCGTCCGCGCGCACGACGGTGGTGCCGCCGTTCGCAAGGACCGGCGCGTCGGCGGCCGCGGCGTGCACGGACGGCGACGGCCGCGCCGGGGACTCCGACGCGGCGGTGGATGTGGGCGCGCTCGGATGCGAGCACGCGGCGAGCGCGAGCGCGAGGAACAGGGGGAGCCACCGGCGCATGCCTCCATCCTGCCCGACGCGCAGGTGTGTCGGCTACCCTCGGCCGGTGTCGCGCCCCGTCCGGTTCCTGAGCGCCGCCGCCGTGCTCACGGTCGTGGCCGTGGCGTGTATCGGCGGTGGCGATCGAAGCGGCACGTTCCCCGCGACCCTCGACCCGGGCGCCGCGCAGCCGACCGGGTTCACGACGCAGAGCGACCCGGCGCTCGTGGCGGCCGCGCGGGCGAAGATCAAGCACATCGTGTTCCTGGTCAAGGAGAACCGCACCTTCGACACGATGTTCGGGACGTTCCCCGGCGCAGACGGCGCAACGACCGGACAAACGTGCGATGGCGGGACGGTCCCGCTCGCCCGAGCGAAAGACCGGACGCCCGACGCCGGCCACAGCTTCGCGGACGGCATCACGGTGATCAACGGCGGCGCGATGAACTGCTTCGCACCGGAGGGATACGTCCAGTACCACCGCGCCGACATCCCGAACTACTGGCGGTACGCGTCGCATTTCACGCTAGCCGATCACTTCTTCTCCTCTATCTACGGGCCGACCGGCGTCGAGCACCTGTGGACGTTCGCGTCGCAATCCGATCGCTTCGTCGATCACGAGCGGCCCGGCCAGTTCGGAACCGGACGCCGGGAGTTCTGCGACGACCCGCAGGAGCTCGCGTTCTCGCTGCCGGTCCTGGACCGCACCGATCAGGAGCACCTCTATCAACTGGAGAACCAGGGCGCGGCGGGCGCCGACGAGATCCAGACCTACTACCGGCCTCGCTGGCCGTGCACGAACGTCGCCGTGCTGCCCGACCGGCTCGATGCCGCCGGCGTGTCATGGAAGGAGTACCGCGGCGCGAACGAATGGGTGCAACCGCTGCGCATGGTCAAGCACGTGCGTTTCAGCAACATGTACAACAACGTCGTCACGCCGGAGGATTACCTGCACGACCTCAAGGCGGGGACGCTGCCGTCGGTGTCGTGGCTCACGCCGCCGTTCGCGCAGTCCGATCACCCGCCGACCAGCATGTGCCAGGGCGAGAACTGGACGGTCCAGTACCTGAACGCGCTGATGCAGAGCAAGTACTGGAGATCGACCGCGGTGGTGCTGACGTGGGACGACTTCGGCGGCTTCTACGATCACGTGCCGCCGCCGCACGTCGACCTGTACGGCGACGGGCCGCGGGTTCCCGCCATCGTGATCTCGCCCTACGCGAAACCCGGTTCGATCGACAGCACCACGCTCGAGTTCGCATCGGTGCTCCGGTTCATCGAGACGATCTTCAACGTGCCGCCGCTGACGAGCCGCGATGCGAACGCCGATGACATGCTCGAAGCGTTCGATTTCAGCCAGACGCCGTTGCCGCCCTTGATCTTGCATCAGCGGTCGTGCCCGACCGGGCCGGCGCCTCAGCCGCAGGAGTAGACGCGAGCCGCCGGGACGCCGTACGTGGCTCCGGTCACGACCGTCCGGCCGACTGCCCAGACGTCGGCGTTCCACACCGCGACCCCGGACAGCGTGTCGGGCGCGCTGCTCCCGCTTTCGCTCGACATCGGGGACCACGCGCCACCGTCGAAGCGCAGCACCAACGCGTGGGTCGCGCCGTCGGTCACGGTCTGGCCGACGGCGACCGTCCCGGCGTTGTCACTCGCCACATCGAGGAGCCGAGCGGGTCCGGGCTGTTGCGGGATCTGGACGGCCGTCCAGGACGAGCCGTCGAAGCGGAACGTCCGCGCCGCGTCGTCGTCCGGTGAGGTGTTCGAGAACCCGGCCGCCCAGAGCGCGCCCGACGGATCGACGCTCACCGACAGGATGAACGTGTTCTCTCGACCGGACGGGCCGAGGTCGGCGTTCGACCACCCGCCGTCTGGGATCCCCCGCGCAACCAGGCCTCGGGCGTAGCCGTCCGCATCGATCGACCAGCCGGCCACGGCGGGCAGACCGTCGACCATCGTCACGCCTTGGAGCACGGCGGAGCCCGCCGGCGCGGCCACGATGTGCCAGCTATCGGACGTGCGGTGCAGCACGACCCCGTGCATCTGCTGGTCGTCGCCGCGGATCTCGCCCACGACCCAGAGATCGTCCGGGCCGGAGCCGTCGACGGATGTGAGGATCTGTTCGGTGCCGGCCATCGCGGGCGCCTGCACCAGCGACCACGCGGTTCCGTCCCAATGCTCCACGAGCGGGAAGTCCCCGGTGAACGTACCGACCGCCCAGACGTCGTCGGGTGCGAACGCCTTCACGTCGTAGAGCGCCGTCATGAACAGCGAGCCTTTGGGGAGTTGAAGCTTGGTCGTTCGCCATGCGGCGCCGTCCCAATGTTCGGCGAACGGCGTTCCCGCGGAGCCCGCCATGTGTGAGCCGACGGCCCACACGTCGTTGGGCGCGAGCACATCGACCGACTCGAGCAACGCGCCGACGTTGTCTGGACCCGTGCCCTCGGACGGACGAAGCGAGCACGCGGCGAGGTCGCTCACGGCGTCGACACGGGTGACGGGAACCACGAGCGCGAGCGCGGCCACGGCCACCGCGCCGATCATGCGGACGCGCATCGGCCTCATCGGGCGGTCAGGCTAGGGAAGCCGTCGCACCGCCGTCAACGATGGTCGGCCACAGGTCGGTTCGCTACCCTCGGCCGGTGCTCGATCGCCGCTGGCGCACCGCTGCGCTCATCATCTTGATCGGCGGCGTCGTCCTCATCGCCTGCACGAGGACGCCAACGTCGTCCTATCCGTCGATCCTCGAACCCGCGGAGTCCGGCAGCGTGACGCCGGCGCCATCGAGCGATGCGGCGACCATCGCCGCCGCACGAACCAAGATCAAGCACATCGTGTTCGTGATCAAAGAGAACCGGACGTTCGACAACTACTTCGGGCAGTTCCCCGGAGCGGACGGGGCAACGACGGGTCGCACATGTGACGGGCAGACGATCCCGCTCGCGCCGGCACCCGATCGCGGGTTCGCGGCCGGCCATAGCTTCACGGACGGCATCACCGCCGTCGACGGCGGCAAGATGGACTGCTTCAACCCGGTCGGGTACGTCCAGTTCTCACAGCAGCAGATCCCGGACTACTGGAAGTACGCACAGACATTCACGCTTGCCGACCACTTCTTCAGCTCGGTCTTCGGTCCGACGGGCATCGAGCACCTGTGGACGTACGCGGCGCAGTCGGACCGGTTCGTGGACCATGAACGCCCCGGGCAGATGGGGATCGGCCGGCGCCAATTCTGCGACGACCCGCTCGAGACCGCGTTCTCCTTCCGCAAACTGTCGCGCGCGCAACAGCAGCAGGTGTACGACCTCGAAACGCAAGGGAGCCAGGGCGCGGCACAGGTGACGTCGTACTGGACCCAGCGGTGGCCGTGCACCGATATCCGCGTCCTCCCGGACAACCTGCAGACGGCCGGGGTCAGCTGGAAGGCGTATCACGGTCAGAATGAGTGGGTCCAACCGCTGCGGATGATCCGCCACGTTCGGTTCAGCACCATGTGGAAACACGTCGTCCCGCCCGAGCAGATCTACCGCGACGTCGCGGCGAACGATCTTCCGCAAGTGTCGTGGGTGACGCCGCCGTTCGCGCTTTCGGAGCACCCGCCACACAGCGTGTGCGACGGGGAGAACTGGACGGTCCATCTCGTGAACACGCTCATGCAGAGCCCGGATTGGCGGTCGACCGCGATCGTGCTGACCTGGGATGACTTCGGCGGCTTCTACGACCATGTCCCCCCGCCGCACGTCGACATGTACGGTCTGGGGCCTCGGGTCCCGGCGCTGATCATCTCCCCGTACGCGAAGCCCGGCTACATCGATCACACGGCGTTCGAGTTCGCGTCGGTGCTGCGCTTCATCGAGACCGTGTTCAACGTGCCGCCGCTCACCAGCCGGGACGCCAACGCGAGCGACATGCTCGATGCATTCAACTTCTCGCAGAAGCCACTCCCGCCGTTGATCCTGCCGCAGGAGAAGTGCGGACCGATCCGTGCGTTGGGTCCGCCGCCGCCGAGCGGCACCAGCACCGGCGGGTAGGCACAGCGGATGGTCGACGCGGACGCGGTCGCACCGCCACGAAAGACGGCGGCGCACACGGAACGGTTCGCGCCCGGCGGGTGGCTCGGCGGCGTGTGCGCCTCCGCGATCTACCTCGTCGCCTCGCTGGTCATCTTCGGCGGGTCCAATCTCGCGCACCTCGGCACCGAGTACATCCCGAGACAAGACGCGTCTGATTCGGAGTTCTTCCGGTGGATGCTCGCGTGGACGCCATGGGCGGTGACACACGGCCAGAACCCGCTGTTCACGCACGTCCTGCGCGCGCCGGAGGGATCCAGCCTCGTCTGGACCACCGCGGTTCCCGGCCCTGCGCTCGCCATGTGGCCAGTGACCGCCGCGTTCGGACCGCTCGTCTCCTACAACGTCTTGGTGCTGCTGTGCCCCGTGCTCGCCGGCTGGGCGGCGTACCTGCTGTGTCGCCGGCTGAGTGACCGCTTCTGGCCGTCCGTCGCGGGTGGCGCGACGTTCGGTTTCAGCGCGTACATGGCGATCCAGCTCAACCATCCGAACCTTGCGCTGGCATTCCCGATCCCGCTCCTCGTGTACTTCGTGGTGCGACGGCTCGAGGGCTCGCTCGGGCGGCCGACCTTCGTCGTCCTGGCGGCGATCACGTTGCTCGCGCTGTGGTCGATCTCGATCGAGCTGTTCGCGACGACGACCTTGTTCGGGTCGCTGGCCTACCTGATCGCGTTGATCGCAGCCGGGCCCGATCGCCGTCGGCTCGCGGGCGTCCTCCCATGGCTCGGACTCGCGTTCGCGATCACGATCGCCGTCGTCTTCATCCCGTATCTCCTGCCGGCGATCCGCCAGGCGCCGGGGACGTTCTCGATCGATCTCGAGAAGAAGCACAACGACCTGCTTCGCTTCGTCCTGCCCCGCGACAGACAGCTCGTCGGCGGCGGGTGGCTCGAATCGTTCTCCGCACGGCTCGCCGACCCCACCGCGAGCGGCGTCGGGTTCATCGGCGTCGGCATGATCGCGGCCGTGATCGGCTACGCGATCACGGAACGACGCCGCAGGGAAACCTGGCCGATCGTGATCTTCGTGATCGCAGCGGCGATCCTCGCGCTCGGACCTCGGCTCTATGTGGCCAACCACCGGACGATCCCGATGCCCGAGTCGATCGTCGCGCGTCTGCCGCTCGTGAAGTACGCCTTGCCCGGCCGGTTCATGATCTTCGCGACGCTGGCGCTCGGCGTCATCGTGGCGCTGTGGTTGAGCAGAGCGACGGGCCGCGCCGCCTCCATCCGATGGGCGGTCGTCGGTGTCGGTCTGCTCCTGATGATCCCGCACGTCGAGTCGCCGCCGTGGCACGTCCCTGATGTCACGCCGGGGTTCTTCACGGACGGGTCATGGTCGTCCGCGCTTTCGCCGGGCGAGACGGTCGCGATCATGGCCGAGAAGAAGGGCCAGGACATGGCGTGGCAAGCCGACACGAAGATGGGGTTCGTGTTGCCCGACGGCTACCTCGGTGCCATCCCGACGAGCGACAGCCAATTCTCGAACGGGCTGTATCCCCGAGACGTGCCCCCGCCGACCAACGCGCTCGGTGCGTGGCTCTCCCAGCACGGGGTCACGGCGGTCGTCGTGATGGATCCTGTTCGCTCCTGGTTCGAGCCCTCCCTTCGCGACCTCGGCTACGTCCCGACGAGCGAGGCGGACGGCGTCTCGGTCTGGAGACCGGCGTGATCGGTTCGAACGCCGAGAGCTTCGGCCGCCCCGCGGGACCGAACTAGCTCGGGCACGCGCCGCTGGCCGCCAACGATGCGAACGCGTCGACGTCGTCGCGCACCCCGACGGCGCTGAACCGGCCGAACTCGCCGGTCACGCCTAGGAGCTGATCGCCGCCGGACGCGGGTGACGCTTCACCCGAAAGATCTACGGGTCTCCAGCCTTGATCGAGCCGCACGACCAGCGGCTGCGGGATGCCGTCGCTGAAGGTCAGACCGACCGCGACGGTGGCCTCGCCCACCGCGATCGACGCGAGGCGGCCGGGATCGCCGGTCGCGTCGGCGACGGGCGTCCACCTCGTCCCGCTGGGCTGCATCGTCAGGATGCGGTCCCCGTCATCGGCGGGCTGCCAGCCAACGGCGAGGGGCGACCCGTCCGGCTGGATCGCGACGGCGCTCAGGAGCCCCACGCCGCCCGTGCCCTGGACGGCCCACGCGTTGTTGCGGAACCGCTCGACGAGCGGCACCGTCTTTCCCCCTGCAAGGACGCTCCACCCGACCGCGTAGATCGACCCGTCGGGCGCGACCGCAACACCGTTCAGCACCGAGCTGCCTTGCACGGTCGGCGACGGAACAACGCTCCATCCCGACGCGTTCCAGCGCTCGATCAGCGGCTGATAGTTCGCGCCGACCTGCTGCTTGCCGACGGCCCAGATCGTGGCGTCCGGCGCGGCCGCGACGCCGAGGAACTGATCCTCCTCGAGACCGGGATCGATCGGATGCGTCCAGTGCCAGCGCCCTTCGAGCACGAACCCGGCTTCCGGCCGGTCGTTACGGAACGCGCCCACCGCCCACGTGCGGGCGCCGGCCGTGGTTGCCGCCTGGAACTGGATCAACACTGCGCCGGGCGTCCCCGGCACCTTGATGGGACTCCATCCATCGCCCGTCCACCGCGTCACCAACGGCGCGCCGTCCCCACCGATGTAGTGGATGCCGACCGCGGTGGCGTGATCCGGCGGCCCCGTGACGGCCAGGAGCAGGTCGCCCGTGACGGACGCGCCGGCGATCGTCGCGGTGCAGGACGCCGAGGCGCTCGTCGTCGTTCCGGCGGTCGCGGGCAGCACGACCGCCAGAACCAGCGCGCCGAGCAGCCAAGCCTTCTTCACCGTCATGGGCCGGTGTAGGAGGGTAGCGTCGCCGCGTTGTGCCCGGTCCACGGTCCCGGATAGAACCCCTGCACGATCCCGTCCGGCCCGACCACGATCGAGAACGGCGTCGGCGGGTCGAGGTTCGGCAGCACGACGCCGTAGGCCGCGGTCGCCATCCGTCCAAGCGGATCGAACGCGACCTCGTATCCGAGGCCGAGCGACCGAACGGCGTCGGTGTTCTGGCCGGACGGGTCCCACGACGACGCCGCGATCACGCGGATGTCGGGGTGCGCGGCCGCCCACGTGTCGAGCGCCGTCAGGTTCGCGAGGCAGCTCGGGTCGCACGCCGGGCCGAAGAACGTGAACAGGTTCGTCCGATGGTCGGGACCCGTGATCCGGTTGGCCCCTTCCAAGGCTGGGAAGGAGAACGAGCGGAGCTCACCGCCGACGTGGTCGATGTCGCCGTTCACGACGACCGCCGCCGGATCGTGGACGGTGTAGCCGTTCGGGCCGGGACGCCACACGCTGACGCCGTCTCCCTGATGGACCTGCTGGAGCCCGACGGACTCGAGTAGCGGCTGGAACTTCCAGGTGGCGTCGTCGTCCATCAACACGGCGGTGACGTCGTGATCCGTGAGGAACGTCGCGAAGTCGTCGGGCGCCGGGATGTAGGGGTTCAGCTGATTGATCGCGAGGCCGCGATAGATCGGCTGCCCCTCGTACTCCGGTGGGATCGGGCCGATGTACGCCTGCGGGATGCGGTACCAGAAACCTGACGCTGCAAGCCATTGCAGCTCCGAGGCCGGCCGCTCGGTCACCGAGAAGACCATCTCGTCCTGCCTGATCTGCTGCTGCACATCGCCGTTGGTGAAGAACGCCGGCGTCTGACCGTACGCGTGGAACGCGCTCGGATCCGGAGCCGGCAAGATCGCTACCGCCGCGAGCCCGGCAACGACCCATCGGATCCACGCGCTCCGACCGGTTCCGTGCGCGACCCAGAGCGCGGCGACCACACCCAAGGCCAGCGCCGCGTAGGCCGGGAACCGCTGCGGCGTGGCGTGCTGCAGCAGCGGCACGTGCGTCAGCCACTGCCCCGGCAGCGCGATCGTCGGTCGCCCGACGATGTGCAGGACCGGTCCCGAGGCGAGCACCGCGACGATAGCCAGGAACGCGAGCAGGGCCCACGTGCTGCGTCGCTTCCACTCGGTGATCGCGAACCCGACGAGCATCACGAGCGCGGCGATGCCGACGTAGCCGGCGTCCTCCTGCGCCGAGGCGGTGAACTTCGACGTGATCTCGGTGAACGACTCGCCACCGATGCGGGTGTGCTGTCGCGGCACCACCCAGCTCCCGAGGTCGATCGATGTCTTGTCGACGGGCCGCAAGACCTGGGTCGGTTCGTTGTTGAGCGCGTTCGTCAGGAAGGGCGATACGAGGAGTCCCGCGAGCGCGTAGCTCAGCGCGACCAGCAGTCCGGCGCGCAGCACACGCCCGAAGTCGCGTCCCGCGAAGATCAGCGCGATGAGGAACGCGATCGCCCCGAAGAACGTCGTCGTCGCGAACAGCTCGGTCGACACACCGAACGCGAACACCAGGTCGAGCGCGAGCAGCACCACGAACCAGATGGGTCCGAGCGACCCCTCGATCTTTCGGATCACCAGGTACACGGCGAGCGGCGCCGTGAAGATCATGACCAGGTTGAGGTGGTCGACCATGTGTCCGGCGATGTAGCTCGAGAACCCGAAGAAGAGGCCGCCGAGCACCGACGGCCAGAAGCGCTTCGTGACCCGGACGCACACCAGGTACGTGGCCCACGCCGCGAGGGCCGGCGCGAGCAGCATCAGGAGGTTGAGCGTGACGAGCGACCCGAAGAGACGCTGCAGCGGATACGAGACGATCCCCAAGCTCGGCACGAACGTGATCCACGTGAGGTTCACACCCGTCGGCGCGAACACGTCGGATGCGAACAGCGGCGAATGCCCGTGCAACAGCGCCCACGGCGTCCACGCGAGCCCCCACCGATAGAGCCGCGCATCCGCCCAGCCGTCGCCGACGTAGCGAGTGCCGATCGCCGCGCCGATCGGCGGCAGGTAGATGACGCACGTGAGCGCCAGGTAGAGGAGGAACGCCCCGAGTCCCTTCAGCGAGGGTCGAACGTTGCGGAGTCGATCGACGACCGACCGCCGCCCGGGCGCAGTCACGGGCTCGGAGGCCAGCTCGACGTCGGACACCGGCGCATCGTAGCCACGCCCGTCCCGTGTCCGACGCATGACAAGATGCTCCAACGATGGCCCCCCAGGAGCCCTACTACCGTGCCGATCTCGCGCGGATCCACCACCTCGGCTTCGGCTTCCACGCAGATGGGTGCGCGCCGGGCATCCTCGCGTTGCTCGAGAACGTCCGGGAGCGCGAGGGGCTCGTCGTCGAGCTCGGCTGTGGGAGCGGACTCCTCACGCGCTACCTCGTCGAAGCGGGCCACCGCGTGATCGCGACCGACGCATCGCCGGCGATGCTCAACCTGGCTCGTGACTACGCGAGCGGCGCTCTGGAGGTACGGCAGGTCGTCCTGCCCGACGACCCGATCCCCGAAGCCGACGCGATCGTTTCGATCGGGCACGCGATGAGCTATCTGCCGAGCGCCGACGCCATCGACCGCGCGCTGGTCGCCGCCGCAGAGGCGCTCCGACCCGGCGGCATCTTCGCGATCGACCTCTGCGACCTGACGTACGTCGAGGCCCAGCACGTCCCCGACGTCAAGGCGTGGGTCGAAGACGACTGGGCGTTGATCACGCAGCGCTCGTCGCCGACGCCGGATCGGTTCGTTCGTCAGATGGCGATGTTCACCCGGAACGACGACGGGTCGTGGCGCCGCGACGACGAACGCCACGACAACATCCTGATCGACACCGGTCGCGTGCCTGCGTTCTTGGCCGAACATGGTGTGGACGCACGGCTCGGAACGGCGTTCGGCAGCGAACAGCTTCCCGCCGGCTTGCACACGATCATCGGACGCCGGGTGCGGTAGAGCGACTACTCACCGACCGCGTCAGGCTCCTCGTCGCCCATGCCACCGCCGATGCCGTCGCCGCCCATCGCGCCGTGCTCCTGCTCCATGTGACGGTCGAGCTCTCCTTGCGAGCCGAACACCCGTCCGCACTGCGAACACGTGACCTGCTGCTCCTCCATCTGCGCCTCCCTCCGGAACGCGAGTCCGGGCTGAACTCGCTCCACAGAGGGTTGACCGCGCCGGGACCTCATAAACGTGCAAGGGCGGCCCCGCGCAGCCGCTCTAGCCGCGTACGATTCCGGAAGCGCAACGCGAGAGTGGCGGAATTGGCAGACGCGCTGGACTTAGGATCCAGTGCCCGAAAGGGCGTGGGAGTTCAAGTCTCCCCTCTCGCACCAGTCTTTCGTGTGATCCCTGCGCGAGCCGGTTCGTGCGCTTCGCGGGACGTAGCGACCAGGCACGCCCGCCTCGTTTCCGAGACGTCGCGGCTATGCGGATCGTTGATCGGCGAGGTCGCCGACCGCACGGAGCGGCACCGCCGCGGGCGTTGGGGTGCGCCGGACGGCTCGCAGCCCGACGGTCATCGCACGGACGAGCACGACGAACAACAGGACCCCCGTCGTTGCGAGGTAGAACCAGAACATCGTTGGCCGCGGCGAATCGGTTCCGGTCATGAACCCGTGCGCGAGCGCAAGCGAGAACGCCGGCACGGACAGCGCGTGGAACCGACGCCACCACGTCGGCTTGACCTGTTTGCGGAACCATGAGGTGAGCAGCACGACGGCCATCAGCATCATCGCCCCGATCCCGAAGGCCACCCCCACAGGTCGATAGGTCGCGCGCAGCGGGATCAGCAGGTCGAGCCATGCGAACGGCATGAAGCTGTCGACGAGGAGCACGCCGAGGTGCGTGACGAGCAACAACAGCCCCAGCGTTGAGAACGCCTGGTGCAGGGCCACACTCGTCGCCTTCGGCACGCGCTTGCCGAACAGCGACGTCGTCGCGACAAGCCCCCACGTGACGGACGCCCAGAGCATCAAGTAGGCGCCGATCCCGGCCGCCCGGATGATGTTCCACATGATCATGCGGGCACCTGCGCATCGTCGGCGTCCGCCATGTTCGTGACCACCTGGCCGGATGCAAGCACGAGGCTCGCCGAGATCCGCTCCAAGATGTCTTGTCCGCGAAGCAACGCAGCCTTCGACCACACCTCCGCGTCGGCGCACGTCTCACCCCACACGGTTGCCTGGACGACCTCGGTCATCGCGGGCAACGAGGTTCGGGGGTCGATGACGTGATGGTTGCCGTCGCCCCACGCGCGAACGGTGACGGACGTGGTCGCGAGGGCGCCTGAAGACAATCCCAACCGGAGCGCCTCGAGGGTAGCGTCGTGTGGGTCCTCGACGCCGACGTCGAGACCCCCCCGAGGCGGCGTGCCCACGACGCGGAGGTCGCCTCCCGCGTTCACGATCGCCCAGCGCAGATCGGGCAGCTTGTCGGCCGCTCGATCGACGGTCCACCCCTTCGCGATCCCGCCGAAGTCGAGCGCCGCTCCTTCGGGGATGCGCAGGTTCGTGCCGTCGAGCTCGATCTCGCGCCACGCACCGCACGCGGTGCTGTGCTTGATCATCAGCGCGGCGAACTCACGACGGATCGCCGCGAGCTCCTCGTCCTCCTCATCACCGCGGGCTTCCACGTCGGCCCAGTCCCGGTCGTAGCCGGCGGCCGCGAGCGCCGGGAGCACGGTCGGGTCGAACAACCCATCGGTCTCCGCCGCGGCTCGGAGCGACCGTTCGGTCAAGACCGCGAACGGACGGGAAACCTCCACCCACTGTCCCGCGGCGGCGTTGACGCGGGACAGCTCGCTGTCCGGCCGGAACCGGGAGAACCGGCGATCCTCCCTGTGGAAGACATGTTCCACCGTCGCGACGGCGCTCCGGAACGTCCGGCCGCCGGTTTTGCCAGGTGCGATCACGGTGACGACGGTCCCCATCGTCGTGAACGAGTGCCGCAACGGAGGCTTCATCGGATCTCCTTCGCGCTAACAGGGGTGGGTGCCGCACGAAACCGTGACGGGCGCCGCTGCTGGTGCGGGTGCGTAGACGTAGTTGATCGGTGCCGAACCGCTTACGGTCCGTGCGGGCACCGATGCCGCCGTGGGAGCCGTCACGATGATCTTCTTGGTGATCACCATCACGACCGGCCGCCGCGCGGTCGTCGACGCCTTGGGCGCCGCCGGCGTGGGAGCGGCGTCAGCCGACGGCTTCGGCGAGAGGCCGAGGATCATCCAAGGCGCGAGGAAGCTGAACGTGCCGAGGATCCAGGCCCACGCTCGGACCGTGCCCCGGCTCGCTCGCCGCTTCGTGGGCGGCCGCGTCTCGGGCATCAGTCGTCCGATCCCTCGTGCTCGTTCTCGCCCGCGGCAGTTGGGCTACCGCCCGTCGTGGTGACCGACTTCGAGGTCGTGCTCGTCGGCGCCGGCGCTGGGACCACGACGGTCTGCGCGGCCGGGGCCGGGGCCGGGGCCGTCGTGGTCGCCGGAGGCGCCGGCGCCTTGCGGTGCACCACGATCGTGCGGTGCTTCACGATGGGCTTCAGCGGCTTGGGTGCCGCGGCCCGGCTCGGGGCTGCCGCCACGGTCGACGCCGAGGACGTGCCCATCCCCCAATGGAAGGTCACCGCCGCCGCGCCGGCCATGAAGGAGGCTGCCAGGCCGCCCGCCGTGAGCACTGCCGATCGCTTGTTCTTCATCGCGCACTCCTTCGTGGATCTCCGAAGGGTGACGCTAGAGGGGCGCGGTCCAAGGGACCGCGAACGAACGGTTAAGAGCGAACCAAGGATCTTCGGGCGGACGACAGGCTACTTGGCCTTCTTCGCTGTGTTCAGCGCGATCGCTTCTGCTATCAAGCCCTTCAGGGCGGCCTTGTCGATCTTGTCGCCCTCGTACACGTCGATGGCGCGAACCGTCTTGCTGTCGAGCCGCGTGTTGAAGAGCTTGTTCGTGTCCTTCAACGATGCACCGTGCGGGAATGTCAGGCGGACCGCGGCCTTGAGCGGTTCGCCGACACAGAGGATCCCGGCGCTTGACCACACGGGCACCCCCGAAGGCCGGGAGGGCTTCTTCCACTTCACCTCTTCGACGATCGACCCGTCGGCCTTCTGGATCGTCGCGCGCAGTTCCGCCAAGGTGGCGCTCCGCCAACCGCCGATGCCCGCGATGATCTCGTCGATCTCGGCAGAGACGTCTTCGTCATGGCTGCGTCGCGGCATGATGCCCTCGATCCTATCCACGGTCGTAACGACGGGGAGGTGGTGCTTGGGTTTGCGACGGATATGGCTTGAGCCGCAAGATGCTGCTCGTTCAGCGTCTCGAAACCAAGTACGAACCGAGCCCACGTCAGCACGTCATGACGAGCGAGTCTCCGTATGGATATCCCTGAGACCAGATACGCCAAGACCGCCGGCGGGATCTCGATCGCGTATCAGGTCGTCGGCGACGGTCCGATCGATCTCGTCTACCTCCCCGGCTACGCGTCGAACCTTCGGTGGCAGTGGGAGTTGCCGTCCTACGCGCGGTTCCTGAGGCGGCTCGCGTCGTTCTCACGTTTGATCATCATCGACCGGCGCGGCACCGGGCTGTCCGACCGCTTCTCCCCGCAGGATCTCCCTGCCCTGGAGGAACTTGCCGACGACATCCTGACGGTGATGGACGCGGTCGGGTCCGAGCAGGTCGCCCTGCTCGGCTCTGAAGACGGCTGCTTCGTGTGCTCCATGTTTGCGGCAACGCATCCCGATCGAACGCGATCGCTCGTTCTGTACGGGATGGATCCCGATGCGCCGGGCGTCGATCTTGCACATCCGTCACCGGAGCGAGCTGCATTCCTCGATGGGCTGATGCGACAAGTGGAAGAACACTGGGGCACCCGCGCGTACGCGCGCTGGGACATCCAGATGTCCGATCCATCGCTCATCAACGACGAGGCGTTCCTGGCCTGGTACGAGGTGCTGCTCCAGCTCGCGGCGAGCCCAACATCGGCCAAGGAGATGCTCCGCATCTGGCATCAGATCGATCCGTGGCCCGTCTTCCGTTCCGTCCGCGTCCCGACGATCGTCGTGCACCGGACGGGCGACAGGCTGATGTCGATCGAACATGCGAACGGCGCGGCAGCGGCGATCCCGGAAGGTCGCCTCGTCGAGCTTCCCGGCGACAAGCACAACCTCTTCGCGGGCGCGGAGGATATCGCGGACGAGATCGAAGAGTTCCTCACCGGCTCACGCCGTGCGCCCGATGCCGATCGCGTGCTGGCAACCGTGCTGTTCACCGACATCGTCGGCTCAACGAAGAAGGCTGCGGAGATCGGCGACGCGCGGTGGCGCGACGTCCTGGACGTCCATCACTCGGCCATACGCAAAGAGCTCGACCGGTTCCGTGGGCGCGAGATCGATACGGCGGGCGACGGGTTCCTCGCGACGTTCGACGGGCCGGCCAGAGCCGTGCACTGCGCCCAGGCGATCGTGTCGTCCGTCCGTCAGGCCGGCCTTGAGATCCGGGCCGGGTGCCACACCGGGGAGATCGAGCTCGTCGGCGACGACATCCGTGGGATCGCCGTGCACATCGGGGCACGGGTGAGCGCGCTCGCCGGGCCGTCGGAGGTGCTCGTGTCCTCCACGGTCAAGGATCTCGTCGCCGGTTCTGGCCTCGTCTTCGAGGACCTCGGCGAGCACGACCTGAAAGGTGTTCCGGAGCCGTGGCGTATCTACCGGGCGGCGAACGGGCCACCCTAGATCGCCCTCAAGCTGGACCGTTCGAATCGACTTCTAACCGTTTGCACCGACATTTCTCGGCATGCCCGACGAACCTCCGACGCATACTCGTTGCGAACGCCCGATCTGGAGGATCGATGGGTCAACAAGCCAAGAAGAGACCCCGTGCCCAGCCGCCGCGACCGGACCGACAGGTTCGCGCCGACCGGCAGCAAGAACTGGCCGCCGCACGGCGTCGCGCGAACGCCACGAAGGTGGGGTTCGTGGCGGCGGTGGCCGTCCTGTTCGTCGGCGGGATGAGCCTCGCACGGAACGCGTACGCCGGGCACGCCAAGGCGCCCGTCGTACCGCTCGCGGCGCCGGGGCGATATGAACAGATCGTCAAGAAGAACCTGCTTCAGGCCGGGGTCGTCGCCCCCGCGCAGGCTCCTCCCGGTGCAGCGAGCGCGCCGTCATGATCGAGCAACGTTTTGAGGCGATGGGATGCGAGGTCGTCGTGCGCGGCGGCCGCATGGATGAGCACGTCGAGATCGAGCATCTGTTCCGCGATCGCGATCGCACGTTCAGTCGGTTCATCGCGGGAAGCGAACTCAACCGCGTGAACGAGGCGAGCGGACGGCCGACGCTCGTATCGACTCTGTTCGCCGACACCCTTGCGATCGCGATCCAAGCGGCGCGCGAAACAGATGGGCTCGTAGATCCGACGCTGGGCGGGGCGCTGGCCGGCGCCGGGTACACATGCGACTTCTCAGAGCTCGCGGCGGATCCCCGCGCGGCCGGACCCCCCAGGGGTCCGGAGCCCGTGACCATGACCGGCAGGGTCGTCCGTATGCCCGAGGGCGCGATCCTCGATCTGAACGGTGTGGTGAAGTCGCTTGCCGTCGATGATGCGCTCGCACTGCTCTCGGGCGACGCGTCGGTGTCGGCGGGCGGCGATCTCGCGGCGCGCGGCCCGCTGACGGTCGCTCTTCCAGGAGGCGACGCGGTTGAGCTCCGGAAGGGAGCATTGGCCACATCGGGCCGCACGAAGCGCCGATGGCTCCGCGGGGGCGAGATCCAGCATCACCTGATCGACCCACGGACGGGACTCCCGTCGCGTTCTCCGTGGACCGAGGTCACGGCGTGCGGTGCGACGTGCGTGGCTGCAGACATCGCCGCGAAAGCGGGCTTCCTGCTCGGCGACGACGGCCCCGCGTGGCTCGGCGCTCGTGGGATCCCGGCTCGCTTCCTCGGCGAGGACGGCTCGATCCGTACGACATCTGCCTGGGACCGGGATCTGCGCGAGGCCGCCTGATGCACCTGACCTCGAGCCCGATCGATTGGTACGCCGCGCGAGCCGGCGGGGTCGCCGCGTACGTCTTGCTCACGCTCAACGTTTCGATCGGGCTGTTGATGACGGGCAAGAAGCGGATGAAGCACTGGCCTCGCTTCGCCCTCGAGGACGTGCACCGGTTCACCGGGATCCTCACCGGCACCTTCGTCGTCCTGCACATCACGACGGTCGCGATCGATTCGTACCTGCCGTTCTCACCGCTGTCGCTCGCCGTGCCGTTCATCTCGACGTACCGGCCGATCTGGATCGGGCTCGGCATCGTCGCAGCGGAGCTGTTGCTGGCGCTCGCGATCACGAACCATTACCGGAACACGAAGCTCAGCTACGCCTCGTGGCGCCGATGGCACTACGTGAACTTCGCCGTGTGGACGGCGGCGACCTTCCACAGCCTCGGGAGCGGCACCGACCGAAGCACGACGTGGCTGCTGGCGATCGACGCCGTCGCGGTCGGGACGGTCTGCGGGCTGACGACCTGGCGGATCCTCCGCCGGTCCGAGAGCCGCGCCGTCCTCACCCGCGTGGCGGTTCCGGTGCTTGCGGGCGTGGGCAGCATCGCGATCGTGAGCGCGCTCGCCCTAGGTCCCCTCCGCTTCCAACCGAAGCCGTGGAACCCGGCGGAGTTCCAGGATTCGCTCTCCGGCAAGATCCTCAGCAACATGGGCGTGACACGCGGCATCGTCTCGATGGCAGGCACGGGCGACGGCGCGCAGCACGTGCTGGTGCGTGTGGACCTGCTCGTCACGCCGACCAAACTCGCGTCGACCACGTTCCAGATGGAGTACCTGCCCAGCGGCGCCATGTGCACCGGCACCGTCACGAACGTCCACGCCACGTCGTTCGATGCGAACTGCACGATGCCGGATCAGACGAAGCGATTCATCTCGGCGTCATGGGCCGAGCCCGACGCACAAGGCGCCATCACGAACGGGACCATCACGTCCCACGCGTAGCAGCCCGTCCGTCAGGTCGGGCTTACGCGAAGTGTTCGATAAAGGTGTGATCCCCGGAGCCGTTGGAGTAGTGCCGACGGTCCAGACATCTGTCGAAGAGATCGCGAACAACGGCGAGCGGACGTTATTCAGGGATGCAGGGCCCGCGCACCTCCGCGGAGTGATGGAAGTCGCCGGGGTCGGCTTGGTAATGGTCGATGCCGGGGCCGCCGAACACCATGTCGTTGCCGCGAATGCCATCGAGCGCGTCGAGGCATCGATCGCTGCCGGCGCCGCCGTGGATGACGTCGCTGCCGATGATCCCCGTGACGATGTCGCTCCCGCGGCCGCCGAACGCACGATCGTCGCCGCGCCCGCCGTTCACGAGGTCCATGTCGGGGCCACCACGCACGATGTCGTTGCCGTTGTCGCCGAGCACGACGTCGTTGCCGGAGCCGCCGTAGAGCCGGTCGGTACCGGCTCCGCCGAACAGCTGATCGCGGCCGTTTCCGGCCCACAGGCGGTCATTGCCGCCGCCTCCCCGCAGGATGTCGTTCGCACCGAGGCCGCGGATCGTGTCGTTGCCGCCGAGACCGCAGATCACGTCGCGCCCACCGGTACCCGTCAAGACGTCGTGATGCGGTGTTCCGGTGATCGTGCACGGGACCTTCGCCTCGGCGCCGGAAGCCGACACCACGATCGCCATGAAGGATGCCAGTCCGAGCGCGAGGCTCGCGATGAGAACGCGACGCATGCTCCCTCCTTCGCCATGCGCCCCCACGACGGGGCTGAGGGCCCACCGTCACACAACGACCCGGGAGGGGTCAACCGGCCAGGACGCAGCCTCGACCGTCGCTTCGACCCGGCAGCCCTCTACGAGGCGTCGTGATCAACGACGGTGCCGGCCTCGACGCCGTAATCCCAGACGTCGATGTACGGGGGCTCGATCCCGAGCGTGGTGAGAGCCGTGCAGATCTGGCTGCGATGGTCGGTCCCGTGATGCACGACCTGCCCGAGCCGGATGCCGACCGGCGCGTTGGTCGACGTGCCGTCATCTCGATGACGGGTCAGCACCGTGCCGGGATCCGGGTCGGCGTCGAGCACCTGGTTCCATGCCGCGCCGTGTGTCGCCATCTGCGCACGCAGCTCCGGCAACGACATCGAGTCTTCGTCGATCCGAGGGAAGTCGGTGCCGCTGAGGACGAACAAGTACGAGGCGTCCGCGCCGACGAGATGGCGGACGGTGTCGAGGATCGAGCCGTACGTGCCGGGCACGGAGGTCTCGAGCTGCTCCGGCGTGAGGCCGAGGCAGACGTCTATCGTTCGGAGCGAGGCCCAGACGTGATGATCGAACGCGTCGCGCATCAGTGAGGTCGGCATCGACCGACCGTATCACCGGGCCTTGCGGTGCGACCTTCGAGGCCCGTCGAGGCGACAGCATCGACCGCGGTGTGGAACGATGGCCCCCATGGCGAAGACGTCTGGCAGGCCCACGCTCACGAGCATCGTCGGCGAGACCGTCGCGGAGGTTTCACCAGCGCGCCGACGCGGGCTCGGCCGGAGCGGCCCGGAGCTGCTCAAGCGGGTGCCGTTGTTCGCGAACCTGTCTGCGCGCCACCTCCGCAAGCTCGCGTCTCTGTGCGAGGTGGTGCGGTATCCGACCAACCGCACGATCGTGCGCCAGGAAGCGCGCGGCGATTCCTTCTTCGTGATCGCGGACGGCACCGCGGCCGTGAAGAAAGGAACCCGAACCATCGGGACGCTCGGGCCCGGCGACTTCTTCGGTGAGATGGCCTTGCTCGACGGACAACCGCGGTCGGCGAGCGTCGTGGCGACGGCGCCGCTCGTCACGGTTCGGCTGATGCGCAGGGAGTTCTCCAAGGCCCTCGACGACAACCCCGACATCGCGCGAGGCATCATGGCCGAGCTCGCCGCGCGTGTCCGCCGGTTGGAGGCGGCGCCCTCGCACTAGGGTGGTACAACGCGGCGAGCGGCCTCCAGGGAGGGGTTGATGGCGGCTCCGACAACGGAAGAGATACGGCGCAAGCATCACGTCAGCGCGGGACAGATCATCATGTTCGTGTTCGGCATCCTCTTGGTGGTTGGGATCTTCGTGTTCGCGATCCCCAAGTTCGCCGACTACGGGGCGATCTGGGACGCCATGCGAACGCTCACGCCACTCGAGTTCTGGTCGTTGATCGCCGTGATGGTGTTCAACCTCTGGACGTACTGGATCGCGAACGAGGCCGGTCTGATCGGCATGGGCATCTGGCAATCGGCGGTGGTCACCCAGACGAGCACGTCGGTCGCCAACACGCTCCCCGCCGGCGGCGCGCTCGGGATCGGCGTCACCGCCGCGATGCTCAACTCGTGGGGGTTCACCGCGGGTGAGATCACGCTGTTCGTGGGCGTCACGGGGATCTGGAACATCTTCGCGAAGCTCGGCCTTCCGGTGATCGCGCTGGCGCTGTTGGTGCTGACCGGACACGTCGACCCCAAGTTGGTGACGGCGGCGATCATCGGGGTCATCACGCTGGTGATCGCGGTCGCGATCCTCGTGCTGGTGTTCCGTAGCGAAGCCATGGCGCGCCGGATCGGCGACTTCTTCGGACGGATCATCTCGTGGTTCCGGAAGCTCGTCCGCAAACGGCCCGCAGAGGGCGTCGGCGACAAGCTGGTGAAGTTCCGGCGCGAGACGATCATCCTCGCGAGCCGGCGCTGGTTCATGCTGACGTGGACCACGCTGCTCAGCCAGATCGCGCTGTGCGTCGTCCTGATCCTGTCGCTCCGCCACATGGGGGTGTCGGAGGCGGAGCTTCCCGCCGTCGAGATCTTCGCGGTGTACGCGTTCAGCCGGCTGCTGTCGGCGGTCCCGATCACGCCCGGTGGCGTCGGCGTGATCGACCTCGGCTACATCGCCGGCCTGACCGCGTTCGATAGCGCGGAGAAGGCACAGATCGTCGCGGCGGTCCTGATCTTCCGGTTGCTGACGTACGGGATCCAGATCCCGCTCGGCGCGTTCACCTACGTGATCTGGCGCCGGAAGAAGAGCTGGATGCGCGAGGACCCGCCGCCGGGATCGATCGCCGCCGAGCTCGAGGCGCAGCCCGCCTGACATCGCATCGACGCGAACGAGACTCGAAATGGCACCCGCGAGCGCGTATCGTCGCGAACGTCAGCAGACCAAGGAGGGGTGCGTGTCGTTCGTCCGGAAGCTGAGCGCGGTCGCCGTCGTCGTCGGCGTGAGCGTGCTTGCGACCCCGCTCGCCGCCTCGGCGCAAACCACCACAACCACGTCGTCGAGCTTCAACCCCGCCCTCTTCTTGGTGTTCGGCGTGATCTTCGCCGTCGCGTGCGCGTTGATCGCGAACTCGAAGGGCCGGAGCCCCGTGCTGTGGGGCGTCCTCGGATTGCTGTTCGGGTTGATCCCGCTGATCATCATCTTGGTGATGAAGCGGAAGAGCCCGCCGATGTATGCGGGCGGGCAGCCGCTGAACCCGCCACCGCCGCCTCCCCCGCCTCCCGCGTAGCGGCCCGCCGGGACACGAACTAGACGGTCGCGCTCCAGGCGCGCTTGCCCGCAGCGTCCTCGACGACCACCCGCCACCACCGGCGGTCGCGCTTCGCGGGCCACTCGTCGGGCTCGGGCGAGAACCGCGCCCGAGTGATCGCGTCGGCGTCGTCACGCTCCAAGATCTCCCCGCCATCGCCCGGGGCGCGCTCGCCCGTCGACACGCCGAGGCCGCTCTCCCATGAGCCGTGGAGCCACACGTCGCGCGCCGGCGAGCAGAGGACCTCGACGACGTCACCGTCGCGCTGCACGTCGAGGATCGCGGGACCGTTCGACGCGTAGACATGCCCGGCCCGGAGGGCCGCGACGACGGCCTCGCGCGACCGGTCGGCGGCATGCACCATCGTCCACGCGTCTCCGAGGTCCGTCGCGGCGTAGTGCGCGTCGTCGGTCGCGAACGGCGCGAGGGACGCGCCCTCGTCGAGCTGCCGGTCCCACATGTAGGCGCTGTCGCCCCGGTCGTTCTCGCGGTGCGCCGACGCGTTCCAGACCTCGATGCCGTGCATCGCTCGCGCCGCGGCGACCGTCGCTTCGGGCAGACCGCTCCACGCAGGGTGGCAGAGGATCGTCGCCCCGCCGAACCCCTCGACGAACGCGATCCCGTCGCCGAACGTCGCGAACGTACGGATGGTCGAGTGCTCGTACGCGTACCAGTTCGCGGGGTCGCCGCTGGGGCTCTCGGGCACGTCGTCGATCCCGATCGCGAGGAACTCCGGGCACATCGGGCCCGCGACCGGATCGACCATCAGCTCCGCGCCGGGAACGAGCAACAGCCCATCGGGCGCGTCGATCTTCGTCAGCGTCCAGTGATCGGAGATGGTCAGGATGTCATAGCCGAGATCCCGGTAGCGCACCGCCATCGCCTCGGGCTCGAGCTCACCGTCGGAGCGAAGCGAGTGCGCGTGGAACTGCGCCTTGAGCCACTCCCCATCGGTGCGGAACGGGTCGATCGGGCATCCCTCCGGTCGGTCGCCGGAGCGTAGCAAGGACCCCGGCCCGGCGGTGAACCGCCCGCTGCTACGCTCGCGGCCGATGCAGACCGAGCGCCGGACGTGGTGGGAGCGACCCGGATTGGCGGTGCGCGACGGGCGGCTGCAGGTGGCCGGCCGCGACGCCGAACGGATCGCTCGCACCAAGGGCACGCCGATCTTCGCGCACGATCTCGCGTCGGCGCGCGAGCAGGCGCTGGCGCTCCGCGACGCGATGGCCGCCGCGGGCCTCACGTACCGCATCCGGTTCGCGCTCAAGGCACAACGCGACCCCGAGTTCCTCCGGTTCTTGCGCACCGAGGCGCCGTTCGTCGGGATGGACGTCTGCTCACCGGGCGAGGTGACCTGGGCGCTGGAGCACGGCTGGAGACCCGAGGAGATCAGCTACACGGGCACGAACGTCTCCGACAGCGACCTCGCCACGATCTTGCCGACCAGAGTGCACGTGAACGTCGATCTGCTGTCCCAGCTCGAGCGGATCGGCCGTGCGGCACCGGGGAGCGCCGTCGGGATCCGCGTGAACCCGGGGATCGGCGCCTCGATCCACGGTGGCGCCGAGACGAAATACGCGGGAACCAAGCCGACCAAGTTCGGCATCCTGCCCGAGCGGCTGGACGAAGCGGTCGCGATCGCGGCGGCGCACGACCTGACGATCGACACCGTCCATTACCACACCGGCTACCTCTACATGACCGAGTCGATCCCGATCGTCGAGCAGGCGGCGACGCGCGTCGCCTCGATCGTGCGCGACCTTCGTGACCGCGGGTGCCCGATCCGAGAGGTCAACACCGGCGGAGGGCTCGGGGTGCGGTTCCGGGAATCGGCCACGGGTCTTGATGTGGTCGCGTGGTCGCAGGCGCTCGCGCGCGCCTTCGACGGCCTCGACGTCGTCGTCGCCACCGAGCCCGGCGAATTCATCGCGAAGCAGGTGGCGACGTTGCTCGCCGAGGTCGTGACGGTTGAAGAACGCGGGGCCGGCGCGGTGTTCGTCGGGCTCGACGCCGGCTGGAGCACCGCGAACGAGTCGTTCGTGTACGAGATCCCCTACCACCCGATCGTCTGCCGCGCCGCGGACGCCGAGGCGGATCACACATACACGATCGCGGGACACATCAACGAGGGCGACGACCTCTGGGCGACCGACATCGCGCTGCCCGAGGTGCACGAGGGTGACGTGCTCGCGATCCCGAACGTCGGCGCCTACAACCTCTCGATGGCGAGCAACCACTGCCTTCGGCCGCCGGCCGACGTGGTGTCGTTCCGCGAACGCGTCGCGCCGCCGGAGCGCTAGCCGCTCAGACGGCCTGGAGGTCGGCCGGCGACTCGAGGGGCGGCGCCGCCGAGATCCGACCGGGCAACACGACGACGAACCGCGCGCCGCCGCCGTCTCGGTCTTCGACGTGCGCCGACCCGCCGTGCAGCTCGGCGAACCGTCCGACGAGCGACAAGCCGATGCCGACCCCGCCGCGCGCGTTCTCGCCCTGCTGGAACGGCTCGAAGATCGTGGGCTTCAGCACATCCTCGACGCCCGGCCCCTCGTCCTCCACGACGATGATGACGCCGCCCTTCTGCTCGACGAGCTCGACGTGGATCGGCGTTCCCGGCGACGTGTGCCGCGCCGCATTGTTCATGAGGTTCTCGATGATCCGCTCGGTCATCGTCGGATCGACGTCGACGAAGACCCGCGGGCCGTCAACGCGAACCGGGTGGCCGGCGAGGGTTGGCAGCTCTGCGGCCAGCTTGTCGGCGATCAGCACGACATCGGTCGGCTCACGCTGCGGCTCGAGCTGGCCGCGGTCGAGCCGGTCGAGATCCAAGAGGTCTTCGACGAGCCGCGCAGCCTTGGCGCCCGCCTGCTCGATCACGCCGTAGAGGTCGTTCAGTTCCTTCTCGGTGAGGTGGAGCTTCTCAGCGCGGCGGATCGTCTGCATGGCGCCGAGCACGCCGGCGAGCGGCCCCTTCAGGTCGTGCGACACGGCGTGCAGCAACGTGTTCTGGACCGCATTCTGCTGCCGCAGGTCGTCGACGCGCTCGGTCTCGCGTGCGAGCTGCCGGCCCTGACTCCGCACGGTCGTGTCGAGCGCGTCGACGAGCCACACGATCGCGCCGAACACGATGAACCACACCAGCGCGTTCCAGGAATGCACGAACACGTTGGAGGCGTCGAGGGGATCGGCGAGCCGGGTCGCGAGGGCGGCGAGGCCCGCGATCGCGAGGCCCCACGCGCGTCCGCCGGTACGCGTCGCGAGCACCACCGGCATCACGTAGAACGGCGCGAGCGAGACGCCCGTTCCGGTCGAGTAGTCGACTGCGCCGACCGCGAGCACGAACACGATGCTGAGGATGATGCCGAACCATCCGGGCGCGACGCCGAGGAACCGCGACAACGCTGGTTCCGCGGCACGGCTGGGCCCGGCGGTCTGCGCCTTCATGGGATGGAACGTCGGCTGTGGGAAGGGCTACCTTGAGTTCGGTAGCCCTCCGAAGGGCTCAGCCGTCGAGCAGCTCGCGGAGCGCCCGGCACGCCCGGCCCCGGTGGCTGATCCGGTCCTTCTGTTCGTCGGTCAGCTCGGCCATCGTGACGTCCCATCCGACGGGCACGACGATCGGGTCATAGCCGAACCCGCCCGAGCCGGCCGGCGTCGTGCGAAGCGTTCCCTCGCAAGCACCGTCGGCGTGCGCGAACCGGCCGTCGGGCCAGGCCAACGCCGCGACGCACCGGTATCGGGCCGACCGGCCGGAGGCGGGGATCCCGCGGATCGCCTGGATCAGCGCCCGGAGGTTCTCCTCGTCGGACGCGTGCTCGCCCGCGTAGCGGGCGCTCCGCGGGCCGGGCGCCCCGCCGAGCGCGTCGACCTCGATGCCGGAGTCGTCGGCCAGGGCCGGCAAACCCGACGCCGCCGCGACCGCCTCGGCCTTCAACCGCGCGTTGTCGAGGTATGTCGCGCCCGTCTCCTCGACATCCGGGAACGCCGACGCGTCGTGGTTCTCGACGCTCACCCACTCGGTCGACCAATCCGCACAGATCCGTGCGAGCTCGCGGAGCTTGTGGGGGTTGTGGGTCGCGAGGGCGATCCTCGGCGGCAGGCCGGTCACGCGCTCGCGAGCGCCGTGCGCTGGATCTCGGTGAGCTCGCCGATCCCCGTCGCGGCCAGGTCGAGCAACGCGTCGAGCTGCGCCCGGTCGAACGGCGCGCCCTCGGCCGTGCCCTGCACCTCGACGAGCCGGCCGTCGCCGGTCATGACGACGTTGCAGTCGACCTCGGCGCCGGCGTCTTCCTCGTAACACAGGTCCAACCGCGCCTCGCCCTCGACCAGGCCGACGCTGACCGCGGCGACCGAGTCGCGGAGCGCGTTCTCGACGCCCGCGCCGCGGAGCGCCATCGCGAGCGCGACATACCCGCCGGTGATCGACGCCGTGCGCGTCCCCGCATCGGCCTGCAGCACGTCGCAATCGATCGTCACCATCCGCTCGCCGATCGCGCGCAGGTCGGTGACGCTGCGGAGCGCCCGACCGATCAGCCGCTGGATCTCCTGGGTGCGGCCGCCCGGCCGCCCGCGCGTCACCTCACGCGCCGAGCGCTCCGACGTGGCCGCCGGCAACATCGAGTACTCCCCCGTCACCCAACCCTTCCCCGTGCCGCGGAGCCAGCGGGGCGTGTCGTCGGAGACCGATGCCGCGCAGAGCACGCGCGTCTTGCCCATCGAGAACAGGATGGATCCGGCCGCCCACTCCTGATACCCGAGCTCGTAGGCGACCGGACGCAGCGTGGCGGCGTCGCGTCCGTCGGGACGCGTCATGCGCCGACCTCGATCACCATGTCGGGCACGGCGACGTCGATCGAGCCGCCGTAGCCCACCGCCGCCTGTTCGAGCGAAACGCCGGGGTCGAGGTTCGGCGTGATGTGCGTCAGCACCAGCCGCGACGCGCCGGCGGCGGCCGCGTGCTCCGCTGCCTGCAGCGCGCTCAGATGGAAGAACGAAAGCTCCGAGTCGTTCTGGTACGTCGCCTCGCACAAGAAAAGGTCGGCGTCCTGCGCGAGCTTGACCGCCTCGTCGCACGGTCCGGTATCGCCGGTGTACGCGAGCGTCTTGCCGTCGGCCTCGATCCGGTAGCCGAGCGACGGAACGCCGATGTGCGTCATCTCGTACGGCATCACGCGGAACGGGCCGACCTCGAACACGCCGCCGGGAATCGCCTTGGTGAAGTCATACGTCTCGCCCATGACGTTGCGACCGGCCTCCGATACGAGCAACGCCGCGAGGTCGGTGAACCCGGGTGGCGAATGGAACGGAAGCCCCGGCGTGCCCATGCCGCCGTAGTGGCGCGCGTAGAACGCGGGGATGATGTCGAGGAAATGGTCGGCGTGGCCGTGGGAGATCAACAGGCCGCCGAGATCGCCGACGGACAGATGCTCTTGCAGCCGCGCGAAGGTCCCAGTCCCCGCGTCGAGCCAGAGGTTGAAGCCGTCGGCGGTGAGCAGATAGCCGCAGCACTCCCGCGCGGCCCCCGGCCACGTGCCTTGCGAACCGAGCACGGTCAGCCTCACGCGGCGTCCTCTCCGATCGCGGCGGCGTCGACGCGGGCGATCTCGAGGCCGAGCACCCGTTCGGCGAGATCGCGGAAGGCGTCCGCGTCGCCGGTCGTCGCGAACGTGTGGGTCGGCGGCCCTGCCGCATCGCGCAGCGCGTCGCCCCGCACGAGTTCGGCGTAGACGTCCTTGGCGGTCTCTTCCGCGGAGGACACCAGAACCACGTCGGGACCCAGTTCGAGCTGGAGCAACCCCGACAACAGCGGATAGTGCGTGCAGCCCATGATCACCGTGTCCACACCCTCCTGTTCCAGCGGTGCAAGATACCCTGCCGCGGCCGACCGCAGCGCGGCGCTCGTCGTATCGCCCCGCTCGACGTGCTCGACGAAGACGGGACACGCGGCGGCGACCAGCGTCGCGCCCGAACCCACGGCGCGCTGATAGCCGCCCGTCCGGATCGTCGCCTCCGTCCCGATCACGCCGACCTTTCCGTTGCGCGTGGCACGGAGGGCGGCTCGCACACCCGGTGCGATCACCCCGACGACCGGAACGTCGGCCGCCGCCGCGATGTCGCCGATCGCGGACACCTCGATGGAGTTGCAGGCCACGACGAGGAGCTTCACGCCACGGGCGACGAGGTGCCCGGCGATCCCCATCGCGAACCGACGGATCTCCTCGATAGGCCGCGGCCCGTAGGGGAAATGCGCCCCGTCGCCGACATAGGCGACGGACTCGTTGGGCAGCAGCTCCCAGATCGCCCGCGCGACCGTCAGCCCCCCGACGCCGGAGTCGAAGACGCCGATCGGACGGTCATCCCCCACGCGCTACCACCACAGCGACCCCTCGATCCCCTTCTCCGCCGCCGTCGCGTCCTCGTGCCACGCGTCGGTGGACAGATACTTCCACCCGCCGTCGGGCAGCAGGCACACGATGTCACCGGCGTCGAGGTCCTGCGCGACGCGCTGGCCGACGTGGATCACGGCGCCGCTCGAAACGCCAGCGAAGATGCCCTCTTTCTCTGTCAACGCTCGGGTCGCGCGCAACGAGTCGACCGCGTTCACCAGGAACTTCCGGTCTATCTGCGCCGGATCGAAGATCGGCGGGATGAACCCTTCGTCGAGCGACCGGAGCCCGTACACGAGGTCGCCGAGCTCGGGTTCCGCGGCGATCACCTGGATGTCGGACCGGTAGGCATGCAGTCCGCGTCCCGTGCCGGTGAGCGTGCCGCCCGTGCCCATGCCCGCAACGAAGTGCGTCACCTCGGGCAGATCGCGGATGATCTCCTGCGCGGTGCCACGCTCGTGCGCTTCGGGGTTGGCCGCATTGCCGTATTGGAACGGCATGAAGTAGCGCTCGTCTTGCGCGAGCGCCCGGGCGACCTCGATCGAGCCGTTCGTGCCCTTGGCGCCGTCCGAGTACACGATCTCGGCGCCGAACAGCCGGAGCAAGCCGATCCGTTCCTCGCTCGCGTTGTCCGGGATCACGACGGTGAGCTCGTAGCCCTTCCTGCGGGCGACCATCGCCAGGGCGATGCCGGTGTTGCCGCTGGTCGGCTCTAGGATGGTCCGGTCGGGGGTGAGCACGCCGCTCGCCTCCGCCGCCTCGATCATCGCGAGCGCGATCCGGTCCTTCGTCGACCCGGTCGGGTTCTGCCCTTCGAGCTTGGCCCACAGGCGCACGTCCGGGCGCGGCGACATGCGTGGGATGCCGACGAGCGGCGTGTCGCCGATCGCGTCGAGGATCGAGTCGTAGCGCACGGTCCGAGCATCATCCCAGGCGCGCGACCGGCCTCGCGGCGACGGGCCGCGTGGCTCAGGACGGCAGGATCACGTCGCCCGTCGACTGGTCGACGACGACGCGGATCATCTGCAGCGGTGTCGAGGTCGGGCTCCCGGGGGTTGGGTCGGCATGCTGGGCGGGGTTGAACTCCGCGCCGTGGCAGGGGCAGACGAACAGTTGGGAGCCGGTGTCGTACCCGACGATGCACCCCGCGTGGGTGCAGACGCGGCTGTACGCGACGACGCTGCCGTTCGCGAGCCGAACGACCGCCGCCGGCCCGACCCCGGGGGCGGTGAAGCCGAGCGCCTGCCCGACCCGAAGGGAATCGAGGTTCGTGATCGTCCGGCCCGGGGTCGCGGGTGTCGGCTTGGGCGACGGGGATCCGGTCGCGGGCGGCGGCTCGGCGGCCCGTGATGGATCGCGCTGCGCGCCCGTCCCGCCGGCGGCTGTGATCCCCGACGACGCGGCGTTCGGCGGTCCGGCGAGCGCGCTCGCGACACCGCCGAGCGCGATCGCGAGGCCGGCCACGAGACCGCCGCGCAGCATCGCGCGTCGCGCGATCGCGTCCGGGTCTTGGAACCGACGCGACAGATGCGGCGTGGGCCGCGCCTTCGCGACCTGCCACGAACCGACGATCAGCGCCAACCACGCCACGGCATAGATCGAGTCCGAGCCGAGGAAATACGGATGGACATGCCAGGTTGCCGACAACCACAGGACGAGGTTGATCGACAGCCCGATGACGGAGGCCGTGATCAGGCCGATCCCGGCGAGCACCGCGATGCCGACGGCGAGCTCGGTGATCGCAACGCCGACCCCAACGAGCCACGGCACGTGTTCGAGCACGCGCATCAACGGCGCCGCCGGTGTTCCACGCGCGAACCCCGCCAGCTGTGTCCCGATGTACGTCGGGCTGCCCGCGTGAAGGAACCCAGGATCGAGGAACTTCTGGAGTCCCGCGTAGACGAACGTCACGCCGAGGAACGCGCGGAGGATCCGCAGGGACCACGGCATCTCGCGCCAGGAGGTCTCGAACGAGACCGGCGCCATCACGCGCGATGGCATGCCGTACGGATCGGGACGTTGCGGTGTCTGTCGCAAGGGGGTTCGTTGCATATCCGAAGATGTTCGGTGCCAGCGATTGGATGCGGTTCGGTCTCCGATTTGAGATCGGTAAGGATGCACGGCACACCCAGCGTGACCTGGGACGATGTGGACCGTGCAGATCCTGCTGATCGAAGACGACACCCGGCTGTCGGCGCTGGTGGCGGACCGCCTGCGTGGCGAAGGCCATTCCGCCGAGACCGCCGCGGATGGCGACGAGGGCCTCCGGCTGGCGAGCTCGGGCCGATTCGACCTCGCGGTCGTCGACGTGATGTTGCCGGGCCTGGACGGGCTCCACGTCGCGAGCACGCTTCGGGAGCGTGGCGTAACGACGCCGATCTTGATGCTCACGGCGCGGGACACGGTCGACGACCGCGTCGCGGGACTCCGCGCAGGCGCAGATGACTACCTCGTCAAGCCGTTCGCGTTCAAGGAGCTCGTCGCCCGGATCGACGCGCTCGCCCGACGTGCGCCGCGCGCCGACGAGGACGGTGCGATGACCGTCGGCGCGGTCCGGCTCGATCCCCGCGCACGCCTCGTGACGGTCGACGGCAGCACGGTCGACCTCACCGCCAAGGAGTTCGATCTGCTCGCGTGTCTGATGGAGCACCGCGGTCGCGTCCTGTCGCGCGTGGAGCTGAAGGAGCTCGTCTGGGACTTCTCGTTCGACGCGCAGACGAAGGTGGTGGACCTCTACGTCCACTATCTCCGGCGCAAGCTCGGCGACGCGGGCGACATCATCGAGACGGTCCGGGGCGTCGGGTACGTGGTCGGTCGCTGATGTTCCGATCGCTCCGCGTTCGGATCGCGCTGTCGCACGCGCTCGTGTTGTTCGTGATCCTCGTGCTCCTGGGCGTGACGCTGCAGTACGTCCTCGCCCGCACGCTCGACGCATCGGTCACCAGCCAGCTGCGCGCGTCGGCCGGGGGCGTCGCGACGCGGATCGACGAAGCCGAGAGGCCGGTGCCGCCGCCAGACTCGGACGTGCCGTCGAACGCCGCAACACAGCTCGCCGTCTACAAGCGGAGCGGTGCGCTGGTCGGCGAGCCCAAGGAGACGCCCTCGTGGCTCAGACCCGGCACCCAGCCCGTCACCGACCTCGCGGTCAGCGGCGAGCGGGTGCGCGTCGTCACCGTCCCGGTGACCCTCAGCGACAACAGCCAAGTGGTCGTCGTCGCGGGCCGTTCGATGCTGGCAGAGGACGACCTCATGCACCGCGTCCGGATGCTGCTGCTCGCGGGCTCGCTCCTGGCAGTGGTCGCGAGCCTCGCCGCGGGATGGTGGCTCGCCGGCCGAGCCGTCCGGCCGGTGGAGCGAGCGTATGAGGCGCGCGCCGCCTTCGCCGCCGACGCGTCCCACGAGCTCCGGACGCCGCTCACCTTCATCCGGCAAGGGGTCGAGGTGTTGGCGACCAACGACCCGGCTCTCGGCGACCAGGTGCTAGGCGAGGTCGACTACATGGCCGGTCTGTCGCAGCGCCTGCTCCTGCTCGCACGCGCCGAGGGCGGCCCGGCGCTGGACCTCAAACCCGTCCGCGTTGCCGCGCCGATCGGCCAAGCTGCCGAGCGCAGCGAGCGCGCGCTCGGATTGCGGCTGCACATCGACGGGGTCGACGGCCTGACCGCGATGGCCGACACAACCGCGTTGGAGATCGCGCTCGACGCGGTGTTCGAGAACGTCGCCCGCCACGGTGGCGGGTCTGCGGACGTGAGCGCGCATCGCGAGGGCAGCGAGATCGTGATCGACGTCGCGGACGCCGGCCCTGGGCTGCCGACAGATCTCCACGGGCGCGCGTTCGATCGGTTCTTCCGGGCGGACCCGTCCCGCGCTCGTGAGACCGGCGGGGCAGGCCTCGGTCTTGCGCTCACGCAAGCGTGGGTCGAGGCGCAACACGGCCACGTCGGCCTGTCGGAGACGCCCGGTGGCGGCCTGACCGTTTCGATCGAGCTGCCCGCAGCGGCAGCGTCGCCAGGCTAGGAGCTGTGTTAGCCGCCGGCCACCGCAGGCAGGATCGAGATCGTGTCCCCGTCGGCGACCGGCGTCTCGAGCGAGCCGAGGTACCGGACGTCCTCGTCGTTCAGATAGACGTTGATGAACCGGTGCAGGCCGCCGTCGTCGGCGATCACATTCTTGGTGATGCCGGGGTACCGCGACTCGAGGTCCTTCAGCACCTCGATCAGCGTCGATCCCTCGGCGCTCACCTTCGCCTCGTTGCCCGCGTGCTTGCGCAAGATCGTCGGGAGCTTCACGGTCACGGCCATCGGTTCAGCACCTCTCACTCGGGTCGGGCGGGCACGCCGCAGAACTGCTCGTAGTCGATCAACTCGGTGATCGTCGGTTCCTTGCCGCACACCGGGCAGTCCGCGTCCCAGCGGATCTTCACTTCCTGGAAGTCCATGTGCAGAGCGTCGTAGAGAAGGAGCCGCCCCTCGAGGGTCTCCCCCTCCCCCGTGATCAGCTTGATCGCCTCGGTCGCCTGGATCGAGCCGATCACGCCGGGCAGCACACCGAACACGCCACCTTCGGCGCAGCTCGGTACGGTCCCGGGCGGCGGCGGGGACGGGAACAAGCACCGGTAGCACGGCGTCTCCTGTCCCGGCATGAAGATCGTCGCCTGCCCTTCGAACTGATAGATCGAGCCGTACACGAGTGGCTTGCCCATGAACTGGCACGCGTCGTTCACCAGGTAGCGGACGGGGAAGTTGTCGGTGCCGTCGACGATCACGTCGTAGCCGTCGAAGATATCGAACACGTTGGTCGAGAACAGCAACGTGTCGTGGCCGACGACGTCGATGGTCGGGTTGATCGCGCGCAGGTGCTCGACCGCCGATCCGACTTTCGACCGGCCGACGTCGGCGTCGGTGTGCAGGATCTGACGCTGCAGGTTCGACACGTCGACGCGGTCAAAGTCGACGACGCCGAGCTTCCCGATCCCGGCGGCGGCGAGATACATCGCGATCGGCGAGCCGAGGCCGCCGGCGCCGATCACGAGGACGCTCGCGTCCAGGAGCTTGCGCTGTCCGGCCCCGCCGATGTTGGGCAGGATGATGTGCCGCGCGTATCGCTGGACCTGCTCCTCGGTGAACGGCTTCGTCATGTGATCGTCAGCTCCTCCTCGGAGACCTCGCCGTCGACGATGAAGAACGAGCGCAGAACCGGATCGGCGCGGTCGGCGAGCGACACCAAGATGTATCGGGCGTCGGGGTAGAACGCGAGCTTCACGTCGGTGTCGCTCGGATACGCCTCGGAGTGTGTGTGCGAGTGGTAGATCGCCCACAGCTCGAGCCCCTCGTCGTCCATCTGGTCGAACACGCGGAGCTGCTCCACGCCGTCCAGTCGGTAGGTGACGGGGCTCGCGTCGGCGTTCCGCATGGTGAAGACCTTGGCGGGCACACCATCCTGCGCGGCGATGAGGCCGCAGCACTCGTTGGGGAACTCGCGGAGCCCGTGCTCCACGATCTCCTTGCGATAGACGCCGTCCAGCTCGGTCACACCTGCGCTCCGAAGGGGTCGCGGTCCAGGCGCGTCGCGCCTGTTGCAGGTGCAAATGCTACCAGTGGGGTCGTCTATTCCCGTACGAACCCGCACGCACCGCACGGCGAGCCTGTCAGGTCGCCAGGCGGCCCGTGACGTGGATCGCGCCTGGTGTGCCCTCGCTCGTGACGCCGATCACATGCGCGCCGATGCCGGCAGCGACCAACGCGTCGGCATCCGCAGTCACGAGCAGCAGCCCCCCGCTGGTCTGCGCGTCGGCGAGCAGGAGTTGCTCCGGCGCCGTACACGCGCCCCAGTCCGTGGTGGGTTGCAGCCACGCGTGGTTCCGTTTGGTGCCGCCCGCCACGACGTCGCGCCGCGCATGGTCGAGCGCCCCGTCCAATAGGGGAACGGCGCTCGCGTCGACGGTCGCGGCGCAGCCGCTCGCCTCGAGCAACTTCCGCAGATGGCCGAGCAGCCCGAACCCCGTCACGTCGGTGCCCGCGCGGACGCGCGACGCGACGGCCGCGCGCGAGGCGCGATCGTTCAGTGTCGTCATCGTGGCGACCGCGTCGGCGAGCTGCGCGTCGGTCGCGACCCCGCGCTTGGCGGCGGTCGAGATCATCCCCACGCCGATCGGCTTGGTGAGGACGAGCGACATGCCCGGGCGTGCCTCGGTGTTGCGGATCAGCGCGTCGAGCGGCGCGAACCCCACGCCGACCATGCCGTACAGCGGTTCCTTCTCGGTCGTGATCGTGTGGCCCCCGACGACCGCGATCCCCGCCGCGTCGGCGATCGCCCGGCCGCCTCGAAGCACGTCGGCGAGCGTTTCGAGCGGCAGCACGTCGACGGGCCATCCGGCGACGTTCAGCGCGAGCGCGGGAATCCCGCCCATCGCGTAGACGTCGCTCAACGCGTTCGCGGCGGCGATCCGGCCCCAATCGAACGGGTCGTCGACGAGTGGCGTGAAGAAGTCCAGGGTGACGATCGCCCCGCGGCCGTCGGACAGGCGATAGACCGCCGCATCGTCGCCGCTCGCCTCGGACACGATGACGTCGTCGGTCGGCACCGACGGACCGAGGAGCTCGAGCACGTCGTGCAATTGGCTCGGCCCGAGCTTGCAGGCGCACCCGGCGCCGTGGCTCAGGCTGGTGAGCCGGATCGGATCCGCAACCGCCATCTCAGAACACCCCCTCAGAACACGCCAAGGTTGGTCGCCCACTCGACCCACGTCGTGCCGCCGTCCAAGCTGATCCGCAGCGTGACCGGGCGGTTGGCTCCGGTCACGTGGAACACCAGCGCGCCCTTGGCCGACGCGCCGGGCGCGATCGAGACCGGCCGTTCGAACGACCTGTTCGAACCACCGTACCGGCCGGGATCCGGATGCAGGTCGCCGGGCGCGGGCCTCGTCGACGGGAACACCGCGCCGTTCAGGTCGGCGATCTGCGCGTCGGCGCCGATCGCGCCGCGCCAGGGGTTCGTGCCGGGGTTCGTCGCCGTGAGATAGACGGTGAAGGCGCGGCTCTCGTGCACGTACGCCATCGTCATCGTGGTCGTAACCGGCGTCAGCCGCATAGACCCGCCACCGTCGGTGGTCGCGGTCAGCGTGTCCGGGATGAAGCCGGACGTGGCCGCCGCGTCGGGCGTCGGCGAGGGTGAATACGGCACGAGCGGATCGACACCGGATCCCGATGACGTTGGAGTGGTCGTCGAGGGTGCGGCCGTGCTGGTCGTCGTGCCGGTGCACGCCGCCACGACCAGCAGCAAGCAAGGCAGGAACGAACGGGTTCGCGGCATGGGAGACGCGCGCGAGTGTAGCCGCAGCGGGCGATACTGCTGCCGGTGCAACCGCTCGAGTTCCTGCGTCAGTATCACCCGTTCTCTGAGCTCGAAGCCGACGCGCTCGAGCGCGTCGGTGGGTCGCTCGAGATCGTCTTCACACCCGCGGGCGAGACGGTCCTGACCGAAGGGGGCGCGGTCGCCGACGCGGTCGGCGTGATCCGCAAGGGCGCGTTGGAGCTCGTCACCGGGGACGTCCTCGTGGACCAGCTCGAGCCCGGTGACACCTTCGGATTCCTCTCCGCGATGTCGAAGCAACCACCCTCGATGACGGTGCGCGCGGTCGAAGACACGTTGAGCTACCTGATCCCCGCGGACGTGGCGCGCCGGGTCTTCGGCGGCCCCAGCGGGGTGGCCACGGTCTGGGCCATCGCGCGGCAGCGCATCCGCGCTGCCGACGCGGTCGCGCGGTCGGCGCGCGCCGCCGATCCGCGCTTCGCGCGGATCGGCTCCCTGGTCCGCCGGCCGCTCGTCACCGCCGACCCGAGCATCACGGTCGCCGAGGCGGCGACGGTGATGCGTGACGCGCGCGTGTCCAGCCTGGTGCTGCAGGGCGGCGCCACCGAAGCGATCGTCACCGACCGAGATCTCCGCAGCAAGGTCGTGGCCGCCCGCGGTTCATTCGACGGTGCCGCTCTCGGCGTTGCGACGCAGCCGGTCCTGCGCGCGCCGGCATCGATGCCGGCGGGCGAAGCGATCCTGATGATGCTCGCGAAGGGGATCCACCACCTCCCCGTCGACGAGGATGGCCGCTTGATCGGCGTCGTCACGGACACCGATCTGATGGGCCTCGAGGACGGCAACGCATTCTCGATGCGCGGCGCGATCGACCGGGCAGCAACGGTCGACGCGGTCATCGACGCGACGCGAACGTACCCACGTGTTGTCGCGGCCTTGGTCGATGCGGGGACGGATCCGATCGACGTCTGCCGGATCGTCGCGATCATCATCGAGGCGGCCACCGAGCGGCTCGTGAAGCTCGCGTGCGATGAGCTCGGTGACGCGCCGTGCGCGTTCGGGTGGGTTGCCCTGGGCAGCGCCGCCCGACGCGAACCCGCGCTCGACGCTGACCAAGATCACGCGCTCGCGCTCGGCCCAGGATTCGATCCGGACGAACACGACGCGTACTTCAGGGCCCTCGCCGAGCGCGTGACGGCCGGACTCGAGGCGATCGGGTTCCCGCGATGCCACGGCGATGCCATGGCGGTCCACTCGGCGATGCGAGCGCCGCTGACCACGTGGCAGGAGCGGTTCCGGACGTGGATCCGGCAACCCGACGCGGACGGGATGATCCTGTCCTCCATCGGCTTCGACTTCCGCACGGTCGCGGGATCGCTGCCGGCGGACGACGCGCTCGACGCGGCCGTGGCCGAGGCGCGGACGAACCCCGGGTTCGCGCGTCTACTCACCAAGGGAGCGCTTCGCCACGAGCCGCCGACCGGGTTCGTGCGGCATCTCGTCGTGGCGTCCAAAGGCGAGCATCGAGGCACGCTCGACCTCAAGCACGGCGGCGTCACGATCATCACGTCGATCGCTCGCGCGCGCGCCGTCGCCGCCGGAGCGACGGCGAAGGACACGCTCGGGCGGCTCGCTGCCGCCGCCCGCGGCGGCACGCTCGACCCGTTGTCGGCCACGGAGCTCGACGAAGCGTTCCGGTTCCTGCTCGATCTGCGCCTCCGGCATCAGGCGGCGCAGGTTCGGGCCGACGTGACCGTCGACGACTTCGTCGATCCGCACGACCTCGGGTCGATCGAGCGCAGCGGCCTGCGCGAGGCGTTCCGGGCGATCCGTCGCGAGCAGCAGGCGCTCGCCGTTGAGGTCGACGCCCGCTAGTTCCGCGCCTCGACCGGCGTCGTGCCGATCGCATGGAACCCGCCGTCGACGTGGATCAGCTCGCCGGTGATCCCCCGCGCGAGGTCGGAGAACAGGAATGTGACGGTGTCGCCGACGGGCCTAGGATCCTGCGCGTCCCAGCCGAGCGGCGCGCGGTCACCCCACGACCCGGTGATCTCGTCGAAGCCAGGGATCCCTTTGCCGGCCATCGTTCTGATCGGTCCCGCGCTCACCGTGTTCACGCGGATGCCCATCGAGCCGAGGTCGCGCGCGAGGTACCTCGTCACGGCCTCCAGGCCGGCCTTCGCGACGCCCATCCAGTCGTAGACCGGCCACGCCACCTGCCCGTCGAAGTCGAGCGACACGACCGAGCCGCCGTGCTCCCGCATCAACGGCAGCAGTCCGACGGCGACCGCCTTCAGCGAAAACGCGCTCGTCTGCACCGCGGTGGCGACGGAATCCCACGGCGTGTTGAGGAAGTTGCCGCCGAGCGCGTCCTGCGGCGCGAACGCGATCGCGTGCAAGATCCCGTCGACGCGGCCCCATCGCGACGCCAGCTCCTCCTGGACCGCGTCGATCTGCGTCTCGTCGTTCACGTCCATCTCCAACACGTCGCACGGTTGCGGGAGCCGCTTCGCGACCTTCTGGGTGAGGCTGACGGCGCGGCCGAAGTTGGTCAGGACGATCTCGGCGCCGTGCTCCTGTGCGGACGTGGCCGCTGCGAACGCGATCGACTGCGGGGTCAGCACGCCGGTGATCAGGAGCTTCTTGCCGTCGAGCAACATGGTCGGGCAGCCTAGCCTCGGCTGAAAGGGGCCGCAACGACGCCGGACTAGCATGCGAGCGATGGATCTCGGGATCGAGGGAAGGGTCGCGCTCGTCACGGCTGCGTCGGCCGGCCTCGGGTTCGCGTGCGCGAAGGCGCTGTCGGACGAAGGCTGTCACGTCGCGATCAACAGCCACGACCCGGCACGGCTCGACGAGGCCGCGGCGGCGATCGGCGGCGACGTCCTGTCGTTGCCAGCCGACGTCACCGGCGCCGAGCCGCCCGCTGCGCTCGTCGCATCGACGGTCGAGCGGTTCGGTCGGATCGACATCCTGGTCGCTAACGCCCCCGGGCCGCCGCGTGCACGCGCCCTCGAGGTGACCGACGACGCCCTGCTCGACGCGGTCGAAGAGAACCTCCTCACGTCCGTGAGACTCGTGCGGGCGGCGGTTCCGCACATGCGAGACGGGGGCTGGGGCAGGATCGTCCTGCTCACCTCGGTGGCGATCAAGGAGCCGATCCCGGACCTGGCAGCGTCGAGCGCCGCCAGGACCGGCCTATGGGCGTGGGCCAAGAGCGCCGCGCGCGACCTGATCGCCGACGGCATCACGCTGAACGTCCTCGCCCCCGGTCTGCACGACACCGACCGCGTGCGTGCCCTCGGTCACACCGGGCCGACGGGCGATCCGGCAGACTTCGGCAGGATCGCGGCGTTCCTGTGCTCGGTGCACACGGGGTTCCTGTCGGGTGTCGCGCTTCAGGTCGACGGCGCCGGTACGCTTGGGCTCTTGTGAACCCCCGGTCGGGGCACAACTGATCCGGCCGGCCGGCTGACCGCGGGACAGGCCACGGACGAAAGGACGCCGATCGTGCAGACGGAAGAGCGGTTCGATCAGCTGACCAACGAGGCGTGGGAGGGCTTGCTCGAGCGGGAGCCGCTGATCGGAACCTTCGTGGGCGACGAACGGTACGACGACCGGCTGGGCGACCCGTCCGAGGCCGGGCGATCGGCCGAGGAAACCGCCGCGCGCGCCGGGCTCCAGCAGCTGGCCGACCTCGATCGTGCCGAACTCGATGAGGCACGGCAGCTCACCGCCGACATCTACGAAGCGATCTGCAGCCGCGTGCTGGCGCGCCTCGAGCATCGCCTCGACCTCCTCGACGTCGCCAACCACATGAACGGCGCCGTGTCGACGCTCGGGCAGATCGCGACGCTGCAGCGCGCCGACACGCCCGAGCGTGTCGCCCGGCTCGACGCGCGCCTGCGCGCGTTCCCGGCGTACCTCGACGCATCGATCGACCTCTTGCGCGAGGGCGTCGCCAAGCAGGTCACGGCGCCGCGCGTCGTCGCGGAGCGCACCCTCGGACAGGTCGATCGTCTGTTGGAGCTGCCGCCGGACCAGTCCCCCGTCGCCGTCGGTGCAGAGGGCGACGCGCGCGAGACGATCGCGACCGCGGTCGCCGACGCGGTCCAGCCGTCGCTCGCCGCGTTCCGTCGGGTGCTCCTCGACGACTACCTGCCCGCGGCGACGGAGAGCATCGGGATCTCCGCGCTCCCCGGCGGCGACGGCATGTACGCCGCCGAGGTCCTCGGGTGGACGTCGCTCCCCCTCGATCCACGTGAGGTTCACCAGCTCGGCGTCGACAGGCTCAACGCGATCAATGAAGAGCGCAGGGCGCTCGCGGCGGAGCTCGGCTTCGACGATGCGGCCAGCGCGGTCGCCGCCCATGTGGCGTCGGGTGCCAATACGGCGACCACGCCCGAGCAGCTCGTCGCGCTCGCCGAGGACCAGGTGCAACGCAGCTGGGACCTCGCGCCGATGTACTTCGGCCGGCTTCCCTCCGCCAACTGCGAGGTCCGCCGCGTGGAGGAGTTCCGCGAGGCCGACGAGCCGATGGCGTTCTACTACCCCCCGACCGACGACGGCTCTCGCGCCGGCATCTACTACATCAACTGTTACGACCTCGCCGACCGGGCGCTGCACCACGTCGCGAGCGTCACGTACCACGAGGCGAACCCCGGCCATCACTTCCAGCTCGCGCTCCAACAGGAGATGCCGGAGCGGCCGCCGCTCCGCCGGTTCGGCGCGACGCTGGCTGCCGCGGCGTTCGCCGAGGGATGGGGGCTCTATGCCGAACGCCTCGCCGATGAGATGGGCCTCTACCTCGACGGCTGGGAGCGGATGGGGATGCTCGAGAACCAAGCGCTGCGCGCCGCGCGGCTCGTGACCGACTCGGGGATCCACGCGCTCGGCTGGACCCGCGAGCAGGCCGTGGCGACGTTGATCGAGAGCGGTCAGATGCGGACGGACGCCGGCATCGAGATCGACCGGTACATCGGCATGCCCGGCCAGGCGCTTTGCTACATGACAGGGATGATCGAGATCCAGCGGGCTCGGGAGTCAGAATCAGCGCGCCTGGGGGCCGACTTCTCACTGCGCGATTTCCACGATCGGGTCCTCGAGCTCGGCGAGATCCCGTTGCCGTCGTTCCGCCGGGTTTTCGCGACCGACTGACGCCGTCCGGCAGCGGGCGCATCGCGCGTTACCGCTTGCGCGCCGCGAGGAACAGGTACTCGAGCACGCCGTGGTCCCACAGCACCTCGGCCTCGCGCAGCATCGTCCGGGCTGCGAGGCGCTCCGGCAGGCTTGCGGCGCTGGGCTCGTTCAGCCGTTCATGCACTGACCGGAACGCCGGGGCGATCACGTGCGCGCCGTCGAGCGAGGTCCGCACGTCGTCGAACCCGGCCGCCGACACCTGCCGCTCGATCTCCAACGGCGTCGCGGCGGCGTGGGCACGGATCCCCCACAGTCGGAGCATCGCGATGCCCGCGAACATCTCGCGCGGCGTCGCCGGGAACCGCAACACCGGCACGTCGCTGAAGGTCAGCACGCCGCCGGGCCGCAGCACGCGGAACGCCTCGGCGAAGAACCGCGGTCGCGACGGGAAGTGGAACGCGGCCTCGACGCTGATCACGCCGTCGAAGGTCTCGGCGGCGAAGGGCATGCGGCTCGCGTCCCCGTTGACCGGGTTCGCCAGCACGGAGGCCAGACGTGCACGACCGGCGCGGAGTTGCGACAGTGTGATGTTGAGCGCGGTCAGGCTGCGCGCCTGCGACACGGTCGCGATAAGCGGGTCCTGCGCGGCGAGGCCGTTGCCGACGTCGAGCACGTCGCCGCCGGTCGGGAGGTCGTGCGCCATGCGTGTGACCAGCCGGCGGACGGCGGTCGCCGCCTCGCTCGGGTCGCTGCCGTCGCCTTCCCACAGCCCGAGGTTCAGCCACCCATCGTCCAGCGCGAGGAAGAAGTCCGGGCCGATCGAGTCATACACGGTGGCCGCAGGGTTGCGGCCGAACCGGAGCATGCCGGCCGCGTGCCGAAGGTTCGCCGTGGTCACGCCGCCGCCCATGCCGTGCACGGTACCCGCGCGGAGCGTTCCAGTGTCGGTCAGGTGGCGCGCCAGGCGTCCCGGAGCTTGACGCGCGACCCTGTACGGAGCACCGCCCCGGCGTACAGCCGCGCGCCGACCGGCACGAGCGCAACGGCGCTGCCGATCAAGAGCGCCAGCGACAGCGCGATCTGCCACCCGCTCGCGGCGCCGAGCACGATCCGGACGGGCATCGCGAGCGCCGAGCTCACCGGCAGGATCGACGCCACGATCGCGAGCGTCGAGTTCGGATCCTGCAACGAGCCGATCGAGATGATGAACGACACGAGGATCGTGAGGTTTATCGGCACGATCACGTTCTGCAACTCTTCCATGCGCGAGACGAGGGACCCCGCCGCCGCGAACAGCGAGGCGTAGAACGCGTAGCCGAGGATGAACCAGCCGATCACGAGCAGCGCCGTCCAGATGGCCGTGCTCGGGACCGTCTGTGCGTGGGTCGCGAGCGCGAGCACGATGGCGAACCCGGCGATGGTGATCAGCTGCGCAAGGCCGAGCACGCCGATACCGATGATCTTGCCGGCCAGCAGCTGCCGGGGCCGGACCGCCGACAAGAGCATCTCGACGATCCGCGAGGCCTTCTCCTCGATCACCCCGGTCGCGACCCACAAGCCGTAGCCGAACAGCTGGCCGTACAAGAGGAGCACCCCGATGAACGCGACCCCGGCATCGCTCTGCCTATCGGGCGGCGCGGGTTGCAACGCGCCAAGTTGCAGCGGGTCCGTCTTGCTCGCGGCCTCGCGCTGAGCCTCGGGAACATGGTGCTTCGCGAACACCGCGTCGACCGCCGCCTGGTGCGCGCTCGTTTGGACGAGCGCCTGCAACCGGCCATCCACGGACTCGAGGCCGTAGAGCTCCGTGGCGGTTACGACCGCGTCGACCGAACCATCGCGCAGCGCGGCATCGGCGGCGGCTCGATCCGGGTACGGACGGACACGGACGCTCACGCCGCCGTCGTGGCCGAGGGACGCGGCCGCGTTGGCCACAGCCAACACGTCGGGGCCGCCGACGACGCCAAGATCGAACGAGGGCGGGCCGCCGAACCCACCGCTCGCGCGAACCAGCACCAACACCGAGATAACCCCGACGTTCAGCAGCGTCGAGATCAGGAAACTCCGCTCGCGCAGCCGCACCCAGAAGTCGCGGGCAGCGATCAGCCGCCAGGTGCCCCGATCTGCCGCGTCATTCACGAGACAACCTCGCGGAAGAGCTCTTGCAGCGAGGGCTGCACCGAACCGAACGACAGAACATCGCCCGCGGCGCGCGCGACGTCGAGCAGCCGCTGTGGATCGGTCGAAGACGCGAGCTCGAGCACGATCACGCCATCGTCGCGCTGCACGGGGGTCACACCGGGGATGACCTCCCACCAAGACGACGTCACATCGCGCAGCCGAACGCGCCAGAGGTTCCGCGCACGAGACTCGCGGAGCTCGGTGATCGTCCCTTGCGCTGCGATCCGCCCCCGGTCGATCAACACGACCGCGTCGCAGAGCCGCTCGACGAGCTCGAGCTGGTGGCTCGAGAACACGACCGCCGCGCCCTCGCGTGCCGCGCGGCGCAGCACGCCCGACAGCACGTCGACGCCGACGGGGTCGAGCCCGGCGAAGGGTTCGTCCAGCACGAGCAGCTCCGGCCGATGCACGAGCGCCGCGGCGAGCTGCACGCGCTGTTGATTGCCGAGCGACAACGACTCGACGCGCGCGCCAGGGTCGCCGACCACCTCGAGCGTTTCGAGCAGCTCCTCGGCGTTCGCTCGCGCCTGAGTCTTCGCGACGCCCCGCAACCGAGCGAGGTAGACGAGCTGCTCCAGCACGCGCATCTTCGGATACAGGCCGCGTTCCTCGGGCATATACCCGAAGCGGCGGCGTGCGGCAGTGTCGACCGGCACGCCGCGCCAGCGCACCGTTCCGTCGTCGGCCTGCAGCACGCCGAGCGCGATCCGCATCGCCGTCGTTTTGCCGGCGCCGTTGCGTCCGACGAAACCGACGATGCGGCCTTCGCCAACCGAGAACGAGACGCCGTCGAGCGCAACGACGTCTCCGAAGCGGCGATACAGGTCGACGAGCTCAAGCACGGGCCTGGTCAGGATACGGCCCCTCCTGCGCGGTCTCGGGCATGTCCGGAGACCGGGGTAGGCTGGTCCGACCGGGAACAACGCCGCCCCCGCGTGGGTTGAGCAGCGGATACGGCCGACGAGGAGGGTCAATGCTCGGGTTCGAAGGCGAGAACGCCCGCGAGAAGGTCATCGTCTTGCTGACGATGTGCTTCGCGCTCGCGATGGCGATGCTCGACAACACAGTCGTCAACGTCGCGCTACCACGGATCCAGCAGGACCTGAACGCCGGCTTCTCCGAGCTCCAGTGGGTCGTTGATGCGTACGTCCTCGCGTTCGCCTCACTGCTGCTCACCGGCGGCATCCTCGGCGATCGCTACGGCCGCAAGAAGATGTTCCTTGGCGGCCTCGCGGTCTTCACGCTGTTCTCGTTCGCCTGCGGGCTCGCGGGCTCGCCGCAACAGCTGATCGTGGCGCGGGCGCTGCAGGGCGTCGGTGGCGCCCTGCTGATCCCCGGCACGCTGTCGATCATCACGGTGACGTTCCCGCCGCACGAGCGCGCCAAGGCGCTCGGGTTGTGGGCCGGGGTGTCGGGCATCGCCCTGGCGCTCGGACCGACGCTCGGCGGTTACATGGTCGAGCACCTCGGCTGGGCGTCGGTGTTCTTCCTGAACGTGCCGATCGGCATCGTCGCGTTCATCGTGGCCACCATCACCGTTCGCGAGTCGCGGTCCGAGCAGGAGCGCAAGCTCGACATCGTCGGGCTCGTCCTGGGCACGTCGGCTCTGTTCTGCGTGACCTACGGCCTGATCGAGGCCAACGCGTTGGGCTGGGGCAACACGCGGATCATCGCGTCGCTTGTCTTGTTCGCGGTGTTGCTGGTCGCGTTCCTGTGGTGGGAGCTGCGGACCAAGCACCCGATGATGCCGCTTCGCTTCTTCAGGATCCCGGCGTTCTCGGCGGGCAACAGCGTCGCCTTCTCGATCGCGCTGGGGATGTTCGCAACGTTCTTCTTCCTGACGCTCTACATGCAGAACATCAAGGGGTACTCGCCGTTCCAGGCGGGTGCCTCGTTCCTGCCGCTGACCGTGATGATCATCGTCACGGCGCCGTACGCCGGGAGTTACGCGTCACGGCACGGGTCGAGGGCGCCGATGACGTACGGGCTCGTACTGGCTGGCGGCGGGCTGTTCCTGCTGGGTCTGCTGCTGACGCCGACGACCTCGTACTGGGTGATGTTCCCGATCTTCCTCGCGATGGGCCACGGGATGGGCGCGACCATGGCGCCGATGACCGCGGCAGTCATGAACAGCGTCGGGCGCGAGCGCGCCGGCCTCGGGTCGGCGATGACGAACACGAGCCGTGAGGTCGGCGGCGTGCTGGGCATCGCGGTCCTCGGCGCGATCCTGACGACGCAGCTCAAGAGCTCGTTCGCGCCCGCCGTCCAGAGCCTCGGCCTGTCGGCCACGCAGCTCGGGGCGATCCAAGACAGCGCCAAGCACGGCGTCCTGACGCCTGAAAGCCTGGCGGCGCTCGGCCTCAGCCCTCAACAGATCAGCGGCGTGGCGGCCGCGTTCCGCGACGCGTTCATGCAGGGGTTCCGCCCGGCGCTGCTGTTCGCGGGAACGGTGCTACTGATCGCCGCGATCGTGTCGAACCGGTTGATCCCCGGCCGCGAGACGATCGAGGAGCATCACGCGGCCGCGGACGCTCCCGAAGCGGAGCCGATCCCCGCGCACTGATCGCGGGGCCTCGCGCTCAGGGCTCGGGCACCGCCGCGGAATAGATGTCGAACGAGTGCAGCGTGCCGGCCGGATCATCTCTGGTGCTGTTCGAGTTGTCGGCCCAGGCCGGGTGCGCGACACCGAAGGCGAACGACATCCCGGTGTAGTCGCCGAAGTCGATGCCGTTCGCGCTCGCCTTCGCGTTGGATGCGCCGTCGCTGATCATCTCGGGGGGGCTCCACGTGGTCCCGCCGTTCGCGCTGAAGGACAGCGCGTACATCGCGTCGCTGTTCGGTCGGCCGTCCGTGTCGTAGGCGCCCGATCCCCTGTCGAGGCTCGCGTCGTGCCAGCCGACCACCAAGTGCCCGGTCGCTGGGTCCATCGCCATCCGCGGGAGGAACTGCGCCCGCGGCGCCGTCGTGACGGGGATGCGGCCGGACCACGTCTTGCCGCGATCGCCCGAGGTCTTGACGTAGACGTCGGTGTTGTCGCTCTGATCGGGGGTCTCGACGGTGAACATCAGCGCGAGCCTGCCACGAAGGGCGCCCGTCCGGATCCACGCCAGCCCAGCTTCCGCGTCGACCGTCCGCAGTCGCTGCGGCCGGATCGGCTCGAACAGCGACACATCGGTGCGCGCCACGACGGTCGCCTTCCGGAACGGGTGTGGGCGAAGTCCGTCGGGGTCGACGGTGAACCGGAGCACCGACCGAACCGGGTTGAACCGGTCCTCATCCTTCTGGCACACCTCGGCCACAGCTCCGCCGGGTCCGATCGCCACATCGCCAAAGGTGCAGTTGTGCCCGCCGGGCACGTCATGCACCGGCTTCAAGGGCGCGACGTCGCCGAGGCCGTGGACGCGGGCGCCGACCGCCTGCATCTCGCCCTCGTTGTTCCACGTCGCCCACAATGAGCGCGCGCCGCTCGTGATCGTCGGCTGGTCGAGGAAGCCGGGGCCACGATCTTCGGCATCATCCTTGGGCCCGCTCTCGGACGCGAGCGGCGCCCGCACGTTCATCGTCGTCGCCGGCACTGCGGCGGGCGGCGTGATCCTGGTGAGCAGCGACCAGCTGTCGCCGGCATCGGTGCTGAGCAGGATCGGCACGACCGTCGGGTAGCGCAGCTTGCCGTAGCCGAGCCAGGACAGGAACAGGTTCCCGAACCGGTCCCACGAGATCGTCGGGTCGCAGCACGCACGACCGAAGGTGTCGGCGTCGCCGAGGACGTCGCGCGACCACGTCGCCCCCGCGTCGTGGCTCACGGCGACGAAGATCCCGTAGCCGCGCTCGATGTTGGAGACGATCACGACGTCGTTGGGGTTGAGCGGGCTGGCCGCAACGGCGGCCTCCGACTGATTCGTGGGGCGGCGCGAGACGTTCACGACCGTTGGAGCGGCGGCCACGGCTACTCTCGGCACGGTGGCCGCGACCAGCGCGAAGATCGGCAACGTGGCGGCCAGACGTCGAAACATCGCGCGAAGGCTAGCACCGCGTCCGCTCATGGTTGACGTTCGAACGTATGTTCGATACCATCGCGCAAACATCTCGCAACCTCTCCTCCCCCGGATCGGTGCGATGCCACGGTGGATGAGAGAGATGGACGAACTGCTGTCGTCCAACGGTGCGATGAGGCCCATGTGGGCATGGGTCACGCGAACAAGGAGTTCTTCAGCGCGGTGCGTGAAGTGGATCGAACATGCGCCTGGGCCAACGACGGCGCGCGCGACCTCGCGCAGTGGTTGTGGATGCGCTATGGAATGTCCGATTGGAAGGCTCGTCGGGTGATCGAAGCGGCGGCCGCGCTTCCCCACCTGCCCGCGATCTCACAGGCGCTCGACCGGGGCGACCTGGGCGTGGACAAGGTGGTCGAGCTCGCGCGCTTCGCGCAGCCGGACACCGAAGACGGGCTTGTGCCCTGGGCGCAGAAGGTGTCGGCCGCCCGCATCCGCAACGAAGGCGACGTCGCGCGCCGCGGCGAGCCGGACGAAGCGGCCGACGACGACGCGATGCGCTCGGTCACGTGGGCGTTCCGCGACGAGGGACGTCGGTTCGAGCTCCACGCCGACCTGCCCGCGGCGCAGGGCGCCGTCGTCGCGACCGCGATCGATCGGGTGGCGGCGTCGGTCCCGGAGATGCCGCACGAGAAGGGCTCCCGGCACGCGCCGGCCCGCCGGGCCGACGCGTTCGTCGGGTTGTGCTCGGCGCGGCTCTCGGCCGACCCGGACCCCGACCGCGCGACGATCGTGATCCACGCCCGAGTCGGCACGTCCGATGCAGCGACGAGCGCTGAGGTCGAGGGCGGCGGCATCGCGCAGCCGTCGACGCTCGAACGTCTGCTGTGCGCCGCGCGTGTCGAAACGGTGCACGAGGCATCAGACGGACGGGTGATCGGCATGGGTCGCATCACCCGCGTGCCCCCGCCATGGCTCTTGCGTCAGGTCCGGTACCGCGACGGCGGGTGCCGGTTCCCTGGCTGCGGCACCAAGGCGTTCACGCAGGCGCACCACATCGTGTTCTGGCGTGAGGGCGGTGCGACCGACCTCGACAACCTCGCCACCCTGTGCTCCTGGCACCACAAGCTCGTCCACGAATACGGTTGGTGGATCAAAGGAAGCGCGCAAGGCGATCTTCGCTGGTACCGGCCCGACGGCACGCCCTACGTCGCGGGCCCGGCGCCGACGCACGATCCACCGGCGCTCACCGAGACCGGATGAGTCAGCGCAGCAGGCGCGACAGGCGGCGGTCGGCGAGCACCTTGCCGTCGGTCTGGCAATCGGGACAGTACGTGACCTCGAAGTCCTCGTAACTGACGCGACGGAGATCGGCGCCGCAGCGAGGGCACGGCTGGCCTGCGCGATTGTGCACAACGAAGTGGTCGCCGATCTTCGTGGGTAAGCCGCCGGACCGCCGTCGCTCCGCCTCGATCGCGTCGCTCAGGACGTCATGCACCGCGGCGATCAACGCCGTTCGTTGCGCGGCGTCGAGCTTGGCGAGCTGGGCGGTCGGCGACAGCTGCGCACCGTGCAAGATGTCGTCGCTGTATCCGCGCCCCACGCCGGCGATCGTCCGCTGATCGCGAAGGATCGTGTGCACACGCCGATTGTCGGCCGCCGTTCCGAGCATCGCGTCGGCCTCCGGCGTCAGCACCTCCGGGCCCAGCTTCGTCAGCGGCCCGTCGTCGCCGGGCGCCAGCACCCACCAACCGGCCTTGCGTTGCTTCCCGAACTCCTTCACCAGGATCGAGGGCCGTTCGTCGATCCGGAACCGTACGACCGCGCCGCGCGGCTTCGTCGCCTTCGGCGGCGCTTCGACGTCGACGCGGCCGCCCTGCGACAGGTGCACCAGGACACGGCGTCCGTCGTCGAGCTCCATCACGACGTACTTGCCGAGGCTCGACACACGCTCGATCACCGCGTTGGGCAAGTCGGTCGCCCGCGGTGTGACCGTCTTCAGCGACGAGAACTGCAGCACATCGGCGCCGCGAAGCGTGCCGCCGGCCGCGACCTCGTTCAGCCGTTCCGCGAGCGCCCGGATCTCGGGGAACTCAGGCATCCGCTCATCCGCCGATGCCGGCGGCCGCCTCGCGCACGATCGCCGTGCACTCGTCGATACGGTCCGCGTGCGTGCGGTGCGACACGATGCAGATCCGCAGCCAGTACTCGTCGCCGATCAAGGTCGACGACAGGAACACCCGTTTCGACGCGTTGATCCGCTCGAGCAGCTCGCGGGTCGCTGTCTCGTCGCCGCCGCGGAGCCGGAACGCAACGACCGACAGCTGCGGAGGCCAGCCGACCTCGATCGCGGGATCGGCCTCGAGCGCCGCGTACGCGCGCTCCGTCAGGTCGAGCTTCTCATCGAGCGCATCGCGGAACGCCGAGACGCCATGCAGCGAGAGCGGCCACCAGACGCGCAGCCCTCGCATGTCGCGCGAGAGCTCCGGCGTCAGCTCGTTGTAGTTGGGAAGGTCGCCCGCCGGCGGCAGATCCTGCAGGTACGCGGCACCTTCGAAATGTGCATCGCGCATCGACGTACGGTCCCGAACGATCAGCCCGCCGGTCCCGTACGGCAGGAACAGGCCCTTGTGCGGGTCGAGCGTGATGCTGTCTGCCCGTTCGGCGCCCGCGAACCGCTCGCGCCCACGGTCGGTCAGCACGAAGAACCCGCCGTACGCCCCGTCGACGTGGAACCACAGCCCCTCGCGTGCCGCGACGTCGGCGATCGCTTCGAGCGGATCGATCGCGCCGGTGTTCGTCGTCCCGGCCGCCCCGATCACGAGGAACGGCCGCCTGCCTGCGTCGCGATCCTCACGGATCATCCGCGCGAGGGCATCGGTGTCCATCCGAAGCTCGTCGTCCGTCGGCACGATCCGCAGCGCATCCGGACCGAACCCCGCGATCGTCGTCGCCTTGGTATTGGAGCCGTGCGCCTGGTCAGTCACGTAGTACGTGCCGTCGAGGAAGTCGCGGCCGAGCTTCGCGTGCCGCGCCGTCACGACCGCCGACAGGTTGGCCAGCGATCCACCGGAGGTCAGCACGCCTTGCGAGGTCTCGGCCGGGAACTCGAATAGGCTGCACAGCCATCGCGTGACGTTCTCTTCCAGCTGCACGACCGCGGGGCTCGGTTGCCACAGCCCCACGTACCGGTTCAATCCCTGGGCGAGGAACTCCGCCAGCGCCGCCGTATACAGTCCGCCGCCCGGGATGTACGCGAGGTAGCCGGGTCCGCTGTACTCGAACGTGTGCCGAGCGGCGTCGAGCGCGTCGTCGAGCAGCCCGGTGAGGTCATCGGTTCCCCGTTCGGGGGGCGCAGACGTCAATCGCTTCGCGACCTCGAGCGCGCCCTCGGTCGCCTCTGCCGGCGCGTCGGCGAGCCCGCCGATCCACGCGATGAGCGCCTCGGTGACCGCGGCCCCCATCGCCCGCATGTCCTCCGGTGACGGATCGAGCGCCATGCCACCGGCGACCGGCAGCGGCTCGACGCTCACGCGAGCGCTCGTGCGATCGTGTCCAGCAGTTCCTTGGAAGAGTCGGCCACCTCGTCGACGGCTCGGTCGAACGCTTCGCGATGCCGGGCGGTGGGCTCGCGGAACCCGCTCACCTTTCGGACGTACTGCAGGGCGGCCTCGCGGATCTCATCGTCGGGCACGACCTCGCTGCCCGCACGCAATCGTTTGATGCTTCGGCACATGCAGGCACCCTACCGCGGGCGCCCTTAGACGTGGCGGGCAAGCTCGCGCACGCGGGCCGCCGACGTAACCGCGCGCACCCCGTCCGCGTCACTGGGCCGGTCTTCGGGCCGCGCGAACCGCGCGCGGCGCACGGACGTCACCACGTTCGCGGCGTGCGCGGTGAACTCGTCATCGAATCGCGGATCGGCCCGCACGGACGCAAGCACCTCGTCGGGCGTGCAGCTCGGCTCAGCCGGATGCCCGGCACCGGACAGACCCGCCAACAACTGCGCATACGCGAGGTCGAAGGCGTCTCGCGCGGGCGGCGGCTTCGCCCGCCGGCGACGGCGGCGCAGCACCGCCCCGACGAGCGCCATCGAGACCACCGCGATCGCGACGGGCGTCGCCGCGCGCCCGGCGGCGACGGCGGCCGTGAACCGATGGGCTGCCGCACCGACCGACGTCCGGACGCCGACCGGTACCGCGGCGCCGATCTGCCCGGTGAGCCACGAGACGAGCCCGGCGCCCATCGGCGATCCCCATCCCCCGGGCACCGGCGGCACCTCGAACGTGGGGTCATACGGGATCCATCCGATGTGCGGGTACAGGACCTCGACCCACGCATGCGCGTCGGAGTAGCGCACGTCGTAGTAGCCGGTGAACGGGTTCCGCTCCCCCGGTCCGTAGCCGGTCACGATGCGCGTCGGGATCCCCTCGGCGCGCAACAGCACCGCCATCGCCGACGCGATGTGCTCGCAGAACCCCCGGCGGGTGTCGAACAGGAAATGATCCACCGCGTCGACGCCCGGCGGCTCTCGCGGCACCGTGAGGTCGTATCGCGTTTCGGTCTGCAGCCACGACTGGACCGCCATGACGGCGCCGTACTCGTTCCGCGTGCCTGCCGTGATCTGCGCGGCCAGGTCACGATCGCGCTGCGGAAGCTCGGCCGGCAGCTGGAGGTAGCGCGCGTCAGGGCCGTGCGTCGGCACGACCGGCATCGGTGGCAGACGCGCCAGGTCGCCGCCCGACATCGCGGGCACAGCGGACTCGACCGAGTACACAAGGCCCTGGTCGAGGAAGATCGGTGCGCGGATCGACAGGTCGGCGTTCGCCTGCAGCGCGCCGCTCGGGAAGTACACCGTCTGCGGTTGGGCGGCGCCGAACAAGACGTTCGGCTGCGATTGCTGGATGAAGAACGTCTGGACGAGCGGTTTCGTCGGGCCGTTGAAGCTCTGCGATCCCGGCACGTCGTACCCGCCGCTGTCGTTGCTGACGAGCGGCGCCGTGTGTGTGCGTGACTCCGTCCACAGGCTGCCGTCGTAGGTGTCGAACACCTCCGCGCGCCAAAGCTGCGCGAACGGCGCGCGCACCCGGAAGACGATGTCGTTCGAAAGCTGACCTCTCGCCCGCAGGTCCATCACATCGCTGAACCCCGGGTAGCCGTCCGACGAGAAGTCCACGACCTGACCGTCGGTCGTCGCCTGCGGAAGCGCCGGATTCTGCACGCGATCGGTCGGTGCGGGCTGCGCCCCCGGCGCCATCCGGAACGGGAGGGAGCGCACCATCGTCACGGGCACCCGCGGCAACATCGAGAACACTGCGATGGCTACCACGAGCGCCGCGACCGTGATCGCGACCACCGATCGCGAGGTCGCCGCGCGGACGGGACGCGTCCGCGTGCGCGCGATGCTGGCGGCCGTCACGTCCCCGGCGAGCGGCCGCGATGACATCCACAGCCACGCGCCCGAGGCGACGGCCCACGCGAGGAGCCACCACAGATAGGACGTCGACAGCGCGAGCGCCCCCCCGACCGCGATCATCGTGGTGCTCGACACCATCGAGAACGCAAGGTCGCGCCTGCGCGGCACGTCGAACGCGTGCAGCACCTGGACCCACAGGAACAACGCGGCCAGCGGCGCGCGGGCCGCATCGGGCGACGTCACATACCCGATCTGTCCGAGGAACCGGGCGGTAGCGATGAACAGCCCGCACGCGAGCGCGACCTTGATCGCGACGTTGTTCGACCGCCGGCGGCGATAGGACACGACGTAGCCGATCGGCGCGAGGACGAGCGCGAGGAACGCCGTGCGGTCGCTCAGCACGTCCTGGACCATGACGGCGAGCAACCCGATCTCGACCGCGGCGGCGACCGCGACCCGCATCCCGAGGCCGTCCTCGGGAAGCGCCTTGGCGCCAGCGAGCCGGAGGTTCATACGGGTGCTCCCACACGCGCGGCCGTCGCCGCGAACGACGAGCCAAACCCGTCCTCGCCGAGCCACGGCGCCACCTCGAAGCCGCCGGCGACGTCGGCGCGCGGTTCACCGCCCGTGGTGACGAGCACGACCCGGGGAACGACACGCGCGAGCGCGTCGAGCGACGCACGGGCGTCCGGATCCCACGACTCGGCGCGCGAGATCGCGACGAGGGTGCCCACGCCGCGCACCGGGTCGCCCGCGAGCCATCCGATCGCCGTCTGGGTCGAGATCTCGGCCGGGCCAAGCCGCGCCAGCCAGCGATGCAGCACCAACGCGCTCGCACGCGACACCAGCGCCGGGCCGTCCGGCGTGGCAGCCGCGAGACGCACGCCCACGCCGTTGGTCGACGCCGAGGAAACGATCGACGCGGCCGCGGAGCATGCGTCGTCGAGCGCCTCGCCGTCGGCATGCGTATCGATCCAGATCGCGAGCCGGGCAACGCGGTGTTCCTCGAGATCGCGCACGACGAGCTCGCCGTGCCGCGCCGTCAGGCGCCAATGGATCTGCCGGATCGGGTCTCCGGGACGGAACTCGCGGACGCCGAGATATTCCGGTCCCTGCCCGCGGCGCGCGTCGGAGTCGGTCGCGGCCTCGCGCGACGTGGCCAGGTCGACGAACGGCAGCGGCCCGAGCGGCACGACCCGAGGAAGGACCAAGGTGGTCGCGTCCGCCGGGAGTCGCCGGCGCCGTTCGGCGACGCCGAACGGCGCCGCCGAGCGGAGCTCCACCCACGAGGTGTGCGCCGCGCCACGGCGAGGCGCACCCCGCTCCGTCCGCGCCTCGACGCGCTCGCCCGGGCGGATGGTGCCAACGTAGGTGCTCGCTCCGCCGATGTGCTCGTCACGGGCGACGATCCCCCACCGCACCGCCCTGCCAGGATTCACGACGGTCACGTGGACCGGCGTGTCGGCGCCTTGCCGCGTCTCGACCGGCGCCACGAGCTCGACGGCGAGGCCGCGAACCGCGACGAGCGGCACGATGATGCCCGCGACCAGCGCGCCGAGCAGGAGCGCGGCCAGAACGAAGAGCCAGCCCGCCTGCGCGTTCGTTCCGATCACGAACAAGATCACGGCGCCCAGCGCGAGGCCTACCGCGCGCCGTCGCAGGCGCATCGATCAGCGCTCCCGGGCGGCGTGCAGCGGGACGGGAACGCTCGCAAGGAGGTGCTCGATCGCCGCGCGGGCGGCCGCGGGACCGCCGTGCGTCGTCACGAGCCGATGCGCCAGCGCCGGAACGGCGAGCGCCTTGACGTCGTCGGGCAACACATGATCGCGCTCCTCGGCCAGCGCACGCGCCTGCGCGCACCGAACCAGCGCGACCGAGGAGCGGGGCGAGGCGCCGAGCGCCACGTCGGGCGCCGACCTCGTCGCGGTCACGAGCTCGACGGCGTACCGGACGACGGCGTCGTCGATGAAGACGCCGCGCACCGCCGTCTGCGCGTCGAGCACTTCCGCCGACTCGAGCACGGCCTCCAGCTCGCCGAGCGGATGCCGCTCGAGCTGCCGCTTCACCACATCGGCCGCGCTGCCCGGGTCGGGATAGCCCACCGCCACCGACAAGGCGAACCGGTCGAGCTGGCCTTCCGGCAACGGGTACGTGCCGTGCTGTTCGACTGGGTTCTCGGTCGCGATCACGACGTATGGCGTCGGCAACCGGTGCGTAACCCCGTCGACCGTCACCTGGCGCTCTTCCATCGGTTCGAGCAGCGCGGCCTGCGTGCGTGGCGGCGTTCGGTTGATCTCGTCGACGAGCACGACGTTGGCGAACACCGGTCCGGGAAGGAACCGGAACGACCCCTCGTGCTGGTCGTACACGCTGACGCCGGTGAGGTCCGACGGCAGCAGATCCGGCGTCGCCTGGATCCGCGTGAAGGTTCCGCCGATCGAGGCCGCGAGCGCCCGTGCGAGGGTCGTCTTGCCGACGCCGGGCACTCCTTCCAGCAGAAGGTTGCCGTCGGCGAACAAGCAAAGGACGGCCGTTTCCACGGCGTCGTCATTGCCGGCGATCACGCGCCGGACGTTGTCGACCACCCGGCGGTATGCCTGGGAGGCCGCACCGGTCTCAACGTGCGGCTCGAGCACGGTTGAGGCTTCGACGCCTTGCCCGGAAGCCTTGAGCCCCAACGTCGACGGGCGGGCGTTCGGCGCCGGCGTCCAGAGCGGGACGTCAGTTACGTGTCGGCTTACGCGCGCGGAGCGAGTACATCAACGGCAACGAACCGCCCGCCCCCTCGGGCCAGCCGTACGAGCCATCGCCGCGGTCCTGCAAGAACGGCGCCGGCCAGTCCAGGAGCCGCTTCTCGTCGAGCAGCTCGATGACCAGACCCTCGTCTGCCAACAGCGTGACGATCTCCCCGAGCGAGTGGTTCCACCCGTGCTCGACCTCGGCGTCCACGTCCGCCGTCGGATCGGCGTAGGACCCTTCAACCGGGAAGGTCAGGGTCTCGCCGCCCCAATAGTCGAACGCGAGCTTCAGCTCGCCGGGAGGCTGCTCGTCGTCGAGCGCCCACACGACCGGGTGCGCCTCGTGGATGTAGAAGATGCCGCCCGGCCGGATGAACCCGGCGACGGCGCGCGCCCACGGACGAAGGTCGGGCAACCATCCCAGCGCACCGCGACCGGTGTACACCACGTCGAACGTCTCGCCGGCGAGCGGTCCGGGAAGGTCGTACACGTTGGCGGCCACGAACCGCGCACGGTCGGCGAGTCCCGTCTCCGCGGCGAGCTCCTGTGCGAAGGTGATCGCGGGCTCGCTGAAATCGACCCCCGTGACATGGGCGGCGCCGAGACGCGCCCACGACAAGGTGTCCAGGCCGAAATGACACTGGACGTGCAGGAGCGTCTTGCCCTCGACGTCGCCCACCTCGGCGCGTTCCCACGATGCGATCCGCACGTCGCCCGGATCGTCGCGGAACCGCTGCACGTCGTAGAACGATCCCCTCGTGTGGATCGCCGTCCAGGCGTCCCAGAGCTTCCGGTTGTCGGCGATCTCCTGCTCGTGGCCGCTCATCGCCACGACCTCATCGACGTTTGGCGCCGAGCGCGCTGATCGCCTCCATCACCGTGCGGTGTGCAAGGATCGCGGTCACCTCGGCGTGGTCGTATGGCGGCGAGACCTCCACGACATCCATGCCCGCGAGCTCGACCTGGCTGGCGATCTGGCGCACGGCGCGCAGCAGCTCACGCGCGAGCATGCCGCCCGCCTCGGGCGTGCCGGTCGCCGGCGCCATCCCGGGGTCGACCACGTCGATGTCGACGGACAGGTAGATCACCTCGGGGCCGTCGAGCGCCTCGACGATCGCGTCGGCGAGGACTGCCTCGCTCCCGCGCTCCTCGATCTCGGTCATCGCGTGCCAACGCATGCCTTGCTCGCGCATCCACTCGAACGTCTCGCGATCGGGCCAGTAGCCGCGCAGGCCGATCTGGACGAAGTTCTTGCCGGCGACCCAGCCCTCGTCGATCAGCCGCCGCATCGGCTGGCCGTGGGCATGGAGGTTCCCCCATTGGTCGGAGCCGGTGTCGGCGTGCGCGTCGAAGTGGATCACGCCGAGCGCGCGTGGCCAGACCGCGCGCGCGACGGCCGCGGCGCTCGGGTAGGTGATCGAGTGATCGCCACCCAGCACGATCGGCATGGGACCGGCGCTCGCGACCCGGTACACCTTCTCGTGGATCACGCGGAGCGCGCGCTCGAACCGCGTCGGCACGACCGGTGCGTCGCCCGCGTCCACGACCGTCAGCTTCGCGTACGGCTCCGCGAGGAGCTGGATCGACCATGCGTCGGCTGTGCCCCACGCCGTCGGCGCCATCCGGAGGGCGCGGGGACCGAACCGTGCGCCCGGCCGCGAGGACACGCCCTCGTCGAACGGGGCGCCGACGATCGCGACATCGGCGTTCGCCGCGCGGAGCGCCTCGTCGGTATACGCCCACGGCAGCTTCTCGAACGACCCGTGCCAATCCGAGTAATACGGCAGGTCCTCGCTCGAGAACTCCTCGAACTCGTCCTCACCGCGAAGCTCCGAGTGCTCAAGCCGGAAGTCGGGCGCCTGGCTCATGGCGCCGGAGTTTACGCAGTTCCGCGCTACTTCTTGAGGTCCTTGAGGAGCTGCCGTGCGGCGTTCGCGCCCGGGCCGCCCGTGATGCCGCCGCCGGGATGCGCGCCCGAGCCGGCGAGGTACAGGCCTTCCAGCAGGAACGCGTACCGCGCTTCACCGAGCAGCGGCCGCCATGCGAAGAACTGATCCAGCGCCGGTTCGGCGTGCTGGATGTGGCCACCCGACAGGCCGTAGGTCGCCTCCATGTCGGCGGGCGTGATGACCTCGCGCGCTTCGACGAGCTCGCCGAGCCCGGGCGCGACCTTCTCGAGCGCCTTGATGGTGATGTCGCCGACGCGGTCGCGTTCGCTCGCCCAATCGCCGTCGCGAAGCGCATACGGCGCCGCTTGGAACACCACGCTCATCACGTGCTTGCCCTCGGGCGCGAGCGTCGGATCCGTGAGCGACGGGATCGTCGCCTCCAGCAGCGGCTCCTCGCTCACGTGGCCGTACTTCACCGCATCCATCGCGCGCTCGACGTCGTCGATCGACGGGCCCAGCACGATGCGGCCTGCGAGCCGCTCAACATCGCCGCCGTGGAACGACGGCAGCCCCGACAGCGCGAGGTTCACCCGCGCCGTTGCGCCGGGCTGTCGGATGTTGCCGCTCCGCCACACCATCGTCGGACCGAGCGTCACCGGGTCGCAGAGCGCGGCCGTCCGCTTGGGGTCAGCCGCCGACACGATCAGCGGCGCGTTCAACTCGGTGCCGTCGGCGAGGGTGACCCCGGTCGCCCGCGTGCCGCGGTTCCGGATCTCGACGACCTCGGTCCCGGTCCGGAGCTGCACGCCCAGCGACGTCGCCGCCTGCTGGAGCGCATCGGCCAGCGCGCCGGTGCCGCCCATGGGGAACACCGCGCTCCCAGCCGCGCCGCCGTCGGTTCCCGCGGAGTCGCTCATGAAGACCGCGGCCGTGCCGGTCGCCCATGCGCCCATCGCGGTGTAGAGCACACCGCGGGTCGCGAGCGGCCCGCGCACCGCCTCGGACTCGAACACTTCCTGCACGAGGTCGGCGACGGCCATCGGCAGCGCCCGGATCGCCTCGCGTCCGGTCCTCCCGCCGAGATCGCGGAACGCCTTGCCGAGCTTCAGTCCCATGATCGCGTCCGCGAGCGACGGAGATTTCGGGTCGGGCGGCGTCGCCACGGCGACGTACGCGAGGAAGCTCGCGATGGCGCGCACCTTCTTGTCGAACGTCGGGTACGCGTCCGCGTCCGCGGCGCTTCGCGCGCGAAGCTCCTCGGCGGTCCGCGCCGCGTCCGCCCAGAACGTGACCGCCGAGCCGTCGGGCATCGGCGCGTGCATCCGCACCGACGGCGTCATCGTGCGATACCCGGATCGGTCGAGCTTCAGGTCCTTCACCACGCTCGCGCGCACGCGCCCCGTGGTGTGCACGAGCCCCGGCGCCGTGAAGCCGGGTGCGGGTTGGGTCGAGCGAAGGATCCCGCCGAGCCGATCGTCGCGCTCCAAAACGACGACCTGCTTGCCGGCCTTCGCGAGGTACGACGCGGCGACGAGGCCGTTGTGGCCCCCGCCGATCACGATGACGTCGAGCGTCTTCTTCGCCATCTACGCCGCCCTCCGGCCCTTCTTCTTCTCCTTGACGTACTCGAGCGCCGCGATCCGGCCGGGCGCGCCCATGATGCCCCCGCCGGGGTGCGTGGCCGAGCCGCACATCCACAGGTTCCGCACCGGCGTCCGGTACCGCGACCAGCCTGGGACCGGCCGGTTGAAGAACAGCTGCTCCAGCGAGAGCTCTCCCTGGAAGATGTTGCCTTCGGTCAAGCCGGTGATGTCCTCGATGTCCTTCGGCGTCACGAACTGGTGGCCGACGATCTTGCTGCGGATGTCGGGGAACCGCTCCTCGAGCGTGTCGATCACGTTCTGGCCGAACGCCTCGCGCGCGGCGTCGTCCCACTCCTTGCCGTCGGCGAGGTGGTACGGCGCGTACTGCACGAAGCAGCTCATCACGTGCTTGCCCGGCGGCGCCATCGTCGGGTCGACGAGCGTCGGCATGATGCAGTCGATGTACGGGCGCGCCGACGGCCGGCCGTATTTCGCGTCGTCGTACGCGTGCTCGATGTAGTCGATCGACGGCGAGAACGAGATCGCGCCGCGGAGCCACTCCCCGGTCCCCGGCTTGCACTCGAGCTCGGGCAACCCGTCGAGCGCGAGGTTCACCTTGCCGCTCGAGCCGCGGTACTTGTACCGCATGACCTCCTCGCGGAACGCGGGATCGAGGATGCCCTCGTCGAGCAGCTTGATGAACGTCCAGCGCGAGTCGAGCGAACTCATCACGACGTCGGCGGTGATCTCCTGGCCGGACTCGAGGATCACGCCGGTCGCGCGCGAGCCGTTGGTCGCGATGCGTGCGACCGGCGCCTCGGTTCGGATCTCGACGCCGAGCGACAACGCGGCGTCGGCGATCGCGTACGCGATCGCGCCGGTGCCGCCCTTCGGCACGCCCCACGCGCGGAACGCGCCGTCGATCTCGCCCATGTAGTGGTGCAGTAGCACGTACGCGGTCCCGGGCGACCGCGGCCCTTGGAACGTGCCGATGATGCCGCTCGCGCTCATCGTGGCCTTGAGCGGCTCCGTCTCGAACCATTGGTCGAGGAAGTCCGCGGCCGACATGGTCATCAGCTGGATGAACGCGGTCTGCATGTGCCGCGGGAGGTCCCGGAACTGCTTGGCGAGCGGCGTGAGCGGCAGCCACTCCATCGGCGAGATCTTCCCGGGGTCCGGCGGCGGTACCGACAGGATCGGCTTGATGAACCGGCCCATCTCGGCCATCAGTGGGCCATACTCCTCGTAGGCCTCGGCGTCGTTCAACGACCAGCGACGGAGCTCGCGCACGGTCTTGCCGTGATCGTTCACGCGCCACAGGTAATCGTCGTCGAGCGGCGTGATCGTGCCGTCGAGCGGCAAGATCTCGAGACCGTGCTTCGGCAGCTCGAGCTCCCGGATGATCTCCGGGCGTAGCAGCGATACGACGTAGGAGAAGACCGAGAACCGGAACCCGGGCACGATCTCCTCAGTGAGAGTCGCCCCGCCGAGCAGATGCCGCCGCTCGAGCACCAGCACGTTGAGTCCGGCCTTGGCGAGGTAGCACGCGTTGACGAGGCCGTTGTGCCCGCCGCCGATGACCACCGCGTCGTAGCGCTTCGCCATGCCTGCCTCCTCGGCGCACCGCGGACGGCAGCGCCAGCTCGGGGTGACTCGAGGTTATCCGGCGGCCCGTCGGACGGGGCCTTCCGGCACGGTCGCTCATGCTAGCCACGGCCCTGTTGCCCAGCCAACACCACACTGACCTGAGGTCACCCATCGCGGGATACGGCCGGGAACGCGACGATACGCTGGGCCGCCGGAACCCCGATCCAGGGCGTTTCGCTGACGATCCGAGGGAGGCCCCGTGTCGGTCGGAACCGCGTTCTATCCCCGCCAGCAGGAGCTGAACGTCAAGCAGGCGTGGGGCGAGTGGGCCGGGTACTTCGCGCCGGCGGTCTACGCCGACTTCCATGACATCGAGTACAGCGCCATCCGCGAAGCGGCCGCGGTGATCGACACGAGCCCGCTCTACAAGTACGTGGTCCGCGGCGCCGACGCTGCGCGGCTGCTCGACCGCGTGATGACCCGCGACATCTCCAAGCAGCAGGTCGACCAGGTCTACTACACGCCGTGGTGCGACGAGGCCGGGAAGGTCCTGGACGACGGCACGATCACCCGCATCGCAGAAACGGAGTACCGGATCACGTCGGCCGACCCGTGTGCGCGCTGGTTCCTGATGAACGCGACCGGCCTCGACGTCGAGGTCGACGACGTCTCCGAGTCGCTCGCGGGCCTGGCCCTCCAGGGGAAGCTCAGCCGCGAGGTGCTCGAGGCCGCGACGCGCCAGGATTGGACCGACGTCAGCTACTTCCGTCACCGGCGGACCGAGATCGGCGGCGTGGACGTGAGCGTCACGCGGACTGGGTACACCGGCGACCGCGGCTACGAACTGTGGATCCCCGTCGACGCGGCGCTCGAGGTGTGGGACGCGATCTTCGAGGCCGGGGCGCCGTTCGGCATCTTCCCGGCCGGGATCCGCGCGCTGGACGTGTGCCGGGTCGAGGCCGGCCTGATCCTGATCGAGGCCGAGTACACGAGCGCGCGCCACGCGATCAGCGAGGAGCAGTCCTATTCCCCGTTCGAGATCGGGCTTGGCCGCCTGGTCGACTTCGGCAAGAGCGCCGACTTCAACGGACGGCGGGCGCTGCTCGCTGAGCAGGATGCCGGCGGTCCCGACCGGCGGCTCGTCGGCCTGGAGCTCGATTGGGCCGGGATCGAAGGCATGTTCGCCAAGCACGGGCTGGCCCCGATGATCTCGCCGTTCGTCGATCGCTCGCCCGTCCCCGTCTACAAGGACAACACCCAGATCGGACGCGCCACGTCGGTCACCTGGGGCACGACGATCAAGAAGATGGTCGGGTTCGGGTCGGTGGACAAGGCGCTGGAGAAGCCGGGCGGTCGGGTCTCCGTCGAGTACAGCGTGGAGGGTGAACGCGGCAAGGTCGCCGCCACGGTGGTTCCTCTCCCCTTCTTAGACCTGCCGCGCAAGCGCACCTAGCCGCCGTCATCGCAAGAACGCAACCCTCGCCAGGGCGGGCATCGCCCGGCGGTCTGCGACCATAGGAAGCGATGGCGCACCCGCCCGCAACTGCCGACCGGCCGACCGCCGATCGGGACACGCCGCCCGCCTCGACCCGGATACCGCTGCCCGGCGTCGTGGTGCTCATCGCGTGCCTGGCAGGGCTAACCGCGCTCGTCTGCACGTTCCTCGGCAGCATCGAGGTCGGCATCGTCGCCGGGTTGGCCGTGCTGATCGTCGCACTTGCGCTGCTCGCCTGGATCGCCCGGCACCCGCGGACGCCGGGGCCGGCCGACGGCTCGCGTCGGCGGTTCCTGCAGGTGGGGCTTGGCGGCGTCGCGCTGATCGGGGTGGGTGCGGCCCTGGGGCGCGGGATCGACAAGGCGCTTCGGCCCGACGCGATCGCGATGCAGGACGCCGCGGCGAACGACCTCGGCGCAGAGTACATGGAGCTCGTCGCGCGCGCGGCGAACGCACAGCGTTCCGGCGACATCCAGCTGCTGCTCGCGCCGTTCAACTCCGCGAACTACTCGTTCGAATCCTTGAGCCTGCACCCGCGCGATCCGCGCACCTCGCATGCCGCCGTGTGGATGTACCTCGAGCGGATCCCGCTCGTGGCCTACGGCCCCGGCATCATCGAGCCGGGCGACAACGAAGACCGCGTCTCGCTCGCCGATCTCGCGCCGACGACCGCGCAGCTGATCGGGTTCCCCGATTGGCCCGGTGACCGCGAGGGTCAGGGACTTCCAGGGTTCCGCACGACCGGCAAGACTCCGAAGGTCGTCGTGACCTACGTCTTCGACGGCGGCGGCTGGAACGTCCTTCGTCAATGGCCGAACGACTGGCCGAACTTCGCGCGGCTGATGCACGACGGGATGCACTACCGCAACGCCCTCACGGGCTCGTTCCCTGCCGTGACCGCGTGCGCGCACGCGACGATCGGCACCGGCACGTTCCCACGCCAGCATGGCATCACCGGTCACAACATCCGCGACGGCGCGGTCGCACGGAAGGCGTACGGAACGCCCGGCCAAGCCGACCCCAGCGACCTCCTCGTACCGACGCTGTCCGACATGTACCACGACGCGACCGGCGCCTGGGTGGGCGAGATCGGCTACCAGGTGTGGCACATGGGCATGATCGGCGCCGGCGGCACGGACCGGCCCTCGACCGATCTGCCGGTCGGCGTCTTCTTCGATGAGGACGCCGGCACCGGCTGGCAGCCGCACAACCCGGCGATGTTCCGTTTGCCGCAGGGCTCACCGAGCATGGACGTGCTCGACGCGCGGATGCAGACGTTCGAGCCGATCGAGCCGACCTGGGACCCCCAGTGGGAGCCATGGCGCACCACCTACTGCTGCGTGCCTCCGATCGCCGGCTACCAGGGCGATCTGCTCGAGGCCACGCTTACGAACGAGCCGATAGGCGAGGACAACCCGTCGCTGCTCTACACGACCTTCAAGTCGCCGGACTACACCGGTCACGTGTACGGCATGCAGTCAAAGTGGGAGGGCTACATGCTTCAGGCGGTCGACGACGAGCTCGGGCGGATGGTGCGCTTCCTCGACCAGCGGTTCCCGGGCGAGTACGCCCTGTTCGTCACCGCGGATCACGGGCAATGCCCGCTCCCCGACTCGATGGGGGGCGTGCGACTCGACCCGATCCAGCTCGCGTCCACGATCGAGCGCGAGTTCGGCGCGGGGTTGGGGGCGGCCGTCGAATACACGGCGCCGTCGGAGGTCTACCTGGATCGTGCCGCGCTCGGCGACGCCGGAGCGAGCGTCGACGATGTCGCCGCCGCGCTGCGGAACCTCACCTATCGCCAGAACCTCGGCCCGTACGTTCCGGCAAGCGCGATCGAGATGCAGCTGCTCGACAACCCGGAATTCGCGGCCGTGTTCTCGAGCGACTACCTCCTGTCGCACGAGACGACCGGCTGGTCGGGCTCGACGGTGTACACCGGCACCGGCGTCGACCAGGGTATCCCGACGCCCGACCTGTACAGCTAGGTCGCGCGGAGCGCGGCGGTCACCGCCGGCTCGACCGCGCCCCATGTGAAGAGCCGTCCGATGCGAACGAGCGCCAGCCCGTCGCCAAGGATCGCCTCACGCACGCCGATGACGGTGAAGAGCCTGACGAGCAGCTCGCGGCCGGCCGCCATCTCCGCCGACTCCGCGACCACACGTGGGCCGGCGTACTCGATCTCGAACGCGCGAGGGTCGGGCTCCTGGGCGTCATCCGCCGCGTTGCCCCAGGCCGTCCGCAGGATGTCGACGACGTGGCGGGCGGCGGCGTCGCGGTCCGCGCCGTGCGCGAGGTTCACGCGCGCGTGATACCGGTGCAGGTCGACCGCGCGAACGGCCTCGAGCTCGAGCAGGCCCGCGAGCGGACGCGCGATCTCCGCCGGCGGGCTGGTGACGATCGTGCGATCGGTGAGTTCCTGGTCGACGTGCACACGGACCACGCTCGGGTTCGCGGGTTGCTCGAGCGCCCATCGGCGATCCATGCCTCCAGGCTAGGCGCTCCGCGTGACGCCGGGTCACGACGGCCGTTCGGTGCCCCGGTGCAGGTGGGCTAGCATCCTCGGACCATGGACGTGACTGGGAGTTCCGCTCGATGAGCATGGTCGTCACGTGTCCGACGTGCGGCCGGCGCCCGTTCACGGAGTTCTCCTTCGGAGGCGAGCTGCGTGATGTCGCCTCGCCGGACACCGCGAGCGATTTCGCGCGCGTCTATCTGCACGACAACGCCGACGGTCCCCAGGAAGAACGCTGGTTCCACCTGCTCGGTTGCCGGCGATGGGTGACCCTGACTCGCGACACCGGCACGAATCGCGTCGAGGCCTGAGATGCCGTCCCTGCGACTGGACGGGCGGCGCCTGGAGGTCAGCGACGGCGACACGATCGCGGCCGCAGCCTTCCGAGCGGGCGTGCGTACGTTCACCCGGTCTTTGAAGGCGCATCGACGGCGAGGTCTGTACTGCGGGACCGGCGACTGCGCGAACTGCCTGGTGACGGTCGACGGACTGCCGGGCGAGCGCGCCTGCGTGACGCCGGCGACCGACGGGATGCGCGTCGAACGCGAGACCGGCTGGCCCTCCGCGGACCGCGACGCGCTCGCGATCAACGACCGGCTGCACCGGTTCATGCCGGTCGGTTTCTACTACAAGGTGTTCGCGCGGCCGCGGTGGCTGTGGCCTATCGCGGAGCGCGTGATCCGCCGGGCGACGGGCACGGGGACGCTGCCCGTGAACGCGCCGGCGCGCCGCACGCCGACGCGGTTCGTTCGCGTCCGCACGCTCGTGATCGGCGGCGGGGTGGCCGGCCTGGCGGCGGCCGCGACGGCGTCGACCGACGGGTCGGTGCTCGTCGCCGACGAAGCAGCGCTCGGCGCTCGGACCACCGATGCGGCGGCGCGCGAAGCCATCACGCGACTCGGGGCCGAGGCGCGCGCCGCCGGCGCCGACATCCTGGCGGGCCACGCTGCGATCGGGGTTTACGAAGGGCCCTCGGCGGCGCTCGTGGGTCCCGACGAGCTCGTCGAGGTCGAGGCCGAGCGCGTGATCGTGGCGACGGGTTCGCTCGAGGCCCACGGCGTCTTCCCCGGGAACGACCTACCCGGCGTGTGGCTCGGTCGCGGCGCCGCGCGGATGGCCGCGATCCACGGCGTGCCGATCGGCAAGCACGCCGTCGTCGTCGCGAACACCGACGAGGGCGCGCAGCTCGCCGACGCGGTGCGCACCGCCGGCACCGACGTGACGCTCGTCGCGGGCCGCGTCCTCGAGGCGCGCGGAGGACACCAGGTCACCTCGGTGACCGTGCTCACCCCCGAGGGACGCCGCGCGTTCGCGTGCGACGCACTCGTGCTGTCGCTCGGCTGGGCGCCGCGCGACACGCTCCTTCGGATGACCGTCGAACCCGAGGTCGTCGGTGCGGGCGACGTCGTACGACCGGGATGCACGCTCGACGAGGCGGAGTCCTCGGGCCGCGCCGCCGCCCGCGGAAACGCCGACGAGCCGCGTGAGGCGGACCCGTGGCCGATCACCGAGCACGACGGCTACGTCTGCGTGTGCGAGGACGTCTCGATGCACGACCTCGAGCATGCCTGGGACGAAGGATGGACCTCGTCGGAGATCTTGAAGCGCTACACGACGGCGACGATGGGTCCGTGCCAAGGAGCGCTGTGCTCGCGCCACCTCGCCGAGCACGCCCGAGCGAAAGGTGCGGCGCCGGCCGCTCGCGGACGCACCACCGCCCGGCCACCGGTGCGCGGCCCGAGGCTCGGCGACCTCACCGGCGGCGTGCACGAACAGGCCGAGCGCCGCACCGCGTTGCACGACCGCCACGTCTCGGCCGGCGCGCGGATGGACCACTCGGGCGTGTGGCTCCGACCCGGCACGTACGGCGACGTCGCCGACGAGATCCGGGCGGTCCGCGAGCGTGTGAGCGTGATGGACGTCTCGACGCTCGCGAAGTTCCTCCTGGCCGGCCGCGACGCGCAGACGCTCCTCGACCGCGTGTTCCCTCTCGACGTCGGGGCGATCGCGCCGGGCCGCGCGCGCTATCTGCTCGCCCTCGACGAGGCCGGCTACGTGATGGACGACGGCCTCCTCGCCGCGCTCCACAGCTCGTACTTCCTGACGTCGACGTCCGGCGGTGCCGATCGGATGGAGGCGTGGCTTCGGAACTGGATCGATCGTCTCGACCTTCATGTCCACCTCGTGAACCAGACCTCGCAGCTCGGCGCGATCAACGTTGCCGGACCGCATGCCCGCGACCTGCTTGCCACGCTCAGCGTCGACGACCTCTCGCGAGACGCGCTCCCGTACCCCGGCTATGCCGAGATCACGGTCGCAGGCGTGCCGTGCCGCGCGATCGCGGTCGGGTTCGTCGGCGAGCTGTCGTTCGAGCTCCACCACCCACGAGGGCGAAGCGTCGAGCTGTGGGACGCGCTGCTCAACGCCGGCTCGACGTGGGACATCCGGCCGCATGGCCTCGACGCGCTCGACGTGCTTCGTCTGGAGAAGGGCCACGTCTACCTGGCACAAGACACGATGCCGGATGACCATCCCGCAAAGCTCGGACTTGGCTGGGCAGTCGCGACCCATAAAGCGGAGTTCGTCGGCAAGCGCGCGCTCGAGCGCATGGACGCCCTTCCCCTCGAGCGGCGGCTCGTCGGCCTGCGCTTCGACGGACCGCCGCAGCGGGGACATCCGCTCGCGGTGGACGGCGCCATCGTCGGACGGATCACGTCCTGCGCGGTGTCCGTCGCGGCGGGCGGCCCCGTCGGCCTCGGGTGGCTCCGCGCGGTGGACGGCGAGTTCCCCAACGTCCTTCGCGCCGGCGACGTGACCGCCACTGTCTCGGCGACGCCGTTCTACGACCCGGAGGGGGTGCGGCTGCGTGGCTAACGTCCAGGACCGTGCCGTCGGCCTGATCGAGTGCGCGGCGAGCCCGAAGGCGCTCGATCGCCTGATCGCGCCCGGCCACGGCGCCCGGATGCTCCGTGTCGCGCCGGACGAAGCCATAGCCGTGGTCGCGCCCGCGTTCACCGCGGACGTGCGACGTGAGCTCAACGATCGGATCACGGCGCTGGACGAAGACGCCCTCGTCCTCGACGTGTCCGACGGGTGGACCGGCCTCGCCCTCATCGGTGCCGATGCCGACCGCGCGCTGTCGTACCTCTCGGCGCTTGACCCACCGGACGGCGACGCGTTCATCCAAGGCGACGTCGCGCGCGTGGCCGCGAAGATCCTTCGCGAACCGGATGGGTTCCTGTTGCTCGTCCCGGCGTATTGGGGCGAGCACGTGCGCACCCGCGCGGTCGAAGACGCCGGCGCGCAGACGGTTCGGTCATGACCGGGCTGCTTCGTCACCGCACGTTCCTTCGGCGGCAGGAGCTCAAGCCGAGCTACGACGTCGTGATCATCGGCGGGGGTGTGAACGGCCTGTCGCTCGCGCACAACCTCGCGACGCATCACGGCATGACGGATGTGGCCGTGCTCGAGGGGAACTACATCGGCAGCGGGGGCTCGGGCCGCAACACGCAGGTCGTACGCGCCAACTACAACACCCCCGAAACCGTCCCGCTGTACAAGGCGAGCCTCGAGATCTGGCGGACGCTGTCGGCCGAGCTCGACTTCAACCTGCTGTTCTCGACGCAAGGCGAGCTGGACCTCTGTCATACGCACGACTCACTCGAGGTGGAACGCGACAAGTCGCTGCTCAACCGCGCCTACGGCGTGCAGACCGACGTGCTCACCCCCGACGAGATCGCCGTGATGAACCCGCTGGTCGACCTGACGGGTGGCGGCGAGTTCCCGATCGTCGGCGCGTCGTTCCATCCGCCGGGCTCGTTCGCGCGCCACGACGCCGTCGTTTGGGGATACGCGTCGAGCGCCACGCGCCGAGGCGTGCACATCCACGAGCAGACGCCCGTCACGGGGATCGCGGTCGTCGACGGCGTGTGCCGCGGAGTCACGACGGATCGCGGGACGATCGACGCCGGGATGGTCGTCAGCGCGACCGCGGGCTGGTCCTCGCAGGTCGCTGCGATGGCCGGCGTCCGTCTTCCGATCGTGACGATGGCGCTGCAGGCGTTCGTCACGGAGCCATACCGTCATGTGCTCGACGGATTGCTCAGCTCGATGGACCTCTACGTGTACGTGTCGCAGACGGCTCGCGGCGAGCTCCTGGTCGGCGCCGAGGTGCTGCCCTACCCGACCTACTCGACGCGGTCGACCTTCGGGTTCCTCGCCGAAGCCGCGAAGCGCACGATCCAGATCTTCCCCGTGATCGCGCACGCGCGCGCGATGCGGCAATGGACCGGCCTGTGCGACATGACGCCCGATTCGTCGCCGATCCTCGGCGAGTCCGAGGTCGAGCGCTTCTACCTGATGTCCGGGATGGGCACCTGGGGCTTCAAGGGATCGCCGATCTTCGGCAAGCTGATGGCCGAGCGGATCGCAACCGGCGTGATGCCGGACCTGATCCGTCCCTTCGCGCCGGACCGGTTCGCGACCGATCGCATGGTGCCCGACGCGTACAGCGCCGGCACGCACTAGGGCTTCGTCCGCGGGACCTCCACGCGCTCGGCGCGGAGCCAACGACCAAGCTCGTCGATCGCCTCGCGCACCGCGTTGCGGTCTCCCGCATCGGTGTCGGGCTGCATCTGCCACGCCTTCACCGTGAGCACACGCTCCGTGCGGTCCCAGACCGGGTCGATACGGCCGACCAGCGCATCGTCGTGCAACACCGGCAGCACGAAGTAGCCCCAGCGCGTGGCCTTGGGCACGTAGATCTCGATCCGGTAGTACATGCCGAACAGTCGCTCCGTGCGCGTGCGGTCGCTGATCAGGTCGTCGAACGGCGACAGTGCCACCGTCCGGCCGCGGAACGCCTTGTCGAGCAGATCGCGGTGCGAGTACCACCTGCCGGGATACGACTCGACGCGCAGCGGCACGATCACACCCGTCCGCAGCAACCGCTCGACCGCTTCGTCGCGCCCGGGCAAGGCGCCGTCGAACAGGTAGCCGAGCCGGTCGAGCCGCGTGATCCCCCGCGCGCGCACCTGTCGTTCGACCAGGTCGGCCGCCATCGCGCGCTCCGAGCGCGCCGGCACGCGCGGGAGCCAACGCGACGCGAGGTCCCACAGGCGTTGTTGCCCGTCCCGGCCGACGATCATCACCTTGCCCTGGGACCACAGGATGTCCAGCAGCATCGCGGCGTTCTGCCCCTCGTCGTTCCATCCGCCGGTTTCCCATCCCTCGGCGGCACGGTTCTCGAAGTCCCGCGTGCGCATCGGACCACGACGGCGCAGCTCTCGCAGTGCGTATCGGACGAACGCGTCGTTGGCGACGAGCCAGTCGCGAACGTACTGATGCCGCTTCCAGTGCCCGTGCGGATAGCGCTTCATCGACACGCGATGCAAGGGCAGGTCGCTCATGGGCACGATGTGCGCCCAGTACTCGAACATCGCGCGGTCGATCCACATCCGCCGCTCCAACTGCGAGACGCGGAACGACGGTCCGAGCCGGCCGAACAGGACCAGATGTTCGGTCCGGGCCACAACCGAGGTTGGGTCCATCTGGATCTCGCCCAACGCGCCGAGCACCTCGTCGATGGACCGAGGCCTCGGGGCGTCCAGCCGCTGGCCCATCACCGCCATCTGCCGCGCTCGCCGACGCGAGATCTCCACACGAGGCTCCGGCATGGCGCAGCAGCCTAGCGGCCGGGCCGAACACGGCCGAGCTGCCGAACCGATGTGGCACCTCGTCCGTACAACCTGCGACAACCGAGCCCTTCCCCGGGGAGTACCGTGCGACTCGTGAAGATCGAAGATCCGAGCTCCGACCAGGCGCTGATGGCGGCCTTCGTGGCCCGCGACGAGCGCGCGGCCGGCGCGCTCTATGACCGTTTCGCCTCGCGCGTGTACGGCCTCGGGATCGTGATGCTCGGCAATGACGGTGCGGCGCAAGACCTCGTGCAGGACACATTCGTGAAGCTCTGGCGGACGGCGGCCCGGTTCGACCCCGAACGCGGGCGGCTCGAGACGTGGATCCTGCTGACGGCCCGGTCGCTCGCGATCGACCTGCTGCGACGCCGGGTGCTCGAGTCGCGGTCCCTGCAGGAGCTCGGACCGCCGCCCGTGCACGATCCGGCGCCCGGGCCCGATGACCTGGCCGCGACCGCCGACATGGCGGCCCGCGCCCGGCGGGCGATGGCCAAGCTCAGCGACGAGCAGCGGTCGGCCCTCGAGCTCGCCTACTTCGGCGGACGCACCACCGCAGAGGTCGCCGCGCTGGAGGGGATCCCGCAAGGAACCGCCAAGACCCGTATCCACGCCGCGCTGCTCAAGCTCCGCGCCGAGATGGCCAAGGAGGCCGACGATGACGTGTGAGCATGTACGTGACCTGCTCCCCGAGCACTTGCTCGGGTCCCTCGATGGGGACGCGGACGCCCGCGTCGAGCACCACCTCCGCGGCTGCACCGGCTGCCGGGCCGAACGGCTCCGCCTCGAAGACGGTGTGGCCACGCTCGCGTACGCCACGCACGAGACGGCGCCGCCCGACGAGCTCCGTGACCACGTCCTCGCCGTGCTGGACGACGAGTGGCACGCGACCGAAGACGGGGAGCCGGCCAAGACCAACGTCGTTCCGATGCGGCGCCGGTCGCCCGTCCGTTGGGTCGCCGTGGCCGCCGCGTTCGTCCTGATCGCCGGCTCGTTCGGGTTCGCGGTCTCGCAGCACGAGCACGCCGCGCGCGTCCAGGCGCAAGCATCGAGCTATCTGGCGCTCCTATCGACCCTTGGTGGCAAGGAGTTCCGGCTGGGCCAGCTCGAGTCGAGCACCGCCACCGGCGTGAGCGGGAAGGTCATCCTGTACGACGGTGACCCGAACCAAGGGTGGAACTCCTGGGGCATCGTCCTTGCCCATGGGCCGAGCGATCTGACCGACGCACAAGCGGTGCTGACAGGACCCCATGGGGAGTCGATGCAGCTTCCGCCGCTGAAGTTCTCCGACGGCGAGGCCTCCACCTGGCTCGTGACCCACGAAGACCTGACCAACTACGACACGCTCCTGATCACGTCGCATGGTCACGTGCTCGCGAGCGCTCGCATCGCCGAGGCGTAGCGGCACACTAACCGGGTACCCCTGGGCCGTAACCTTTGCCAACCATCGACCCGGGAGGAACCATGCGGAACCGAACCCTGCTCGTTGCCGTCGTGCTGGCCTTGGGCCTACTTGCGACCGGGTGCACCGCGGCCTCGAGCTCTGCTGCCGCGCCGCCCGCGACCTCGTCCGCGACGCCGACGACATCGCCGATCCCGACGTCGCCCGCCCCCGCCGCGAACGTCGCGGGCAGATCGAGCTTCACGATCGACACCTACGACGATTTCTTCAGCCCCGACACGTTGACGGGCTCGGCGAACCAGAAGCTGACGCTCACGATCGACAACAAGGGAACCGCGGCCCACACGTTCACGATCCAGAACGAGGACGTCGACGTGACGCTCATGCCCGGCACGTCACAGACGGTCACGGTGACGTTCCCGAAGTCCGGCTCAACGCAGTTCGTGTGCCGGTTCCACGAGAGCATGGGGATGGTCGGCCAACTGCAGGCGCAGTAGCCGCGCCCGAGTGCGGAGCACGAGTGGAGGTGAAGGGAATCGAACCCTTGTCTCCGGGCGACCGACTGGGACTTCTCCGGGCGCAGCCGATGCTTGGATCTCGCCCCTCGGCCGTCCATCGGCAGGCAGCTTCGGGGCCAGACCGGATGCGGTGTCCCCCGCCGGCCTCCGGTCGGAACCGGCGGGGTCAGCCTACTCAGGTGATACTCGGCCCCCGACCGTAGGCACACGGGGCGAGCAGCTACTTAACCGAGGTTAAGCAGCGAGCGCGAACTCGTCGTTGGCGCTTGTGTTGGTCCGGCGTTTAACGTGACATCCGGGATCACGGCCCGCTTCGCCCAGACGGCAAACGTCCGGATCGAAGCCAGTACACCCCCATATGTAGTTGTCACCGGATTATACGGCCGGTCTCGGACATCACTGAAGCCGCGTAGGGTGAGCACGTGGCGTTCACCGGATTCAGCGATGCAGCGTTCGGCTTTCTGCACGATCTCGAGCGCCACAACGACAAGAAGTGGTTCGAGGCGCACCGCTCGACGTATGAAGAGGAGCTGCTCGAGCCGTCGATGGCGTTCATCGAGGCGATCGGACCGCTGCTGGCGAAGTTCTCGCCCGGCGTTCGAGCGGAGCCCAAGATCGGCGGCTCGATGATGCGGATCCATCGCGACATCCGATTTTCGAAGGACAAGCGCCCGTACAAGGACCACCTCGACATGATGTTCCGGGTCGGCTCGGCCAAGACGTCGCCGGGCTACTGGTTCCGGCTCACGTCGAGCGAGCTCATCCTCGGTGCCGGCAAACACATGCTCGACAAGCCCGAGCTCGAGCGGTACCGCAAGGCCGTCGGCGATGACCGATCCGGCGGTGAGCTCGCCAAGATCGCGGCGAAAGAAGCGCGCGCCGGGTTCGAGCTCGGAGGCGAGCATTACAAGCGCGTTCCGGCCGGGTTCGCGGACGACCACCCACGCGAGGCGCTGCTCCGCCATGCCGGTGTCACCGTCGGGACGGAGATGGACGTCCCACCCGAAGCCCGAACGCCGACGTTTCCGGCCTTCTGCACCGCGCACTACAAGAAGATGGCGCCGCTGGTCGATTGGCTCGCGACGAACGTCGGCTAGCGTCTGCGTCCGAGCTCGCGCTCCGCTTCCCGCTGCGCGTCACGTTTGGCGATCGCCTGACGCTTCTCGTGCTGGCGCTTGCCCTTCGCGGTCGCGATCTCGACCTTTGCGATGCCGTGCGAGAAATAGACACGGAGCGGCACGAGCGACAGGCCCTTCTCCATCGTTGCGCGCTGCAGCTGCGCCAACTGGCGCCGATGGACGAGCAGCTTCCGCGGCCGCATCGGCTCGTGCGTGCGCTTGTCGCCCTGTTCGTAGGGAGGGATGTGCATGCCTTCCAGCCACAGCTCCCCGCCGCGGAACCGGGCGAAGCAATCCACCAACGACGCCTGGCCAAGACGGAGCGACTTCACCTCGGTGCCGGTGAGCTGGATCCCGCACTCGAGCGTCTCGACCAGCGTGTAGTCGTGCCGCGCCTTGCGGTTGGTCGCGACGGTCTTGTCGTCGGAACGGTGCTGGGTCTGCGCCACGGGGCGCAGGCTACACGTCGAGGTAGCGGCGCATGCCGACCGTGCCGGCGACGGCGGCCACGAAGATAGCGGCCACAAACACCCACGGCAGCACCGACAGGACGTCGCTGTTGCGGACGAGCGGCAGCCATACGATCTTGCCGGCGAGCTGGTCGACGACGAAGACTTTTCCGAGGAACAACGTGACGATCGCGAGCGCGGCGCCGAGCAACGCTTCTGACCCGCCCTCGATCAGGAACGGAACGCGGATGCGCCAGTTGGTCGCGCCCACCAGGCGCATGATGCTGATCTCCTTGCGGCGGGCGAACATCCCCATCCGAAGCGTGTTCGAGACCAACACGACGGCGCTGATCAACATGATGACGGACAATCCGAACAGGCCGAGCGACACGGCGGTGGTGATCGCCGACAGTCGGTCGAGCACGTCGCGCCAGTCACGGACGGTCGACACGCCGGGCTGCGTGCAGGTGAGCTGATTCGCAGCGTCGGGTTCGCAGCCGAGCGCGGCGGGGATCTGCGCGTATTGACTGGTGTCGGCGAGCGTCACCCGGAACGAGGTCGGCCACGTCGCGCACGTCGTGTTCTCGATGATCGTCGGGTTCGCCGAGAAGATGACCTTCGCGCGCTCGCACGCTTGCTGCTGATCCTCGTAATCCGCGCTCTTCACCGCGGGCAGCTGCGCCAGCACCGTGTGGATCTGGTCGATCGTCTGGGGGCTCGCGTTGTCGTCGACGTAGACCTGGACCTGGACGTTGCCGGTGATGCTCTCGATGACGAGCGCGATCTCGCGCCGGATCAGCAATGCGAGCCCGAACAGGAACAGCGCGATGAAGGCGGTCATCACCGCGCCGAAGGCGATCGTGCCGTTGCGCCGGATCCCCGACGCCGTCTCGCGGAAGTAGTACTCGACCCGCACCTAGGAGTACACCCCTCGGGACTGGTCGCGGACGACCTTGCCGCGGTCGAGCTCGATCACGCGCTTGCGCATCGCGTCGACGATCGCTTGGTCATGGGTCGCCATCACCACGGTCGTTCCGATCTTGTTCACCTTGTCGAGCAAACGCATGATGTCGACGCTGGTGTTCGGGTCGAGGTTGCCGGTGGGCTCGTCGGCGAGAAGCACGAGCGGGCGGTTCACGCAGGCCCGCGCGATCGAGACGCGCTGCTGCTCACCACCCGACAATTCATCCGGATAGTTGTTCAGCTTCTCTCCCAGCCCGACGTACTCCAAGATCTCGGGCACACGGTGATCGATCACGTGCTTCGGCTTGCCGATCACCTCGAGGGCGAACGACACATTCTCGAACACGGTTTTGTCCGACAGCAGCTTGAAATCCTGGAACACCGTGCCGAGGTTCCGGCGGAGCTTCGGCACGCCGCTCCAGGCGGAGAGCTTCGCGAGGTTCTTGCCCGCGACGAAGACTTCGCCGTGCGTCGGGTCCTCCTCGCGCAGCAACAAGCGCAGGGACGACGACTTGCCCGACCCGGAGGGGCCGACGAGGAAGACGAACTCGCCCTTCTCGATCTCGATCGAGACGTCGTCGAGGGCGGTGACGTCGCTCTTGTACGTCTTCGAGACGTGCTGCAAGCTGATCATGACGTTTGAGAGTCGGGGAAGTGGATGCGAAAACCCTAGCAGAGGGTTGTCACGGTTCCGTGGAGGCTCCAGCGCAAAGCGAGCCGTTGTCGGGCGCCTCGCGCCACCGGCGCTAGCCCGATGCCCGGTGGCGCAGTTCCGCTTCGATGAAGCGGTCGAGGTCGCCGTCGAGGACCCGTTGCGGATCGCCGACCTCCTCATTGGTCCGGTGGTCCTTGACCATCTGGTACGGCGCGAGGACGTACGAGCGGATCTGCGAGCCGAAGTCGACGGCCTTGCGCTCGCCGCGGATCTCATCCATCTGCTCGTCCCGCTCGCGGCGCTCGAGCTCGGCTAGGCGCGCCTTGAGGATGCCCATCGCCGTCGCACGGTTCTGGAGCTGCGATCGCTCGTTCTGACACGAGACGACGATCCCGGTCGGCAGATGGGTGATCCGAACCGCGGAGTCGGTCGTGTTCACGCCCTGCCCGCCCGGACCGCTCGACCGGTACACGTCGATCCGGAGGTCGGCCTCGTCGACGTCGACCTCCTCGGCCTCCTCTTCGTCGAGCGCCGGGATCACGTCGAGCGAGGCGAACGAGGTGTGCCGTCGCTTCTGCGCATCGAACGGGCTTATGCGAACGAGCCGGTGGACGCCACGCTCCGCCGACAGCAGCCCGTATGCGTTGTGCCCGCGGACGGTGAACGTCGCCGACTTGATGCCGGCCTCCTCGCCGTAATGGACCTCGTCGACGTCGATGCCGAACGACCGTCGCTCCGCCCACCGGGAGAACATCCGCAACAGCATCTCGGCCCAGTCCTGCGATTCAGTCCCTCCCGCGCCGGCCTGCACCGTCGCGATCGCGTCGTGACCGTCGTACTCGCCGCCGAGCAGCGCCTCGAGCCGAAGCGCGTCGAGCGCGCGTTCGAGCGCCTCGACCGTCGAGGCGAGCTCGCGTTCGAGATCCGGATCGTCGGCGCCGCTCAGTAGCTCATCGAGCGCCAGCGCGTCGTCGAGCTTGCGTTGGAGGTCGTCGACGCGGTCGAGCTCGGCGTTCAGCCGCGCGAGCTCGGACGTGACGCGGCGGCCTTTCGCCGGGTCGTCCCACAGCGATGCGTCCGCGGCCTGCTTCTGAAGGTCTTCGGCCTGCGTGCGCTTGGTGTCGAGGTCAAAGGAACCCCCGTGCCGCCTGCAGGCCCTCGGCGATCGCCGCGAGGCGCTCCGTGTACTCGCTCATCGCGGCGAGTCTACCGACCGGCGCTCGCCGCAGCCGCGCGGCGCTACCGACCGCGTCGCTCTCGGACCGTATGCTGGGCAACGTGATGGGGGCGACCGTGCTCGACACGCTGCTGTCCGACGCCGAGGAAGACCTCCGCTCACTGGTGGTGCTCGATAAGGAACCGGTCACCTGGCTCCTGATCGATGCGCCGGCGACAGCGGACCAGGACGCGCTCGCGGCCGAGGCGGTCGAGCAGATGACCGGCATGGTCGCGAAAACGCGCGACACCGGTGCGCTTGCCCGCTTCACGAATCCGGCCGCCGCGGTGGGAACGTGGCTCACGCTGGCCGCCTGGACCGACGGGACGGTCCGCGGCGCGGCGGTCTCAGGGTACTGCCACCGCGCAGAGCTCGTTGGCGCAACGCTGGCCGAGCTCCCAGACTTGCTGGCGGACGCGTCGCCGGGCGAGCTGTGGGTCAGCTTCGAGATCGCGACGGCCGTCGACCTGAACGACGAGCGGTTCTCCGTCGAGCGGATCGATCGTGGCGCGCTGGTCCCGGCGTCATGCAAGCTCACCTTGCGCTGATGGCCGTCCGGCCCCTCCATGGCGACGACGCGCCGGCGTGCGACGCGATCATCACGGCGCTCCCCGACTGGTTCGGCGACGAGCACGGGATCCGCGACTGTGCAGAGGCCGTCCGCTCGCAACCAGGCTTCGTCGCGACCGTTGACGCCACGATCGTCGGGTTCCTGACCGTCGTGCGACCTCGACCGCATGTCGCGGAGATCAGTTGGATGGCCGTGCACCCGGAACATCGGGGCAGCGGGCACGGCCGCGCGCTGATCGACGCCCTGGTGCGGACGCTCCATGGCGACGAGACCCGGTTCCTCGCGGTCAAGACGCTTTCCGACCGAGATCCATACCCGCCGTACGCGGAGACGCGCGCGTTCTATGAGGCGATGGGCTTCCTGCCGCTGATGGATCTCGACATCTGGGGCCCTGAGAACCCGGGGCTCCTGCTGGTGCGCTCGGTCGCGCAACCGCGCAGCGGCGTGCCGGCGCCAACCGTCGACGACCTCCTCGTTGCAGCGCGCGCCCGAGGCGAACGGGTCGCACCCGCGCAGGCGCACGACGAGGCGGCCGCCCACGCCGCCATCCTCGTCGACCAGCGAACGCTGGAACAGCGACGGGATCACGGCGACATCCCTGGAGCGGTGACGATGTCGATGACCGTCGTCCCCTGGCGGCTCGACCCGCAGAGCCGCTGGAAGATCCCCGGCGTGATCGATCACGACACCCGCGTACTCATCGTCTGCCAGGAGGGCTACTCGTCCAGTCTGTCGGTCGAGTGGCTCCGGGATCTCGGGATGCGCAACGTCGCGGACGTCGAGGGTGGGTTCGAGGCCTGGCGCGACGCCGGTCTCCCGGTCGAGCCGCACACCGAGGACTGAGCTACGCCGCGGCGCCGTGGCACTTCTTGTACTTCAGACCGCTGCCGCACGGGCACGGCGCGTTGCGCGGCGTCTTGTCGCTGATCGCCTGGTTCGGATTGCCCGGCTGCGCACCGCCGCTCCCACCGCTCGCCTCGCCGCCGCCCTCACCGGCCGCGCCGGCAACCACCTCGTCGCGGTTCTCCTTCAGCCGTTGCACCTTCGGCGCCTGCGGCTGCTCTTCCTGCCGCACCAGCTCGACCCGGTAGATGTACTGGACGAAGTCTGCCCGGATCGATGCCGTCAGCGCCTCGAACATGTCGAACGCCTCGCGCTGGTACTCGACGAGCGGGTCCTGCTGCGCGTACGCCCGCAGGTGGATGCCTTCCTGGAGGTAGTCCATCTCGTACAGGTGCTCGCGCCACTTCGTGTCGGTGATGTTCAGCAGGACCACACGCTCGAGCTCGCGCATCACCTCCGCGCCGACCGCGGCCTCCTTCTCGTCGTAGGCGGCGAGCGCCTCCTCGACGAACCGCTCCCCAAGCTCGTGCTGTTCGGTGATGCCTGCGATGTCCTGTTCGGTGCTCGATACGGGGAAGACCTCGCCCAGCGCGATCAGCAACCCCGCGCGGTCCCACTCATCGGGGTAGGCGGAGGCGGGCGCCCACTCGTCGACGGTCGCGAGCACGACCTCCTGGACGAAGCCCTGCGCCTGCTCCTTGAGCGACTGACCCTCGAGGATCTTGTGACGCTCGGCGTAGATCACCTCGCGCTGACCGTTCATGACCTCGTCGTACTTCAAGACGTTCTTGCGGCGCTCGTAGTTGAGCTCCTCGATCTGCTTCTGGGCGTTCTCGACGGCCTTGTTGACCATCTTGGCTTCGATCGGCTCGCCCTCGGGCCACTTCAGGCGCTCCATGATCGCGCTCACGCGGTCCGACGCGAACATCCGCATCAGGTCGTCTTCGAGCGAAAGGTAGAACAGCGACTCGCCGGGGTCGCCTTGGCGGCCGGCCCGGCCGCGGAGCTGATTGTCGATCCGGCGTGACTCGTGCCGCTCGGTCCCGAGCACATACAGCCCGCCGAGCTCGACCACCTCGTCGTGCTCCGCGTCCGTCTGCGTCTTGAGCTTGTCGAAGACCGGCTCGTAGGACTCCTCGTACGCCTCTCGCTCCTCCTCGTCCATCTCGAACAGGAGGTAGCGGTCGTTGTCGAACTCGCGCGCGGCCATCTCCTGACGGGCGAGATACTCGGCGTTGCCGCCGAGCAGGATGTCGACGCCGCGGCCGGCCATGTTCGTTGCGACGGTTACCGCGCCTCTGCGGCCGGCCTGGGCGACGATCTGGGCCTCGCGCTCGTGGTTCTTCGCGTTCAGCACGTTGTGCTGGATGCCTCGGCGGTTGAGCACACCGGACAGGCGCTCGGACTTCTCGATCGAGACCGTGCCGACCAGCACCGGCTGACCCTGCTCGTTCCGCGCGAGGATGTCATCGGCGACCGCGTCCCACTTCTCGTCCTCGTTCTTGTAGACGAGGTCGGTGCGGTCGTCGCGGACGTTGGGCCGGTTGGTCGGGATCTCGACGACCCCGATCTTGTAGGTCTCCTCGAACTCGGTCAGCTGGGTCTTCGCCGTCCCGGTCATGCCCGAGAGCTTGTCGTACATCTTGAAGTAGTTCTGGATCGTGATCGTCGCGAGGGTCTGGTTCTCCTCTTTGATCTTCACGCCTTCCTTGGCTTCGATCGCCTGGTGCAGGCCCTCGGAGTAGCGACGGCCCTCCAGCACCCGGCCGGTGAACTCGTCGACGATCTTGACCTCGCCCTGCGTCACGACGTAGGCGACGTCGCGCTTGTACAGCTCCTTGGCCCGCAGCGCGTTGTGCAGGTGGTGCACGAGCATCGTGTTGACGTTGTCGTAGAGGTTGTCGAGCTGGAGGATCTCTTCGACCTTGGCCACACCGGCCTCGGTGACCGCGACCTGGTACTTCGATTCGTCGACCTCGTAGTCGACGTCGATCGTGAGGCGCGGCACGACGCGCGCGAACGTTTGGTACCACTTCGCCGAGTCGGACACCATGCCCGAGATGATCAGCGGCGTGCGTGCCTCGTCGATAAGGATCGAGTCGACCTCGTCGACGATCGCGAACGCGTGGCCGCGTTGCACGCACTGGTCCAGGCGCATCGCCATGTTGTCGCGCAGATAGTCGAACCCGAACTCGTTGTTCGTCCCGTACGTTATGTCTGCGGCGTAGGCGGGACGCCGTTGCTCCGGGGTCATCGACGCCTGGATCAAGCCGACCTCGAGGCCGAGGAACCGGTAGATGCCGCCCATCCATTCGGAGTCGCGCTTGGCGAGGTAGTCGTTGACCGTAACGATGTGCACGCCACCGCCGGCGAGCGCGTTCAGGTAGCCGGGGAGCGTGGAGACGAGGGTCTTGCCCTCGCCCGTCTTCATCTCGGCGATGTTGCCCTGGTGTAAGGCCGCGCCGCCCATCAGTTGGACGTCGAAGTGGCGCTGCCCGATCGTACGGCGCGCTGCCTCCCGAGCGACCGCGAAGCCCTCGGGCAGCAGGTCGTCCAGCGATTCGCCGTTCTCGAACCGGGTTCGGAATTCGGAGGTCTTGCCCCGGAGGTCATCATCGGACAGCTCGTCGACCTCGGGCTCGTAGGTGTTGACCAGACGGGCGAGCTCCTCGAGCCGCTTGAGCTTGCGGCCCTCGCCCATGTTGGAGATCTTGTCGATGATCGGCACGGTCGGTCCTTCGGTCGTTCGGACACGCGTCTGGAGGCGCGCACCGCCTGGGCTTCCTATCGTACCCGCGGCCGTGCGAGACCCCGGGACGCTACAGAGACCCCTCCAGCTCCCCCAACCGCTCCACGAGCAGGGCGTTCTCCGCGTAATCCACCGGACATGCGATGACGCTGACGGCATCCCGGTCCAGCGCCGTCTTCAGCGTGGGGAGCAGCTCGTCGGCGCTCGTGATGGCATGGCCTTCGGCCCCGAAGCTCGCCGCGAGGTCCATGAAGTCGGGGTTGCCGAACGACACCGCCGAGCGCCTGCCGAAATGCAGATCCTGCTTCCAGCCGATCAGCCCGAACCCACCGTCCACCCACACCAGGACCACGATCGGGATGCGCTCGCGGACCGCGGTCTCGAGCTCGGCCGCGCTCATCAGGAACGCGCCGTCGCCCATGACGGCGATCACCTTGCGGTCGGGATAGACCATCTTCGCGGCGATCGCGCCCGGCAATGCGAACGCCATCGTCGCGAGGCCGTTGGATATCAGGCACGTGTTGGGCTCGTACGTCGGGTATAGGCGCGCCATCCACATCTTCGCCGCGCCGGTGTCGCACAGCACGATGTCGTCGCGGCCCATCACCGCCCGGACGTCGTGCACGATCCGCGCCGGCGCCATCGGGAACGACTCGTCGGCCGCGCCCTCGTCCCACTCGGCTCGCAGAAGATCCTTCACCGGTGGCACGGTGGCCGTAAGCGGGTGCATCTGCGCCGCGTCGGCGATCGCGTCGAGCGCCTCCCCGATCGAGCCCTGCAACCCGACCTCGAGCGGGTAGTTCGCATCGACCTCCGCGACGGTCCGGTGGACGTGCACGATCCGCTTGTCCCCCGCGGGGTTCCATCGCGCGGGTGCGTACTCGACGATGTCGTACCCGACCGCGACGACGACATCGGCTCGGTCGAACCCGAAGTTCGCGTAGTCCTTCACCATGAACCCGATCGTGCCAAGCGCGTTCGCGTGGTCGTCCGGCATCACGCCCTTGCCCTGGAACGTCGTCGCCACTGGGATGCCGAGCCGCTCCGAGAATCGCCGGAGGGCGCCGACCGCCCGGTCGCGCGCGACGCCGGCTCCCGCAAGGACGACGGGATGGCTCGCCGCTGCGAGCGCGTGCGCGGCTCGCTGCACCTGATCCTCGGATGGTGACGGGTCACGCGGCACGTTCACCTTCAACGGCGTCGCGTCGGTCGTGCGCTCCGCGACGTCCTCCGGCAGCACGAGGAACGTCGCCCCGGGTCGTTCAGTCTCGGCCTGCTTGAACGCCTTGCGGACCATCTCGGGCGCCGCGTCGCGCAGCGTGATCATGTCGCCCCACTTGGTGAGCGGCCGGTAGACCGAGACGAGGTCCACCACCTGATGCGACTCCTTGAAGAGGCGGTTGAGGCCGGCTTGCGCCATGAGGGCGACGAGAGGATGCGAATCCAGCTGCGCGTCGGCGATGCCGAGCACGAGGTTGAGCGCGCCCGGGCCGAGGGTCGCGAGGCACACGCCGGCGCGACCGGTCAGCGCGCCGTAGATGTCGGCCATGAAGGCCGCGCCACGTTCGTCGCGGGTCGTGACGAAGCGGATCGGCGAGTCGGCGAGCGCGTCGATGACGTGGAGGTTCTCTTCGCCCGGGAGGCCGAACACGTACTCGACGCCCTCGTTCTCCAAGCACGCCACGAGGAGCTGCGCGACGTTGCGCTCCGGCCCGGATGTCATGCGCGGAAGCCTACCCTTGCCCGACGCGAGACCCCGCGCTAGCGTCCGCCCGATGGGCGCTCAACCGGTCCGTCCCGACCTTCGTCGACGCGGTACGCGACCGGGCCTCCCGTCGCTCCTTTGGATCGCCGGCGGCGGCGTGCTCGGGCTGGTCGCGATCCTCGTCGTGCTCAACATCCAAGACCGCAACGGTGAGACGCCACCGACATCGACCTTCGCGGCCGTCGGCATCGCCATTTCCGTCGTTGCGATTGTCACCGTTGCGGCGGCCGCTCACGCTGCGGGCACGACTTGGCGGGCTGGTATCGCCCTCGGCGGCGGGTTCGCTGCGATCGCGCTGGCCAAGTTCGGGATGGGGCCAACAGCGCTCTATCAGGGGAACCGCGTGCATCCGATCGAGAACGTCGGCGGCCTGACGTCCGGCGGGATGGTCGTGTTGATCGCGATCAGCCTGGGGGCGCTCTACCTTGCGGCGATCTGGCTGCTAGCAGTGATCTTCCGTCCGGCTCAGCCACCAGATGGGCCTAGGGCGTCGGTCGTGGTCGGGCTCATCGTGCTGGCGGTCGCGGCGACGATCGGCACAAGCATCTTCGTCTCCGCGGCAGCGAGCCAGTACGTCACCTGGGCGACGACCGGTCTCGAGGCCACCGGGATCGCCGTCGCGCTGTTCGTTGCCGCAGGGCTCTTGGCCGTCGCGTTCCGCGACACATCGCTTCGATCCAAGACCCTCGGCCAGGCGTCGATGTACATCACCGTTCTCTGGGTCGCAGTCGCGTTCCTCCTCGTCTTTCAGGTGCTCTGGATCGTCTTCCTGTTGGCGATCGTCGCGATCTGGCCGTTCAAGTCGGTGACGCCGAAATGATCGCGCGCATCCGACTGCTCGGACTGATGGTGCGGCCGCGGGCCGCGATCACGATGTGGACGTTCCTCGTGATCGGGCTCGCGCGCCATGCCGGTCCGACGATCTCGGTAGGCCTCGTGTGGGCGACGGTCGCCCTAGCGGCGAGCTATGCGGTCGCGACCAGCGTGAACGACCTCGCCGACGTCGAGATCGATCGAACGAACGGGCTGCGGGACGCAAGCCGTCCGCTTGCGACCGGCGCCGCATCGGTCGCAGACATCCGGTGGACCGCCGCGACCGCCGGCGTCGCCGCCGTCGCGGCCGCCATCCCGCTCGGGGCGGCCGGCCTCGCGGTGGTCGGGCTGTGCCTCACCGTTGACGTCGTGTACTCGGCGACGCCCGCGCGCCTCGCTCGGCGCTGGACGCTCGCTCCGGTTGCACTCACCGTTGCATACGTCGCGCTTCCCTATGCCCTGGGCGTCATCGTTGCGCACGGGACCTGGGGTCGAGCAGATGTGCCGCTCGTCGCCGGCCTGTGCATCGTGTTCTTCGCTCGGATCATCTTGAAAGACGTCCGCGACCGTCTCGGCGACGCCGCCCACGGGAAGCCAACGATGCTGCTCCGGCTGGGCAAGAGCGCGACGTGCGCCGTCAGCATCGCCGCCGCCGTGACCGGCATCGCGACGGTCGTTGTTGCGATCCAGCCGCCCGCTCCGATCATGGTCGCGCTCGCGCTCGACGGCGCCGCGATCGTGTGGATGCTGGCGCGGCTTCGAACGACGACCGATCCGACCGAGGAGCTCGTCACGATCGGAACCGCTGCCCGCGCCGGGAACGCGTTGCTGATCGCCGTCATCGCATGGCTGCTGCTTTCGGCGCAAGGGGCGACACCGGCGCAAGCGGCGTTGCTCGTCGCGACGTTGACCGCGGTCGCGGCCGTGGGCTTCCTTGACCTCGCGCTCAGGCCTGAACGGGCACGCGTCGCCTATAAGTCCTAGCCGCCGTCGCGCAACAGCTCGAGTGTCATGTGCAGGTGCCCGACGTGCTCCCCGAGGTGCGACAGCGCGTGCGACGCCGCGTAGGCGGCCGTCCGCGTCTCCTGCGACTTGGTCCAGTTCGCGACGCCGACCCGTGCCGGATCCCATGTGGCACCGTCCAGCAGCGCGAGGCACGATGCGGTCCCGTCTTCGGTCCACGCGTCGAACCCGTCGCCGGCAACGGCGCGGAACTCCGCCGGGCGATCTCGATCCGGCATCGAAGCCCCCATCGCGAGGCTCAGCCATGACCGCGTCGACCCGAGCGCATGCGTGACGATCACCGCGATCGGGTTGGTGTCGCCGCCCGCCGGCCGCGCGTTGAGCTGCTCGACGCTGAGTCCTGCCACGCCCTTCCGCAGCTCGCCCAGGCTCTCCTCGAGCACCTCGCGAAGGCCGTCGATCGTGGCGTCGGCCACGTCAGGTGATCTCGATCATCTTCTCGCGCACGGCGTAGACGACCGCCTCCATGCGCGAGTGCAGGTGCAACTTCTCGAGGATATTGCGGATGTGGTTCTTGACCGTGTTCTCGGAGATGAAGAGCTGCTTGGCGATGTCGCGGTTGTTGAGACCCTGCGCGACGAGCTTCAGCACCTCCATCTCGCGATCGGTCAGGCGCGGCGACGGCATCTGCGGGCGCTCGTCGGTCGCCTTGGACATCGCGGCGAACTCGGTGAGGAGCTTCGAGGCCATCGACGGCGAGATGCGCGACTGACCGGCCCAGACGCTTCGGATCGCGTCGGCGACCTCTTCGATCGGGATCTCCTTCAGCAGATAGCCGGATGCGCCGGCCTTGATGGCGTCGTAGAGGTCGGCCTCATCGTCGGAGATCGTGAGCATCAGGATCTTCACGTGCGGCAGTAGATCGCGGATCTGTGCCGTCGCCTCGATCCCCGAGCGGCGGGGCATGCGGACGTCCATCAGCACGACGTCGGGCATGAGGTCCTGGGCCTTCTCAACCGCTTCCTGGCCGTCCGAGGCCTCGCCGACGAGCTCCAGGTCCTCCTCGTTGCCGAGGACCATCTCAAGGCCCCGGCGGAACAAGGCGTGGTCGTCGACCACCATGACCCGGAGTCGTTCTCCCTCACTGCTCTTCGTCACCCGGACTCCTTCCGGTATCTCTGGCCGGTATCTCTGGCCGGTATCTCTGGCCGGTATCTCTGGCCGGTATCTCTGGCCGGTATCTCTGGCCGGTATCTCTGGCCGGTATCTCTGGCCGGTATCTCGGGCCGGTATCTCTGGCCGGTGTCGCTCAAGGCTCGGA
>DATAPH010000022.1:0-16358 GCA_036265325.1 Actinomycetota bacterium | reverse complement strand
CAGCCGGCGCTTGTGCACGCGCTGGATGAAGTAGCGGAGCATCTTCTCGGTCACGTCGAAGTCGGCGATCACGCCGTCCTTCAACGGCCGCACGGCTTGGATGTGGCTCGGCGTGCGCCCGATCATCCGCTTGGCCTCGGCACCGACCGCCAGGACCGTGCCGGTGAGGGTGTTGATCGCGACCACGGAGGGCTCGTTGAGGACGACACCGCGGCCCCGAACGTAGACAAGCGTGTTCGCGGTTCCAAGATCGACCGCCATATCGCGGCCAAGGAACCCGAGAACCCCTTCCGTCCCTTGGGAAGATCGGGACGTTGGGGAAGGAGCGCGCTGCACCCGTTCGGCCATGGGAACCCGGTCATTCAACAGGAGAGGGCTGCGCGCTGGCAACCTGCGCGCGTGTTCGTGACGCGACCGTCACAGCCGACGATAGGCTCCGACACCGTGACGACCGCGGTGTTGTTTCCGGGGCAGGGCTCTCAGTCGATCGGGATGGCCGACGGCTGGGCGGCCCATCCCGCCGGCCTGGCGGTGCTCGATGCGGCATCCCAGGCCCTCGGGCGCTCGATCGTGGAGGGTTGCCATGACGAGGAAGCCCTGAAGACGACGGACTTCGTCCAGCCGGCGCTCCTCGCGTGCGACGTCGCGGCGTTCCGCGTCGTGCAGGCGTCCGGGCTGACCGACGTCGCCGGCGTGGCTGGCCATTCGCTCGGGGAGTTCGCGGCGTTGGTCGCCGCCGACGCAGTCGTGTTGGCCGACGCGCTGGAGCTCGTCGTCGTGCGCGGCGAGGCGATGCAACGCGCGGGCGAGGAACGGCCCGGCGCGATGGCGGCGTTGCTCGGCGTCGACGCCGACGCTGCCGAAGCGCTGTGCGCCGCGGCGCGCGATGGCGACGAACTCGTCGTCGCGAACCGCAACTCCCCCGTCCAGTCGGTGGTGAGCGGATCGGTCGCTGCGATCGAACGACTCGAGGCGTCGGCGAACGAGGCGAAGATCCGCGCGGTGCGGTTGCCCGTCGCGGGCGCGTTCCATTCGGAGCTGATGCGTCCGGCGGTCCAGCCGGTGCTCGACGTGCTCGCGCACACCGACCTGTCCGATCCAGTGTTCCCGATCGCGGAGAACGTCACGGGCGAGCTCGTCACCGATGCGACGACGCTGCGTGATCTCGTGGGACGGCAGGTCGTCTCGCCCGTGCGGTGGGAGGACGGCGTCCGTGCGCTGGCGGCCGCGGGCGCGACGCGGTTCGTCGAGGCCGGCCCCGGCGACGTGCTGACCAAGCTGCTGAAACGGATCGATCCATCGCTCACCGGCGTGGCGGTCGGATCGCCGGACGACGTCGCCTCGGTCGTCGCCTGACCCTGGCCCGTCCGATATCCTCGGCCCGTGACCAGGCACGCCACCATCACCGGCGTCGGGTCCGTTCTTCCTCCCAACCGGGTTCCGAACACGTGGTTCGAGGACAAGGTGGAGACGACCGACGAGTGGATCCGCGATCGCACGGGCATCGAGGCCCGGCATTTCGCGGATGACGGCGTGCTGACGTCCGATCTCGCGGTCGAGGCGTCGATGCGTGCGCTCGAGACCGCCGCCGTTTCGCCGGCACAGGTGGACCTGATCGTGTGCGCGACCGTCACCGGCGACACACCGTTCCCCTCGACGGCCGTATGGGTGCAGCAGAAGCTCGGCGTCTCGTGCCCCGCGTTCGATGTGAACGCCGTCTGCGCGGGCTTCTCGTACGCTCTCGCGACGGCCACCGGCTTCGTCAAGGCGGGCATGGCAGATACCGTCTTGTTGATCGGCGCCGAGGTCTTCAGCCGGATCCTGAACTTCGCCGACCGCCAGACCTGCGTCCTGTTCGGTGACGGCGCGGGCGCCGCGATCGTCCAGGCGGCCGACCGGCCGGGCATCGAGGGCACGGTGCTCGGCGCCGACGGGTCTGCGGCCGACATCTTGATCATGCCCGGCGGTGGATCGCGCGAGCCGGCCACGGCCGAGACCGTTGCGGCCGGACGGCACAAGGTGTTCATGCCGAACGGCCGCGAGGTGTTCAAGCGCGCGGTCACCGAGATGGCCGCCGCGTGCCGCGAGGTCCTGGAGAAGAACGGCCACAGCACCGACGACGTCGACGTGTTGATCCCGCATCAGGCGAACGCGCGGATCATGGCCGCGGTCGCCGAGCGGTTGCACATCCCGCCCGAGAAGGCGGTGATCGACGTCGCCGAGGTCGGCAACACGTCGGCCGCGTCGATTCCCATCGCCCTCGACCACGCGTACCGCGCCGGCCGGATGCACGAGGGCGACCTCGTCGTGTTCACGTCGTTCGGCGCCGGGCTCACATGGGGCGCAACCGCGATGCGCTGGACGATGCCCCCCCTGATGCAGGAAGCGAACGCATGACCTCGAAGGTCGCGGTCGTCACCGGCGGATCGCGCGGCATCGGCCGCGCCTGCGCCGTCGCGCTCGCGGAGGCCGGGTGGACCGTCGCGATCGGTTACCGGTCGAACGAGCAGGACGCGAAGGAGACGATCGAGGCGCTCGCCGCAACCGGCACACCGGGCCTCGCGGTGAACCTCGACGTGACCGACGAGGCGAGCATCACCGAGGCGTTCCGCCAAGTCTCCGACGAGGCCGGTCACGTGACGGGCCTCGTGAACAACGCGGGCTACTCGAAGGACGGGCTGCTGCTGCGCTACCCGATGGACGTGTACCAGCAGACGATGGACGTGAACCTCCGCGGCGCGTTCCTGTGCGCGAGCGCGGCGCTCCGGGGGATGCTTCGTGAGAAGTGGGGGCGGATCGTGAACGTCTCGAGCGCGGTCGCCCTCCACGGGAACCCGGGCCAGACCGTCTACGCCGCGACCAAGGCCGGGCTCGTCGGCATGACGAAGTCGCTCGCGCGCGAGGTGGCGCCGAAGGGTGTCACGGTCAACGCGATCTGCCCCGGCCTGCTCGACACCGAGATGACGTCGCACCTAGACGATCAGGCCCGCGCGGTGTACATCGACCAAACCCCGCTGCAGCGCGCCGCCCGACCCGAGGAGGTCTCGAGCGTCGTGCGGTTCCTGATGTCGGAGGAGGCGTCGTACGTGAACGGTGCCGTGATCCCGATCGACGGAGGCCTCACCGCGTAACGGGCGCGGCGGCGGCGGGACCGCTACCCTTGACGGACCCCCGACCTGCACGAACAGGCAAGAGCCACGACAAGAGCCAGAAAAGAGCCAGAAAGAGGAGGAGCACAGATATGACCGACCGCGCCGAGATCGAGACCCGCGTCCGCAAGGTGCTCGCGGAGCAGCTCGCCGTCGACGAGGCCCAGGTGGTGCCCGACGCGCGCTTCGCCGAGGACCTGAACGCCGACTCGCTCGACCTGGTGGAGGCCGTCCTCGCCCTCGAAGAGGAGTGGGACATCGAGATCCCCGAGGACGAGATGGAGCAGATCAAGACCGTCGGCGCAGCCGTCGACATGGTCGCGACCAAGCTCGGGGTGAGTTGACCTGAGCGACCGCCGCCGCGTCGTCGTCACCGGCATCGGGCCCGTCACCCCGGTCGGGACCGGCGTGGACGACTTCTGGGCGGGCCTGACGTCGGGCCGCAACGGCGTCCGCGCCATCACGCAGTTCGACACGACCGACCTTCCCGTGAAGGTCGCCGGCGAGGTCCCCGACTTCGACCCGGCGACCTACCTGGACACCAAAGAAGCGCGACGCACGGATCCGTTCACGCAGTACGCGATCGCATCGGCGTCGCTCGCCTGGACCGACGCCGGCGAGCCGGAGATCGTCTCGGACCGTGGCGGCGTGATCTTCGCCAGCGGGATCGGCGGGATCCAAACGCTGATCCAGCAGCACTTGGTCCTGCTCGAGAAGGGGCCGAACCGTGTGTCGCCGTTCATGGTGCCGATGCTGATGGCCAACGCCGCAGCGGGCCACCTCGCGATGCGGTTCGGCCTGATGGGCCACAACATGGCGACGCTGTCGGCGTGCGCCTCGTCGAACAACGCGCTCGGCGAGGGGATGCGCCTGATCCGCGACGGCTACCTCGACCTCTGCATCGTCGGCGGGTCGGAGGCGGCAACCGTGCCGCTCACGGTCGCCGCCTTCGCACAGATGACGGCGTTGACGAAGAACCCCGACCCCGAGACGGCATCACGGCCGTTCGACGCGAACCGTGACGGGTTCGTGTTGTCCGAAGGTGGGGCCTCGCTGATCCTCGAGTCCGAGGAACACGCGCGGGCGCGCGGCGCGCGGATGTACTGCGAGGTCGCCGGGTACGGCGCTTCGGACGATGCGTATCACATCACCGCGCCCGATCCGAAAGGGTCGGGGGCGACGCTCGCCATGCGGTGGGCGCTGCAAGACGCCGGCGCGCAGCCGACCGACGTGCGCTACATCAACGCACACGGAACGTCGACGCCATTGAACGACGCGTCCGAAACCGTGGCGATCAAGACCGTGCTGAGCGACCATGCACACGACGTCGCCGTATCGTCGACCAAGTCGATGACCGGCCACATGCTCGGCGCGGCCGGCGCGGTGGAAGGCGCCGTATGCGCGCTCGCGATCGCGAACGGCCGGATCCCACCGACGATCCACTACGCGTCGCCCGACCCGGATTGTGACCTCGACATCACGCCCAACGAGGCGCGCGACCTCGATGTCACGCTCGCGCTGTCGAACTCGTTCGGGTTCGGCGGGCAGAACGCGTGCATCGCGTTCCGGCCGTTCGCCTGAACTACTCCTCGAACGACCGGAACCAGTTGCCGCCGTTGTACTCTGCGACGACGGCCTTGTTGCCAGCGCCGTTCCCCAGGAACCGGATCCTGCCTGGCTCGCGCTCCGATCCGGTCGCGAACCAGCCGTCATCCAGAGGAACCAGCTCGTTCTCGTCGGCATCGTCGGTCGCCGACGCGGGCCATTCGATCGCGAGCCGTCCCTTTCGGATGTACACGCGCAGCGTCGGCGCCCACGGGTCGTTGCTGCGGTAGAAGCCGACGTACCGCCGCCAGTTGTCGGGCACCTCTCCGGGTTCCGGGCCTACGTACCGGTCGTTCCGGAACCACGTCGGGCCGTGGAACGCCTCGACGACGTTGCCGTCGGCGTCGCGACGGAACACGAGCGCGAACCGCTCGAGCGCGTCGTGCGGAACCACGAAGGCGTCGGTCGGATCTGCGAGCGGATCGCGTTCGAGCATCACGGTGACCGGCCCCGCGTTCAGCCGGAGGCCCTCGCGCTCGGCCTCGATCTCGAACACGCGGCCGTCGTCGCCGGTGTAGGTGCCGACGTAGTCCGCCGCCTTGGGGATCTCGGTCGCCGATGGACGCATGAGCGCCGGCGGGAGCTCTGCGCCCGCTAACGATGCGCGAACACACGCGAACGCGTTGCGCACGAGGTCGCGTAACCCAGAGCCGTACCCGTTCTGCATCACCATGCATCCGAGTCCATCGTCGGGCGACACGGCGAACATCGCGGTGTACCCGACCATGCCGCCGGAGTGCGCGATCCATCGCGCGCCGTCGTATTCCTCGGCCCACAGGCCGTAGCCGTACGTGCCGCCCTCGGCGTCGGGGACCCGCTGGTCGATCCAGGCCTCGAAGCTTTCCTCGCTCAGCATCCGCTTGCCGTCGTGGCCGGGCACATCGCCACGCGCGAGGAACAGCCGCGCGTAGGCGCTCATGTCGACCACGGTCGAGATGATCGACCCGTCGGCGGTGTTGCTGACGATCCGGTGCGCCGGCACCAGCGGGTGCCGCAGCTGGATGGGCCGGTCGGAGAACAGCGGCTCGTACGCGACCGCAACGTTCTGGTACGTAGCGTCGACGATCGCGCCCTCCGAATCACGCATCCCGAGCGGTCCGAGGACGCGCGTGCGCAACAGCTCGTGCATCGGCTCGCCCGTCACCTCCTCGAGACACGCGCCCACGACCTTCCAGCCGTCGTTCGAGTAGAGCCACCGCTCCCCCGGCTTGGTGGTCGGCGGATTCGTCTTCAGCCGATGCAGCGCGCCGGGCCCCGTCGGGGCGTCCTCGGTGCCGACCAGCAGGCCGGCGGTGTGCGTCATGAGGTCGTGCATCGTGATCGGGGCGAAGGGCTCGGGCAGCTCGAGCCAGGGCAAGATCTCGTTGACCGAGACATGGAGGTCGAGCCGGCCCGCGGCGACCTCCTGCAACGCGATCATCGCCGCGAACGACTTGGAGATCGACCCGATGTGGAACCGGGTCTCGGGCCGGACGGCCGTGCCGGCGGCGACGTCGGCGAGCCCGCGGCAGACGACGCCGAGAACCTCGTCGCCGTCGGTGACCGCCAGCGCGAGGCCGGCGCTGTGCGAGACCTCCAGGTGATGCTCGGCGGACGTGCCGATCCGATCGAACGCAGCTTCGAGGCCGTCCACGTGCGCTACCCGAAGAAGAGCCCGAGTTCGCGCTCGGCCGACGCCGGCGAGTCCGAGCCGTGGACGATGTTCTCGCCGATCTGCGTCGCGAGATCGCCGCGGATCGACCCCGGCGCGGCATCGACCGGGTTGGTCGGGCCCATCAGCGTGCGCCAGCACCCGATCGCATCCTCGCCGGTGATCTTCGCGACGACGACCGGGCCGCCGGTGATGAAGTCGACGAGCTCGCCGAAGAACGGCTTGTCGCGGTGCTCGCCGTAGTGCTCCTCGGCGACACTGCGATCGATCGTGCGCAGGTCCAGCTGCTCGATGGTCAGCCCCTTGGCCTCGACGCGCCGGATGACCTCCCCGATGAGGCCGCGGCGCACGCCGTCCGGTTTCACGATCAGCAGGGTCGATTCGGTGGCCATCGGCGGGAACGTCTCCTTCTATCTTGATGTCGGGTCGGGTCGGGGTCGCAGCAGTCTACCGAGCGGCCCATGACGCGGTGGACTACCGTCGAAGAACCGAGCGGAGGAGGTATCGATGGAGATCAAGCCGGGCATGTTCGTGTCGCGCGGCACGACCGACGAGTGGGAGGCGGATCCAGAGGTCCCCGGCTCGACGATGCACGAGCTCGTCCACGACGGGCCGATCTGGGCCGGGATGACGCGCGTCGACGACGCGCCCGAGCCGATGACGTGGACTCCCGAGCAGCGCGAGATCTTGATCGTGCTCGAGGGCGGTGTCCGGATCGAGTTCGACGATGGGAGCGACGTCACGCTCCGCGTCGGCGATCTCGCGACGATCCCGGTCGGCATGACGACCACGTGGCACGTCACGACGCCGTTCAAAGAGATGTGGGTCTTGGCGGAGGGCTGAGCCCTGCTTCAGCTCCTCGCGAGGACGCGCTTGGCGTCCCCCACCGTGAACAAGCTCCCCGTGACGAGCACCAGGTCGCCCGGTCCGGCAGCGGCGCGGGCTGCGGCGATCGCATCGCCGACGGACGGCGACACCTCGACGGTGCCCGAGCTCGCAGCCCGCGCCACCCGCGCGACCTCCTCCGGCTCGGCGCTCCGCACGCTGTCGTTCCGCGTCGCGTAGACGACGTCGGCGATCGCCGCCAGCGGCCACACGACGCCATCGATGTCCTTGTTCGCGCTCACCGCGAGCACGACGTGCAGGCGCTCAGACCGGAAGAACTCCCCGAGCGCGCCGGCGAGCGCCTCCGCGCCGGGTGGATTGTGGGCGCCATCGAGCACGATCGCCGGCTCGTGACCGACGACCTCGAGGCGCCCCGGGGTCCGGAGCGCGGCCAGACCGTCGCGCAACACCCCCTCGTCGAGCGCCGACCCGGTGAACGCCTCGAAGGCGACCGCGCCGGCCGCGGCGTTGCGCGCCGCGTAGCGCCCGAACACCGGCACGTACAGGTCCTCGTAGGTCGCACGCGGCGTCCGCAGCCCGAACGCCTGGCCGCCGACCGCGATCAGTGGGTCGAGCACCTCCCAAGCCTCGCCCTCCCACAGCAGCGTCGCGCCGACCTCAGCGCCGCGGGCCCGCAGGACCTCGGCGGCGACGGGATCCTGCTCTCGGATCGTGGCGACCTTCCCCTCCTTGATGATCCCCGCCTTCTCGCCCGCGATATCGGCGAGCGTCGGGCCGAGCTCGGCGACGTGATCCATGCCGATCGGCGTGATCACCGCCGAGTCGCCGGCGATCACGTTGGTCGCGTCCCACGACCCCCCCATCCCAACCTCGAAGACGCCGAGCTGCACCGGCTTGTCGGCGAACCACAAGAACGCAAGTCCGGTGATGGCCTCGAAGTATGTGACCTCGCCCATCCCTTGGCCGTCGATCATCTCGAGGTACGGCTCCAGGTGCTCCCACTCCTCCGCGAACATCGCGTGCGCGATGTCCTCGCCGCAGACGGAGAACCGCTCGGTCAGGTCGACGAGGTGTGGCGACAGGTACAGACCGGTCGACAGGCCGCTCGCGCACGCGATCGCCGCGGCCGCGCGCGCCGCGGTCGACTTCCCGTTCGTCCCGGTGACGTGAATCGTCGGGTAGGTCAGCTCGGGATGGTCAAGGTAGTTGACCAACTCGCGGATGCGATCCAGCGACGGCCCGGGCATGTGCTCCGGCTGCCGCGCGTCGAGGCGGGCGACGGCCTCCTCGTACCGCATCAGCCGGCTTCCGAGAGCCCGCCGAGCTCGACCTCCACGCGAAGCTCGGCCGCCTCAACGAGCTCGATCGACTCGATCGCGCCCGCTTCGCACAGGTCGCGACGGGCGAGCTCGATCCGTGCGAGGGCGTCGGCTGGGCCTCGCACGACCACGCGCTCGACGGGAACCTTCAGGGAGACCTTCGCGAGCGCCTTCTCCTTGCGCACCTCGCGCAGCACCCAAGCCGCGAGGCTGAACACCTCGGGGTCGTCCCCGTCCGCCACGGCGAGCTCGTCGGGCTCCGGCCAGGCGCTCCGGTGGATCGAGCCCTGCTGCCACCAGGACCAAACCTCTTCGGTCACGTAGGGCAGGAACGGCGCGAACGCGCGGAGCTGCATGTGCAGCGCTCGACGCAGGGCCGCGACCGCGCTCGCCGCGCCGTCACCCTCACCGTAGGCGCGCTGCTTGACCAGCTCCAGATAGAAATCGGTGAAGCTCCAGAAGAACCGTTCCAGCAGATCGAGCGCCTTCGCATGCTCGTAGTCGTCGAAGGCGGCGGTCGCCTCGTGCAGCACGCCCCCGAGCGTCGCGAGCATCGCTCGATCGAGCGGTTGGGCGGGCTCACCCGGATCGGTCTCGAAGCTCAGCACGAACCGCGACGCGTTCAAGATCTTGATCGCGAGGCGGCGTCCGACCTTGATCTGCTGTTCGTCGATCGCCGCGTCGTACCCGAGGCGCGCACTCGCCGCCCAGTACCGCACCGCGTCGGACGAATGCCGCTCGAAGATCTCGGTCGGCACGACGACGTTGCCCTTCGACTTCGACATCTTCTTGCGGTCGGGATCGAGGATGAACCCGCTGATGGCGGCGTTGGTGAACGGCACCGAGTCGTGCTCCAAGTGGGCGCGCAGCACCGTATAGAACAGCCACGTCCGGATGATGTCGTGGGCCTGCGGACGGAGGTCCATCGGGAACAGCCGCGCGAACAGGTCGGGGTCGACCTCCCAGCCCGCTGCGATCTGCGGCGTGAGCGACGACGTCGCCCACGTGTCCATGATGTCGGGGTCGCCCGTGAATCCGTTCGGCTGATCGCGCTGATCGGCGGCGTACCCCGGCGGCACGTCGACCTGCGGATCGATGGGCAACGATGCCTCCTCGGCCGCGATCGGCTCGTCCAGGTTCGGTTCGCCGTCCGCATCCAGCCGGTACCACACGGGGAAGGGGACGCCGAAATAGCGCTGGCGGCTGATCGCCCAGTCTTGGTTCAACCCTTCAACCCACGACGTGAAGCGCCCGCCCATGAACGCCGGATGCCACGAGATCTGGTGGCCGCGTTCGAGCAGGGCATCCTTGAACCGCAGCAGTTGGACGAACCACTGCCGGCTGCTGATCACCTCGAGGGGCCGGTCGCCCTTCTCGTAGAACTTCACGACGTGGCGTACGGGTTCCGGTTCGCCGACGAGCGCTCCCGTGTCGCGCAGCAGCTCTGTGATCCGACGACGCGCCTGCTTGGACGCCTTGCCGGTGAGCTCGGCCATCGCCTCGTTCCCGGCCGCCGGGTCGCGCGACTCCCAGCCCGGCTCGCCGAATCGGCCGGGCGCGAGCGTGCCGTCGCGGCGCACGACGACGCGCGCGGGCAGTCCGAGCTCGCGCCACCACGTCACGTCGGTGATGTCGCCGAACGTGCAGATCATCGCGATGCCGGTGCCCTTCTCAGGGTCGGCGAGCTCGTGCGCCACAACCGGAACCGGCACGTGGAACAGCGGCGTCAGCGCGGTGGTGCCGACGAGCGAGGCGTACCGCTCGTCATCGGGGTGAGCGACGAGCGCGACGCAGGCCGGGATCAACTCGGGGCGCGACGTCTCGATCTCGATCGTGCCCGAGCCGTCGTCCCGGTCGAATCGGATCCGGTGGTACAGCCCGTCGACCTCGCGGTCCTCGATCTCGGCCTGCGCGACCGCGCTGCGGAAGTCGACGTCCCACAGCGTCGGCGCCTCGGCCTTGTACGCGACGCCCTGGGCGAGCATCCGCAGGAACCCGATCTGCGAGATCCGCCGCGCCCGCTCGCCGATCGTCGTGTAGACGTACGTCCAGTCGACCGACGCGCCGAGCCGGCGGAACAGATCCTCGTACTCCTTCTCATCCTCGTCGGTCAGCCGCTCACAGAGCTCGATGAAGTTGCCGCGTGAGACGGGCACCGGATCATCGTTGGGCCGATCGAGGGCATCGACGTCGAAGGCTGGGTCGTACGGCAGCGACGGATCGCACCGCACGCCGAAGTAGTTCTGCACGCGTCGTTCGGTCGGCAGTCCGTTGTCGTCCCAGCCGATCGGGTAGAAGACCTCGTACCCACGCATCCGCTTGAACCGCGCCATCAGGTCGGTGTGGGTATAGCTCTCGACGTGCCCGAGGTGCAGCGACCCGCTCACCGTCGGGGGCGGGGTGTCGATCGCGTAGACCTGCTCGCGCGTCTTCGTGCGATCGAAGCGGTAGGTGCCCGAGGCCTCCCACCATTCACCCCACTTGGCCTCCAGACCGTCGAGCGATGGCTTCTCGGGCACCTGCATAGATGCCTGAGTGTACGGAACCCGCCGTGACGCGTTGGCCGCCTAGACTCGCGCCGTGATCACGTGCGGAACCTGCGGTGCAAGCGCCCCCGAGGGTTCGCGGTTCTGTCCGTCGTGCGGGACCGCACTCGGCCGGCGGTGCCCGACCTGCGGCGCCTCGGTCGCCGACGACGCTCGGTTCTGCACCAACTGCGGCACCGTGCTGGATGCAACGCCCGCGGCGTCGGGATCCGAACGGAAGCTCGTGACGGTGCTGTTCGCCGACGTGACCGGATCGACCCAGCTCGGCGAACGGCTCGACCCGGAGCAGCTCCGCGCCGTGATGGACGCCTACTTCACGGCGATGCGAACAGAGATCGAGGCCGAGGGCGGCACGGTCGAGAAGTTCATCGGCGACGCGGTGATGGCCGCCTTCGGCGTCCCCGTCGCGCATGAAGACGACCCCGCACGGGCGCTCCGAGCCGGGCTCCGCATGCTGGCGCGCCTCCCAGAGGTGAATCGCGAGCTCGAGCGCGACCACGGCGTCAGCCTGCAGATCCGGATCGGCGTGCACGCCGGCGAGGTGCTCGCGACCGTCGATCCACAGCCAGGCGAGGCGATGGTCACCGGCGACCCGGTCAACGTCGCGGCGCGCCTGCAGACCGCCGCGGAGCCTGGCGAGCTGCTCGCGTCCGAGCGCACGGTCGCCGCGGCGCGCGTGTTCGTCGCGGAGGACCGTGGCACGTTCGAGCTGAAAGGAAAGTCCGAAGGCGTCCGCGCGTTCGTTGTCCTCGAGGAATCAGGTGCGCCGGCGCGTGGCCTGCCCGGGTTCCGCGCGCCGATGGTCGGGCGCGACCGCGAGCTCGATCTGCTGCAGAGCGTCTACGAGCGAGCGGCCAGCGAGCGCAGGCCGCACCTCGTGACGATCTACGGCGAGGCCGGCGTCGGGAAGTCCCGCCTCACGCGGGAGTTCCTCGCGTGGTCGACATCGAGTGCGCCGGAACCCACGACCCTCGCGGGGCGATGCCTGCCGTACGGCGACGGCATCACGTACTGGCCGCTCGCGGAGATCCTGAAAACGTACGCAAGCATCCTCGACTCCGACCCGACCGACCTCGCGATCGAGAAGGTCCGAAAGGCCGGACGCGACCTGCTGACGCTCGAGGTCTCTCCTGACCCGGCGCGGGCGACGGCGGCCCTCGCATACACCATCGGCCTCCAAGACCCCGATGTCTCGTTCGCGGACCTCGATCCCAAGGACGTGCGCGCTGAGGTGCACGCCGCATGGCGTTCGTTCTTCACGGCGCTCGGCGAGCGCGGCGCGGTGATCGTCGTGGTCGAAGACATCCACTGGGCCGACGTGGCATTGCTCGACCTCCTCGAAGAGCTCACCGACCGGATCGCTGGTCCCGTCCTGTTCCTGTGTCCGTCACGCCCGGATCTCACGGCGACGCGGCCGGGGTGGGGTGGCGGCCGGCGGAACACGTCGTCGGTCGCTCTGGATCCGCTCACGGCAGAAGAGTCCGACGAGCTGATCCGGGCGCTGCTTGCGGTCGACGACCTGCCTCCGTCGGTGCACGACCGGATCCTCGAGCGCGCCGAGGGCAACCCGTTCTTCCTGGAAGAAATCGTTCGGCGTCTCGTCGATGGCGGCCTCATCGAACACATCGACGACCGCTGGCGCGCGACCGAAGGGATCGAGGAGGTCGAGATCCCCGACACGGTGCAGGGCGTCCTCGCCGCGAGGATCGACCTGCTCGACGCGACCGACAAGCGGATCGCGCAGGCGGCGGCCGTGGTCGGCCGCGTGTTCTGGCCGGGTCCGGTCGCGAACCTGACCGGCGCGGAGTCGGCCGACCTCGACGATGCCCTCCGTCGCCTCGAGGACCGCGAGCTCGTGCTGTCCCGTCCCGGTTCGTCGCTCGCGGGCCAGCCCGAGTTCATCTTCAAGCACGTGCTGACGCGCGACGTCGCCTACGAGTCGCTCCCGCGCAAGGAGCGCCCGCGCGCGCACGCCACGGTTGCCGCCTGGCTCGAGAGAACGGCCGGCGATCGCGCGGTCGAGTTCGCCGAGGTGCTCGCCTACCACTACGGGACCGCCGCAGGACTCGCACGCGACGCCGGCTCATCCGCGGACCCCGCGCTTCGTCGGTCGGCGCTCGAGTGGCTGCAGCGTGCGTCCGAGGACGCCCGTCGCCGGTTCGTCGTCAAGAAGGCGGAGCGTCTCGCGGAAGATGCGCTGCATTTCGCGACGGAACCCCTCGAGCGCGTCGGCGCGCTCACGATGCTCGCCGAAGCCTTCTTCACCGACTACCTCGGCGACCTCTCGTGGCGGTACTTTCGCGAGGCCGCGACGCTTCGCGCCTCGATCGACCCGCCGGACGGCCGGCTGGTCGCCTACCTCGCGGCTCGGGCGTGCGACATCACGATCCGCTGGCCGGGCTCGATGACGACGGTGCCTGCGGAAACCGACGTCCGCGAGGTGCTCGACCTCGGGTTCGACAACGTCCCGGCGGGCGACAGCGAGGAGCGGGTCCGCCTGCTGGGACTGCGTGCAGGCTGGCTCTTCTCGTTCCCGACGACGAGTGACGCCGACCCAGAGGCATACACCGCGGCTGGACTCGAAGCAGCCGATATGGCGGAGCGTCTGGGCATGCCCAACCTCGCGAGCGCTGCGCTGGACAACGCAGCCGGCGCGTGGATGGCCATCGGGAACTATTCGAAGGTCCTGCCCGTGTGGGAACGCCGTCGGGAGGTGATCCCGCAGGTGACGGACGGGTTCGAGATCGGCGACTTCTGGGCGATGGGCGGCTGGATCAACTACGAACTGGGCGATTACCCGACCGCGCTCCGCTACGCCGACGCCGGGCTCGAGGCGACCGCGCGTATCGGGGCGGGCAACCTCGATGTGCACCTCAGGTCATGGAAAGCCGTGACGCTGCATCGCACCGGGCACTGGGACGAGGCACTCGCGCTCTACGCGGAGATCCGCGACACGCTCGATGACCGGCGGGACCAGCCGCCCTACTTCGCGTCCAACGCCTACGGCAGCGCAGGCCAGATCCATGCCTCGCGGGGGGACGTCGCACAGAGCGATCAGGTGATCCAGATCCTCGCTCCACGGTATTCCGGTTTCTCAGCGCGCATGTATCCCTGGCTGCTTCGCCTGCATATCCTTCGTGGCGAGCTCGACGCTGCCCGCGCCATCCAACGCCCGATCGCATGGCGCGTGCACGCAGCGGAGGCGTACGAAGCAGAGAGCGAACTGGCATGGGCGATCCGTGATCCGAACGCGGCGGAGCTCGCCGCCGAGATGCGACAGCACGCCGCCGAGAACGGCACCCCTTCGGCCGAAGCCTTCGCGGACCGCCTCACGGGACGTCTCGCGGCCGCGGACGGCGATCACGGCACGGCGCTGCTGCGCCTGGCGAACGCGATCGGCTCGTTCGAGCGTCTCGGTGCGCCGTGGGAACGCGCCGTGACGCTGATAGACCTCGGGAGTTCGCAGGCCTCCGCCGACGACGGGGAGGCGGCGCAGACGTCCTGGACGGATGCGCGCGCGACGTTCGAACGCCTCGGCGCCGTGCAAGACCTCACGACCGTGGACGCCTTACTGCGTCGGTGAAGCCGACGGCGAGACGGACGCCGCGGTCGCGGCGATGAACGACAGGTCCGCCGCGCCGCCCGTCAGGTGCAAGGTCGTGGAAGTCGCCTCGTACGCCGTGGATCCTTCGAGCGCCCGCAGGTACGCGGCCTCCGCCTCCATCACCTGGTGGTCGCACGCCATCTGCGTGGAGTGGAGGGCTCCGAGCGAGATCGAGCCGCCGATCGCCTGGAAGAGCCCGCCGTAGGTGTTGCAGCCGGACGAGCCGCTCACCTGCTCGCCCGAGAACGTGAGGTCGATGCGGATGCCCGTCGGCACCTTCGCGACCTGCGTCGCCAGCGACGATGCATCGAGGATCCAGTCAACGCCGAGCAGACCGACAGGCTGAGCGGGCGAGGAATGCGTACTCGGGGTGGTGCAGGCGGTGGCGCCAAGGACGAACGTCGCGGCGGCGAGCGCGATCAGGCGGTGCGCTGCTGACGCTCCCGCGACTTCTTCGTCTCGCGCGGCACGAGCGTCGGGTTCACGCCGGTCAGCACAACGTCGCGGTCGACCAGGCACTTGGTCACGTCCTCGCGGGAGGGCAGCTCGTACATCACGTTGAGCAGGACCTCTTCCATGATCGCCCGCAACCCGCGGGCGCCGGTCCCCCGCTGGATCGCCTGTTCGGCGATCGCCCGCAGCGCGTCGTCGGTGAACTCGAGCTCCACCCCGTCGAACTCGAAGAACTTCTTGTACTGCTTCACGTAGGCGTTCTTCGGCTGCGTGAGGATGTCGACCAGGGCGTCCTCGTCGAGGTTGTTCACGTGGGTGATGACCGGCAGCCGGCCCACGAACTCGGGGATCAGCCCGAACTTCAGGAGGTCCTCCGGCAGCACCGTCGCGAACAGCTCGCCGATGTCCTTCTCGTCGCGGCTCTGCACCGTCGCGCCGAACCCGACGCCCTTGCGGCCGATCCGCGATTCGATGATCTTGTCGAGCCCCGCGAACGCCCCGCCACAGATGAACAGGATGTTCGTCGTATCGATCTGGATGAACTCCTGGTGCGGGTGCTTGCGGCCGCCCTGGGGCGGCACGCTCGCCTGTGTGCCCTCGAGGATCTTGAGCAGCGCCTGCTGGACGCCCTCGCCGGAGACGTCGCGCGTGATCGACGGGTTCTCGGACTTGCGCGCGATCTTGTCGATCTCGTCGATGTAGATGATGCCGGTCTCGGCCTTCTTGACGTCGTAGTCGGCCGCCTGGATCAGCTTGAGCAAGATGTTCTCGACGTCCTCACCGACATACCCTGCCTCGGTGAGCGCGGTGGCGTCGGCGATCGCGAACGGCACGTTGAGCATCCGCGCGAGCGTCTGCGCGAGGTAGGTCTTCCCGCAGCCGGTCGGGCCCAAGATCATGATGTTCGACTTCTGCAGCTCGACCTCTTGATCCTTCTGGCCGACCTGGATCCGCTTGTAGTGGTTATAGACCGCGACCGACAGGACCTTCTTGGCCTGGTCCTGCCCGACCACGTACTCGTCGAGGAACGAGAAGATCTCGGCCGGCTTGGGGAGCTCGTCGAGCTTGAGCTCGGCGGTGTCGGCGAGCTCCTCCTCGATGATCTCGTTGCACAGATCGATGCACTCGTCGCAGATGTACACGCCGGGGCCGGCGATCAGCTTCTTCACCTGCTTCTGGCTCTTC
>DATAPH010000021.1:0-1928 GCA_036265325.1 Actinomycetota bacterium | reverse complement strand
GCCGCCGATCGCCCGATAGCGCTCCTCGTACAGCCCGACGTGCCGGAGGACCTCGGCGGTTCGCTCGCGCGCTGCGATGCGGGGCAGCCCCGACATGAGCGCGAGGTGCGCCACCCAGTCGGTCGCGGTCGTGTCCGGCGGGAGGCAGTCGTGCTCCGGCATGTAGCCGACGAACTGCCGGATGTCCGTGCCGCGCGTTCGAACGTCCATGTCGAACACGGTCGCCGAGCCCGACGTCGGCTCGATGAGCCCGAGCAGGATCTTCAGCAGCGTCGACTTCCCCGCCCCGTTCGAACCCACCAGCCCGACGATCCCCGGCTCGATGTCGACTGTCAGCGAGTCCAGCGCCGTCACGGACGTGCCGTACCGCTTGGTGAGCGATTGGATCGAGATCAGGGGCATGCGGACAGCGTAGCCGCGCAATTCCGCCGTACGATCGGGGCATGGGGGGCCGCATCCGTGTCCGGTCCCTGACCCGGACGAGATCACAAGGTGGATCACCGCCACCTACCCGGACGCGAAGGTCGCCTAGGCGATGGGCGCGACGTTGTTCTCGCTGAACGACCAGGGCTGGCCGAACTTCGCCACGATCGTCACGACCGACGAGCACGACATGGGCACCCCATCGAACCTGGTCCGAGAAGGCGCGCTCCGGCTCAACATCGGGGTCGGCAAGGCGACGTTCGAGCGGCTCGTCGGCTCGATCACCGACCCCGACTTCGCCGCCCTCGACACGGTCCTTGGAAGTCCCGGAAAAGGTCGTGGCGCGACCATCGCCCACCCAAGCGGCGCTGACCCACGCCGCTGACCGCCGCTACCCTGAATGCCGTGCCTGACCCCATCGACCTTCTCGACGTCCTGAAGGACGGCCTGCCGGCAACGAGCGGGCCGAAGCGCCACGTGGTCATCGTCGGTGCGGGGATCGCCGGGCTGACCGCAGGGATGCTGCTCAAGGAGGCGGGCCACCAGGTCACGATCCTCGAGGCGCGCAACCGACTCGGCGGCCGGATTTACACGTATCGCGGCTTTGCCGGCGCGATGTATGGCGAGTTCGGAGCGATGCGCTTCCCGCGCCAGCACAAGCTCGCCCAGCACCTGATCCACGACCGGTTCAAGCTCCAGACGAAGCCCTTCGGGATGGAGGACCAGGACACCTTCGTCTATCTCCAGGGCAAGGCGGTCCGGCGAAGCGCCTTCACGGCGACGAGCTTCGACTTCGACCTGCCGCCCGGCGAGAAGGGCAAGGAACCCGCGCAGATCCTGAAGGACGCGATGCAGCCGCTGATCGACCTGGTCGGCCGGCCCAATGGCTGGCAGCAGGTGATCGACCAGTTCGATCGCTATTCGCTGATCGGCTTCCTGCTCGAACGCGGTGTCAGCGAGCACGCGCTGTGGCTGCTCGGGCCGCTGTTCAACCTCGAGGGCCGCTTCCACTTCTCGCTCGTCGAGTGGTTCGCCCACTGGTACGACGACGTCTTCGGCGATCTGGAATACATCGACGCCGGCGCCGACACGCTGCCACACGCCTTCGCGCCGATCCTCATGGACGACACGCGTCTGGGTGCCGAGGTGCACGCGATTCACAAGGGCCGCGACGCGATCACGGTGCACTACAGGGACAGCGTCGGCCACGAGGGCTCCGTCACGGCCGACGAGTGCATCCTCACTGTCCCGCTCGTGCTCCTTCGGCACATGGAGATCAACGGCCTCGACGTCGACAAGTGGTTCACGATCCGGAACGTCTACTACGGCCGCGCGCACAAGATCTTCATGCAGTTCAGCCGTCGCTGGTGGGTCGACGACTACGCCATCGACCACGGCGTCACGGTCACCGACCTGGCGATCCGGAACGTCGTCTACACGCCGGCCGGCCAGGACCCGTCGATCGAGAAGGGCGTGATCATCGCGTCCTACGCCTGGGAGCAGGA
>DATAPH010000020.1:0-13057 GCA_036265325.1 Actinomycetota bacterium | reverse complement strand
CGGAACGGGTTCAACGCAAGCGCGTCGCCTCGGCCGAGCGGCGCCAGCTTCGATGCCTCTTCGATCGTTCGGTAGAGGCTCGTCGCGGTGCCGTTCAGGTTGCCCTTCGCGACCTCGTCGCCGTCGATCTTCACCTGCAGGTACATCACCTGCGGATCGACCTCGTCGGCGGTGACGACACACGGGCCGATGGCGATCGGGAGGCCGTCGCCGTGCACCACCGGCGCGCCGCTCGCATCGCGCGCTTGCCAATCGCTCACCAGCGTGTAGCCGAACAGGTGCCGAGCAGGGTCGAACGGCTCGTCGCCCGTCGTCTCGAGCCCGAGCACCGCCGCGACCTTCGGCTCGTACTCCAGCCATGCGGCGCCCGCCGGCCAGGGAACGTCCTGCTCGGGACCGATCACGCGCCGCTCGCCGTCGAGCGACCCGGGCGAGAGCAAGCTCGCCGGGAACAAAGGGGTCAGGATGCGCGGCCGTTTGACACGCCAGTCGAGGACGTCGTCACGGTCCAACGCCGTTCGCGCGGCATCCATGACGGTGCCTCGGCTGCTCGAGACGAGACCCTCGAGCGTGGTGGGGAAGGCCGGGTGCCCGACCGCGTCGGGCAGATCGACCACCTCACCCTCGAAGATCGCCCCCAGTCGCCGCTGCCCCCCGCGGTCGTAGGTGACGAACCTCATATGAAAGGGAGACGAAGCGTACGCCCGGCCACCGACGGAATCACGCAGCCGAACGTCGGTTCTTCGGCCGACGAAGGGTCACGCAGCCCTGGGCGGGCCTCGGCGGCACCGGCTAGCATGGCCACCTCGCGTCAGTGTTCCTGCAGGAAGGGGCGAGTCGCCATGACCCAGAAGTTCCGCATCACCTACGCCACGCTGTCCGCCGACAACGAGGAGCTGCAAGCCGCCTACGACGCCGCGGTAAACGAGGCCCGCGCGCACCTCGGCGGCAACGTTCCCGTCGTGATCAACGGCAAGGAAGAGGAAGGCACCACCGTCTACGAGGAGCGCTCGCCGATCGACCACGACCTCGTGGTGGCCACGATCCAGCAGGCGAGCACCGACCAGGTCGACCGTGCCGTTGCCGCCGCCAAGGAAGCCGCGCTCGACTGGGACGCCCTCGGCTGGCAGCAGCGCGTCGGGATCCTCCGCAAGGCGGCAGACCTGATCGAGGACCGGCTGTTCGTGCTCGCGGCGCTGATGGCGTTCGAGGTCGGCAAGAACCGCCTCGAGGCGCTCGGCGACGTGCAGGAGACGGCGGAGCTGATCCGCTGGAACTGCGACGAGATGGAGAAGCACGACGGCTTCCACGTGCCGATGAGCGGCCTCGGCGCGGCCGGCGACTACTACGACGTGATGCGCCCCTACGGCGTGTGGGCCGTGATCAGCCCGTTCAACTTCCCGCTCGCGCTGTCGGGCGGCCCGTCGTCGGGCGCGCTCGTCGCGGGCAACACCGTGGTACTCAAGCCGAGCCCGACCGGCTCGCTGCTCGGCTACAAGCTGTACGAAGTGCTGCGCGACGCCGGCATGCCCCACGGCGCGTTCCAGTTCGTGCCGGGCGCCGACGAGGCCGGCGCGCACCTGGTGCGCCATCAGGACGTGCAGGGCATCACGTTCACCGGTTCGTACCCGGTCGGGATGGACATCTACAAGCACTTCGCGACGGAGCACCCCAAGCCCGTGATCGCCGAGATGGGTGGCAAGAACCCGACGATCGTCACGAAGAACGCCGACCTGGACAAGGCGACCGACGGCGTGCTTCGCAGCGCCTTCGGCTACGGCGGCCAGAAGTGCTCGGCGTGCTCGCGCGTCTACGTCGAGAGCGAGGTGTACGACGGGTTCGTCGACCTGCTCAAGACCAAGACGGAGCAGATCACGCCGAAGAACCCGCTCGACCGGGACGCGTACCTGTCGCCGGTGATCGACGACGCAGCGGTGGAGCGGTTCGAGAAGGCGGTCGCCGAGGCCGAGGCCAACGGCCGCGTGATCACCGGCGGGCGCCGGATCACCGACGGCGACCTCGCCCGAGGCACGTTCGTCGAGCCGACGGTCGTGGAAGCGCCCGAGGACAGCTACGTGTGGACGCAGGAGCTGTTCGCGCCGTACGTCGTCGTCGGCAAGTTCGACGAGCTCGGCGAGGCGATCAAGAAGTCGAACGCGACCGAGCTCGGCTTGACCGCCGGGTTCTTCAGCGAGGACGAGTCCGAGATCGACGAGTGGCTCCAGAAGATCCAGGCCGGCGTCGTGTACGTGAACCGGCGTGCGGGCTCGACGACCGGTGCCTGGCCGGGCGTCCAGCCGTTCGGCGGCTGGAAGGGCTCCGGCTCGACCGGCAAGGCGGGCGGCGGGCCGTACTACGTGCTCAGCTATCTGCGCGAGCAGTCGCGGACGGTGATCAGCGAGTGAGCACGACCACGGACTCGACGCTCACGTACGACGGCCTCGCGGGCCAGAGCCGGCCCAAGCTGGTCACCGAGCTGCCGGGGCCGGAGGCGATGGCCCGGATCGAGCGCGACCGAAGGGTCACGTCGCCGTCGCTCCCGCGCGCGTACCCGTTCGTGCCCCGGCGCGGCGCCGGCTCGATCGTCGAGGACGTCGACGGCAACATCTTCCTGGACCTGAACGCGGGGATCGCGGTCACCTCGACCGGTCACTGCCATCCGAAGGTGGTCGAGGCGGTCCACCGTCAGGCGTCGGAGCTGCTCCACTACTCGGCGTCGGACTTCTACCTGCCGATCTACTCCGACGTCTGCGAGCGGCTGGACCAGCTCGCGCCGTTCCCCGCGGCGAGGGCCTTCCTGTCGAACTCCGGCACCGAGGCGGTCGAGGCGGCGATCAAGCTGTCCCGGTATGCGACCGGCCGGCAGTACCTCATCGGCTTCTACCAGTCGTTCCATGGCCGCTCGATGGGCTCGGTCACGCTGACTGCGTCGAAGTCCAAGTACCGCACGAACTTCGGGCCGATGCTGCCGAGCGTGTACCACTCCTTCTATGGCGACTTCGACTACATCGAAGAGGTCCTGTTCCAGCGGATGGTCTCGCCGACCGAGGTCGCGGCGATCATCGTGGAGTCGTGGCTCGGCGAGGGCGGGTACGTTCTGCCGCCCGAGGGCTGGTTCCGGTATCTGCGCGAGCTGTGCGACCGCCACGGGATCCTGCTCGTCTGCGATGAGGTGCAGTCCGGCGTCGGGCGGAGCGGCACGATGTGGGCGATCGAGCAGGAGGGCGTGACGCCGGACGTCGTCTTGTCGGGCAAGGGCATCGCGAGCGGGCTCCCGCTCGGCGCGATGATCGCTCGCGAGGACCTGATGGTCTGGGAGCTCGGCGCGCACGGCTCGACGTACGGCGGGTCGCCGGTGCCCTGCGCCGCGGCCCTCGCCACCTTCGACGTGATCGAGGAAGAGGGCCTGATCGACAACGCCAAGGCGGTCGGCGACGTGTTGCTCGCGGGCTTGCGCGACATCCAGTCGCGGCACCCCATCATCACCGACGTGCGGGGCCGAGCGTTGTGGATCGGCATGACCTTCGCCGATCACGCTCAGGCCGCGGCGATCGAGCAGGCCTCGTTCCGCAAGGGACTGTTGATCCTCGGGTGTGGCGACGCCGACGTGCGGGTGAGCCCGCCGTTGGTGTTCCGTGAGGACCAGGCGCACGCCGCGCTCGAGATCTTCGAAGAGGTCGTGGCCGAGGTCGAAGCGGGGGCGTAGTGGGGCTCGCGCCCGACACGCTCACTTTCGACACAGGCGATCCCGTCCGCGTGGCGACATTCTGGGCCGCCGCGCTCGGCTACGACGTGGTCGATCCCGACCCGGAGGGCGCGTACATCGCCGACCCGAGCGGGCAGACGCGGGGGATCTTCTTCCAGCCCGTTCCCGAGCCGAAGACGGCGAAGAACCGCGTCCACCTGGACCTGCGGCCGACGGGAACGATGCGGGAAGAGGTCGATCGGCTCCGCCGGCTCGGCGCCACCGAGGTCGACTACGTCTCGAAGGACGCCAGCGTGGTCGACGGGCAGTCGACGTTCTGCACCGTCATGGAGGACATCGAGGGCAACGAGTTCTGTGTCTTGCGCGGACCGAGAGACGGCCGAGAGGACGGGGAGCGGCCGGATGAGCTCTGACAAAGTCGCGACGATGCACGACGCCGTGGCCGAGCTGGTGCACGACGGCGACACCGTGGCGATCGAAGGGTTCACGCACCTGATCTCGTTCGCCGCGGGCCACGAGATCATCCGGCAGCGTCGCCGGGACCTCACGCTCGCGCGGATGACGCCCGACGTGATCTACGACCAGATGATCGGCGCGGGCGTCGCCTCGAAGCTGATCTTCAGCTGGATGGGTAACCCCGGCGTGGGGAACCTGCATGCGGTCCGGCGGCGGATCGAGCACGCCGACCCCGAGCCGCTCGAGATCGAGGAGTACTCCCACTTCGGGATGGTGTCGCGCTACATGGCGGGCGCGGCGAACCTGCCGTTCTTCCCGATCCGGAGCTACTACGAGTCGGACATCCCGCGGGTGAACCCGAAGATCAAGCCGATGACGTCGCCCTACGACGACGGCACCGAGGTGTACGTGGTGCCGCCGCTGCGACCGAACGTTGCGATCGTCGCCGCGCAGCGCGCGGACGCCGACGGCGACACCCAGATCTGGGGCTTGCTCGGCTGCCAGAAGGAGGTCGCGTTCGCAGCGGAGCACGTGATCGTCGTGGTCGAGGAAGTCGTCGAGGAATCGACGATCAGGCGGGACCCCAACCGCACCGTGATCCCCGGCGCGATCGTCGACGCGGTGGTCGAGGAGCCGTTCGGCTGTCACCCGTCGTTCGCACAGGGGTACTACGACCGCGACAACCGGTTCTACCTGGACTGGGACGCGATCGCGAAGGAGCAGGCGTCGCTGGAGGCGTGGCTCGACGAGTGGGTGCACGGAACCGCGAACCACGCCGAGTACGTCGAGAAGTTCGGCGACGCGCGGTGGGATTCGCTGCGTCCCGAGCAGGCGTTGTCTGGCGAGGTCGATTACGGGCGGTACGCGTGAGCGACGTCGAGCGTCCGTACTCGAAGAACGAGATCATGATCGCCGCGAGCGCGCGGCTGCTCGGCGGCGCGCACAACTGTTTCGTCGGTGTGGGTCTGCCCAACATCGTATGCAACCTCGCGCAGTGGACGGTCGCGCCGGAGCTGCAGTTGATCTACGAGTCCGGCGTGTACGGCGCGCGCCCCGAACGATTGCCGCTGTCGATCGGCGACCCAACGCTTGCGACCGGCTCAACGTCGATCGTGTCGATGTACGAGCTCTTCGCGTACTACCTGCAGCGCGGTCACGTCGACGTCGCGTTCCTCGGCGGCGCGCAGATCGACCGGTTCGGCAACCTGAACACCACCGTGATCGGCGACTACGAGCACCCGAAGGTGCGGCTGCCGGGCTCGGGCGGCGCCTGTGAGATCGCGATCCACGCGAAGCAGATCCTGGTGATCATGCGGCAGGCGCAGCGGTCGTTCGTCGAGGAGCTGCATTTCCGCACGTCGCCGGGGCATAGCGGCGATCCGGCGCACGACGCCGCACGCGGGTGGTGGGGAAGCGGCCCGACGAGCGTCGTGACCGACCTCGGCACGTACGGCTTCGACGAGGCGACCGGGGAGATGACGCTCCTCACGACGCATCCCGGCGTCACGCTGGACGACGTGCGCGACAACATGGGTTGGGGGCCGCGGGTCGCGGCCGATCTCGGCGAGACGCCGGCGCCAACCGCTGAGGAGCTCCGCCTGATCCGCGAGGAGCTCGATCCTCAGGGCATCTACACCAAGTAATCTGAGCGTCGATGCCCGACGAACCTCGCGACGAGCTCACCGGCGACGAACCGCTGGAGGATGACTGGGCCGCCGAGATCAAGCGGCTCCGCGCGTCGCGTGGCGACCGCCTGGCCGAGCAGCTCTCCGACGACTCGCGTAAGGAACCTCCGGTCGAGTGACGGCGGCGCGATGAGCCATATCTTTTCTCGCGTCGAGCGGCCGTTGCCGACCGCGGTGTCCGCCGAGGGCGCGTGGATCACCGACGCGGATGGGAAGCGATACCTCGACGCCGCGGGCGGGGCGATCGTCGTCGGCGTCGGCCACGGCGACCGGTCGCTGATCGACGCGGCGACCACGCAGCTCGACAAGACGCAATACGTCCACGGAACGATGTTCACGACGGAGGCGCTCGAGACGTACGCCGACGAGCTCGCCACCGTCCTGCCGGTCCCCGACGCCCGGATCTATCCGGTGAGCGGGGGCTCCGAGGCCGTCGAGACCGCGATCAAGCTCGCGCGCACATATCATCTCGCGGTCGGCCAGGCAGGGCGGACCGCGGTGATCGCGCGGCGGTCCTCGTACCACGGCAACACGCTTGGAGCGCTCGACCTTTCGGGCAAGGAGCCGCTGCGGAAGCCGTACACGCCGTGGCTCGGGCGGTTCCTGCACGCGCCGCGAGCCTACGAGTACCGCTGCGAGAACCCGTCGCATCCGGACGGCTGCGGCGACTGGCACGCCGCCGAGGTGCAGCGGATGATCGAGTCCTACGGGCCCGAGACCATCGCCGCGTTCATCGCGGAACCGGTTTCGGGCGCCACGCTGGCCGCCAGTGTTCCGTGCGACGACTACTGGCCCAAGATCGTCGAGGTATGCCACCGCTACGGCGTCCTGGTGATCGCGGACGAGGTGATGACCGGCTTCGGTCGTACCGGCCGGTGGTTCGGCGTCGACCAGTGGGGCGTGACGCCTGACATCATCACGGCGGGCAAGGGAACGACGAGCGGCTACGTCCCGTTCGGGTTCGCCGCCGCGAGCGGCGAGATCTACGAGACCGTCGCGCCGAAGGGATTCGTACACGGGTTCACCTGGTCGCACAACGCGCTCGGCGCGGCGGTCGCGCTGGCGGCGCTGCGGCGTCTGCGTGACGACGGGCTCGTCGATCGCTCGCGCGACCTCGGCGCGAAGATCAAGGGCGATCTGTCGGCCGCGCTCGACGACGTGGCGGTCGTCGGCGACGTTCGCGGTATCGGGATGATGCTCGGGATCGAGTTGGTGAGCGACCGGGACGAGAAGGCGCCGATCCCGAGGCCCGAACAGGCGACCGAACGCGTGCTCGGGGCCGCGCGCGAGGCGGGCCTGCTGCTCTACTCCTCGACCGGCCACGTCGACGGCGTGAACGGCGACCTCATCATGCTCGGACCGCCCTTCACGCTCAGCGACGACGACGCCGAGAGGTTGGTCGAACGAACCGTCGCGGCCATCAGAACCGTCTCGTGAGCGGCCGCGCCGGGCTGGTGGTGGCGCCCGACGCGCGGATCTACGACCACGGGCCGCAACATCCGCTGCGTCCGGATCGCGTGCTGCTGACCTGGGACCTGATCGCCGCGACGGGTCTGGACGCGCGTCCGAACGTGGAGATCCTCGACGCGGCACCCGCCACCCGCGAAGACCTCAAGCGCGTCCACACGGCCGCGTTCATCGACGCCACCGAACGCGCCGGTCACGGTGAGGACGGCGACTGGTCCTCGTTCGGATACGGCCCCGGCGACGATCCGATCTTCGCGGATATGCACGAGGCGGGCGCGATCGTCGCCGGCGCATCGATCTCCGCGGCCAAGGCTGTGTGGCACTCCCACGTGGCCCATGCCTTCAACGCGGCGGGCGGCCTTCATCATGCGATGCCCGCTCGCACCAGCGGCTTCTGCGTCTACGACGATCCTGCGGTCGCCATCGCGTGGCTCCTTGATCACGGCGCCCAGCGCGTCGCATATGTCGACCTCGACGTGCATCACGGCGACGGCGTGCAGGCGATCTTCTGGAACGAACCGCGCGTCCTCACCATCTCGATGCATGAGTACGAGCCCTATCTCTTCTTCCCCGGAACCGGTGGGCTCGACGAGCGCGGCGGACCGGATGCGCCCGGAAGTGCGATCAACGTGCCACTGCCGGCGAACACCGGAGACGAGGCGTGGCTGGAGGCGCTCCACACCATCGTTCCACGGGCGGTCGGCGACTTCGCGCCGGATGTCCTCCTCACGCAGCTCGGGTGCGACACGCATGCGACCGACCCGCTCGCGCAGCTGCGCCTCACCACGCGCAGCTATCGGGAGGCGGCCGCCGTTCTGCACACGCTCGCGCACGATGCGGCGTACGGACGCTGGGTCGCGACCGGAGGCGGTGGGTACCAGTGGGCTCGCGTCGTGCCACGCGCCTGGACGCTGTACTTCGCCGAGATGGCGAACGCGAGCGCGGACCTTCCCGACGCGCTCCCGCACGAGTGGCTCGAGCGGGCGAGCGCTCGAGCGGGCGAACCGGTGCCAGCCACCTTCTCGGAGCCGGGCCTTGAACCGCATCATGCCGACGACGAGGCGCGCCGAGTGATCGCGCAGCTCGCCGACATACTGTGGCCCTGATGGCACGCACGAAGCTCGTCTGCACGCTCGGACCTGCGAGCGCGTCCTCCAGCCTCGTGCAAGGACTCGTGCGCGCGGGCACGTCGGTGTTCCGGCTGAACTTCTCGCACGGCGAACCCGAGGAACACGCGCGCATGGTTGACCTTGTTCGCGAGGCCGAGGATGCGACGGGCAAGCCGCTCGCCGTGTTGGTCGACCTCCCGGGTCCGAAGGTCCGGCTCGGTTCGGTCCGGGCCGACCCGTTCACGTTCCGGCCCGGCCAGCGCTTCGAGCTGCGCCCGGAAGGCAACGGCGACGACCGCGGCGCCTCGACGACATATCCGGGACTCGCAGGCGACCTCCAGGTGGATGATCGCGTGCTGCTCGCCGATGGCGCCGTCGAGCTGACGGTTTCGGCGATCGATGGCGACGTCGTCCAGACCAGGTGCGTTGCAGGCGGAACCGTTCGGAGCGGCCAAGGCGTCAACGTGCCGGCGGAGCGTCTCGGGTTGCCCGCGGTCACCGACCGTGACCGTGAGGGCCTCGTGCGTGCCCTCGACCTCGGCGCCGACTTCGTGGCGCAGTCGTTCGTTCGCGCCCCCGGTGATGTGCGCGAGCTGCGCGCCGCGATGGGCGACCGCTCCGTGCCGATCATCGCGAAGATCGAGACGCGTCCGGCGGTAGACGACATCGACGGCATCCTCGTCGACGCCGACGCGGTGATGATCGCGCGGGGCGACCTCGGCGTGGAGCTCCCGATGGAGCAGATCCCGCTGATCCAGAAGGAACTCATCCGTGCCGCCCGCGCCGCCGGCCGCCCGGCGATCGTGGCAACCCAGATGCTGGAGTCGATGATCCATTCCTCGCGGCCGACGCGCGCCGAGGCGAACGACTGCGCGAACGCGGTCCTCGACGGCGCCGACGCGGTGATGCTGTCCGGTGAGACGGCGGTGGGTGACTACCCGTTCGAGTCCGCGCGCGCAGCATCAACGATCGCGGGCTACGTCGAGTCCAAAGGACGGCTCTTCGAAACGCCGGCGCCGCCGTCGCGCCATGCCAACGAGGGTGCGGCCGTCGCACACGCGGCGGCGTCCATCCCCGTCGACGAACTCGGCGTGGTCGCGATCACGTGCTACACGGAGACGGGCCGAACGGCGCGGTTGCTCTCGGCCGAGCGTCCCCGCGTGCCCGTCTACGCGTTCGTCCCGCCGCGCGATGTCCAGCGGATCATGTGCCTGCAGTGGGGGGTTGAGGCGCTGCCGGCGTCGCCGCCCACCGACACCGACGGCATGATCGCGCTGATGGACAAGGGTCTGCAGTCACACGGCCTGGCCGACCCCGGCGACGCCGTGGTGATGGCGGCCTCGTCGCCCGCCGGACGCACGACGACCAACATGCTGAAGATCCATCGGGTCGGCTCGCCCGTCCGTTAGGTGGGGTCTGCCGCCAGGGACAGCATCCCCACAAGCTCGCTCAGCGAGATGTAGATGATCGCCGCCTGCTCGAGCAGCGGATCGTCGACCATCGCCTCGAAGTCTGAATCTTCTTGAACGTCGAGCCGTGTGCCGATCAACAGGCGGATGTCGTTCAGGCACCGCATCCACGCGAGCGTCTCGTCGGGGCTCAGCCGGTTCTGGTGCGCGGTCGCGCGCAGTACCGACGCGGACTCGCGCTTGCCCGCCTTGATCGCGTCGCCCATCAGTTGCTCGAATCCCAGCGCTTCCATCGGATCGTCGACGGACGCCGGTGGAAACAGTCGCGCCATCCCGGGGTCATCGGCCGCGTCGGGGTCGTCGATCAGCTCGGCGAGCTGCTTCGCGAGCGAAGCCAACAGGTCTCGAAGGTCTTCGGGCAGATCGACCATCACCGCGCCGCCGCCGGCCGCCGTGATCGCGACGGTCATCGATCCCTCTGGAACGTCGCCCACAGTCCGTAGCCGTGGAGCGCGGCGACGTCGGCCTCGCAGCGCTCGCGCGGTCCGTTCGAAACGACCGCCTTCCCTTTGACGTGCACATCCATCATGAGCTTCTCGGCTTTCGCCCGCGGATAGCCGAAGAGCTTCTGGAACACCCACGTCACATAGCTCATCAGGTTGATCGGGTCGTTCCACACGATGACGATCCACGGCACGTCGGGTTCGACGACGTCTTCGACGATGGGCTCGTCGATGACGGTGGGAGCGGAGCTCATCCGCGTCACGTTAGCCGGGCTGGGCCACGAGTCCGAGCACCCGGCCGAGCCGCGCTGCGTTGATCGTCCACCCGACCCCGAAGACCGTGGGCATGAACAGGCGGTCGTCCTGCGGGTTCCACCAGCGCGACTTCGCTCGCTCCAGCGTCGGCATCCGGAAGTCGTACGGGACGAGGCCGCCGACCCGGCCCTCCCACGTGCGCTGCTCGGCCGGCAGCCGCAGCTGCTCGACGATCGCCGCGGCCGTCACGGCGAAGGCGGCGAGCTTCACGATGCGCCTCACACGATCCATGCGCCCATCCTCTCGCGCGCGACGGGGTATCGTCTCGGCCCGTGGGCGATCCACTCCGCGGGTTCGATCCGAAGGCCACCTACGACGCCGCGTCGACCGACTACGAGGACGCGTCGCGTGACTTCTGGCAGTACATGTCGACCCGAACGGTCGAGCTCGCGGCGCCCGGGCCGGGTGAGACGGTCCTCGATGTCGCGTGCGGCAACGGCCCCGGCCTGCTCGCAGCCTCGCGTGCCGTCGGTCCGACGGGCCGCGTCATCGGGATCGACTTCGCCACGCAGATGCTTGAGATCGCCGAGGAACGGGTTCGGGCGGCCGGCGCCGAAAACGTCGAGGTACGGACCGGCGACATGACCGCGCTCGACATCGAGCCGAGTTCGGTCGACGCGCTGCTCTGCGTGCTCGGCGTCTTCTTCGTGGACGACATGCCGGGCCTGCTCCGGTCGTTCTGGTCGCTGCTGCGCCCGGGTGGCCGGCTGGCGATCACGGTGCTGGGTGAGCGGTTCTTCGACCCGATGATCGACGTTTTCATCGACGCGGTGCATGCCGAGCGCCCCGGGTTCGACATCGTCCAGCCGTGGCGGCGCATCGGCGACCCGCCGACGTTCCGGGCGCTCGCGGAGGAGGCAGGACTCTCGGGGTTCGCGCTCCGCGAAGACGTCGACACGCTGACGCTCGACAACCCCGACGACTGGTGGCGGATCGTGATCGGCTCGGGGCTGCGACGCACGGCCGAGGCGCTCGGTGAGGACACCGCGGCGAAGGTCCGGGCCCGATGCGGCGAGGCGATGCGGGAGCGCGGTATCCGCGAGGTCGGATTGACCTCGCAGTACCTGCTCGCGACGCAGCCGTAAGGCCTACTTCTTCGCGTCGTACCTGCGCTCGCCGACGCCGAGGCCCCATCGGTACAGAGACGGCGTGAGCAACCGGAACACCTGCATCGCCGCCGCCCACCTGGGCACGGAGTACTCCGGCGAGATCCCCTCTCGCGCCACCTTCACGATCGCGTCGGCGACGCGTTCCGGCGTGAGCGTGAGCATCGACGGCCGGCTCGTCGCCGGGAAGCCTTCCGTCGGCACGTAGGCGGGGTTCACGGCGGTGACGAGCACGCCCTGGCGTCTGGTCGACACGTCGAGGCTCTCGGAGAACGCGATCACCCCGTGCTTCGTCGCCGAGTAGACGGCGGCACCGGGGACGGCGAACCGGCCGGCGAGCGACGCCACGTTGATGACGTGCCCGGATCCGCGCGACAGCATCCCCGGCAGGAACACTCGCGTCACATGCATCACGCCGAGGAGATTCACCCGGACGACCTCGTCGATCCGGTCATGGCTCTGCTCCAGGAACGGACCGCCACCCGCGATCCCCGCGTTGTTCACGAGGACGTCGACCGGCCGGCCCGTCAGCTCCTGCACGAGGCCCGGGAGCTTCTCGACGCGCGCGAGGTCGGTCACGTCGCACGTCCACGCGATCGCGCGGCCGCCCGCCTGCTCGATCCGTGCGGCGAGCGCCTCGAGCCGGTCCTTGCGCCGAGCGACGAGGATCACGCGGGCGCCTCGCCGCGCGAATGCGACCGCCGTCGCCTCGCCGATGCCCGACGACGCGCCGGTGACGACGACGTTCGCGTCTCGCAGGTCCATCCGCATCCTTTCGTTACGCTGCCGGTGCGATGCCGACCGACGTTATCGAAGCGCACGTCCGCCGTCTGCCGCCGTTCGATCCCGAGCTGTGGACGCCTCGGCCGGTGACGCGCGCGCAGCTCGAGCGGGCGCTGCTCACCGGGCTCGTCGCCGGCTGGGCGACCCATCCGCTCGACAACGTTCGGGGCAACGCGCAGCTGTTGCTCGACCGCGACCCCGACAAGGAGTTCGGTCTCACCGGACTGCAGGACGGCCGCTCGCTCGACTCGATCCTCGACCTCGTGGAAACGGCGGCCGACGCGCCGATCGAACGCGAGGCGCGGAGCGGTCCGGTCGAGATCCGGCCGGAACCGATCGTCGACGTGAGCCTCGCGGCGGGGGAGCGCCTGCGCCGAGCCGCCACAGAAGGCGAACGCGTCGTGCTCGCAACCGGCCATCCCGTCGGGCTCGCGTACCTGTATCACGAGCTCGCGGCATGGCTCGCGACCAACGGCGCCGACGTGATCACACCGGCCGGGGGGGGGGGGGGGGGGGGG
>DATAPH010000019.1:0-34987 GCA_036265325.1 Actinomycetota bacterium | reverse complement strand
GTTGCCCACGTGTTACGCACCCGTTCGCCACTGATCCCCGGGCCGAAGCCCGGTTCACCGTTCGACTTGCATGTGTTAAGCGCGCCGCCAGCGTTCGTCCTGAGCCAGGATCAAACTCTCCGTAGAGATTCCGGCTTCACCCTCAGCCCGAAAGCGTCGGGTTCGGCCGTGTTCTGTTCGGAGTTGGCCGGCTTCGGGAGGCACCCCGATCCGGCCTGTCCGACCGCCCGTTACCGGGCGGGCGTTTCTTGGAATGTCAGGACCGGGGCACGGCGAACCGAACCTCGGTCTGACGAGGCACTGGCATTCACACGCTGTTCAGTTCTCAAGGTGCGAACGGCGCACGTATCCCCGCGCGGGAGAAGAAACTCGGCGGGACGCGCGCCGACCGATGATGGTAGCAGCCTCGCCCGAGCCGTCAACCGGACCGAGCGAGCCTTCGTTACCGTCGCAGTGTACGACTCACCCGATCGAGGCGACCCTAGCGAACCGGCGCCGGCCGACCTGCAGCACGCGGCCGATCAGCTGGTCGGCCGGGACCTCGAGCACGTCTGATGCGACAGGCTCCCCATCGATCCTTACGCCGCCCTGTTCGATCGCGCGGCGGCCCTCGCCGTTGGAGGCTGCGAGGCCCGCGAGCGCGAGGGCCTTCGGGAGCCAGACGACGCCATCCGTGACGACGTCGGCCGGGAGCACCACCTCCGCGACCTCGTCCGGTGTCTCGTGTTCGCGGAACACCTTGTCGAATGCGGCTTCGGCGGCTTCGCCCGACCCGGGACCGTGATAGCGCTCCACGATCGTGCGAGCCATCCGGCGCTTCTCCGCGTTGGGGTGGATCGAGCCGTCGGACAGGCCGGCCGCGACACGCTCGTGGTCGGCGGCCCCGAGCCTCGTGCACAGCAGTTCGTACTTCGCGATCAGCTCGTCGGGGAGCTTCATCAGCTTGCCGAACATCTCGTCGGATGGGTCGGTCAGGGCGACGAAGTTGTCGAACGACTTCGACATCTTGCGGACGCCGTCCAGGCCCTCGATCAGCGGAAGGGTGAGCACCGCTTGCGGTTCTTGACCGTACGCACGCTGGACCTCGCGGCCCATCAACAGGTTGAACGTCTGGTCGGTCCCGCCGAGTTCGATATCTGACTCGACCGCGACCGAGTCGTAGCCCTGCAGCAGCGGGTACAGGAACTCGACCACGCTGATCGGCTGGTTCGCTTGGTGCCGGGTGCGGAAGTCCTCGCGCTCGAGCATCTGCGCGATCGTCGTGACGGACGCGAGCCGGATCAGATCGGCGGCGTCGAGCTCACTGAGCCATTCGGAGTTCCGGCGAACCGTTGCGCGTTCGACGTCGAGCACCAGACTCGCCTGGTCCAGGTAGCTCCGCGCGTTCTCGTCCGCCTCCTCGGCGCTGAGCATAGGCCGCGTCTCGGAGCGACCCGATGGGTCCCCGACGCGCCCGGTGAAGTCACCGACGATGAGGATCGCCTCATGGCCGGCGTCGAGGAACCTCTGGAGCGCGCCGAGCACGACCGAATGTCCGAGGGTGAGGTCGGGCCGGCTCGGATCGATGCCGAGCTTCACGCGGAGCGGTCGACCGAGCGCGAGCTTCGCGTCGAGTCCGTTGATGGGGATGATCTCGGCGGCGCCGCTCCGCAGCTCATCGAGGTCGGCGGCCATCGCGCGGATGCTACCAGCGAGCCCTTCTGTTTCCGCCGGTGCGGGGCCGTCACAGGATCGGCATATCCATTCGGCCACAAGGTCGGTGTACCTCCCAGGAACGCGAAGACCCAGGGGTACGCTCGCGCTGATGGTGAAGGCCCGCGCCCTCGCCTTGTTCGCGGTGCTCGCCCTCCTGGCCGGCGCGTGCGACCTCCCCCGACTGGACGACCAGCGGGAGCGTCCGCTCGCGCAAACGTCGTCGATCTACGCGAGCGACGGTTCGCTGATCACCGACCTGCACGCGACGGAGAACCGTGTGATCCTGACGCAGGATCAGATGCCCCAGTCGGTGCGCGACGCCACCGTGGCGATCGAGGACCGACGCTTCTACGACCATGGCGGCGTCGACGTGTTCGCCCTCGCCCGGGCGCTTGCGGTCGACATCGGCAACGGTGGCTTCGTCGAGGGCGGCTCGACGATCACCCAGCAGCTCGCGAAGAACCTGTACACCGGCGACGCGCAGAACCTTCGCCGCAAGATCGACGAGGCCGCGCTCGCCGTGCAGATGGAGAACCGGTACACCAAGGACGAGATCCTCACCGACTACCTGAACACCGTGTACTTCGGGGAGGGCGCGTACGGCATCGAGGCTGCGGCTGAGACGTACTTCGGGGTCCACGCGAGTGAGCTCGATCTGTCCGAGTCGGCCACGCTCGCCGGGCTGATCACGGCGCCGAACCACTTCGACCCGTTCGTGCGCCCTGCCTCGGCCGAGGGCCGCCGCGACGTGGTGCTCCGGATCATGGAGCAGATGGGGACGATCACGCACGCGGAGCACGTCGCCGCGCGGCGCGAGCCGATCACCGTGGTGCACAACGACAGCCAGGCCCGCTATCCGTTCCCATACTTCGTCGACTATTTCAAGCGGTGGTTCCTCTCGAACCCGGCGTTCGGCAAGACGTACGACGACCGGTACCGGCTGTTGTTCACCGGCGGGCTCCGGATCACGACGACGCTCGACCCCGCCGTGCAGGCCGCGGGCGAGAACGCCGTCCGCCAGATCCTCCGCTATCCCGGCGATCCCGACGCGGCGATCACCGTCGTGGACCCGCGGACCGGGTACGTGCGGGCGATGATCGGCGGCAGGGACAAGGACTATTGGGCGAACACCGGCGCCGGACGCGTGAACCTCGCCACCGACGCGGGCGGGTCGGGACGCCAGACAGGCTCGGCGTTCAAGGCTTTCGCGCTCGTTGCGGCGCTCGAGCACGGCTACTCACCCGACTCAACGTTCGCGGCCCCCGCGTCGATCACCTTGCCGCTCCCCGGCGGTGGCACTTGGAACGTGACCAACGCCGAGGGCCAGGGGTACGGCACCCTCAGCCTGCGCACCGCGACGGAAGATTCCGTGAACACGGTCTACGCGCAGCTGATCCAGCAGCTCGGCCCGGACACCGTCGTTCGGACCGCGGAGCAGATGGGGATGCGGTGCTGCACAAACGTGGGCGAGCCCACCAAGCCGCTGCTCGCCGTCGACAGCGCGGTGCTCGGATCCAATGAAGCGAACACCCTCGAGATGGCCAGCGCGTACGGCACGCTTGCGACCGGCGGCAAGCGCGTCGACCCGATCCCGGTCGAGTCCGTCGTCGGCCCCGACGGCTCCGTACTGTGGCAAGCCGATCCTAAGCCCGACCAGGTGGTCGATCCACAGGTCGCAGCGGCGGCCGACGACATCCTCCAAGACGTCGTGCTCTACGGCACCGGCACCGCCGCGAACATCGGGCGCCCGCAGATCGGCAAGACCGGCACCGACGACAACCATGACAACGCGTGGTTCGTCGGCGCCGTGCCGCAGCTGTCGGCGGCGGTGTGGGTCGGGTTCCACGAGGGACAGATCCCGATGGAGCCGCCGCGAACGAGGATCACCGTGTTCGGTGGCACGTGGCCCGCCCAGATCTGGCGCCTGCTGATGGAGAAGGCGACGTCGACGCTGCCGCCCGACGCGTTCCCGACGCCGGAGGTGCACTACGTCACCGTCGCGGTCGACGCGACCCAGGACCCGGCGTGCCTGCCCAACGAGTTCACGCCGCCGAACCACATCGAGAGCCTCAACTACGTCGCCGGCACGGAGCCGACGCAGACATGCACCTCGCCCACGTCGCTGCAGAGCGTGTTGGTTCCATCGGTGATCGGGTTCGATGAAGCACACGCGACCGCCGCCCTGACGCAGGCGGGCTTCTACGTGAAGAGCGCATCGGAGGCCTCCACGCAGCCACGGGGCACCGTGATCTATCAGGACCCGGCCGCGGGCACCTCGAAGGAACAGACGAGCACCGTGACGATCACGGTCGCCCGGCCGCCGGCCGGGGCGTGACCGACGTCGCCCATCGAGAGCCCGTCTCCAGCCAACGCCACGGCATCTCCGTCGCGACGGAGATGCCGACGCGGGGCGTCACGCTCAGCCGAGCGCGCGGCACCGGCGTTCCGGCTTCGATCCAGAGCTCGTGAGACGTCAGCAGGTCGATCCCGTCGAGCGACCGGTCGACGCCGAGCGCTTGTGCGAGCCGGCCGGGGCCCCGGCACAGCGCCCGCACGTCCGTGACGCCCCGGTTCTCGGACAGGATCGGCAGGTTCTCCACCGGTTCGGCGGCCCGCAGCAGCACCGCGGACGCTCGTTCCGGTCCGCCGGTGACAACGTTCAGGCAGTGGTGCAATCCGTAGATCAGATAGACGTAGAGATGTCCGGCCGGTCCGAACATCGTGCGGTTCCGCGCGGTCGGCCCACGGAAGGAATGGCTCGCTGGGTCGTCGGACCGATACGCCTCCGTCTCGACGATCCGTACGCGTGCTTCAGACCCGTCGGGGAAGCGCCGGACGAGATGGCGGCCGATCAGCGCGGGCGCGACGGTCGTCGACGGCCGATCGAACCATCGACGCGTGAGCGTCGCGGCCACGGCGGTCAGGCCAGGCCGAACAGGAAGACCAGCAGCGCCTTCTGCGTGTGCAGCCGGTTCTCCGCCTGGTCGAACACCACGGACCGGTCGCCGTCGATGGCGCGGTCCGAGATCTCCTCGCCGCGGTGCGCCGGCAGGCAGTGCATCACGAGGACGCCGGGATCGGCGGCGTCGATCAGCGCTTCGTTCAGCTGATAAGGCCGGAAGATCAGGGCGCGCTCCTCGGCCTCTTCCTCCTGGCCCATGCTGGCCCACACATCGGTGTAGAGCACATGCGCGCCGGCCGCTGCGCCGCTGGGATCCGTGCCGACCTCGATCGAGCCGCCGGTGTCGGCCGCGATCTCCTCGGCGCGCTCGACGACCTGCGGGATCGGCTCGAACCCGACGGGCGTGGCGACGCGGACCGTCATCGCCGCCTTCGCGCCGGCGAGCAGGAGGGAATGCGCGACGTTGTTCCCGTCGCCGACGTACGTGAGGATGCGGCCCGCCAGGCCGCCGAGGTGCTCCTCGATCGTCAACAGGTCCGCCAGCGCCTGACACGGATGCTCGAAGTCCGAGAGCGCGTTCACCACGGGGACCGACGCCGCGCTCGCGAGCGCCTCGAGGCGCTCCTGTTCGAACGTCCGCAACACGATCACATCGACGTAGCGCGAGAGCACGCGGCCGGTGTCTTCGATCGTCTCGCCTCGGCCGAGCTGGAGGTCGCCCGAGGACAGGGTGATCGGGTGGCCGCCGAGCTGCGCGACTCCCACCTCGAACGACACGCGTGTCCTCGTGGAGGATTTCTCGAAGATCAACGCGGCGGAGCGACCCGCGAACGCGTCGGCGTGCATATGCCGATCCGACTTGAGCTTGCCGGCGAGCGACAGGACCGAGGCGAGCTCAGGCACGGACAGATCGTCGACGGACAAGTAGTCGCGGGCCATCGCGCCCGAGTGTAGCGGGGGTGCTCCGGGCGGCGTCAGCCGGCGCGCAGGCGGGCCTCGAACCGGTCCGCGACCGCGGCGACCATGCGGTCGATCACCGCTTGCGCCTCCTCATCGGTGAGCGTCCGATCGAGGGCGCGAAGCTGCACCGCGAAGGCGAGCGAGCGAGTTCCGGGCTCCAGCGGCTGGCCCTCGAACACGTCGAACAGGGTGCAGGCGGCGACCTCGGGCTCGCCTGCTTCGATCAGCGCATCCCGGACGCGCGCGAACGGAGCGTGCGTCGGCACGACGAACGCGAGGTCGCGGCGGACGGGTGGGAACCGCGGCGCGTCGCGGAACGTGAACGCGTGCTCGGCTGCGGCGGCGCGGAGCGGACCGAGGCCGAGCGCGCACGCGGCGACCCGACCCTCGATCTCGAGGGAGGCGGCGACACGCGGATGGATCTCCCCGACGACCCCGAGATGTATGCCATCGATCGCGACGCGCGCGGACCGGCCCGGGTGGAACGGCGCACCGGCGTCGGGCTCGAGCCGCCAGCCGGTGATGCCGAGGTCGACGAGCACCGCCTCGACGACACCCGTCGCGTCGAACACGTCGAAGGGCTGCCGCGCCGAGGACCAGTCGACGGACGACGGTCCGGCCAACGCGAACCCGAGCTTGGACTGTTCCCGGAACGGGTCCCCCGTCCGGAACGTGGTACCGACCTCGAACAGCGCGACCTGCGCGACGCCGCGCGCTTGGTTGCGCGCGACGGCGTGCAACAGGCCGGGCGTGAGGCGGGTGCGGAGGTATCGCTCTTCGGCGCGGAGCGGGTTGGCGACGACGATCGCGTCGTCATCCCCGAACAGGGCGAGGTCGTCAGCGGATGCGAACGGCGCCGGCCGGATCTCGCGGAGGCCCGCGCGGACGAGGGCGTCCTTGGCGCGGTCGAGGAACGCAAGGTCGTCAGGGAGGCCGCCTCGATGCGGCGCCCGCGGCAGGTCGGTCCCGACGCGCTCGTATCCCTGGACGCGCAGCACCTCTTCGATCAGGTCGACCTCGCGGTCGATGTCCGTCCGGTAGCCGGGGACTTCGACGTCGATCGCGTCGCCCGCCGGTCGATGCGTCATGTTGAGCGTGTCGAATACCGCCGCGGCGTCATCCGGTGTGATCGGATAGCCGAGGAGCTTCGCAGCGCGTGCCGGGCGCATCGAGACCCAGCGCCGCGGTGCCAGTTCGCCCGCCGCAGTGACCCCGCGTGCGACCATGCCGCCGGCCCACGCGGTCATCAGCTGGGCACACCTTATGGCTGCGCGCTCGAGTCCCTCGGGATCGGTGCCCCGCTCGAACCTGTGCGACGCCTCAGAGTGCAGATCGAGCCGGCGTGCGGTTAGCAGGACGCCGCCACGGGTGAAGTACGCGCTCTCGAGCAACACGTCGCGTGTGTCGGCGGTCACCTCCGAGGTCTGCCCTCCCATGACCCCGGCGAGAGCGACGGGCCGGTCCGCGTCGCAGATCAGCAGGTCGTCGGCCGTGAGTGAGCGGTCAACGTCGTCGAGCGTGCGCATCTGCTCGCCATCGGCGGCGCGCCGCACGACGATCGCCGGCCCGGCGAGTCGCGCAAGGTCGAAGCCGTGCAGCGGCTGGCCGAGCTCGAGCATCGTGTAGTTCGTCGCGTCGACCACCGCGTCGATCGGGCGCATGCCGGCGGCGGTCAGCCGCGCTTGCGTACGGAGCGGGGACGGCCGGTGCTCAACGCCGCGGACGATCCGCGCGAGGTACCGCGGGCACGCGTCCGGCGCCTCGATCGTCACCGGCACGACGTCGGCAACGGCCTCGTCGGTTTCGCCGACGTTGGGCTCCGGAACCTCGAGCGGCACACCCATCGCCGCTGCGACCTCACGCGCGACGCCGAGGATCGACAGGAAGTCCGGACGGTTCGGCTCCACCTCGATATCCAGGACGGGTTGATCGAGTTCGAGCCCGTGCGCGACATCGGTTCCGACATCGAAGCCTGCATCGTTCAGGATCAGGATGCCTTCGTGGTCCCCGCTGATCGCGAGCTCGCGCGGCGAGCACAGCATGCCTTCGGACACGACGCCGCGGATCTCGCGCCGGCCGAGCGGCTCGTCGAGGACCGGCACGCGCGAGCCGGGGGGCGCCCACGGCACGAGGTCGCCCGCGACCATGTTCCGCACGCCGACGACGAGCTCGATCTCGCCCGAGCCGTGTTGGATCCGGGCGATGCAGAGCTTGTCCGAACGAGGGTGATCGCGGACCTCGAGGATCCGGACGACGACGACGCCATCGAGTCCGGCCCACGGACGCAGCACTCCTTCGACCTTTACGCCGCGATGCGTCATCACATCCGCGAGCTCATCGACCGGCATGTCGGTCGGCGCGAACTCCCGCAGCCACCCGAGCGGCACCCTCACGGCGTCACCCCGAACTGCTCGAGGATCCGGATGTCGCCCTCGATCAGCATCCGCATATCCGGGATCGCGTACCGCAACAGGGCCACGCGCTCGACGCCGAGACCGAACGCGAAGCCCGTGTATCGCTCCGCGTCGTACCCGCAGTTCTCAAGGACGCTCGGGTGAACCATCCCGGACCCGAGCAGCTCGATCCAGCCGTTGCCGCACACGCTGCAGCCGACCCCGTCGCACCGGAAACAGCTCACGCCGACCTCGACGCCCGGCTCGACGAACGGGAAGTAGGCCGGCCCCAGCCGGATGCGTCGCCGGTCGCCGAACAACGCCTTGGCCATCACCTCAAGCGTGCCCTTGAGGTGCGCGAAGGTGATCCCCTCATCGACGACGAGACACTCGACCTGTGTGAACACGGGCAGATGCGTCGCGTCCGCCGTCTCCCGCCGGTAGACGCGGCCCGGCGACACGATGTACACGGGCGGCGGCTGCGACTGCATCGTGCGGATCTGCGCCGCTGATGTCTCGGTCCGCAGCAGCAGCTCCGGATGGCCGGGGATCGCGACGTACAGCGAGTCCTTCATCGTTCGAGCCGGATGGTCGGGCGGGATGTTCAGCGCCTGAAAGTTGTGCCAGTCGTCCTCGATCTCGGGACCGCCAACGACGCGGAACCCGAGCGACGTGAAGACGTCGACGATCTCGCGCTCGACGAGGGTGATGGGATGGAGTGAACCGGGGCGAGGGCGCCGGCCCGGCAGCGTGATGTCGGTCCGCTCGGCCGCGAGCTGCGCTTGTTCCGCGGCAGCGCCGAGCTCCGATCGCCGTGCCTCGAGCGTCTCGACCAGGTCCGCGCGGATCGCGTTCACCCGGGCGCCGACGTCGCGACGCTCGCCGTCTGGCAGCGTCCCGAGCGCCCGCTGGAGCTGTCCGAACGCGGACTTCCTGCCGAGGACCGTGACCTGGGCGGCTTCGAGCTCGTCAACGGTCGTTGCCGCGGTGAGCGCCGCCTTGCCGCGCGCGTGCTCGTCATCGAGCGCGCGCAACAGCTCGGCAGCGTCCATGGCGCGCGAGTCTAGCAATCGCCTTTCCGGCGCCTTTCCGGTTCGTTCCTGCCGGCCTGCTACGAGATCGGCAGGCTGAGGTGCAACGTCAGGCGCCCGTCATCCACCGTGGCCCAGGCGCGCCCGTCCTGTGCTTCGGCGACCGCGCGGACCACGAAGAGTCCGATCTTCGAGCCGCCACCGGTCCCCGGGCGTCTCGCCTGGAACAACCCTTCGGCACTGTCGGCGCCGATCGAAGATCCGTCACGCGCCGCGGTCACCTCGACCATCCCGCCGGCTGCGGCGGCGTGCACGGCGATCGGGCCCTCGGACGCCCACCACACGAGGGACTCCGCGAACGCCAGCAGCGCCGTCTTCAACCGGACGGGGTCGAGGAAGTACGGGCCCGGGTCGCCGCTCCATCCGATGGGCGGATGCTCGGGATCGCGACGCTGCAGGTCCGCGATCGCCGCGACGAGCTCACCGAGGTCGCACCGATCTGGGTACGGCTCGAGCGTGCCGCCCGACACCCGGGCGGCGTCGACCAGCAGGTGCAGGATCTGATCCATGCGGTCCGCGTCGTGCACGATCCCGGTGAGCATCAGCGCTCGCTGTTCGTCGGTCATGTCGGTCCACCGTTTCTCGAGCGCGTACCCGAAGCCCTTCATAGCCGTGAGCGGCGAGCGGATGTCGTGCGCGGCCGCCGCGATCAGCGTCTCGAGCGACTCCCCCTTCGAGCCGCGACGGCGAGCGTGCTCGAACAGACAGATCGTGGCGGCGGCCGCGAGGTTGAGCGACTCCGCGGCACCGGCGTGTGGCACGCGCACCGTCGCGTCGGCAGAGGAGACGATCTCCTGCGGCAATCCGTGCGCCTCGTTGCCGAACACGAACGCGACGGGCCCGCTCACGTCCGTCGTGTACAGCGAGTTGGAGCCGCGGGCATCCATCGCAAGGACGCGGTGGCCGCTCGCGCGAAGCGCATCGATCGCATCGAGGGTCGCGACGTCTCGGACGATGGGCAGATGGAACATCGAGCCGGCACACGCGCGCACCGTCTTGGGGTTGTAGACGTCGACGGACGCAGCCCCGAACACGACGGAGGTGGCGCCGGCGGCATCCGCAGATCGAACGATCGTGCCCGCGTTGCCGGGATCGCGCACCTCGTGGAGGACCGCCACGCACCCCGTCGCGGGAACGGTATCGAGACCGACGTCGACGTAGTCCCCGACACCGACGATGTTCTGCGGAGTCACGGTCGAGGTGAGCCGGCCCATCACCGCGCCCGCGGCGGCGACGACGTCAACGTCGCGCTCCCGTGCACGGACCGCGAGTTCGTGCAGTTCGTCCTCGACGAATAGGGTGTCGATCGCGGGTGGGTCGGCGGCGAGCGCCTCGCGCACGCCCTGGGCCCCCTCGACAAGGAAGCGTCGGTCGTCATCGCGGAGCGCGCGCTTGCGAAGCCGGGCCGCCGCCGCGACCTTCGGGTTCTTGGTGCTGGAGATCACGAGACCCCCCGGGGCTCCGGTCGTCCGGAGTCTAGCCCCGAGGGGTCGTGGAACAGCGGCGCGCTCAGGCCGCGGGGGCCTCGGGGAGCGCGTCCTTCGCCTGCTGCACGATCGCCGCGAACGCCGCGGGGTCGTGGATGGCCAGGTCGGCCAACACCTTGCGGTCGAGCTCCACGCCTGCGTTCTTCAAGCCGTGCATGAACCGCGAGTACGAGATGCCGTGCGGCCGGACGCCCGCGTTGATGCGTGCGATCCACAGACGGCGGAACTGCGCCTTGCGGTCTCGGCGGTCGCGATACGCGTAGACGCCCGAGTGGTGGACCTGCTCCTTGGCGAGGCGGTAGCGGACGCGACGGCTGCCGGTGTAGCCCTTGGCGGCCGCGAGCGTCTCTCGGCGCTTCTTCTTGGCGTGGACGGATCGTTTGATTCGTGCCATCAGGTCACCTCGCCAGCAGGCGCTTGAGCTTCTTCTGCTCGCCGGTAGACGCGACCTCGGCCATACCCTCGACGCGGCGGCGGCGGCTCCCGCTCTTCTTCGTGAGCATGTGGTTGCCCGTGGCCTTGTGATGCAGGACCTTGCCCTTGCGCGTGACGCGGAACCGCTTCGCGGTCGCGCTGTGGCTCTTCATCTTCGGCATGTACTTACCCTTCGTCTGCTGCGGGGGCGACGGCCTCAGCCGTCGGCTCGAGCGGAGCCGCATCCTCTGCGGTGGGCTCGAGCGCGTCCTCGGCGAGCCGGTCGACGGCGACCGCGTCGTCGGTCGCGGACCCGAGCGCTGCGGCCTCCTTGGCCGCCTCGCGCGCGGCGCGCGCCTCTTGCTTCGCCAGATCTTCCAGGTAGCGCTTGTTGGGCCCGATCACCATGATCATGTTGCGGCCCTCTTGCTTCGGCATCGCCTCAACGATGGCGAGATCCCCGAGGTCACCCACGAGACGGTCCAAGATCTTGCGCCCGAGCTCCGTGTGCGCCATCTCGCGCCCTCGGAACATGATCGTGATCTTGACCTTGTTCCCCGCCGAGAGGAACCGCGTGACGTGCCCCTTCTTCGTGGCGTAGTCGTGCGGGTCGATCTTGGGGCGGAACTTGATCTCTTTGAGGCCGGTTCGCGACTGCTTCTTGCGGGCCTCTTTGAGCTTCACGTCTCGTTCGTACTTGTACTTGCCGTAGTCCATGATCCTGCACACCGGCGGATCGGCCTGCGGCGCGACCTCGACGAGATCCAGATCGAGCGCCCGAGCCTGGCTCAGCGCGTCGCGGGTATCGACCACGCCGATCTGTTGGCCGTCCGCCCCGACGAGGCGAACCTGTGGCGACCGGATCCTGTCGTTGATCCTGGGATCTTGCGAAACCCCGCATCACCCCTTCGTGGAAAAAGGCACCGGCCTCGCCGGTGCACGTCGAACACACGTGCGCATCTGCGCCCGGGCAGTATAGGTGGCGACACCGAGCCCGTCGACCGACGGCTCACGCATCGCCGCTCGGTGCCCCCTCAACCGGCAGTCGGTCGTCCTCGCTCGCATACCCGAACGCGATCTGCAGGACCCGGCCCGCAGCGTCCGGACCGCAGCGGATCCGGTGTGGCTCCTCGGCGGGAACCTGGAGCTCCTCGCCCGGCTCGGGCTCGAGCGTGCGGTTGCCGATCTCGATCGTCAGCCCGGGGTCGAGCACGATCCAGAGCTCGTCTCGAAGACGGTGGTAGTGCGCCCCCGTATCGCCACCCGGAACGACAGTCACGAGACGCGCCGTGGCGGGTTGGTTCAGCGCGTAGGTCTGGGTGCGGCCCCACGGGCGGTCGACGATCATCGTGCGGCCGGCTCCGGCATCGACTTCAGGAGCCGAGCCATCTCGATCGCGGCCATCGCCGCCTCCCACCCCTTGTTGCCGTGCGCGCCGCCGGCGCGCGCCTGCGCCTGTGCGAGGTCCTCCGTCGCGAGCACCTCGAAGATGCACGGGACGCCCGTCGTGCGAGTGACATCCGCGATCCCGCGTGCCGCCTCGTTGGCCACGAGGTCGAAGTGCGCGGTCTCGCCGCGGATGACGGCGCCGAGGCACACCACCGCGTCGACGTCGGTCTTGGCGAGGCGCCCCGCGACCGCGGGGATCTCGAACGCGCCGGGCACCCACACCACCGTGACGCCGTCATCGGCGACGCCGGCGTGCGAGAGCGCCTTGACCGCGCCGTCGAGCAGCGCCGTGGTCACGACCTCGTTGAAGCGTGCGACGACGATCGCGACCCGCAGGCCGGTTCCGTTCGCGTCGCCACGAACGACGTTCACGCGTGGACCTCGGGCTCCACGTCGAGCAGGTGGCCCATCTTCTCCGCCTTGGTTCGGAGGTAGTCGCGGTTGTGCACCGTCGGCTCCGTCAGCAACGGGATCCGCTCGGCGATCGACAGGCCGTAGCCCTCCAGGCCCGCGCGCTTGTCGGGGTTGTTCGTGAGCAGCCGCATCGAGCGAACCCCGAGGTCCCCGAGGATCTGCGCGCCGATGCCGTAGTCGCGCTGGTCCGCCGCGAACCCGAGCTCGAGGTTGGCCTCCACGGTGTCGCGGCCGCGATCTTGCAGCTCGTAGGCGCGGAGCTTGTGGCTGAGCCCGATCGCTCGCCCTTCGTGGCCGCGCATGTACAGAACGACGCCGCGCCCCGCCTCCGCGACCTGTTCCAGTGCCGCGTCGAGCTGACGCCCGCAGTCGCATCGCAACGAGCCGAACACGTCGCCCGTCAGGCACTCGGAGTGCACGCGGGTGAGGACCTTGTCACCGTCGCCGATGTCACCGGTGACGAGGGCCACGTGCGTGCGCCCGTCGACGGTGCTGTCGTAGGCGTAGGCGCGGAAGTCTCCCCACTCGGTGGGAAGGGTCGCCTCGGCCACGCGCTGGACGAGCACCTCGCGGCGGCGGCGGTACTCGATCAGATCCGCGATCGAGATGAGCTTCAGGTCGTGGACACGGGCGACGCGGACGAGCTCGGGCAGCCGGGCCATCGTGCCGTCTTCGTTCATGACCTCACAGATGACACCAGCCGGAAACATCCCCGCGAGCGACGCGAGATCGACGGCCGCCTCGGTGTGTCCGGCACGGCGGAGGACGCCACCCTCGCGCGCCCGCAAGGGGAAGACGTGCCCGGGGCGATGGAAGTCGTTGGGCGCGACGTCGGGGTCGGCCATCGCGGCCGCGGTGATCGAGCGGTCGTGTGCGCTCGTGCCCGTCGTCACGCCGGGGCCATAGTCGATCGACACCGTGAACGCCGTGTCGTCACCGCCGTTGGTCGACACCATCTGCGGGATGTCCAGCGCGTCCAGCCGCCAGGCCGCCACCGGCAGGCACACGATGCCGCGGCCGTGAGTGACCATGAAATTCACGGCCTCGGGCGTGCACTTCTCGGCGGCGATGACGAAGTCGCCCTCGTTCTCGCGGTCGGCATCGTCGACCACCAGCACGATCTTTCCCTCGCGCATGTCCGCGATCGCATCCTCCACGGTGTCGAAGACGGTCCGATCGAGCTCGGCGTCGGTGTGCGAAGACAGCTCCTCGTTCATCTCTCGGACCTTTCCATCAGACGTGCGACGTACCGGCCGATCATGTCGACCTCGATGTTGACGGGATCGCCCACCGAGGCGGCGCCGAGCGTCGTCGCGGCGAGCGTGTGCGGGATCAATGCGATCTGGATCTCCGGACCGTCGAGCGCGGCAACGGTCAGGCTGACGCCGTCGAGCGCGACCGAACCCTTCTGGACGACGAGGGGCTCGAGCTCATCGGGGATCCGGACGGCGATGGTGGCCCCGCCGTCAGGATGGCGGTCGATGGCGGCGATGCGGCCGACGCCGTCAACGTGACCCTGGACGAGGTGGCCACCGAGTCGAGCCGCGAGCGTCACGGGGCGCTCGAGGTTGACGCTCGAACCGGCGTGCACCGCTCCCAGCGTCGTGCGATCGAGCGTCTCGCCGCTCAGGTCGAACGCGAGCGTCTCGTCGGTGCGCTCGACGACTGTGAGGCAGGTCCCATTGACGGCGACCGACGCACCGATCGGGCTGTCGGTGGCGACCAGCGGACAGCCGACGACGAGCCGACCGCCGTCGACCGCGCGCACGGCCCCGAGTTCCTCAACGATGCCGGTGAACATCGGCCTCCATCCGGATATCGGGGCCGACCCGCTCGAGGCCGACGAACGAGAGGTCAAGAGCCGCGTCGATCGGCGCGAACCCCTCTCCCATGACCGCGCTCGGCGCGTCGGCGCCGCCCACCACACGCGGCGCCACGTACTGGACGATCCGGTCGACGGCGCCGTCCCGGACGAAGCTCCAGGCAAGCGTCGCGCCGCCTTCCAAGAGCACGCCTTGCACATCGCGCTTGCCGAGCTCCTCGAGCAACGCGCGGGGCGACACACCGCCGGAGGCATCGGCCGGGCAGACCGCGACATCGATGCCGGGCGGAAGCGCGCGCGAGAGCGCCGGCTCGCCCGCGACCGTCGTGGCCACGAGCGTGGGCGCTTCGTCGTCGAACACGCGGGCTTCGGGCGCGACCCGGCCGGACGCGTCGACCACGACACGCAGCGGCGCCCATGCCGACGCAAGATCGGGGTGACGGGCCGTGAGCGATGGATCGTCGGCCGCGACCGTGCCCGCGCCGACCACGACGGCGTCGGCCCACGCGCGCAGCCGGTGCGCGTCCAGGCGCGACTCCTCGGATGTGATCCACCGCGACGAGCCGTCGTGTGCGGCGGTCTTGCCGTCGAGCGACGTCGCGACCTTCCAGATGACGAACGGCATCCCCGTGGTGACGTGCCGGTCGAACGCCGCGTTCACGCGACGCGCCTCTTCGGCGAGGACGCCGTCGCGAACCTCGAGGCCGGCCGTACGCAGCCGCGCGATCCCGGAGCCGTCGACGAGCGGGTTCGGATCGGTGGCGCCGACGATCACGCGCGCGACGCCCGCATCGAGCAACGCGTCGGTGCACGGCGGCGTCGCGCCATGATGGTTGCAGGGCTCGAGGGTGCAGACGACGGTCGCGCCGCGGGCCAGATCGCCCGCCTCGCGGAGCGCTCGCACCTCCGCGTGCGGCGACCCCGACGGACCCTCGTACCATCCGCGGCCGACGATCTGGCCCTCGACGAGCACGACTGCGCCCACCATCGGGTTGGGCGAGACATGGCCCCAGCCTCGCTCGGCGAGCGCGAGCGCCTCGCGCATGTGGCTCACATCGGTGTCGTGTCCGTCCATCGTCCCTCGCTCGGGGGCGTGGACGCGACACGCGGACCGCCACCGCAGACGCGGCGGCGCAGCGTGCCCGTTCCCTCTCATCCCGACTCTCACGGTCGGTCCCGGGATCGCACCGGGTCCACCCGTCGTTGGCTGCGACGGGGTCGCGGACTGTCACCGCCGGTGGGGAGTTTCGCCCCGCCCCGGAAACAGGCTGGGACCCAGTATAGGACGGGTGCACGGTTCGACGGAAGCCGGCGACGCCGCGGCCGGGGAAAGGCTTGGTTAAACCTCGGTGCGGCGGTCGACCGCGTAGCTGGAGCCACCGTCGCGCTTGGCGAAGGACTTCATCTCGGTCGCGACGGCGACCGCCTCGCCGTAGTGAGCGAACTGACGCTTGGAGGTGCTTGCGATCCCGATCGAGATCGCAACCAGCGGGATGTCCTGGAGCACGCCCTTGCGGTCCTCCATCCGGACGAACCCACGCTCGAGGTCCTCCGCCTCGTAGAACTCGGCTCGGGCTTGGTCGAAGCGCTCGCAGATGCTCTTCGCGATGTCCTCGGCGCCATCGGGGATCACTACCGCGACGAAGTCGTCACCACCCACGTGGCCGACGAAGCCCTCCGCGCCCGACCCTTCGACCACGGCGTCTTGGATGATCCGCGCCGTCGCCTGGATCAGCCGGTCACCGCGGACGAAGCCCTTCTGGTCGTTGTAGGTCTTGAAGTTGTCGAGGTCGCAGTACAGGACGGCGAACTCGCGCTCCTCGCGCACCTGGCGCTCGATCTCCTCCTGGATCCGGATATTTCCCGGGAGGCCGGTGAGCGGCGAGAGGTTCCGCATCTCCTTCGCGCGGCGAAGCGTTCCCTTGACGCGCGCGAGCAGCTCGATGGGATCGAACGGCTTGATGATGTAGTCGTCGGCGCCGGACTGCAGGCCGGTGACCTTATCGGCCGACAACGCCTTTGCGGTCAGCATGATGATGCTCGTGTTCGCGGTCTGCGGGTTCTTGCGGAGGCGCTGGGCGACCTCGAACCCATCGATCCGCGGCATCATCACGTCGAGCAGGACGAGGTCCGGCCGAAGGGAGGACGCGCGCGTGAGCGCCTCTTCGCCGTCGGCGGCGACGGCGACGTCGTACCCCGCCGAGCGAAGATTCACCTCGACGAACCGCGCGATATCCGGATCGTCGTCGACGACCAAGATGGTCTCGGGCACCCCTCTACGCTCCCTCTCCGTCCGCGGCGCCGGCAGCGATCGCAGCGAGTCCGCGAGCAGCCGCCGCCGGATCCGGCTGCGCGAAGATACCCGATGCGGCGATGAGAACCGACGCGCCGGCATCGACCGCCCGGCGGGCGTTGTCCAGCTTGACCCCACCGTCGATCTCGAGCGCGACGTCGAGGCCCCGACGGTCGATCTCGGTCCGAACCGTGGCCAGCCGCGCGTACACGTCGTCGTTGAGCGTTTGATACGACCAACCCGGACGGATGCTCATCAGCATCACGTCGTCGATCGCATCGAGGTACGGGAACGCGGCCTCGACCGGCGTCTCCAGATTGAGCGTCAGACCGACACCGAGTCCGGCGCCGCGCGCCTTGGCGATCGAGGGCGCCGGCTCCGGCACGGCCTCGAGGTGGAAGCTCACGATGTCCAGGCCGGCCTCGCGGAGCTCGTCGAAGAAACCCTCCGGCTGCTCGACCATCAGATGGCCGTGGAGCGGCCGCTCCGTCACGGGACGGAGGCTCGCGACGATCACCGCCCCCAGCGCGATCGGCGGCACGAAGTGGCCGTCCATGATATCGACGTGGAAGACGCCGACGTGCGGCTCGACCGTTGCGACCTGCGCCCCGAGGTTCGCGAAGTCGGCGGCCAGGATCGACGCAGCGACCGTACCCATCGGGCGCAATGGTACCGGCCGCGACGACGCGAACATACCGGCCGAGGACCTACGACGCTCGTTCGAACGCCGCGACGAACATGCCGTCGCACCCATGCCGATGGGGCCAGAGGCGATGGCGTTCGGCCGGCCCGTCCGGACCGTCGATGACGACCGGTCGCAGCTCGGGCCGGGCTCGAAGCAGCGCGTCGCACACCGCGTCGGTCTCCCCTCGCGTGAACGTGCACACCGCGTAGACCAGACGGGCGCCCGGGACGAGCGAGTCCGCGGCAGTCGACACGATGGCCAGCTGCCGCGCGGCGAGCGAGGTCACGCGTTCCTTCGGGACACGCCACAGCAGCTCCGGCCGTCGGCGGGCGGAGCCGAGCCCGCTGCACGGGGCGTCCACGAGTACTCGCTCGAACGAGCCGCTCACCGCGGGACGCGCGGCATCGCTCGCGAGCAGCCACGGCTTCTGTTTGAGACGTGCCCCCGCCTCCGCGATCAACCGGACCCGCCGAGGCGAAACATCCGACGCAAGGACCGCGCCCTCGGCGCCGACGCGTTCGGCGGCGAAGAGCGCCTTGCCTCCGGGCGCGGCGCACGCGTCGTACACGCGATCGCCGAGCTGTGGGTCGAGGGCACCGACGACGAAGGCCGAGGCCTGATCCTGGACGGTCCAGCGGCCGTCCGAGAACCCGGGCAGGGTGCGTGGCTCACCACCGTCCTCGAGGAGGAGACACGTGTCGTCCACGGCACCGAGCGTGACCGTTGCCCCCGCTGTTTCGAGCGCTTGTCGGACCGTCGGCGCCGCATCGACGCCGCCGACCACGCGCACCGACAGCGGTGCGCGAGACGCGAACGCCGCCGCCGCCGTCTCCGCCTCCTCGCCCACGAGCCGTTCGAGCTCTTCGATCGCCCACGGTCGCATCCCCGTGCGAGCGGCGATCGCCTCAGCGTCTGTGCCGTCCGGCCGTGCGATCGGTGCCGTTGCGAGCCGGCGAAGGACCGCGTTGACGAATCCTCGAGGTCTCCCGGGCACGAGGTCGACCGTCGCCGACACGGCGGCGTGCGGCGCGACGCCGACGCTCAATTGGTAGGCGCCCAGTCGAAGGGCGTTGCGCGCCTCGGGCGGCGACACCTTGTCGAGCGGCCTGTTCGCGACCCGCTCGATCGCCGCATCGAGCACCAGCCGGCGCCGCAGTGTGCCGAACGCGAGCTCGGTCGCGAACGCACGATCGCGTGGATCGAGCCCCGAGCGCGAAAGGAGCGCCGGCAGCAGGCGGTTGGAGTAGGCGCCGTCGTCGATCACTCTGCCGATCAGCTCCAGCGCCACCGACCGCGCGGTCGGTGCGCTCATCCCAGGCGTTCGCCCGCGGTGAACCGGACGCCATTCGCCCAAGCCGCGGCGTCCATCCGCTTGCGACCTGCCGGCGCCACCTCGACCAGCCGTACGCCGCCCCCGCGCGCGCGGACGAGGACGCCGCGCTCGTCTGACGCGACCACCGTGCCGGGCGGCGCGTCGCTGCCCTGCTGGTGGTCGATCGCCGCAGCGAGCACTTTGACGTGCGCGCCTCGGAGGGTCGTCGCGGCACCCGGCCGGGGCGCTAGCGCACGGACCCACTGCACGATCTCTTCCGGCGACCGTCCCCAGTCGATCGCGCGCTCGTCGGCGCCGATCGTCGGGGCGAGGGTCGCGGCGCCGTCTTCCTGCGCCCGCTCGGGCACGCCGCCCTTGGGCAGCATCCGCAGGACGCCGACGAGCAACAGCCCGCCGATCTTCGCGAGCCGCGCGCCGAGCGCGCCCGCATCGTCTTCGGGGCGGATCGGCTCCTCGAGCTGATTCAGGATCGGGCCCGTGTCGAGACCTTCGTCCATGCGCATCACGGTGACGCCGGTGCGTTCGTCGCCCGCGGCGATCGCGTGCTGGACCGGCGTTGCGCCGCGCCATCGAGGGAGCAAGGAGAAGTGCAGGTTGATCGCGCCGTAGGGGGCCAGCTGGAGCGTCTCGCGACGCAGGATCTGCCCGTAGGCGACGACGACGATGACGTCGGGGGCCGTCTTCGCGAGCGCGGTCGCGCCCGGGCCGTCCAGGACGCCGGGCACCTCGACGTACGGGACGCCGTGCGCGGCCGCCGCCGTCGCGACCGGCGTCGATGTGAGCGCGGCGCCGCGGCGGGCTTCCTTCGGCGGGTTGGTCACGACCAAGGCGAGGGACAGTTCCGGCTCTGCCGCGATCGCGTCCAGGGACGGCACCGACCAGGCGTCGTTGCCGAGGAACGCGACCCGAAGCGTCATCGGCGCAGGATAGTCGGCGCTCCGCCTCTACGGCCGCTTGCGTGGTTTGGGTTCGACCAGCCCGAGCTCGATCCTGCGGAGCTCGGCGAGCACGGCGCGCCTGCCGGTGTCGTCGAGACGATCGATGTACAGCGTCCCGTGGAGGTGGTCGGTCTCGTGTTGGAGGATCCGCGCGAGCAGTCCCTCGCCCTGCACCTCGACGGGGTTGCCTTTCAGATCGAGCCCGCGGCATCGGATCGTGCGGAAACGCGCCGTCGCGTGATACGGCCCGGGGATCGACAGACATCCTTCTTCCTCTCCGACCTCGCCCTCGCCGTCGTACAGCTCGGGGTTCGCGAGGAACGACGGTCCGCGCTCGCCGTCGTCGAACACGAAGAGTTGGAGGGAGACACCGACCTGCGGCGCCGCGAGGCCGACGCCGGGCGCCTGGTACATCGTCTCGGTCATGTCCTTGGCGAGCCGGCGGAGCGTCCGGTCGAAGTGCTCGACCGGCTTCGCCGGCTCACGCAGCACCGGGTCGCCCAGCTTCCGGATCGATAACAGCATCGGAACCCCTCACAGGTGCGGTTCGGCCTCGACGCGCTCGACGACTCCGGTGGTCGCCAGGCGCCGCATCGCCTCGCCGAAGGCCGGCACGCGGTCGGGCTCGAGCGCGAGCAAGCATACCGTTCGCCCTCCGAGCGAGGAGACGAGCGACGTGATGGGACGGTGCTCGTCGAGCGTCTCTTCGAGGACGTCGGTCCCGATCACGCGGAAGACCGCGGACCCGACGGGGAATCCAGCGGCGGCGCGACGCTCGCGCTCGCGTTGATAGAAGCGATCCGGAGTTCCGCGCACGAGTGCCTGCACGCCGGGGTCGCCGGGATGCTCCGTCTGCACGATCGCGGAGCCCGCCGGGCGCGCCCATCCGACCGCTTCCATCCAGATCGCCAACGCTCGTTCGCGGGCGGTCAGCCCCGGTCGTCGGGCGGCGAGGTCCGCGTCGAGGATCGCGACGAGATCCAGGCCGGCTACCCCGAGGTCGCGCACCGCGTCGGCCCCACCCACGAGCACCTCCCCGTCGGCCGACGGCAGCCGTGGCTCCGTGGCACGGCGGACGGGCACAGGAGCCGCGCGCGACGCCCAGGCTTCGACCCGCTCGGCGCCGCCCCGACGCACCGCGAACGTCGTGCTGCCGCACGTCGCGCACCGGCCCGGCGCTTCGCAGACCACGCACCGGATCTCACCGCCGGAGGCACGCAACATGCCGCCGCAGATCGCGCAGGCCGCGGCCGCTCCACAGGACCGACAGACCTGCGCGACGCCGGCGCCGGGCAGCGGAGAGAACACGAACGCCCGGCGGACCTGACCGAGCGCACGGACCAGACGAGGCGCGCGGCCCTCCGGCCCTGGTCGCACAACCTCCACCTTGGGCCAGCGTTTGGTCGTCGAGACGACGGTCGGGAGGCCGAGTGAGGCCGCTTCGGTCGACGGGCAGGCTGCCGCGAGCACGGCGACCGCACCGGCGATCGACGCCCGACGCAGCGCGACGTCGCGCACGTGGTGATACGGCGCGCGCTCCTCTCGATGGGCGGGATGCGACTCGCGTGCGACCCAGATGAGTCCGAGGGATGAGACGGGCGCGAAGACGGCGGGGCGCGTGCCCACCACGATATCTGCGTCGCCAACGAGGATGCGGAGCCATGTGCGATAGCGCGTTCGCGCGTCGCCACCGGCGAAGACGACGACGCGCTCGCCGAACGCCCCTTCGAGCGCGGTGACCGTCGCCGGTCTCGGCGATGCCTCGGGAACGATCACGATCGCCCGGCGTCCGCCGGCGAGGCATACCCGAACCCCCTCGACGGCGAGCATCTGCTCATCCTCCGGAGCCGGACGCACAACGAACGCCCCGTCACGAGCGACGATCGCCTCCGAGAGCCGCGGCCCGTCCGTGTACCCGCGCCAGACCGTGCTATCGACGACGGCGCCGACCACTGGGTCGGTTGCAACCACTCGCGCATCCTCGGTCCGTTCCTCGGATGCAACGCGCGGCGGCGACAGCGCACCCAGCACCTCGGCCATCGGCGTGACGTACCGCGTCGAGATCCAGCGCGCGAGCTCGAGCAGCTCGGCGTCGAAGAAGCGCACCGGCGAGACCGCGCGCATCACGGGAAGCGTGCGCGCGGGCAGATCGTCGGTCGGGCCGAGGACCCAGCCCTTCGTCAGCTTCCCGTGGAAGCGGACGCGCACGTACGAGCCGACACCCGCGCCGAGATCGGCGGGAAGGTCGTACGTGAACGGCTTGTCGAGCGCGAGCAGCGGCCGGTCGATGCAGACCGCGACCGGCCCGGCGAGAACCTCAGGCGCCGACGGCGCTTCTGAGCGCGTCGACGCGATCGGTGGCCTCCCACGGGAACTCCTTACGGCCGAAGTGGCCGTAGGCCGCCGTCTCTCCGTAGATCGGCCGCAAGAGGTCGAGGTCGCGGATGATCGCGGCGGGCCGGAAGTCGAAGATCTCCCACACGGCCTTCTGGACGTGCTCGGGGTCGACGGTCGCCGTGCCGAACGTCTCGATCATCAAGGAGACGGGGTGCGCCGTTCCGATCGCGTAGGCGACCTGCAGCTGGCACCGGTCGGCGAGACCCGCCGCCACGACGTTCTTGGCGACGTACCGCGCCATGTACGCAGCAGAGCGGTCGACCTTGGTCGGGTCCTTGCCCGAGAAGGCGCCGCCGCCATGCGGCGCCATGCCGCCGTAGGTGTCCACGATGATCTTGCGGCCCGTGAGCCCCGTGTCGGCCTTCGGTCCGCCGATCTCGAATCGACCGGTCGGGTTGACGAGCACGCGAACGCCGTCGGTCGAGAGCTCCGAGAACTCGCGAAGCACCGGGTCGATCACTTCGGCCTCGACGTCGGGCCGTAGCAGCGTCTCGACGTCCACCTCCTCACGGTGCTGCGCCGAGATCAACACCGTGTCGACGCGGACCGGCTTGCCGTCGACGTACTCGATCGACACCTGGCTCTTGCCATCGGGGCGCAGATATGGAACGACGCCCGCTTTGCGGACGTCGGAGAGTCGCCTGGACAGGCGATGGGCCATCGCGATCGGCATCGGCATGAGCTCGTCGGTGTCGCGACAGGCGTAGCCGAACATCATCCCCTGGTCGCCGGCACCTTGATGGTCGAGGTTGTCACCCGAGTGCTCCTGGCGTTCCTCGAGCGCGTGGTCGACGCCGATCGCGATGTCGGCCGACTGCTCTTGGATCGCGGTCACGACGCCGCAGGTCTCGCCGTCGAGCCCGAACTTCGCGTCGGTGTAGCCGACCTCGGTGATGGTGCGACGGACCACCGACGGGATGTCGACCCAGCCCTTCGCGAGCGTGATCTCACCCGAGACGAACACGACCCCCGTCGTGACGAGCGTCTCGCACGCGACGCGGCTGTGCGCGTCCTGTTCCAGCATCGCGTCGAGGACCGCGTCGCTGATCTGGTCCGCGAGCTTGTCCGGGTGGCCTTCGGTGACTGATTCTGACGAGAAGAGATAGCCCGTGCTCATGATCGGCCGAGTCTACCGGCGCCCGCGGACACCCGCCACGACGCTACTGCCCCTCGTTCCACAGAGCCGCAACGCGATCCCACAGGGCCGCAGCGAGTTCCGCCTTGGTCCAGGATCGCAACGCGATGTCCTCCCCGGACGCCGACACGATCGCAGCCTCGTTCGTGTCGGCCCCAAACCCGGTCTCAGGACGGCCGACGGTGTTCGCGACGAGCAGGTCGAGCCCCTTGTCGGCGAGCTTCGCCCGGCCGGCCGTCTCGATGTCGTCGGTCTCGGCCGCGAACCCGACGACCACTTGGCCCGGCCGTCGCGCTGCCGCGACCTCACGCAGGATGTCGGGCGTCGGCTCGAAGACGAGTTCGGGAACGCCCTGTTCCTTCTTGAGCTTCCGGTCCGCGACGACCTTGGGACGGAAGTCGGCCACGGCGGCCGCCATCACGATCACGTCGGCGTCGGTGTGCGCGGCCACCGCGCTCCGCATCTCCTCGGCGGTTCCGACGTGGATCACGTCGGCGGCGGCGGGCGGCGACACCGTGCCCGGCCCGAGGACGAGCACGACGGACGCACCGCGCGCGAGCGCTTCTTCCGCGATCGCGACGCCCATCTTCCCGGAGGACCGGTTGCCGACGAATCGCACGGGATCGATCGGCTCGTGGGTCGGGCCGGCGGTGATCAGGACGCGGCGTCCGGCGAACGGCGCAGCGACGGCCGGGAGGCTCTCAGCCAGTGCGCGCACGGCCTCGAGGATGACATCGGGCTCGGCGAGACGCCCGGTGCCCTCGTCGCCGTGGGCGAGCGCGCCCTCGACAGGTCCGACGAACCGAACGCCCCGCGCGGCGAGCGTCGCGACGTTCGCCTGCGTGGCAGGGTTCGACCACATGCCGGTGTGCATCGCGGGCGCGACCACGACCGGGCCGCGGAACTCGAGCGCAGCGGCGCTCAACAGGTCGTCGGCGAGGCCGTGCGCAAGCTTGGCGAGCATGTTGGCCGTCGCGGGCGCGATCACCAGCACGTCCGCGCCGTGCGCCAACTCGACGTGCACGACGGTGCCACCGGCGTCCCACAGCGATGCGTGCGCGAAGTTGCCGGTGAGCCCGGCGAAGGTTTCGGTGCCGACGAACCGAGCGGCGGACGCCGTCAGCACGGCGGTGACGTCCGCCCCGTCAGCCCGCATCGCACGGGCGAGATAGGCGGCCTTGTACGCGGCGATCCCGCCGCAGATACCGAGCAGCACGCGACGGCCGCCCAGGCCCGTCACGTCAGTCGACCTCGACGATCTCCTCGGGGCGTTCGTAGGAGATCTTGCCCTCGGCGATCTCCTCGAGGGCGATCGACAGCGGCTTGTTGCGCAGACCGGTCTCGACGAGCGGCGGCACGAAGTCGCCGCGGCCCTCGCCGAGCTGGCTGTAATACGAGTTGATCTCTCGCGCGCGCTTCGCGGACACGATCACGAGCGTGTACTTGGAATCGACAGCGGCGAGCAGATCGTCGATCTTGGGTTCGATCATGAGAAGGGCACTCCTGCAGGTCAGCGGGTGCGGAACGCCTCGATGATAGCAGCGACCTCGTCGGCGGCCCGGTCGACGTCGTCGTTCACCACGACGTGGTCGAACCACCCCGCCTGCTCGAGCTCCCGGGCAGCGGCGGCGAGCCGTTCCGCCACGCTCGCCTCGTCCTCGGTGCCGCGGCCGCGCAGCCGCGCCTCCAGAGCGTCCATCGAGGGGGGCGCGAGCAGGATCAGGACCGCCTCTGGGGCCTGGGAACGGATCTGTGCGGCGCCCTGCACGTCGATCTCCAGGACCACGTCGCGGCCCTCTGCGAGCGTTCGGTCGACGAACGACCGGGGCGTCCCGTAGCGCCGCCCCGGATACACCTCGGCCCACTCGAGCAGGTCGCCGGCGGCGACCATCCGGTCGAAGCCGGCGTCGTCGACGAACAGATAATCGACGCCGCCGGTCTCGCCGGGGCGCTTACGCCGGGTCGTTGCCGAGATGGAAACGGCGAGCCCCTCCGGATCTCGGGACCGCAAGCGTTCGACGACGCTGCCCTTCCCGACCCCGGAGGGGCCCGCGAGGACGATCAGCGTGCCTCGCCGCACGCGCGCCTCGTTACTTCTTGCCGAACTTCGTCAAGAGCTGCTCGCGCTGCTTGCTGCCCAATCCGCGCACACGCCGCGTGGCGGAGATGTCGAGCTCCTCCATGATCTTCTGCGCGCGGACCTTGCCGACGCCCGGGAGCGACTCGAGCACCGTCGAGACCTTCATCTTGCCGAGGGTGTCGTCCTTGTCGGCCTTCTTGAGCACATCGGCCAGCGTGCGCTTGCCGGACTTGAGCTCCCCCTTCACCTCTGCGCGCTTCTTGCGCGCGGCTGCCGCCTTCTTCAGTGCGTCGGCACGCTGCTCTGGGGTAAGCGTCGGAAGCGCCATGAACGATCTCCTTCGGTGTCGAGGGACGGTGCCAGAACGCCGGGGAGTATACGCACGGCTCCGGAGACGGGACAAACGCTTCGGATACCGTGACCTGCGGGTTTCATCGTGCGTCGCGGCCGATCGCCCGCGCCGCGCCGACGGGGTCGGGCGCCGCGGTGATCGCGCGACCAACGACGAGATAGTCGGCGCCGCGTTCGATCGCTTCGCGCGGCGTGAGCACGCGCACCTGATCGTGGCCGTTCGTTCCTGCGGGACGGATGCCCGGCACGACGAGACAGAACTGTTCCCCGCACACGTCGCGCACATCGCGGACGTCGTCACCGGAGACGACGACGCCGTCGAGTCCCGCTTGCTTCGCCTCCCACGCGAGCGATGCCGGCGTCGCGAGTTCATCGCCGCCGATCGACGACAACACCGTGACGGCGATCACCATGGGCGGTTCGACACCCGCTTCATCGGCACCGCGCTGCGCACCCTCGACGGCGGCGCGCATCATCGCGTCGCCGCCGAGCGCATGCACGTTCAACATCGCGACGCCGAGACGCGCGATGTTCGCACTCGCCCGTTCCACGGTGTTCGGTATGTCGTGCAGCTTGCAGTCGACGAACACCGGCCCGTGCGCGGCGATCGTGCGGATGGCCTCCGGCCCATACGCCCAGCTGAGCTCGAGGCCGACCTTCAGCAAACCGACCTCGCCCGCCAGATCGCGCGCGAGACGCTCCGCGGCATCGAGGTCGGACACGTCGAGCGCGAGCGCGATGGGCGTCTCGGGATGAGGGATCATGCGCGCTGTTCCTCCTGGACGGGAACGGCAGAGCCGATCTCCACGGCACCGACGAGCTCGGCCGGCGACCCGGCGGCTCGCCGCTGCAACTCGGCGACGATCCCCTTGGCGATCGTGACGGGCGCGGTGGGATCGATGAGCGTGGCCGTTCCCACTTGGACGGCGGACGCGCCGGCGAGCATCGCCTCGACGGCGTCGGCGGCCGTTCGGATCCCTCCGCTCGCGACGAGCGGCATCCGCGGCAGCGCGCGATGCACCTCCGCGACGGCGCGGAGCGTCATCGGCTTGAGCGCCGGGCCCGAGAGCCACCCGTTCGCGGCGCCGAGCGCCGGGCGCGTGGCGACCGAGTCGATCGCGAGCGCCGGGGGCGACGCGCACAGCGTGAGTCCGGAGGCGCCCGCGCGCGCCGCCGCGACCGCGAGCGGCACGACGTCGACGCCGCCGGGAAGCTTCGCGAACACCGGGACGAGCGACATGCGCGCGACCGCGCCCACGACCTCCGTCAGGCGGTCCGCGTGCGCGCCGATCACCGGCCGCTCGAGCTCGCGGTCGGGACCCGACAGATGCACCTCGATCGCCGCCACGCCGGCGCGACCTTGCAGCACCCCGGTGATCCGTACGTACTCCTCGAGCGTCCCGCCGGCGATCGAGACGAACACCGGCGAGGCTGCAGCGAGCGCCGGCAACTCCGAGGCGACGAACGCGTCGACACCCGGGTTCTGCAGCCCGGTGTCCCAGACGACGCCGGCAGCGGACTCGACGATCCTCGGGGGCGCCGAGCCTTCGCGCGGCTCAACGGTGACGGTGCGCGATACCAACCCGCCGACGCGGCGGAGCTCGACGAGGCCGCTCAGCTCCTTGCCGGTGCCCACGCATCCCGATGCGATCAGCACCGGCGTCGCGAGCGAAACGCCGGCGATCTCCACGCCGATCGAACGCGTGCGCGCCGTCACTGCGCGTCCTCGCCCACCGGAGACGCGGCCCCCGCGGCGCGCCACCGATCCCAGACCACGCGTGCCGGGTTGAACACCGGTCCGTCGACGCACGCGCGGACGTGCCCCCACGTCGTTCCGTCCTTCGACGCGACGGGCACCGCGCACGTGCCGCAGAGCCCGTAGCCGCAGCCCATCCGCTCCTCGACGGCCACCTGCGCAGGGAGCTTCCGGGAACGGCATATCTCGGCAACCGCCGATAGGAGTGGCACCTTGCCCGCCGCATACACGACCTCGATCGGCGCGCGCTCCAGCGCTGGCTCGATGGCCTCGATCACCGTCCCGGTCTCGCCCAGCGTGCCGTCGTCGGTCACGACCGTGACGAGCTGCGAGAGGCGCTTGGCCTCGATCGGTTTGAACACCGCGTCGAGCGTGGAGCCACCGATCACCATGTCGACACGCTTGCCACGCGCGACGAGCTCCTGCGCGAGGAAGTACAGCCCTGCGACGGAGCGCCCCTCTCCGATCAACAAGCAGTTCGTCAGCCGTTTCGGATAGGAGAACGGCGTCCCGAGCGGACCGATCACGTCGAGGAACCCGTGGGCACGCATATCCGAGAGCCAGGCGGTGCCCGGGCCTGCGCCCGGGTCGACGACGAACTCCAAGGTTCCCGCCCAGCCGCCGCGTCGCGAGGACTGGTGGATCGTCAGGTGACGACGGAGCAGGAAATCACGGTCGTCGGGCATCGCCACCGCCACGAACTGCCCGGGCTTCGCGCGCTCGGCGATCTCGGGCGCAACGAGCGTCAGCGATTGGTAGGACCCCAAACGCCGGGTCGACAAGATCTCGGCGCGCACCCGCTTCACGCTGCGCCGCCTCCCGTCGCGTCGGCGGCAGCGGCGGCCTCGAACGACAGCCGCGCCTGCGCCGGTCGGTCGGCGACCGCGGCGTGATACTCCTGGATCGACCGCGGCTCGGTCGCCTCGCCGCGGAGCGCCTCGATCCCGCGCAGGGCCGCGAATACGCCGGGCAGCGTGGTGATGCACGGCACGCCGACCGCGGCGGCCGCGGTCCGGATGAACGATCCGTCGGAGCGCGGCGCACGCCCGAACGGCGTGTTGATCACGAGGTCGACGTTGCCCGCGCGGATCAGGCCGACCACGTTGTCCTCGCCCTCGCTCACCTTGGCGACCCGCTCCACCGCGATGCCGGCGCGCTCGAGCACGCCGGCGGTGCCGTTCGTCGCAAGCAGCCGGAATCCGAGGTCGGCGAGCCGCCGCGTCGGGAACACGATCGCGCGCTTGTCGCGATTCGCCACGCTCACGAACACCGAACCGGTCGTCGGAAGTGCGTGCCCCGCGGCGACCATCGCCTTCGCGAGCGCCATCCCCGGATCCGCGTCGATCCCCATCACCTCGCCGGTCGACTTCATCTCCGGACCGAGCACGGTGTCGACGCCTGGGAACCGGCCGAACGGCAAGACCGCAGCCTTCACGCTCGTGTACGGCAGACGCCGGTAGTGGTTCCGGTCGATCGGCACGACGCCGGTCGCGCGGAGGTCGGCGATCGTGCGTCCGGTGAGCACGAGCGTGGCGACGCGTGCGAGTGACACGCCGATGACCTTCGCGACGAACGGCACGGTCCTGGACGCCCGAGGGTTCGCCTCCAGCACCCAGATGCGCTCGTCCTTGACGGCGAGCTGCAGGTTCAGCAGCCCGACCACACCGAGCCGCCGCGCGAGCCGCGTCGTGATCTCCTCGATCGTGTCAAGTTCCTCGTCGGACAGCGTCGCCGGCGGGATCTGACAGCTCGAGTCGCCCGAGTGCACACCCGCCTCTTCGATGTGCTCCATCACCGCGCCGATGAACACGCCGCCGCCCTCGTCGCAGACGGCGTCGACGTCCACCTCGATCGCGCCCTCGAGGAAGCGGTCGATCAGAACCGGATGGTCGGGCGATGCGTCGGCCGCGGTCCGGACGAACCCCTCGAGCTCGTCGTCGTCGTAGACGATCTCCATCGCGCGCCCGCCAAGCACGTAGGACGGCCGAACGACGACGGGGTAGCCGACCTGCTCCGCGATCGTGCGCGCCTCGGGGATCGTGCGCGCCTCGCCGTGTGGCGGCGCCGGGATCGCGAGCTCGTGCAGGATCTCGGCGAACTTGCCCCGGTCCTCCGCAAGGTCGATCGCGTCGGGGCCGGTTCCCAAGATCGTGTAGCCCTCCTCTTGCAGGGTTCGAGCAAGGCCGAGCGGCGTCTGCCCGCCGAACTGCGCGATCACGCCGACGGGCTGCTCGGCGCCGCACACCGCGAGCACGTCCTCGGCCGACAGCGGCTCGAAGTACAGGCGGCTCGACGTGTCGTAATCGGTCGAGACGGTCTCTGGGTTGGAATTCAGCATCACCGACTCGAACCCCGCCTCCTCGAGCGCGTACGCGGCGTGCACGCACGTGTAGTCGAACTCGATCCCCTGCCCGATCCGGTTCGGGCCGGCGCCGAGGATGATCACGCGCGGGCGATCGGCGCGCGTCACCTCTGTCGTCGGTTCGTACGTGGAGTAGTGGTACGGCGTGCGAGCCGGGAACTCCCCCGCGCACGTGTCGACCGTCTTGAACACGGGCTGAACGCCGAGCGCATCGCGATGCCGCCGCACGGCTGCCTCGGTCGCGCCGGTCAACTCGCCGATCCGAGGGTCGGAGATCCCGAGTCGTTTAGCCTGCAGCAGGTCATCGGCGCCGAGGGTGTGCAACGACCGGTCGCGCATCGTCTCGTTCGCCTCGACGATCGCGGCGATCCGGTCGACGAACCACGCGTCGATGGCCGACGCGGCTGCGACCTCTTCGATCGAGTCGCCGGCCGCGAGCCGGTCGGCGACGGCGTGGAGCCGCGTCTCGCTCGGCACATCGAGTGCGTCGCCATCGCCACCCCCGCCCCACGTCCGGTCGAGGGCGCGCTTCTCGATCCCGCGCCATGCCTTGCCGAGCGCCTCGGTGAACGTCCGCCCGAACGCCATCGTCTCCCCGACCGATTTCATGGTCGAGGAGAGCACGGGCGAGGCCTCGGGGAACTTCTCGAACGCGAACCGGGGGATCTTCACCACGACGTAGTCGAGCGTCGGCTCGAAGGCGGCGGGCGTCTCGCCCGTGATGTCGTTCATGATCTCGTCGAGCCGATACCCGACGGCGAGCAGCGCGGCGATCTTCGCGATCGGGAACCCGGTCGCCTTCGACGCGAGCGCGCTCGAGCGGGAAACGCGAGGGTTCATCTCGATCAACACCTGCCGCCCGGTGGCGGGGTCGACGGCGAACTGCACGTTCGACCCGCCCGTCTCGACCCCGATCACCCGGAGCACCTTGATGGCGGCGTCGCGCATCGTCTGGTATTCGCGGTCGGTCAGCGTCTGCTGGGGCGCGACGGTGATCGAGTCGCCCGTGTGGACGCCCATCGGGTCGAGGTTCTCGATCGAGCACACGATCACCGCGTTGTCGGCCCCATCGCGCATCACTTCGAGCTCGAATTCCTTCCACCCGACGATCGACTCCTCGACGAGAACCTCCGTTACGGGGCTGCTCGCCAGTGCGTGCGCGGCGACCGTCGCGAGCTCGGCGCGATCGTGCGCGAACCCGCTGCCACCCCCGCCGAGGGTGAACGAGGGGCGCAGGATCAAGGGGTAGCCGAGGTCATCGCCGAGCGCGAGCGCTTCGTCGACCGTGCGCGCGATGCCGGCCTTCGGCACGTCGAGCCCGGCCGCGAGCATCGCCTGCTTGAACCCGCTGCGGTCCTCGGCGGTGCGTATCGCCTCGAGCGACGCGCCGAGCATGCGCACGCCGAGCCGGTCCAACTCCCCCGCTTCGGCGAGCGCCACACTCACGTTCAGGGCGGTCTGGCCGCCAAGCGTCGGCAACAGGGCGTCCGGCTTCTCGCGCTCCAAGATCTGCAGCACCGACTCCGGCGTCAACGGCTCGATGTACGTGCGGTCCGCGAACGCCGGATCGGTCATGATCGTCGCGGGGTTCGAGTTGACGAGTGAGACCTCGAACCCGTCGGCGCGGAGCACTTTGCACGCCTGCGTGCCCGAGTAGTCGAACTCGCACGCCTGGCCGATCACGATCGGCCCCGACCCGATCACGAGGATCCGCTGGATGTCCTCGCGCCGCGGCATCAGCCGCTCCCGCCCATCGTCGCGCGGAACTCGTCGAACAGGTAGCGCGCGTCGTGCGGGCCGGGGGCCGCCTCGGGGTGGTACTGCACGGCGAACGCCGGCACGTCGAGGCATCGCATGCCTTCGAGCGTCCCGTCGTTGAGGTTCCAGTGACTGAGCGATACGCGCCCGTAGTCGCTGAGCGCGAAGCCGTCCGCGTCACGCGCCCACGAGGCCGGGTCCACCGCGAACCCGTGGTTGTGGCTCGTGATCTCCACCTTTCCGGTCGCGAGGTCGCGCACCGGCTGGTTCACGCCACGGTGCCCGTACGGCATCTTGTAGGTTTTGCCGCCGAGCGCGAGCCCGAGCAGCTGGCTCCCGAGGCAGATCCCGAAGATCGGCACCTTGCCGAGCAACTCTCGCGTCGCCGCGATGCCGTACCCCGTTGCCGCCGGATCGCCAGGCCCGTTCGAGAGGAAGACCCCGTCATAGCCACCGCCCGCGATCTCGGCCGCCGCCGTCTCAGCCGGGAAGACGGTGGTCGCGATCCCGCAGGCCGCAAGCCGGCGCAGGATGTTCCGTTTCATCCCGAAGTCGTACGCGGCGACGCGGAACATCTGCCCGCGCGTCGTGTCCGGCGGTCCGACGAGCTCGTCGGCCTCGTACGGCGCCGGCGTGCTCACGGTGCGTGCGAGGTCGGCGCCCTGCATCCCGTCGGCGGCCCGAACCCGTTGCACGAGCGACGCGGGGTCGAGATCGACGGTCGACACACCGGCGCGCATCGCTCCGGCCGTCCGCAAACGCACCGTCAGCGCTCGCGTGTCGATCCCTTCGATGCCGACGATGCCGGAATCTCGGAGCGCGTCACCGAGCGTCGCCTGCGCGCGCCAGCTGCTCGCACGCCGCGAGGCTTCGCGTACGGCGAAGCCCGCGACCTGCACCTGCCAGCTCTCCGGGTCCTCGTCGTTCACCCCGTAGTTGCCCTGCTGGGGCGACGTCATCGTGACGATCTGCCCCGAGTACGACGGGTCGGTGAGGACCTCCTGGTACCCGGCCATCCCCGTGTTGAACACCGCCTCGCCGAACGATTCGCCCTCCGCGCCGAAGGCCGAGCCGTGGAACACGGTCCCGTCTTCGAGCGCGAGGAGCGCGGGCGCAGCAGCCGTCATCGCGTCGGCTTCCCGTCCGCGACGGTGAACGCGCCGCGCAGCATCGTGAACCGGATGCGGCCCTTCAGCCGCTCGCCGAGGAACGCGCTGTTCCGAGCCTTGGATGCGAACGGGGCCTCGACGGTCCAGTCGGCCTGCGGATCGAACAGCACCAGGTTCGCGGGCCGGCCCGGCTCGAGCGAGCCGCCGTGGTCGGCGGCGCCCAGGATGCGCGCCGGACCGGACGTCATCGCCTCGATCGCACGCATCAGCGACAGCACCCCCGGCTCGACGAGGTGGGTCAGCACGGCCGCGAGCGCGGTTTCCAAGCCGATCGTGCCCGGCGGTGCCAGGTCGAACTCGAGATCCTTCTCTTCCACCGCGTGCGGGGCGTGGTCGGTCGCGATCGCGTCGATGGTGCCGTCCGCGAGACCGATGCGAAGCGCCTCCCGGTCCTCGGCCGTACGGAGCGGCGGATTCATCTTCTTCACGGTGTCGTAGGTGACCAGGTCGTCGTCGGTGTAGACGAGGTGGTGCGGCGTCACCTCCGCGGTCACGCGCACGCCCTCCGCCTTCGCCTGTCGCACCAGGTCGACCGCGCGCGCCGACGAAAGGTGGCACAGGTGCAGCCGTCCGCCGCACGCCCGCGCGATGGCAAGGTCTCGGGCGACGATCACCTCCTCAGCCTCAGCCGGACGCCCGGCGAGACCGAGCGACGCCGATCGCGCTCCTTCGTGCATCTGTCCGCCTTCGATCAGCGACGCGTCCTCGGCGTGTTCCGCGAGCACGACCTCGACAGGGAACGCCTTCACGTAGGTCAGCGCATTCCTCAGCAGACGTGCCGTCGGAACGGACCTGCCGTCGTCGGAGAAGATCCGCACGCCGGCGTCGACCATCTCGCCCATCTCGGCGAGCACCTCGCCATGGAGCCCGCGGGTGATCGCGCCGACGGGAAACACGTCGCATGAACCCGCCGCCACGGCCAGATCGCGAACTGCTTGGACGATGGCCGCGTTGTCGGCTACAGGATCCGTGTTGGCCATCGCCGCGACCGCTGTATAGCCGCCGGCGGCAGCCGCACGCGTCCCGGTCGCGACGGTCTCCTTGTGCTCGTCACCCGGCTCGCGCAGGTGGGTGTGCAGATCCACGAGGCCCGGCGCGAGGACCGAACCGCGAGCGTCGATCCGCTCGGCGTCGCTCGGCGCCTCGGACGCGAGCACACCGTCGGCCACCGTCACGTCGCGGACCTCGTCGACGCCGGCGAGCGGATCGAGAACCCGGACCTGCTCGAAAACGACGCGCTCGCTCATGCCGCCTCCCCTGCACCGGTCGCGCCGAGCAGGAGGTAGAGCAATGCCATCCGGATCGCGATCCCGTTCGTGACCTGTTCTTCGATGACCGCCGCGGGCTGGTCGGCGACATCGGAGTCGATCTCGACGCCGCGGTTCATCGGCCCGGGGTGCATGATCAGCGCGGTCTCGGGCAGCATCTCCGCCCGGTCGCGCGTCAGACCGAACAGCCGCGCGTACTCACGAACGCTGGGGAAGTACTCCAGCCGTTGGCGCTCCCGCTGCACGCGGAGCATGTAGCAGACGTCCAGCTTGGGGATCACTGCGTCCAGGTCGTAGCTGACCTGCACCCCCCACGCCGGCGCCTCGGGCGGGATCAAGGTCGGCGGGCCGACCAGCGTGACCTCGGCCCCGACGGTGACCAGGCCGATCGACAGGGACCGCGCGACGCGGGAGTGCAACACGTCACCGACGATCGCGACCCGGAGGCCGTCAAGGCGGCCGTGCTTCTCGCGCATCGTGTACAGGTCGAGCAGCGCCTGCGTCGGGTGGGCGTGCCAGCCGTCGCCGGCGTTGATCACGCTGGCCGTGGTCCAGCGGGTGATCTGCGCCGGCGTGCCGCTCGACCGGTGGCGGATGACGAACGCGTCGACGCCCATCGCACTGATCGTCTCGATCGTGTCGCGCAGGCTCTCGCCCTTGTTGAGGCTGCTCGCCGACACGGAGAAGTTGGTCGTATCCGCCGACAGCCGGCGGGCCGCAGCGTCGAAGCTCGTGCGCGTGCGCGTCGAGTCCTCGAAGAAGAGGTTCATGACCGTGCGGCCGGCGAGGATCGGCGGCAGCGCGCCATCGCGCCAGGTTTCGCGGAGCGCGGCGG
>DATAPH010000018.1:0-25541 GCA_036265325.1 Actinomycetota bacterium | reverse complement strand
GCTTGGTGGCGCGCGCGTCCGCGCGCGCCACCACCGTGAGCGAAGCGATCGACTACCTGTTGGGGCCGCCGTGAACATCTTCCTGTGGCACGTGCACGGCAGCTGGACGACCTCGTTCGTCCAGGGCCCGCATCGCTACCTCGTCCCGGTGCTCCCCGACCGCGGTCCCGACGGGCTCGGTCGCGCCGAGACGTGGGACTGGCCCGACACCGTGATCGAGGTCACACCCGAGGGAGCGCGCGAAGCGTCGATCGACGTCGTGATCCTGCAGCGGCCGCACGAGCTGGTGCTCGCAACCACATGGCTCGGCCGGCGCCCGGGCATCGACGTGCCCGTCGTCTATCTCGAGCACAACACGCCGCCGGACCCGACGGGCACCACCGTGCACGTCGCAACCGAGATCCCGGGGTGCTCACTCGTCCACGTCACTGCCTTCAACGCGACGTACTGGGACAACGGTGACGTGCCGTGGACCGTCATCGATCACGGCATCGTCGACCCGGGGTACCGCTACCGCGGTGACGATCCGTCGGCGTGCGTCGCCATCAACGATCCGGTGCGTCGCGGCCGGGCGGTCGGCGCAGACCTGCTTCCCTTCTTCGAGCAACGCTTCCCGGTGTCGCTCTACGGCATGCGGAGCGAGGCGCTCGGCGGTGCGGATGTGCCGCAGCACCTGATGCACGAGGCGTTCGCCTCCCACCGTGTGTACCTCCATCTCTCGCGGTGGACGTCGCTCGGCCTGAGCCTGCTCGAAGCGATGCACCTCGGGATGCCCGTGGTGGCGCTCGCGGCGACGGCGGTGCCGAGCGCGATCCCGACCGACGCCGGCATCGTGGAGACCGACGTTCGCGTGCTGCGTGACGCTGCAGCGGAACTGCTCCAAGACCCGGAGCGTTGCGTGCAGCTGGGCAAGGCGGCGCGCGCCGCCGCGCTCGAACGGTTCGGACTCGACCGCTTCCTCGGCGAGTGGGACGCGCTCCTCGAGGAGGTGGCCGCGTGACGTCGATCGCCGTCGTCGGAGACCTGATCATCGATCGGGACGTGATCGGACACGTCGGTCGCGTCGCTGCCGACGCGCCGGTGCCGATCGTCGAACAGCCGACCGAACGGATGCGTCCGGGCGGCGCGGGGCTCGCCGCATCGCTTGCGGCCGCCGGCGCCGACGTCGTGCTCCTCACCGCCGCGAGCGACGCCGACACGGATCGTCTCGCGCTCGAACGGCTCGAAGCGTCGGGCGTGACGGTGCACGCTGCACGCCGCGTCGCCCCCGTTCCCCAGAAGATCCGCGTGCGCACCGACGACCACGTGATGCTCCGGGTCGACCGTGGCGTGCGCGCCTCGAGCGCAGGCGCGTTCCCCGCAGCCGCGATCGAAGAGCTCGACCGGCGCGACGCGATACTCGTGAGCGACTACGGCGGCGAGGTCGCCCGCACGATCGACCGTAACCTGCTCCGTCCCGGGCCACGTCGTCCGCTCGTCTGGGACCCACATCGGATCGGCGCTGAACCGGTGGCCGGCGCGGTCGTCACGCCGAACCTCGACGAAGCCGTCGCGTGGGCCGGCACGGGCGTGGAGCGCGACGCCGTCGCGACCGCCAGCCGCGCCGCGACGGTGCTCGCCGATCGCTGGAGCCCGCTCGCGCAGTGCATCACGCTGGGCCGCGACGGCGCACTCGTCGTGGAGGACGAACATCGTTCCCTGGTGCACGGCGCAGGCCCCGGCCCCGTCTCCGACGCGTGCGGGGCGGGCGACCGGTTCGCGGCGACGCTGACCCTCGGTCTTGCCGCGGGTCTCCGCGTGATCGACGCCACCGAGATCGCGGTCGAAGAGGCGACCACGTTCGTCCGGGACGGTCACGATGGTTGGACGCGGGGCGCCGGCGCCTGGCCAGGCCCGACGGACACCACCGAGGTGCGCGGCCGACCGACGGTCGTCGCAACGAGTGGCTGCTTCGATCTGCTGCACGCGGGGCACATCCGGATGCTCACCACCGCGCGCGCCCTCGGAGACCGGCTGATCGTGTTCCTCAACGATGACGCATCCGTGCGGCGCACGAAAGGCGCCGGCAGGCCGCTCGTCCCCGCCGCAGAGCGCGCCGAGTTGCTGCGAGCGCTCACCGCGGTCGACGAGGTGCACGTCTTCGGCGAGGACACGCCTGTGCGCGCGTTGCGCGAGGTTCGGCCCGACGTCTTCGTCAAAGGCGGCGATTACCGCGACGTCGAGATCCCGGAGGCGGACGCCGTCGCGGCGTGGGGTGGACGCGTCGTGATCCTTCCCTACGAAGCCGGTCGCTCGACGACCGAGCTGATCAACCGATCCCATGCCGCGGCCTCCTGACCCGTCGGTCGTCGTGCTCCGCGCGCTCGGTCTGGGGGATCTGCTCACCGGCGTTCCCGCGCTGCGGGGTCTTCGCGCGGCGCTGCCCCGCGACCGGATCGAGCTCGTCGTGTCGCGCGGCGTCGCGCCGCTCGCACGCCTGCTCGACGTCGCCGATGACGTCACGACGATCGCGAGCCTGTCCGACGACGCGCCCGTACCGGCGCCGTTCCTCGCGGTCAACCTCCATGGCAGCGGTCCTGAGAGCCACAGCTGGCTCCTGCGCACGAACCCCAGCTCGTTGCTCGCATTCGCGCACCCGTCGATCCCGGCGTCGTTCGGAGGTCCGACGTGGTCCGCCGACGAGCACGAGGTCGGCCGCTGGTGCCGGCTCGTGACCGCCGCGGGCATCGATGCCGATGTCACGGATCTGTCGATCCCCGCACCGCCCGATCCGCTGCCCGCCGACCCGGACCGGGTCGTCGTGCATGTTGGCGCCGGCGCCGGTTCGCGCCGGTGGCCGCCGCGGCGGTGGGTCGAAGTCGTTCGCCGCCTCGTGCGCGATGGCCGCACGCCCTTGCTAACCGGCGACGAGGACGAGCGTCCGACCGCGCTGTTCGTCGCCGGGGAGGCCGGCATCCCCGTCGATCGCGTGCTCGCCGGCCGCACCGACGTCGTCGAGCTCGCCGGTGTCGTGAGCGGCGCGCGACTCGTGCTCGCGGGTGACACCGGCGTGGGCCACCTCGCGACCGCGCTCGGCCGCCCCTCGGTGCTGCTCTTCGGCCCGACCTCGCCGAGCCGTTGGGGCCCGCCCCCCGACGGCCGACACGTCGTCCTGTGGAAGGGCTCCACCGGCGACCCTCACGCCGACGAGCCCGATCCGGGGCTCCTACGTATCACCGTCGACGAGGTGCTCGAAGCGGCCGCCGCCATCTAGGGCGCCGCGTTTCCTCGACCGAGACCCCGGGTAGACGCCACAGCATGCAGATCGGCTACAAGCTCTGTAGCGAGGAGCGATACCCGCTCGGCCTCGTCGACGACGCCCGTCGCGCGGAGGATGCCGGGTTCGACTTCGCCGCGATCTCAGATCACTTCCATCCCTGGATCGACGCCCAGGGCGAAAGCCCGTTCGTGTGGACGTCGATCGGCGCGATCGCGACGGCGACGGACCGGATGACGATTGGCACCGCGGTGACGTGTCCGACGGTTCGCCAGCACCCCGCGCTTGTCGCACAGGCGGCCGCGACGGCCGCGTGCCTGCTCCCCGGGCGGTTCTTCCTCGGCGTGGGCACCGGCGAACGGCTGAACGAGCACATCCTCGGCGACCCGTGGCCCGCCGCGGCGGTTCGGCGTGAGATGCTCGCGGAAGCCGTCGACGTGCTCCGCGAGCTGTGGTCCGGCGAGCTGACCACGTTCGACGGCACCTACTACACCGTCGACACCGCACGCCTGTACACGCTCCCGAACGAGCCGATCCCCGTGTACGTCGCCGCGACCGGCACCGAGGCGGCCTCGCTCGCCGCCGAGATGGGCGACGGCCTGATCCTCGCGGGCGATTCTCGCGATGCGCTCCGGACGTATCTGGACGAAGCGGGCGAAGGACCGCGGCTCGTCGAGCTGCTCGTCAACGTCGAGGACGACGAGGAACGAGCGTTGGCCGGGCTGCATGCTCGGTGGCCGAACCCGGGCATCCCCGGCGAGCTTTCCGTCGAACTGCCGCTTCCGCGCCACTTCGAGCAAGCGGCAAGCGTCATCGAACCACAGGACCTCCGCGGCAAGGCGCTCACCGGCACGAACGTGGACACGTACCTCTCGCAGATCTCCGACCTCGCGAGCGCCGGCTACACCCACGTGTTCTTGCATCAGGTCGGCACCGATCAGGACGCGTTCTTCCGCTTCGCGAGCGAACGCCTGCTCCCCGCGGTTCGGTCGATGTCGGACGCGGCCGCCTGACGCGCGCATGTGTGGTGCAGAGAACCGCCTGGTACAAGGCGTCTGAACGGCAAAGGAAGAAGCGATGCAACCGTGGGTTTGGGTGATCATCGCCGTTGCCGTCGTGCTGGTGCTGCTGTTGTTGTTCCGGCGCCCGACTGACAGAACAGATCTGTAGAACACCCGGCCTTCCAGCTCAACGGGTGGTTCGGCGCCCCCTCGGAAACGCGAGGGGGCGCCGGCATGTTCGGGGTCGCGTGCGATGCCATGCGGCGCGTCGTCGGCCGTAGCCCGCTTACGATGCCGCCCGACATGGAACCGACCCCAGACGGTGCTGCGACCCCAGACGGTGCTGCGCTCGTCGACCTCCGTCTGCGCCGCCTCTTCGCGTTGGCGTGGTTCGTCGCGTCCGGGTTCATCCCGTTCTTCGTCCTGTGGCTGAACGGCCGCGGATTCTCACCCACCGAGATCGGCCTCGTGCTGGGCGCAAGCGCGCTGGCGTCGATCGCGGCCGCGCCGTTCTGGAGCCACGCGGCCGACCGCAGCGTCGGGACGACCCGGGCCCTGCGATGGGCGCTCGTATCGGCGACGGTGTCGACGCTGATCTTGGCGCTCACCGGCTCAGTCCTTGCCGCCGTGATGGCAGCCGTCGCGCTGTTGTCCGCATCGACGTCGGCCGTCACGCCGCTCACCGACGCGCTCGCCCTTCAGTTGCTCGGCCCGGAGCGACTGCACACCTATGGCGCCTACCGCCTCTGGGCCAGCGTCGGATGGGGCGTCGGCGCGATCGCGCTCGGCGCGCTCTTCCAGTGGAGCGGACTCGAGTGGATGATCCCCGTCTACGCCGTCGGGCTCGGTGCGTGCGCCGTCTACGTCGGACGGTTCCCGAAGACGCGGCCGACGCCGCACGAGACGACCTCGCGGCTTGGGTCGTTCGGCGACGCGCTCACGCACGTACCCCGGCTTCCGCTCTACCTGCTCGGGCTCTTGCTGTTCGGCGCCGCGCAGCACGCGGCGTGGGACTTCGTCCCGCTGCGGATCGAAACCGGAGGCGGCGGTCCGTTCCTCGTCGGCGTGGCAGCCGGTGTCTCGGCGTTCCTCGAGATCCCGTTCATGCGATCGAGCGGGTCGCTGATCAGCAGGTTCGGCACCCGGCGGCTGTTCGTCGCCGGCGGCGCCGTGTACGTCCTCGCATCGGTCGGCTGGTCGCTGGTGTCCGCGCCGGCGGCCGTCACCGCGATCCGTATCAGCGTCGGCGTCGGCTTCGGGCTCGTCTACGTCAGCGTCGTCGTGATGACCGGCACGCTCGTTCCAGAACGCCTGCGAAACACCGGCCAGACACTCGCTCAGATGTGCACGGCGGCGCTCGCGCCGATCATCGGCAGCGTCATCGGCGGCTGGGTGTATCAGCACGTCGGGCCGTCGCAGCTGTTCGTCGGGTCGGCGATCGGTCTCACCGTTGCGATCGCGATCGTATGGGTCGCGACCCGCGGCCTCGTCCCCACGAGCGCCATCGCCGACGTCGGACCCGTCGAGCCCGACGACAACGCTCGATAGCCGCACGGGAACCAGGGGTGCACGGATCCTCGCCACGACGTGGGCATCTGCATGAAAACCCGACCCGCAGTACGGTTGAGAACTGACATCACCGGACCCCCGTACCCCCGCAGAGAGGAGCCCCCTGATGCGCGTCCGCTGGTTCGTTCGTTCCCTGCTCATCGTCGCGGTCGTTGCGCTCGCGTTGCCCGCGGTCGCCGAGGACGGTGTCCCGCGCCCGCTCACGCACACGGAGCTGAACCCGGCCGATGCGTTGCAGGCGGTCGGTTCCAAGACGCTCGCGAAGGGCGGGATGGGCCAGATCGTGCAGCCGTCGAACCCGATCTGCACGCAGACGTGGCACCAGGGCAACGTCTACCGGACCGACTGCGAAGGCAACCAGCCGGACAACGAGACGTCGATCGCGATCGACCCGACGGATCCGAACCGGATCTTGGGCGCCGCGAACGACTATCAGGGCGTGTTGATCCCAGGCGGCGGGTTCGGGGGCAACGCGATCTACACGCGCGCAATGCTCTCGACCGACGGCGGCCACACCTGGGTCACGCACCCGATCCCGTACAAGCAGTACCGAGCCACCGGCGACCCCGCGGTCGCGTACGACGCGGACGGCACGGCGTACATCGGCACGCTCGGGTTCGGGTACAGCAACGGAGGCTCGGCATTCCGGAACCCGGACATCTTGGTGTCCCACTCCGACGACGGTGGCGTGAACTGGTCGCGGCCGTCGGTCGTCGCCGTGGGACCGGGGTCGTGGATGACGCCCGGACCCTCGCAGGACAAAGACATGATCACGGCGTGGGGCCATGGCAACGCGCTCATCACGTGGACCCGATACCTGCTCGGCAAGCACGGCTCGTTCATCCAGTCGCCGATCTACGCCTCGATCACCCACGACGGTGGCAAGACATGGTCGACCCCCGCCGAGATCAGCGGCGCGGCGCCGTTCTGCGAAGGATCTGGACCCGGCGCCGCCGACGCCTGCAACAACTCGCAGTACTCGTGGCCCGTGCACACGGCCGACGGCCGGACGTTCGTCACGTTCATGACGACGAACCCGGCGTCACCCGACGGCGACGACCAGGCGGAGGTCGTGCAGGTCAGCTCGCAGACCGGCCACCTCGTCGCCGGACCGTGGCTCGTGTCGCACGTCCAGGACGGCCAAGCCGACTTCCCCAAGAGCTGGTTGGGCGACCAGACGCTGCAGGACAGTCAATTCCGCCTGGGCGGCCAAGGGGCAATGGCGGCCGACCCCACCGACGCCGATCACCTTGCGGTCGTGTGGACGGACATGCGCGATAGCCCGTCCGTCGACGCGGGTCGCGATCAGCAGCCGTACGACACGGTCACCAACGCCGACGTGATGGTCTCGGAGTCATGGGATTCCGGGCGAACGTGGTCCTCGCCGGACGTCGTGGGCGCCAACCCGCGCAACGACCAGTGGTTCCCGTCGGTGACGTTCCTGTCGGACGGGCGCTTGGTGGTTGGGATGAACGACCGCTCGTTCGATGCGGCGAACCACCGCTACGCCTACTCGCTTTCGGTGCAGACAGGGAGCGGCTGGTCGACGCAGAACGTGTCGGGCGCGCTGTCGGATCCGACCATGGGCAACCGGTGGTTCACCGGCGGCCAGATCTTCCCGAACTTCCCGTACCCGACCACGTTCATCGGCGACTACACCGAGATCGCGTCCTCGGGTACGACGGTGCGCTCGTACTGGACCGACCTGCGCAACGACACGTTCGCCTACGGCCGGAGCGGACACGACATGCAATTGATGGAGGCTCGAACCGGCTTCTGAGGCGGCGCTGGATGGCCGGGCGCCTACGCGGGCGCCCGGCTTCCCGCCACACGGGCGAAGACGGCGGCGGCGAACCGCAGGTCGTCCTCGGTGTGCGCCGCCGACACCTGAGTCCGGATGCGCGCCGTGCCGAGCGGCACCACCGGATACGAGAACCCGACCACGTGCAGGCCTTCGTCGAACGCCGCAGCGGTGATCGGGGCCAGACGCTGCTCGTCGCCGATCATCACCGGCACGATCGGGCCCTCGCCGGGGAGCACCTCGACGCCGGTGTCGGCCATGCGCGACCGGAAAAGCGCGGTGTTCGATCGCAAACGGTCGACCAGCTCGGTCGACTCGGTCAGCAGCTCGAGCGAACGCAGTGACCCTGCGGCGACCACCGGCGTGATGCTGTTGGAGAACAGGTACGGCCGCGAGCGCTGCCGGAGCAGCCGCACGATCTCGCGCCGGCCGCTCGTGTAGCCGCCACCCCCACCGCCGAGCGCCTTGCCGAGCGTCCCCGTGATGATGTCGATCCGCTCCGTCACGCCGTGATACTCATGTGAACCTCGCCCGTGGGCGCCGAGCACGCCGACCGCGTGCGAGTCGTCGACCATCACCATCGCGCCGTGGCGTTCCGCGAGATCACAGATCGCCGGCAGGTCGGCGATGTAGCCGTCCATCGAGAACACGCCGTCGGTCGCGATCAGGATCCGCCGCGACCCCTCGGCCTCCTTCAACCGGAGCTCCAGCTCGTGCATGTCGCCGTTCGCATAGCGCAGCCGCTTGGCCTTGCACAGCCGGATGCCGTCGATGATGCTCGCATGGTTCAGCGCGTCGGAGATCACGGCATCTTCGTCGGTCAGCAGCGTCTCGAACAGCCCCCCGTTCGCGTCGAAACACGACGGGTACAAGATCGTTTCTTCTGTTCCGAGGAACCCGGTCAGCGCGGCTTCGAGCTGTTCGTGGAGCTCCAGCGTGCCGCAGATGAACCGCACCGACGCGACCCCGAAGCCCCATCGATCGAGCGCTTCGTGCGCCGCCGCGACGACCGCCGGATGGTTGGCGAGCCCGAGATAGTCGTTCGCGCAGAGATTGATGACGTCGCCGTCGCGGCCCTCGATCGTGACGTGCGCCCCCTGCGCCGACGTGATCGCGCGCTCGCCCTTGAACGTCCCCGCTTCGCGGATCGCATCGAGCTCGGCGTCGAGCTGCTCGCGCGCGTCGCCGATCACGGTTCCTCCTGCCAGTACAGGAGCACCTTGCCCGCGTTTCCCGACCGCACCGCCTCGAACGCCTCCTCGTACGCCGTGTAGTGGAACCGGTGGGTGATCACCGGCGAGACGTCGAGGCCGCCCTGCAGCATCACCGTCATCATGTACCACGTCTCGTACATCTCACGGCCGAACACACCCGTGATCGTCAGCTGCTCGTGGATCACCGCGTTCCAGTCGATCGCGAAATCGGTGTCGGGCAGACCGAGCAGCGCGATCTTTCCGCCGTGACACATGTTCGCGACCATCCCGTGCAAGGCGTCGGGGTTGCCGCTCATCTCCAGGCCGACGTCGAACCCTTCTCTCATGTCGAGCTCGCGCTGGACGTCGGCCACGCTCGTGGATCGGACATCGACGGCCAGCGTCGCGCCGAGCCGCTTCGCGAGCTCGAGGCGGAACGGGTTCACGTCGGTCACGACGACGTAGCGCGAGCCGGCGTGCTGGGCGACCGCGCACGCCATGAGACCGATCGGCCCCGCGCCGGTGATCAGCACGTCCTCGCCGAGCACCGGGAACGTGAGCGTCGAGTGCACCGCGTTGCCGAACGGGTCGAAGATCGCCGCCACGTCGCGGTCGATCGCCGGGTCGTGATGCCACACGTTGGTCATCGGCAGCGAGACCAGCTCCGCGAACGCACCCGGCCGGTCGACACCGACGCTCGACGTATTGGCGCACAGGTGCCGGCGGCCCGCCAGGCAGTTCCTGCACCGCCCGCAGACCACGTGCCCTTCCCCGCTGACGAGCTCGCCGGCATGGAAGTCATTGACGTTGGAGCCGACCGCGACGACCTTGCCGACGAACTCGTGACCGATGACGAGCGGCGGCGTGACCGCGCCCCGTGCCCACTCGTTCCAGTCGAAGATGTGCAGGTCGGTGCCGCAGATCCCCGTTCGGTCCACGCGGATCAAGACGTCGTTGATCCCGATCTCGGGCTCGGGCACCTGAGTGAGCGTCAGGCCCGGGCCTGCCGCCTGCTTCGTCAAGGCGTCCATCGCGCCAGTCTGTCATGGCGCCGCGACCTGGACCCCTCGACCCCATTGCGCGAACCGGTGTGTCGTACGAGCATCACGAGATCTGACGAAGGGAGCTCGGGATGAAGCGTGCGGCCAACGTAGGGATCTGCGGGACGATCGTCGTGTGCGGCGTGCTGCTGGCGGCCTGCTCGAGCTCCTCGAGCACCACGTCGACCACGAAACCGCCGGCCGCAGGAACCGAGTCGACGGCAGCGCCTTCGTCGTCCTCGTTCTCCTCGACCGGCAGCCCTGTCTCAACATCGACGGTCGACGGCAAGTGGAACGGGTCGTACTCGCCCAACGGTGGAGGGTCCGGCGACTTCTCGGTGACGTTCACCCAGACGGGAGCGTCGCTGAACGGCACGCTCTCGATCGCTGTTTCGTGCCTGAACGGGGCAAAGGTCACCGGCAAGGTGACCGGCGACTCGATCCAGTTCGGCTCGGTCCAGGGGCAATGCTCGGTCGACTACAAGGGCACGATCAACGGCGATCAGATGTCCGGCACCTACGGGCTCGGTGCCGGCACCGCCGGCACATGGAAGGCGTCGAAGGCATAGAAGCGGCGCCCTCGGCCCCGTCGGACTAGGGTGAGGCCGTGGCGGCGGCACCACGGCACTACGTGCGGCGCAGGGACGACATCGTGGCTGCGATCGCCGGCCTGGGGATCCTCGTGATCTCCATGCTCTTCGCCCACAACGGCACGGTGGGCCCGGTCGAGGCGCGCGTCTTCCATGCCATCAACGGGCTGCCCAACGCGTTGTCGCCCGTGATGACGAAGGTCCAGCTGATCGGCATCCTCGCGATCGGGCCGCTCGTCGCGGTGGTTGCGGCGATCTTCCGCCGGTGGCGCCTCGCACTGGCCGCCGTGATCATCACCGCGGCCAAGCTCTTCAGCGAGCGGATGGTCTGGAAGGTCGTCCAACGTGACCGGCCGGGCATCACCATCCCCGACGCGATCGTTCGCGGCGACACAGCCACCGCCGGGCTGTCGTTCGTGTCCGGCCACGTGGTTCTGCTGGTCGGGCTCGCGATGGTGTCCGAGCCCTATCTCAACGGGCGCTGGCGCTACGCGCCGTGGGTGGTCGTGGCGCTCGTGATCTTCGCCCGTGTCTACCTCGGCGCGCACGCGCCGCTGGACGTTCTGGGCGGCTTCGGCCTCGGACTCGTGCTCGGCGGCGTCACGAACCTGCTCGTCGGAGTGCCCGAGGAAGAAACGACGACCGCCGCGGAGGCGGCGACGGCCGAAGTCTGAGAGCATCCACCGGTGCCCGAGGAGCGACTGGACCCGCTGACCAACCACCGTCGGGCATTGATCTACTCCTTCCTATTGCTCCTCGCGATGGTCCTAGTCTTCATCGGGGTCGGCAAGCACCCCGGCCTGCCGGGGACGACCACGACGTGGGCCTGGATCGGCAGGTTCGACGCCCACGTGTACGACTGGGTCCAGAACCACCGGTACTCGTTCGTGACGAACTTCAGCAAGGTCCTGAACTTCATCGGCAGCGGCATCGTCACCATCCCGCTTCGCATCATCGTTGCTGTGTACCTCGCGGTCCGCAAACGGTGGCGGTACTTCGCGGCGTGGGTGGTGACGTGGGCCGTGGCTGAGATCACACTCCAGGTCGCGAAGGCATTCTTCAAGCGGACGCGTCCGCCGTTGCCGATCGTGCCAACGACGGGCTTCTCGTTCCCGTCCGGGCACGCGGTCGCGACGGCCTCGATCGCGGTCGCGCTCGTCCTCGCGCTTATGCACGCCGGCCCCGAGCGGCGCAAATACGAGGTGCTCGCAGCCGCGGCCGCGTTCGTGATGGCGCTTTCGCGCGTCTACCTGAACGCGCACTGGTTCTCGGACACCGTCGCCGGCGTGTTGCTCGGCACCGGCATCGCCCTGGGAGCCACGGCGCTGATCAGCGAGATCTTGCACTTGGCCGGCAAGGGTTCCGAGGTGGAGGCAGACCCGGTCGCACCCGTCTGATCGATCGTGCAAAGATCGCCGGAAGGAGGGCCGGTGGAACAGCGGGAAGAACAGCGAGAAGAACAGCGGGAGCACAGCAGGCTCGGTTTCCACTCGTATCGACGGCCGACAGGGGCTCCGCCGCCGCTACCGAGGTCGATCGGGTTCACGGGATGGGCGTGGCTGCTCGTCACGTTCGTCGTGGTCGGCCTCGCCAGCCTCTGGCTCCATTTCGCGTTGGACGCGCTGCACGTGGTCGATGGGTTCATCACCGACGTGGTCGTCGACCTACGGATGGGCTGGCTCGACGGCACGACGCGGTTCTTCAACACGACCGCATCGACCGGCGGCATCGCGATCCTCGCGGCGGGCGTGATCCTGGCCGCGATGTGGTTCCGCCGCTGGCGCCACGTGATCATCTGCCTGATCAGCATCGCGGCGGTTGAGCTCGCGGCGGGCGGCTTCTACCTGGTGGCCGAGCGCCCGCGTCCGTTCGGCGTGGTGCCGATCGCCGGCTGGGAGGGCTACTCATCGCCGTCGATGCCGCTGGCGGGCCTGGCCGCCGTCGGGATCAGCGCGATCTACATGCTGGTCGAACAGGGCAAACCGCGCTACTACGCGAAGTGGCTGCTCGCCGGCGTGCTGGCTTTGTCGAGCCTCGGCCGGATCTACCTCGGCGTCGACCACGCGACCGACGACCTGTTCGGCGCGATGGTGGGGGTGTCGATCCTCGTCGCCGCGTTCCGCATGTTCGCGCCCAACGAGGTGTTCCCCATCAGCTACGGCAAGCGCGGCAAATCGGCGCACCTGGACGTGACAGGCAAGCGCGGTGCGGCGATCCGCGCGGCGATGAAGGAACAGCTCGGCCTCACCGTGACCAACATCAAGCCCGTCGGTCTCGAGGCGTCGGGGGGCTCGACCCCGCTGCGCATCACCGCGACCGATGAGAGCGGCGCGCACGTCGCGCTGTTCGCGAAGCTCTATGCGAAGAGCCACGTCCGCGCCGACCGGTGGTACAAGCTCGGTCGCACGATGCTGTACGGCCGTCTCGAGGACGAGACCCCGTTCCAGACCGTCCGGCGGTTCGTGGAATACGAGGATTACACGCTGAGGCTGCTCGGCGAATACGGGTTCCCGACGCCGAAGGCGCTCGGCGTCGTCGAGATCACGCCCGAACGCGAATACATGATCGCGATGGAGTTCTTCGAGGACGCCGACGAGATCGGCGACGCAGAGGTCGACGAGACGATCATCGACGAAGGGCTGCAGCTCGTCCGTGACATGTGGGACATCGGCCTCGCCCACCGCGACATCAAGCCGGCCAACCTGATGGTGGAGGACGGCCACCTGAAACTGATCGACGTCTTCTTCGTGCAGGTGCGCCCGTCGGCGTGGCGCCAGGCGGTCGACCTCGGGAACATGATGCTCGTCTTAGCGCTCCGCTCCGATCCCGACCGCGTGTACGCCAAGGCCCTGGAGTACTTCACGGCGGACGACCTGTCCGAGGCGTTCGCTGCAACGCGAGGCATGGCGAGCCCGACCCAGCTGCGCCAGTCGATGAAGGAGGACGGGCGCGACCTGTTGGCCCACTTCCGGGAGCTGGCACCCGACCGCAAGCCGATCGCGATCCAGCGCTGGAGCTTCCGGCGCCTCGCGTTGATCGTGGGCGCCATCGCGGTCGTGGCGATCTCGCTGTCGTTCGCGATCCCGCTGTTCTTCCCGACCCGAGGGGCGGTGCTGCCTGCGAATTGCGACTCGGAGCGCACGATGATCGCGTTCGCGCAGGCGGTGCCGACGGCGACGAAGCTGCCCTGCGTGTCGAACCTGCCGATCGGCTGGGGAACCCCGGTGGCCCAAGCGGTGAACGACAAGGCCTGGTTCCAGGTCGGGATCGGCGACAGCGGCGCGGTGAGCCCGATCGTCATCACGCTGACCGCGACGTGCCCGCCACCGGTCAAGGGCGTCAAACAGATCCCGGTCGAAGGCGGCTGCATCACGATCACCGGATCGCCCGAAGGGAACCAGATCGGTGTGCCGTCGTTCACACCCAACGGCGGCCTGACGACGATCGATCGCAGCAGCGTCGTAGCGCTGGTCGACCAGCAGGCAGACGAGACGCTCTGCGGAGCCGACGCGCCGCCCTGCTAGGACGAAGGCTTGTGCTTCCTCGAGGGATGCGAGGCCGTCGCTCGGATCATGTAGCCGTCGCCGAACGTCGTCGTGTAGTGGATCGGACCGACGTGGTAGTGCACGTCCAACCCGCTCGCTCGGTACGTTCCTGGCCCGCTCGCCTCGAGGACCACGATCACGCGGGTCCCGGTGTTGCCGTACTGATGCCCCGGCAGCGAGGAGCCCGCCATCGGCCTCCGGCACTCCTGGGGAACGCCGGCGGGGAAGTTCGGAGCGAGCCGATGGCACCGGGGCGAGTCGACGAACAGCCACGCGTCCTTCACGTACACGCCGGGCGTCGCATCGACCGGCTCCACCGAGTCGAGCACGACACCGATGCGCGAGGAGTCGGAGACCGACAGGAGCGGATAGGCGATCCGCTGCCCCGCAACGACGTCGAACGTGGTGCTGACGCCGTTGAGCTGCGCGGCGCCGGTTGAAAGCGGACCGCGCCACGGCAGCATGCCCAGCCAGTCGAGGACGAGCCCGCCGAAGACGGCGATGCCCACGACGACCGCGAGCGCGATGAGCCAGCCGCGCCAGTGATGGCGCCGAGGTTCGAGCAAACGCTGATCCAGCTCAGGCGGCGGCGTCAGCGTGGTTGGGGAAGCCACGCGTCCAACGTAGTCGTGTGCCGGCGATGTTGTCGAGGTTGAACCCGCATCTCGGCGCGGGACTGAACCAGACGCCGTCGTCGCGCGTGTCATCTCTCGTGCCCCGGCCTATCGAGGGCCGGTTCTCAGGGAGGTGTTCTCGATGCGGCGATGGCTCGTGCTCACCGTTGGCGTCATGACGGTCATGGCGCTCGGCGGTCTCTGGACGGAATCGGCGGGCGCGCAAACGCCCGGCGTGAACGGCCGGATCTCCTACGTCCAAGACACGAAGAACTGCGACGACTGCATCGTGAAGTCGGTGGAACCGGACGGCACCGGCACCACCACGCTGCCCGGCGGCGGTATCGGCGCGTACTCGCCCGACGGCACGCGCATCGCCGCGGTCTACAACGTCGCCGACGGCCGGATCGCGACGATGGTGATGGACAGCGACGGCACGAACATCACCAGGTTCACGCCGCCGGCAACGTTGAACGTCGGCTGTCCGGTGTGGTCGCCCGACGGCCGGATGCTCCTGTGTGAGGTGTGGGACGACGCACATCCCGGACACCTCCCGGGTCTCTTCACGATGAACGCGAACGACGGCTCCCACCTGACGCGTCTCACCACCAACACGCTCCGGGGCCACGACATCCCGGCCGACTTCTCGCCCGACGGCTCGCACATCGTGTTCCAGCGCGAATCGCCGGATCACGGGAGTCACGGGCGCGCACTCTTCGTCGCGGATGCGGATGGAAGCGATGTTCACCGCATCACGGGCTGGATGAACGACTCGGCATGCTGTCAGGCCAGCTGGTCTCCCGACGGCTCACGGATCGCCTTCGCCAAGCAGGGGCGGTTGCGGACCGTCCTGCCCGACGGCTCATCGCTCAAGACGCTCAAGGTCGACAGCGGCGCGCAGTTCTACTTCTTGTCCTCACCCGCATGGTCACCCGACGGCTCACGGATCGCGTTCGTGATGTGGACGTCGAACACCGGGGAGTTCGATCTATTCACGATCGCGGCGGACGGGTCCGACCTCCAGCAACTCACCGATACGCACCGCGAGGAGGGCTTCCCCAACTGGGGAACCGCGCCCTGACGGCGGAGGGGCTCCGGGCGCCGCGGCCTGCTCCCGCGGCGCCCGGACCTCCTGTGGAGTGAACCCATGCCCGCGCCCACGCGAGTGACCCGCTGGGCGCAACGGGATACGCTCACCGCCCCAGCGGCCCAGGTGAGGAGCAGGCTCATGCGGGAGCGGCCACCGCCGATCGGCGCCGCGGAGGTCCCCGCGTTCGAGGACTTCTACCGGAAGGAATATCGAGCCGTGGTCGGCCTGGCGTACGCACTGTCCGGGAGCCGCTGGGCCGCAGAGGACCTCGCCCAGGACGCCTTCCTCGCCGCCCACGACCGCTGGGATCGGATCTCGGGGTACGACCAACCCGGAGCGTGGGTCCGGCGCGTGGTCGCGAACCGGTCTGTGTCGGCGATCCGCCGGCGAAACACCGAGGCGAAGACGATGGCGCGGATGGCGTTCGGCGAGCGTCCCGCGCTGGCCGAGATCCCGAACGATGCCGCCGAGTTCTGGGACGCGGTTCGATCGCTCCCCCGACGGCAGGCGCAAGTCGTCGCCCTCCACTATCTGGAGGACCGACCTATCGCCGAGATCGCGGAGATCCTCGGCATCGCCGCCGGCACCGTGAAGAAGCATCTGTTCGACGGCCGACAGACGCTCGCCCGCGAACTCGGACTCGACGAGGAGGACGAGCGATGAGGCTCGACGTACGCGCCCGCCTCGCCGTCGACGACATCCAGCTCGCGGTCGACCGACTGGAAACCGAAACGCGCGGACCGCTCGTGCGGTTCGACCGCTACCGCGAGCGGCGACAGCGGACCAAGCGCCTCACGACTGGAGCGCTGGCCGCGATCGTCGCGATCAGCGCACTGCTGTTCGCCCTTCGAGCACTTCAACCGCATCCGACGCCCGCAAGCCCGACGGTTCCGCCCGGGACGATCCTCTACGGCGACTGGCACGCCAAGGCGCAGGACGCGTCATGGTTCACCATCTCGACCGACGGCTCCGCACGAACCGACCTGGGCGTCACCGCGACGTGCGCGACGTGGTTCCCGAGCGGAGACCGGATCCTCATCACCAACGACCAGGAGTTCCATCGCACCGGCGGGCCGTTACGACCCGCGTCCGTTGAACCCGATGGGTCGGGCCGCGTCCCCCTCGACGGGCTGACCGATCCGCTCCTGAACCTCGGCTGCGGCGACGTGTCGCCCGACCAGAGCGAACTCGCGCTCGAAGGCTGGGTGAGCCATGCATCGTCCAGGAGCGGCATCTACGAGGTACGCGCGTCCGACGGCAGCGGGCTCATCAGGCTCACCCACGGCCAGGACTCGGTACCTGAGTACTCCCCCGACGGGACACAGGTTGCGTTCTTCCGCACGAAGACGGGCATCACGCCCGACGGCTCAGGCGCGATCTTCGTCATCAACACGGACGGAACCGGCCTTCGTCGGCTGACGCCCTGGGGCTGGACGTTCTTGTTCGAGGCGTGGTCGCCGGACGGGCAGTGGATCGCGTTCCAGAAACCGTACGGGGAGCTGTACCTCGTGCGTCCGGACGGGAGCGATCTCCATGAGGTGCCGCTCGCGTTGCCCGCGGGGATGGGTGCGAGCAACCCCGCTTGGTCGCCGGACGGTCAGTGGCTCGTCTTCACGGCGCAGAACGGAGACGTGTCTTCGCTCTGGGCGGCGCATCCCGACGGATCGGCGTTGCAGCAGATGACGCAGCCGTCCGCTGTACAGCAAACGCAATCGAGCTGGCGGCCGTAGGGCGAGCGCAGGGTCGCTACGCGGCTTCCCACCCTGCGACCGTCGGGTGGTCGTCCGTGCGTGCGCCAACCTGTACGGCACCGCCCGGTGAGCCGAGGCCGGTCTGCTCGAACCACTCTGCGTTGATCGCCAGGAACGACTTCCATTCAGCGGGAACCTCGTCCTCGGCGAAGATCGCGTCGACGGGGCACACCGGTTCGCATGCGGCACAGTCGATGCACTCGTCGGGCTGGATGTAGAGCATCCGGCCGCCCTCGTAGATGCAGTCGACCGGACACTCGTCCACGCAGGCGCGGTCCTTGACGTCTATGCAGGGTTCAGCGATCACGAAAGTCATGGTTTAGGGGGTACCCCGGCCGCTGGCGAGGAAACAGTCGCACTCGCGGCTCGATGACGCCCAGGCGGGCGTCGTGGGCCTTCCTGTTCCAAATAGTGGAACTGGGTTCCACTATTTGGAACCGGTTGGTGAGCCCTCGACGGACATTCGGGTTGATGGTCGGTCGGCGACTCTGTCAGGACTGGTTGCCCTGGGCGTTCTGACCCGGCTGGTCGCTGTGCGCGCCGTGGCCGTCGCCGTGCGGAGCGGGGTTGCCGTGGGAGTTCTGGCCGCCGCCTTGGTCGTTATCGCCCTGGCTGCCGCCTTGGTCGTTGTCGCCCTGGCTGCCGCCTTGATCGCCCTGGCCGCCGCCTTGGTCGTTATCGCCCTGCTCGTCGCCGTCCTGGTCGCCTTGCCCACCCTGGTCGTCTTCGCCGTCGCCGCCTTGATCGCCCTGGCCGCCGCCACCGTGCTGCCCGCCGCCGCCCTGACCGCCGTGGTCACCCTGGCCGCCTTGGCCGCCGCCCTGACCGCCTTGGCCGCCGCCCTGACCGCCTTGGCCTCCGCCCTGACCACCTTGGTCACCCTGGCCACCACCTTGGTCACCCTGGCCACCCCCGCCCTGATCGCCTTGGCCGGTGCCCTGGCCTCCGGTTTGATCGGTGGGTGTGCTGCTGCCGCCGTCACCCGTGCCCGTCGTGACGACACCGCCCAAGGAGCCGGAAGAATCTTGATGGTTGCCGGGACCGTTCCCGCTCTTCGACGGCTTGTTGCCCGACGGGCCGTTTCCGACGCCGACCGGGACACGACCGGTCAGCGGGTCCGCAGTGCCGGTGGCCCCACCGTCGGTCGACAGCCCGGGCGCGTCGAGACGAGGCGGTCCGAGCGTCGGGCTCGATCGGAACCCGCCCAAGGCGAACGACACGCCCATGGTGAACACGATGGCCGTGACCAACGTCACGCTCAGCACCGACATGCGCGACGCCGCGCGCGCGAACACGCCAACGGACGCGGACCCGCCCAGGGACGCGAGTCCGGCGGCCGCGGTCACCGACGCCGTCGCGCCGGCGCCGACCGCGTCGTCCGGCAACGCGATCAGTGGAACCGGGACCGAACGCCGATCCATGTGACGCCGGATCGCCGGGCCGAGCTCCTCGTATACCGCCCGCGGACTGACACGTTCGCCACCGGGCGGCGGCTGCACATCGTCGGGCCAGATCGCGATCACATGCGCCGCGGGCGCGAGGTCCCGGGCGACCACCGACGCCGTCGCGATGATGTCGGCGTCGAGCACGACCACGTCGGGGCGCACATCCTGCCTGAGCACACGGCCGAGCTCTTCCTCGTCGGCGGCGCAGCCCACGACTTGAAAGCCCTCGGCCTCGAGCAGGTAATGCAGCGATCCGGGCGCATCGACCTCAGCGAGGACGACGCGCGCGCCGGAGCCGCCGCCTGTCAACACCAAGCGCGGTTCATCGCCATTCGTGTTCGGATCGACCATGGACACACTCCCGCGGTTCGCTCCGCGGTGCTTGAACCAATCCTCACGGTTGTCGGCCATGACGGCAAAGGTTTTGCGACCCACTTTGTCTGGCTACAGCGACCTACCTAGATGTAGGTGGTTCGGGCGAGGCCGGTTAGCGAACACGCAGGACCTGCAGGAAGAAACGGCTTGACCTACGCTGGTAGCCGGCCCCGGACCGCTCCCTCGAGCACCCGTTCGTAGGCCGACTCGTAGCCCTCGCATAGCGCCGGCACGTTGAACCGCTCGAGCACGTGGGCCCGACACGCGTCCGGATCGATCTCGTCAATGCGTCTCGCGGCCTCGATCAGATCCCCCACATCCCGGCGGACGAATCCGGTCACGCCGTCTACGACGACCTCGGGCACCGACCCCCGCTCGGTCGCGAGCACCGGCGTCCCGCAGACCATCGCCTCGATCATGACCATCCCGAAGGGTTCCTCCCACTGGATCGGGAACAGCAGCGCACGAGAGGTGCGCAGGAGTTCGAGCTTCTCGTCTCCCTCCACCGACCCGAGGTACCGGATCCGCGCATCGAGCTGTGGCCGGATCACGTCGTGGTAGTACGCCTGTTCATCCTGGTCCTCGCACTTCGCGGCGATCGACAACCGTCGGCCGGTCGCACGCGCGATCTCGATCGCTTCCTCGACGCCCTTGTCGGGACTGAATCGGCCCAGGAACAAGAACGCGTCGTCCTTCTCGGCGAGGAACGGATACGTCGCGACGTCGATCGCGTTGTACACCGTGGCGACCCATGAGAGGTGCGGCGCCGTCCGGCGTTGTGACTCCGAGATCGCCACGAGCGAGACATCGGCCTCCGCGTAGTACGCGGCGAGTGCGTCGTCGATCGGACCGTGCACCGTGACCACCGTCGGAACGGCGCGAGCCCGCGCGAGCAGCGGCCCGGTCATCGTGTGGTCGTGCACGATGTCGACCTCAAGGTCGTCGAGCACATCCGCGACGCGCGCGGCGTGCACCAGTTGGATCGTCTCCGCGTCGGGAGCGCCGATCTCCTGCGGTTCGTCGAAGGTGCGGATCAGGGTCGCGTCGGTCCGGTCCTGACCCGTGGCAAGCAGGAACACCTTGTGTCCACGGGCCGTGAGCCCGTTCGCCAATTCGCCGACGACCTGTTCGATCCCGCCGTACCCCTCCGGCGGAACCTCATACCAGGGCGGCGCAACGAGCGCGACGCGCAGCGGCGATGAGGACATGCCGGCCGGGGTTTATCCGGGCGCAGATGGAGCAAACTACCTGCATGCCCCCCCAGGACCCGGCCACCGGCGTGCGGTTCGGTGACGAGCCTCCGGAGCTGCCTCGGGACGCCGTTGCGGTATACCACGGCTCCACGTTCGCGCTCTCCGATCGCGCCGGCGACGTCGTGCCCGACGGCGTCACGGGCGTCTTCTGCGCGGACACTCGGCATCTTTCGCAGTTCCAACTTTCGATCGACGACATGCGGCTGACCCCACTGAGCAGCGGTCAGATCGAGCCGCACGAAGCTCGGTTCTTCTTGACGAACGGCCGGGGGTCGCTCCCCGAACGAGCGATCTCGATCGAGCGACGGCGGGTGATCGGCGAGAGCCTGCGCGAGTCGATCATCGTGCGGAACCACGACAACGTGCCGGTCCGTACCGAGCTGACGCTCGCGTTCGCCGCCGATTTCGCCGACCTCTTCGAAGTCAAGGACACCGGGCGTCGGATGTCCGGCTCGCTCACGAGCGGCGAGAACCGGTCCACGCACTCGATCGCGTTCTCCTACGAACGGTCCCCCTTCCGGGCCTCGACGGAGATCCGCTTCTCGCGGGAGCCCGAGCTCCGCGGCGACGCGGCGGTGTTCTCGCTCGAGCTCCCGGCGCGCGGTTCGGTGGACCTCATCGTCGACGTGACATGGATCCGGAACGACGACCGAGAGGCGCCGGTTCGCGTGCGACCTCGGCCCGAGGCGTCGCTCGACCACGAGGACGTCGGCGAGATCGACTGGCTCAGCGGGCTGCCACAGCTGCGAAGCGACAGCGACGCGCTCGAGCGGACGTGGCTGCAGTCGTGCACCGATCTCACCGCGTTACGGATGCACGTCGAGCGGCACGCCCGAAGCATGGAGGTGCCCGCCGCCGGGCTGCCGTGGTTCATGGCGGTGTTCGGGCGCGACACGCTCGTCACGTCATACCAATCGTTGTTCGTGGCGCCCGAACTGTGTCGCGGAACGCTGCAGATCCTCGCCGACCTGCAAGGCGATGAAGACGACCCGTTCCGCGACGAGGAGCCGGGCAAGATCATGCACGAGCTTCGGCACGGCGAGCTGACGGTCTGCGGCGACACGCCGCACCGGCCCTATTACGGCTCGGTCGACGCGACGCCGTTGTGGCTGATCGTGTTGTCGGAGTACCACCGCGTGACCCGTGACGATGACCTGGTGCGAACGCTATGGCCGAACGTCCAGCGCGCGCTCGAGTGGATCGAGAACGCGCGGAGGCGGAACGACGACGGCCTGCTCGCGTACCAGACCAGGTCGTCGAAAGGCCTCGCGAACCAGGGATGGAAGGACTCCGGCGCCGGCGTGCGATTCGGCGACGGCCGCATCGCACACGCGCCGCTCGCGCTCTGCGAGGTGCAGGGCTACGTGTTCGACGCCTACGACCGGGTCGCCGCCCTTGCGGAAGGCGTGATGGATGACGTGGAGCTGGCGGCGACCCTCCGCAAGGAGCGCGACGTGCTGCGCGACCGGCTCGAGGATCTCTTCTGGACCGACGATCGCGACGGGTACTACGTGTTGGCGATCGATGGCGACGGGGCGCAGGTCGATTCTTTGACGTCGAACATCGGACACCTGCTGTGGTCCGGCATCGTCCCCGACGAACGCGCCCCCACGATCGTCGACCGGCTGTTCTCGGGCGACCTGTGGTCCGGGTGGGGCATCCGGACGACCGCGTGGAGCGACGCGGGGTTCAGCCCACTCGGGTATCACACGGGAACCGTCTGGGCGCACGACAACTCGCTCATCACCGGGGGGCTCGCACGCTACGGGTTCCGCGACGAGGCGAACAAGGTCGCCATGTCGATGCTCGAGGCGGCCGAGTATCGCGGATACCGGCTTCCTGAGGCGTTCGCCGGCTATGACCGCGCCGACACGGCGTTCCCGGTTCGGTATCCCACCGCGTCGGACCCGCAGGCGTGGGCGACCGCAGCGCCCTTCCTCTGGATGACGCTCATGCTTGGCCTTCGCGTCGACGAGAACGGAGCGCTCAATGCCGACGCCGTCGTCCCCCGCGAGCTTCGGCCGCTGCGAGTGAACGGGATCCCCGCGGCCGGGAAAGACTGGGACATCGAGGTGGCGGATCGCGTGTCCGTGACGGCTCACCCGCACGGCCCGCCCGCGGATCAGGTCCAGCGGCCTCGAAGCTGACAGTTCCGGCCGGTGGCCGTCATCATCTGGGGTCCAGGGACGAGCAACGCCGATGGTCGAAGGAATCGCGACACCCGTTCAGCCTGCCGTGCGGTCTGTGAGGCAACGCCTCGCAGGTCTTCGCCTGCGCTTTCGGGACCCCGTGCTCGAGAAGACGTTCCGGGAGGACCGGTTCCACCACAATCTGTGGAACACCCGGTTCGCCTACTTGGCGGGGATCGGACTGTGGGTGGGCTGGGGACTGCTCCTTCGCCCGTACATGCTGTCGATCCATGACAGGCAGTTGGATGCGAGGCTTCGGTTCGGCGTCTTCATCCCGCTGCTGATCCTCGGCCTCCTCTTCAGCTACACGAAGATCTACAGTCGCGTCTGGGAATGGACGTCGTTCGCGATCGCGGTGGCGACGCTCGCGATCTGGGTGCTCTATTCGACGCAGATCTTCACGCTGCCGCCGGAGTACGGGTACGTCGGCGTGATCCTGATCACGGCGTTCACGTACACGCTCCTGCGCCTGCGGTTCATGCTCGTGCTGCTGACCGCGTTCGCGGGCCTCGCGCTCTACCTGCCCTACGCGTTCACGGCGCAGTACTTCGTCCCGGTCAGCGAGACGCTCGCGACGCTCTACATCGTCTCGTTCGGGATGCTGGGCTGCCTGTCGGCGTATTGGATGGAACGGTTCACGCGCGAACTCTTCCTCCGGCAACGCGAGCTGGACCAGGAGCGCACGCGGTCCGACGGGCTGCTGCTGAACATCCTGCCGCAGGCCGTGGTCGATCAGCTCAAGACGTCGTCGGGTCAGCGGATCGCGCAGGCGTTCGAGGACGTGAGCGTGGTGTTCGTCGACGCGGTGGGTTCGACCGAACAGGCCGCGCGGACCACGCCGGAGGCGTTCGCCGAATCGCTCGACGAGCTCTTCCGCTGGTTCGACGAACTCGCCGACCGCCACGGCCTGGAGAAGATCAAGACGATCGGTGACGCCTACATGGCGGTCGCCGGCGCGCCGGTCCCGATGAGCGATCACGCGAACGCGGCGGTCGGCATGGCGATGGAGATCAACGCGGGCCGCGAATCGTTGCGCTGGCCGTCGGGCGATCCGATCAGGGTTCGGGGCGGGGTCGCGACCGGGCCCGTCGTCGCCGGCGTGATCGGCGAGCGCAAGTTCGCGTACGACGTCTGGGGCGACACCGTAAACCTGGCGAGCAGACTGCAGGAAGCCGCCAAGCCCGGTGAGGTCCTGATCGCCCCCCGGACCGCCGACCTCGTCGACCGATATGGATGCGGGCCGGCGCAGACCGTTGACATCAAGGGCAAAGGGCCGACCCAGGTGCGGGCGCTCGTGGAGCCGGCGACGGCGGTGGCTCCCGAGCTGGACCCGTCGTGAATGTCGCGGTGCGGCGGATCGCGCTCAGCGCGGTCGCCCTGTGCGTGGCGGCCGTCGCGTGCACGTCCTCGCCACCGAACATCACGCGGCCTTCAGGCGGCGGCAAGGGCACGATCGTGGTCGGCGTCTCCGGTTCGTTCACGGAGAACCAGCTCGTCGCCGAGATGTACGCGCAGGTGCTTGAGCGCGCCGGATACACGGTGGAACGCCAGTTCGACCTCCGCTCCCGGGAGGTCTCGCAGTCCGCGCTGGAGTCGGGTCAGATCGATCTCAAGCCGGAGTACCTGTCGTCGCTCCTCGTGTATCTCGACCCGAGCGCACAGCATTCGAACGATCCCCAGGTCGTGGCCTCGGAGGTGGGGGGACAACTCGCGCCGAGCGGCATCTCGGTGCTGACGCCGTCGCCCGCGCAGGACCAGAACACGTTCGTGGCGAACGCGCAGACCGCGCAGCAGTACGGACTGACGACGATGTCGTCCCTCGCGGCAGTGGCGAACCAGCTGACCCTCGGCGCGCCGCCCGAATGTCCCCAGCGCCCCTACTGCCTCACGGGCCTGAACTCCGTCTACGACATCTTGTTCTGGGACTTCGTGCCGCTGGACGCCGGCGGCCCAAAGACCGTGGAGGCGCTGAAGAACAACGACGTGCAGATCGCCCTGTTGTTCTCGACCGACCCGAGCATCAAGGCGAACGGGTTCGTCCCGCTCACGGACGACAAGCACCTGCAGGACGCCGAGAACATCACGCCGGTGATCCGGACGGGGGTCCTGGACGACCAGATCCGGAACCGGCTCGACGAGGTCAGCGCGGCGCTCACCACCGAGAACGTCACCGCCTTGATCGGCAAGGTCGTCTTGGACGGCCAGGACATCCCGAGCGTCGCGACGGCGTTCCTTCGGGCCAACCACCTGCTCTGAACCGCGCCCATCGGGGAAGATGGACGGCGTGCGTCTGACGCGTCTGGCCGGCTTGCTCCTCGTGCTCGCGATGGCGTCGGCCTGTACCGGAGCCGGCAGCTCGACGCCCGCCTCGCCAACCGGCACGGTTGCGCCGACGTCCCCGGGATCGAGCCCCGGCGTTCCGTCCGTGTCGGGCACGCGCATCTCGCTCGAACCGTCGGGCACAGGGTCGTTCCTCGTCCATGCCGTGTATCCGAAGTCGCGGTCGAGCTGCAAGCACGTGCGCACGGCACGGTTCCGTGCGCGCTATCCGGGGGCGCTGTCGATCAAGAGCGCCGACGACGGCACCTTGTCGCTCGTCGTGACCCTCCCGTTCGAGAAGTACCTCGACGGGATCGCGGAGGTGCCACCCACGTGGCCCGCCGCGGCGCTGGAAGCGCAGGCGATCGCGGCGCGCAGCTACGCCCTGGCGCATCTCGACTGGAGCGGTCAGCAGGGCGACGAGGTGCAGCAGCCGATCTGCGCATCGACCGACTGCCAGGTCTACGGCGGCATCCAGGTCCCGCCGACCACCGGCATCAAGCGGTGGTA
>DATAPH010000017.1:0-16426 GCA_036265325.1 Actinomycetota bacterium | reverse complement strand
GACCAAGAAGCTCCTGGCAGTCGTCCTCGGGCTGTCCGCATGGATCGGCGGCACGGTCGCCGCGACCATCGGCAACGGCACCGCGGCGCAGGCCACACCCCTGTTCTCGCTCGAGAAGGCCGACGCCAACTACACGCCGTCTCTGACGGGGAACACGCCCGTCTTCATCTTGCTGATGGGCTCGGACTCGCGTCCGGGCGTCACGCCGATGGACAAGGGCCGCTCGGACTCGATCCACATCCTCGGCATCAACCCGGAGGCGCACCGCGCGACGATCTACGGCATCCCGCGCGACTCGTGGGTGCCGCTGTCGACCGGTGGGACCAACAAGATCAACACACCGATGTCGATCGCCGGCCCAGAAGCCGAGATGCAGACGATCGAGAACGTCACCGGCATCAAGTTCGACTACTACGTGCTGACCGGCTTCCAGCAGGTCACGCAGGCCGTCAACCAGATCGGCGGCCTCGAGGTCAATGTGCCGTACACCGTCGTCGGCGACATCCAGACGTTCCCATCGGGCCTGCACCGCATGACGGGGCAAGAGGTGCTCGGCTATTCGCGCACCCGCCACTCGCTGCCTCAGGGAGACCTCGACCGCTCTCTCAACCAGGGCGTCGTGCTGCTCAGTGCGCTGACCCAGTTCCGGAACGAGTACGCGAAGGACCCGACGCGCCTGTACACGTGGCTCGGTGCGGGCCTGCGCACCGTCCAGACGACCGTGCCGGTCGACGAGCTGATCAAGCTGGCGGGCCTTGCGCAATCGATCCCGGCCAGCCGTGTGACGAACCTGGTCGCCCCGGGGACCCCTGGTATGCAAGGCACGCAGAGCATCGTGAACCTCTCACCCGAGAATCAGCAGCTCTGGCAGGACCTGGCGCAGGACGGCTACATCCTTCAGAAGGCCATCCCGGCCGACGCGCAGCCCGCGCCGTAGGGCGTCACAGCTTCGTCAGCACGTACCCGACGTAGGACACGTAGAACACGCCCTGGATCAGCAACAGCGGGGCGGTGAGCTTGCCGCGGATCCGCAACGTCAGGTACAGCACCGAGCCGGCGAGCAACGCGACGACCGCGGCCACCAGTGCCTCGCTGTGCAGCTCCCACGGCGTGAACAACAGTCCGATCGACACGGGGAACGCCGACTGGAACACCATCGCCCCGGTCATGTTGCCCATCGCGAGCGTGTCCTTGCGGCGGCGCACCCAGATCACGCTGTTGAACTTCTCCGGGAGCTCGGTCGCGAGCGGCGCCACCAATAAGGAGAACGCGAGCGGCGGGATCCCCGCTGCCGTCCCGATGTTGCTCACCGCATCTACGAAGATCTCGGCGCCGAGGATGATGAGTCCGAGCGCGACCGCGACCTGGACGAACGGCGCCGACACCGGCCCGTCCTTCGTCCACTCGGGGAGCGAGCGCATCACCCTGCGGAGCCAGCCCCAGAAATAGAGTGGGTGTATGTCGCTCTCGGCGTCGGCTTCGTCGGGGTCCGCGGGCGCGGGAGTCTCGGTCAAGAAGTGCCGGCGGACGTAGTAGACGTACCCCACCACCAAGACGACCACGAGCGCGTAGTCGAACGGCTTGCTCTTCAGGAGTCCTGCGACCACCGCGAGCGAATACATGACCAGGAAGTAGCCGAGGTCCTGTTGGATCACGCCGCGGTCGATGTCGAGCTCGAGCGGACGGCGTCCGCCGCGCGCGAATATGAACACCGCGACCGCGACGACCACCATCGCGAGCGTCGTGAGCATGAACGGCGCGCCGAGGATCGCCCCGGTTCCGATGTCCTCGCCGGCGCTATGGCCCGAAACGATGGCGATGATCGGCAGCAGCGTCTCGGGAAGCGCGGTGCCGACGGCGGCCAGCACCGACCCGACGGCGCCTTCGGACAGACCGAACCCTTCGCCCACCCATTCGACCCCGTTGGTGAACAACTCGGCACCCGCCAAGATCACCAAGAGGGACAAGATGAGTAGGACCCAGTCCATCTGGCGATGCTCCCAGGCCTGTTAGCTTGTCGCCACAAGCGATGACGACCCCGCCCGCGGCCGCCCGCTCGGATGCCGACATCCGCATCCGCCTCGCGTTCGTGGCCGCGCTGGCCATCGCGCTACCTGCCCTATGGGTCCGATGGACCGAGCCGCATCTGTCGCACGGCGTGGAAGCGCTGCTGTTCGGGCTCGCGATCGTCGGCGCCGCCTTCCTGCTCGCGTGGGCGGCAGAGGTCGCGCAGATCGACATCGCGGCAGGCCTCGCGCTCGCGTTGCTCGCGCTCATCGCTGTGCTTCCGGAGTACGCAGTGGACTTCGTATTCACGTGGAAAGGCGGCCAGGCCGTCGCCGCGTACGGCGCCTCGTGCCCGAGCGGCGAGCCCGGCCTCGCGTCGCCGTGCTCACTGGCGCTGGCGAACATGACCGGCGCGAACCGATTGCTGATCGGCATCGGATGGAGCTCGGTCGTCTTCATCGCCTGGTACCGCTCGCGGCGACGGATCGACGGCGGAGCGACGCGACCCGTCGGCGAGATCCGGCTGGCGCGCACGCACGCCGTCGAGATCGCGTTCCTCGGCATCGCAACGCTGTACTCGCTGACCCTCCCGCTGAAGCACTCGATCACGCTGATCGACGCCGGGGTCCTGATCGGGCTCTTCGGGCTCTACATGGTGCGGTTGGCCCGTGCGCCGGCCGAGGAGCCGCACCTGGTTGGGCCGTCGCGCTGGCTGGGGACGTTCCCTGACCGGCGGCGCCGGCTGACCGTCGGCGCGATGTTCCTGTGGGCGGCGTTGGTGATCGTGCTGTGCGCGGAACCGTTCGCGCACGCGCTCGTCTCGGCCGGGCGAGACTACGGCGTGTCCGAGTTCTTCCTGGTGCAGTGGCTGGCGCCGCTCGCATCCGAGGCGCCGGAATTCGTCATCGCGGGGCTGTTCGCGTGGCGATTGCAGAGCGACACGGCGCTGGGCGCGCTCGTCAGCTCGAAGGTGAACCAGTGGACGCTGCTGGTCGGCTCGCTTCCGATCGTGTTCGCGATCGCCTCGCGGTCGCTGCACGGGCTTCCGATCGAGGGCACCCAACGGCTGGAGCTGTTGCTCACCGCGGCCCAGTCGCTGTTCGCGGTCGCCTTGATCGTGAACCTGCGGATGTCGATCCGCGAGGCTTGGTGGATCTTCGCGCTGTTCATGGGTCAGTTCATCGCGTCGGCCGCCGCCGGCCCCGAGCTGCACGACGAAGTATTGATCGTGACCTCGGCGGTCTACCTGCTGATCGCGGTATGGCTGCTGGTCCAGCATCACGTGGCCGCCCGGCAGCTGATCCGCGACGGCGTCCGCGCCTCCTACGAGCAGCTCGGCGCCTCGTAGCCTGGCCCCGATGGAGGCACAGGCATTCCTCGATTCGCTGACCGCCGACCCGGCCGATGCCGACAACCTCGTCCACGTCGAGCACCTCCCTGCGCGCGACCCGAAACCGCTCCCGTTCCCCGACGATCTCCCGGAAGTGTTGGTCTCCCGGCTGTCCCTGCTCGGGGTCGAAGGGCTGTTCGAGCACCAGCTGCTCGGTCTGGAGGCGCTGCGCGGCGGTCGGAACGTGATGCTCGCGACCGGGACCGCGAGCGGAAAATCGCTGGTCTACCAGATCGCGACGGCCGAGTCGGCGCTGGTGACGCCCAAGGCGACCGCCCTGTTCCTGTTCCCGACGAAGGCGCTGGCGCGCGACCAGCTGCGCGCGATGCGCGCGTTCAAGCTCCCGCAGGTCCGCGCGGCCGTGTACGACGGCGACACGCCGCAGGCCGAGCGGCCGTTGATCCGGAAGAACGCAAACCTCGTGCTAACGAACCCGGACATGCTGCACCTTGCGCTGCTCGCGGACAACGCGCGATGGGCGGACTTCATGTTGCGCCTGTCGGTCGTGGTGGTCGACGAGGCGCACGTCTTGCGAGGCGTGTTCGGGTCACACGTCGCGATGACCCTCCGCAGGCTGCGACGACTGATCGCTCACCACGGTGGGAACCCCCGCTGGTGCCTGGCGAGCGCAACCGTCGGCAACCCGTCCGAGCTCGCCGAGCGCCTCACCGGACTGGACGTCGACGTGGTCGAGGCGGACGCCGCGCCGCGCGGCCGGAAGCTCTTCGCCATGTGGAACCCGCCGATCATCGACGACGAGACGGGGGCGCGACGAAGCGCGCTGGCCGAAGCATCGACCGTGATGACCAAGCTGGTCGACGACGGCGCGCGCACGATCGGGTTCACGAGGTCGCGTCGAGCCGCCGAGCTCCTGGCCGAGTTCACCCGCCGCGGGGTCTCGGACGCGCGGGCACGCGACCGGATCCGTGCGTACCGCGCCGGGTACCTCGCCGAGGACCGCCGCAAGATCGAGCAGGAGCTTGCCGACGGCGACCTGGTCGCGGTGGCCGCCACCAACGCGCTCGAGCTCGGTATCGACATCGGCTCGCTCGACGCCGCGGTGCTCACCGGCTATCCGGGGACCCGCGCGTCGATGTGGCAGCAAGCGGGGCGCGCCGGCCGCCGCAGCGACGAGTCGCTCGCCGTGCTCGTCGCACAGGACGACCCGCTCGATCAGTACCTCGCGCAGCATCCGGACGAACTGTTCGAGCGACCGTCGGAGGCCGCTGTGATCGATCCGACGAACCCGTACGTGCTGGAGCCGCATCTCCGCTGCGCCGCGCGCGAGTTCCCACTGACCGACGCAGAAGCGTTCGAGTTCTTCGGACCCGGCGCGCCGGACGCGCTCGGGCGTCTCGCCGAGCAAGAGCTGGTCAAGCACCGGAAGGAACGCTGGCACGACATCGGGGCGACCCCGCCCCACCGCGACCTCGACATCCGCGCCGGCGGCGGCCACGTCTACCGGATCGTCCAGGAGGACACCGGCCAGGTGATCGGGACCGCCGACGAGCATCGCGCGTACGGGACGCTGCACCCCGGTGCGATCTACCTCCACCAGGGCGAGCAGTTCTTGGTCCGCCGGCTTGACCACGTGCGCCGGGTTGCCCTCGTCGAGGAGGCCGACCCCGACTACTACACGCAGGCTCGCGACATCACCGACATCATGATAGTCAACTTGATTGACCAACGCCCGCTCGGCGATGCGGAGCTGTGCTTCGGCGACGTCGAGGTCACGAACCAGGTCGTCGGGTTCGTCCGCAAGCTCGTCTCGAGCAACGAGATCGTCGGCGAGGAGCAGCTTGCCTTGCCCCCCGTGACGCTCCCGACGCGCGCCGTCTGGTGGACGCTGCCCGGCCGGTTGATCGATCGTGCCGCCGTGAGCACCAAAGAGATCGCGGGTGGGATCCATGGCGCCGAGCACTGCGCGATCGGGCTGCTCCCGCTCGTCGCGACGTGCGATCGGTGGGATATCGGCGGTGTCTCGACGCCGCTCCACCCGGACACGGGCTTGACCACCATCTTCGTGTACGACGGATACCCGGGCGGCGCCGGCATCAGCGAGCGCGGCTACCGGGCTGCGGAGCGCTGGCTCCGCGCGACCGCCGAACGGCTCCGGGACTGCCCGTGCCGCGACGGTTGCCCATCCTGCGTGGTCTCGCCCAAGTGCGGAAATGGGAACGAGCCGCTCGACAAGCGTGCGGCCGAGGCGCTGACGCGAACGATGCTCGACGGGCGTTGACGGAGTCCCTCAGATGGCGCCGCGGAAGGTCGACCGGTGCTGGATGATCCTCGTGGCGTTCGTCGATGCCGCGGCCATGGTCCTGCTCGTCCTGTTGACCGAGAGTGATGAGGCGAGGCGCGAGCGGCCGTCCGCACGCTACGCGTCATCGCTCACCCGCACCGTCTGAACGGAGCCCGATGTCATCGGCCCAAACGCGGAAGAAGAGGCTCCCGCTGTGGACGGTCGGCATCTTGGCCAACGTCGTGGCCGCCACGATGCTCATCTTCCTCCTGACCAGCGGCCACTGACCGCCCGCTGCCGCTAGCTCGGACCGGTCGCGTACTTCCGCTCCGATCGCCGTCGCCCGATCTCGGCGAGCACCACCAGGATCACGGACGACAGCAGGATCACCGAGGAGACGGCTACGAGCTCGGGCAGCTGGCTCGGTACGCGCAGCTGCGCGAACAGGAACACCGGCCACGTCGGCGACGACCCCGCAAGGAACGAGGCGATCGCGTACTCGTCGAACGACAACGTCAGCGCGATGAGGAACGCCGACAGCAACGCGGGATAGAGCAGCGGGAAGGTGACGCGCCAGAAGGTGTCCCACGGGCTCGCGCCGAGATCGTGCCCGGCTTCCTCCAGCGAGGTGCTCAGCCGTTCCAACAGCGGCGTGATCACCAGGATCGTGTAGGGCAATGCGACGACGACGTGCCCGATCGTGACCGCGTGTAGTCCGAGACCGATGTATGTGCCCATCGTGATCGTCAGGAACCGGTCGAACGCCGTGAACAGCACGAGGAGTGAGATCCCGAACACCAGATACGGGATCACCAGCGGCGAGAACACGAGCGCTGCGAACGCCGGCTTGCCCCAGAACGAGCGACGAACCAAGGCGTAGGACGCGAGCACGCCCAGCACGACGGTGATCAGGCTCGATGCCACCGCCACGATCGCGCTGCGCTCCAGCGCCCGCAACAGCTCCGGGTTGGTCGCGGCCAAGCGGTACCACTGCGTCGTGAACCCTTGCAGGGGGAACGTCACGTCTCCCTTGTTGAAGGAGAAGACAAGAAGCACGATCAGCGGCATGTACAGGAAGATCACCAACAGCACGAAGAAGACGCGAAGGGTCCAGTTCGCTCCGCGAGAGGCGGCGAGGTCGCTCACGTCTGCACGGTCCTCACCTGGGTGAACCGCCCGAACAACGCCATCAGGATCCCGACGACCAGGAGCAAGAAGAACGCGAGCACCGATCCCGTCTGCCAGTCCAGCGCGCGCGTGAACTGCTCCTGCACCTCGTTGCCGAACAGGTAGCCCCGGGTGCCGCCGACCAGCTGCGGCGTCACAAACTCCCCAATCGTCGGCACGAACACGAAGATGAACGCCGCGGCCACGCCGGGCGCCGACAGCGGCAACGTCACGCGCAGGAACGTCCGGAACCGGCCGGCCCCGAGGTCCCCGGCGGCCTCGAGCAGCGACATGTCCATCCCGTCGAGGCTGACGAAGATCGGGAGCGCGACGAACGGGATCCAGACGTACGCCAGCACGAGCATCACCGCGAACTGGCTGTAGATCAACCACGACACCGGGTTGTCCGGCGATCGGAGATGCAACGCGAACAACCCGGAATTGACCACGCCCCTGTCCCCGAGGATCACCTTCCACGCCAGCACCCGCAACAGGTAACTCGTCAAGAACGGCGCGATGATCACCAGCAGCAGCACGTACTTCCGCTTCTTGACGCACAGGGCCAAGAAGTAGCCGATCGGATAGGACAGCAGTACGACGACGATCGACACCGTGAGCGACACGCGGATCGACTTCCAGAACAGGCTCATGTACACGGAGTGTCCGAGCAGGAAGCGATGCCATGCATCGAACGAGATCACGCGCGGGTCTGTCGGCAGGATGTGGATCCCCCCGATGCTGTACGTCGCGATGAAGATCACCGGCAGGATGAAGAACAGCGCGAGCCACAGCAGCGGCGCCGCGAGCAGACCGGCGGTGACCCGCCGGCTGCCCTTCCCCGCCGACGCCACTGGTCAGGCGGCTTTAACTTCGCTCCACGTGTCGGCGTAGATCTGCCGGCGCGGGATATAGGACTCCGGGTTCGAGTTCGGTGGCTCCAGGATCGACAGGTCGTCCAGGCTCAACGCCTTCACGATGTCGGGTGAAACGCCGCTCAGATCGATGTGGGTGTTCGCGTGTCCGTAGTAATAGGAACCGACCAGGAACTGCGCCGCCTTCGACGACGACCATGAATCCACGTAGTCGTGCGCGTGGTAGTAGTTCTGCGAACTGTTGAACAGCCCGAATCCGCACGACCACGTGATGCGGCCTTCCTTCGGGTTCATGTAGACGACATCCAGGCCCGCGTTCTTCGAGTACGCGTACGCGTCGGGCCACGCGTAGCCGATCCAGACCTCGTCGCGCTTGAAGTCCTGGAAGAGCTCATAGGACTGTTGCCAGAACGACCGGACGAGGCCCTTCTTGGAGATCAGGTACTGCTTCTGGGCGTTGAGCTCGTCGTCGGTCATCTGCCACGGGTTGGACACACCGTTGACGTAGCCCGCGATCACGAGCATCTCCAAGGTGTCGATCCACGAGATCTTGCCCGAGTACCGGTCGTCGAACAGTAGCGAGAACGAATCCTCCTCGGGCGTGACCTTGTCGGCGCGGTACAGAGGCGCGATGAAGCCCCAGTCTTCGACGATGAAGTATTGCTGGCCGTTGATGTTGCCGAACTGTTCGAGTTGCGGGTTGAGGTTCTTCCAGTTCGGGATCTGCGACGTGTCCCACGGCTGCATCACGCCGAGGTTGACGTAGTCCTGGAACCGGTACGCACAGGGGTGGACGATGTCGAACGGCACCCCGCCCTGCGCGCTCGACGCCACCTTCGTGTAGCCGGTGTCGTCGTCCGGGAAGAGCGTGAACTGCGGCGTGTCGCCCGTCTGGTCTTGGTACTGCTGCCAGAGGTTGGCCTGCTCGAGCTTGGGGTAGTAGCTGCCGTCGCCGTAGCCCGCCCAGTCGTACACGGAGAGCTTTCCGGGCTCGGCCGAGATCGACGGCCGTGGCGAGCCGGACGGCAGGCCGCCGGCGCTCGAGGCCTGTTTGCACGCGGCGAGGACGGCGCTGATGCCGACCCCCATGCCCGTGTACTTCAGCAGATCACGGCGACCCATGCTGCGCCGCAACAAACGACCGACTTCGTCGGGCATGCTTCCCCCCTCTATCTGGACGACCCGCCTCGCAGGTCGGCCGTATCATCCGCTGATGCGGCAGGGGGCGCAACACGTGATGCTGCGCAAAGGCATCCCCGTTTTGCTGGGCATGTTGGCGATCGCGTGCAACGACACGGCGACCGTCGGCGGCGCCCCGTCGCCGAGCGCCTCCGTCAGCGTCGCCATCCCGCCGCTTCCACTCGGGCAGATGCACATGACCGAGACCACCAAGTCCGGGGACGAAGCGTCGGTGGACGCGACCGACTCGCAGGCGATGCAAACCATCGTGGAGAACGCCGGGTTGGTCGGCGTCCGAGAGCAGGTCTACACCGGCGGCCGCGGCTCGTACTCGCGAGTGGTCGTGCGGGCGTGGGAGTTCGAGAGCGCACAAGGCGCGGGGGCGTTCCACGACTGGCTGCTTACGAACGCGACGCACAGCGTGATCGGTGATGCGAAGCCGGTTCCGACGTCAGTCGAGGGGCTCTTCGTGCACGAGCCGAGCGGGTGCTGTCACGAGGAGACGCCGATCTATCTCGCGACCTGGCAGAAGGGCGACGTCGTGTGGACCGTCGTCGCGAGCGGGCCGCGGATCGAGACGCCACCGGTCGTGCAGCTGGTGAAGAACATCGAACAGGAGGTCTAGATGGAGTTCACGACGCTCGCCGAGGGACTCGACCATCCGGAGGGAGCCACGGTCGGACCGGACGGAACCGTCTACGCAGGTGGCGAGGCCGGCCAGATCTACCGGATCACCCCCGACGGCACGCCCGAGCGGTACGCGGACACAGGCGGGTTCCTCTACGGGGTGACGGTCGACGGCGGCGGCAACGTCTACGGGTGCGACATGGGGCGTGGCGAGATCGTTCGCGTCGACCCGGGCGGCGGCGTGACGACGTACTCGCGTGGGACCGACGAGCACCCGTTGCGCGTGCCGAACTTCTCGGCGTTCGACGACGCGGGCGTGCTGTACGTGACCGATTCGGGCGAGTGGGCCGCGGACGACGGGCTGGTCTTCCGCGTCGCGCCGGGCGGTGAGACGACGGTGTGGAGCGACGCGGTGACCGCCTTCCCGAACGGGTGCTGTCTCACCGCGGCCGGCGACGCGCTGCTCGTCGTCGAGTCGCACACACGGCGCGTCGTTCGGGTGCCCATCGAAGCCGATGGGAGCGCGGGCGTGCCGGAGCTCGTGGCCGATCTCACCGGGAGCCAGCCCGACGGGATCGCGCTCGCGGTCGACGGCACGATGTTCGTCGGCTGTTACCGGCCCGACCGCGTGTGGCGGATCGCGGCCGGCGGCCGGCCCGAGGTGTGGTTCGAGGATCCGGACGGCGTCGTGTTGAACCAGCCTGCCAACCCCGTGTTCGTCGGTGAAGGGCTCGCGCGGCTGCTGCTGTCAAGCCTCGGCGGCTGGTCGCTGGTGACGACCGATCCCGGCGTGGCCGGACTGCCGCTTCGCTATCCGTCGTTCTGAGCCGTCGGGAGTCGCACCTCCGCGCGGAGGCCGCCGAGCGGGCTGTCTGTGAGCGCGACGTCGCCGCCGTGGGCACGCGCGACCTCGCGCGCGATCGCGAGCCCGAGACCGGTGCCGCCTTCCGTACGCCCGCGGCTTTCGTCGAGGCGCACGAATCGCTCGAAGACGCGGGCACGCTCGGCCGGCGGGATACCCAGGCCGTCGTCGTCAACGGTGAAGATGACATGTCCGTTCTGCGCCGCGAGGCCGAACGCCACGGTTGTGGCGTGCCGGGCCGCGTTGTCGCCCAGATTTCGAACGAGCCGCTCGAGCGAACGTGCATCACCGCGAACGCGCGCCGCGCTGACGTCGTTGGTTCGGATGTCGTCGGTGGTTCCGGCTCGCAGGCGCTCGGCCTCGGCGAGCACGAGATCGTCGAGATCGATCTCGTCGCGCCCAGCGATCGTGCGACCCTCGTCGAGCCGCGCGAGCAGGAGGAGGTCGTCGACCAGCGCTTGGAGGCGCACGCCCTCCGCACCGACCGTCGTTGCGAGCTCGTTCAGATCGGTGGTCTCGGGGTGGGCGGATGCGACCTCCGCATGCGCGCGGACCGATGCGACCGGCGACCGCAGCTCGTGCGCGGCGTCCGCGACGAACCGCTGCTGCCGCTCCGCCGCGTCGCGCACCGGACGCAGCGTCCGACCGGTGATCAACCATGTCACGAGGCCGACGAGCAGCAGCAGCACGGGGATCGCGATCCGCAGCGCGTGCGCGACCGCCCGCTGGGCGTCCTGCACGTCGTCGATCCCGCGCGCGACGACGATCGTTCGCTGGCCGCCCGACGGCAAGACGACGTCGGTCGACTCCGTCACGTAGTCGCCTTCGATCGTGACGGGGCCGAGCGAGTCGCCGGGTCCGAGCACCTGCACGCTCTCCTCTTGCGGGTCCGCCGGCGCGGGCGCCTGATAGCCGGCCGCGATCCGCTCGGCCACCTGCGCGGTGCGGGCCTGCGCGGCCTCGCGCACGGAGTTCGTCATCGACCGGCCGACCCATGCGACGATCGCGAAGGCCGCGACCACGAGCGCGGCGCCGACGATCAGGACGGCCATCGCGCTCACCCGGACCCGCAGCCGCCGGAGACCGTCATCCATCGTCGGCCACCACTCGGTATCCGGCGCCTCGGACCGTCTCGATCGACGCCCGGCCGAACGGCCGGTCGACCTTGGCGCGAAGGTGCGCGATGTAGACCTCGACGATGTTCAGGTCGCCGTCGAAGCGCTCGTCCCAGACATGCTCGACGATGTCCGTCTTCGAGCGGACGGCGCCGCCAGTGCGTAGGAGATACTCGAGCAGCGCGAGCTCGCGCGCGGTGAGTGGGAGTTCCACGTCTCCGCGCCAGGCTCGCCGTTCGGCGGGATCCAGCCGGAGATCGCCGACCACGAGCACCGCCGGGCGTTCGGCGTTCCCACGCCGGATCAGCGCGCGGAGCCGCGCTACCAGCGCGACGTACGAGAAGGGCTTCGTGACGTAGTCGTCGGCGCCGGTGTCGAGCGCCTCGGCTTCGTCGAACTCGCCGTCCTTCGCCGTGAGCATCAGGATCGGCGTCCACACGCCCGCGGCGCGAAGCTCCGCGCACACCTTGTAGCCGTTCATGCCTGGCAACAAGATGTCGAGCACGATCGCGTCGTACGGATGCTCCTGCGCCATCCACAACCCGTCGACGCCGTTCGCGGCGACATCGGTCGCGAACCCTTCCGCTTCGAGTCCGCGACGCAGGCCCTCGGCGAGCGCGGCTTCATCTTCGACCACGAGCACACGCATATGCGTTCCCGGGCATCATCCTGCATCGCTCGCCTGAAGGGGTGCTGAACGTGTGGCGTCTGGATTCAGCGCGAGTTCAGCGGACGCTCGCGAGGGTAGGCCGACAGCCCGATCGAAGCGGGCCACACAGAAAGGAGAGCACGATGCGCATCCGAGGGGTCATCGTCACCGTCGCCGCGCTGGTCGCGGGAGGCCTGTTCGCGATCCCCGGCGCGCCACCGGCAACCGCGAGCATCGATCCGGCGCAGTTCACCAGGCCGGTCGCGAACCCGTACTTCCCGTTGAAACCGGGAACCGTGTTCGTCTACCGCGGCACCGAGGGACGGCAGAAGCTCATCGAGCACCTGCGCGTCACGCACGACACCAAACGGATCGAGGGCGTCAAGACGATCGTGATCAGCGACATCCTGTTCGCGAACGGCCGGCTGAACGAGGCGACCCACGACTTCTACGCCGACGACAACCACGGCACCACGTGGTACTTCGGTGAGAAGACCGCGACCTACGACAAGCACGGCCACGTGAAGAGCCGCGAGGGCTCGTGGCTCGCCGGCCGCAACGGCGGCGAGGCAGGCATCATCATGCCGCACAGCCCCAAGCCCACCGACGCCTACCGCCAAGAGTTCCTGCCGAAGCACGCGGAGGACCAGGCCTGGATCGTGGCGAACCACGGAACGGTCAGCGTGCCGTACGGCACGGTGAAGGATGTCGTCCGCTCCTACGAGTGGGCGCGCCTCGAGCCGAACGTGGTGTCGGTCAAGCTGTACGCGCCACACCTTGGGATCGTGATGGAGAAGGACGTCGCGGGCGGCAACGAGTTCATGCAGCTCGTCGCCGTGCATCACCACTGAGTCGCGTGCGTATCCGCGGCTGACATACTCGGCGACGATGGCCTCGCCGTACATCGCCGTGATCGGCGCGAGCAACGCGACCGAGTGGGAGTTGACGACGGCGGAGGCGCTCGGCCGCGCTCTCGCCGAAGCCGGGTGCGTCCTCGTGTGCGGCGGGCTCGGCGGCGTGATGAACGCCGTGGCCCGCGGCGCCGAGGGCGCCGACGGCGTCTCCATCGGGATCTTGCCCGGCGACGATCGTGACGACGCGTCGCGGCATCTGACGGTGGCGATCGCCACCGGATTCGGCGAGGCGCGCAACGCGATCGTCACGCGGAGCGCCGACGCGGTGGTCGCCGTCGGCGGCGAGTTCGGAACGCTCTCCGAGATCGCGCTCGCACTCAAGATGAGCAAACCGGTGATCGGGATCGGCACGTGGGAACTCGGGCGCGACGATCTCGACCGCGACCCGATCGTGCGCGTGAACGACGTCGCCGAAGCCGTGGCCTCGTTACGCGGGCTCCTGCCGCAGATGCGGTAGGGAAGCCTCCCGTTGCACGAACGCCGTGCTCACGCGCACCATCCACGGCACATGCTCTACCTCCCCGTCGTGTGTGCCTCGGTCTGGTGCGCCATCTCAATCGAGATGGTGTGGGAAAGCGCTCGCACGGATGGGCGTGCGCTGGTGCTGTTCGGTCACGTCGTGGCGGCGCCGCCGGTGTCCGCCACGATCGTGATCCTCTGCGCGGTGTCGGCCGCCGCAGCGCTCGCCATGGCGATCGCGGTCGGGTACGCCCGCGGACGCCGGCTCGAGCGCCGGATGGCCGCGGAGCTCGACGCACGCTGGGCGGATCTCGCCGAGCGTGACGCCGGGGACGCAGCTCGTCGGGAGCTGCTGAACTGGCGGCTCGCCGAGCTCCAAACGTTGGTGGACAAGCTGCTCGCGGACCGGCAGGCGGTCACCCAAGCCAAGGAACGCCACCTCGTCGTCGTTCCCGACGTCGAGACCCCGACCCGCCGCTGACGTCAGAGCGCCAGCGAGAGCTCGATCTCGTCGCGGATAGGCAGCCCGTTGTCGGGGTTGTGCGTCGGGATCGACGGCTTCAGTGTCTCGCGCGAGCGATCCACTGCGCCGTCGCGGATCTCCGTGACGGCGAAACCCTTCCGGTCGTACCACTCGAGCGCGTGCAGGTTGTCGTTCGTCGAGACCAGCCAGACGTCGACGCAGCCTGCGTCGCGCGCTGCCGACACCGTTGCGGCCAAGAGCGCGGAGCCGACGCCTTGGCCCTCGTGCAGCGCCTTCAGCAACGTGACCTCGCAGCGACCGCCACCGATGCGGTACGTGATCAGTCCGTCCCAATCGCCCGCGATGAACCCGTCGTGCTCCGCCGGATAGAACAGCTCGCCGTTCGCGGCCATCGACTCCGCCAAGTGCTCGCGGAGCCACGCCCGCGCGCGCTCGCGGTCAGCCGGACGCAGCGGCCGAACGTCCACGGACCTTCGCGATGCCGTTGCGGAGCGCAACCCGTTCACCCTCGGTGAGCCCGAACCGCAGCAGCACCGGCACGTACACGATCGCGCCCGCCAGACCGATCCCGATCAGTTCGAGCAGCCACTTCCTCCCGGGAAGGATCGCTTGAGCGGCGAGCATCGCGATGGCGCATGCGGCGGCCGGGAACGCCAGTCGCGCGTACGGCTTGTCCCACGGGAAGATCCCGACGTACTTCTTCACGAGCGCCAGGCGCAACCAGTTCGACAGACCGATCGTGATCGCCTGTGACGCCGCCGCGCCGTTGATCCCGAACTTCGGCACGAGGATCAGCGACAGCACCAGGTCGAGCAGCGCCGACACTCCGTACACCGTCAGGTCCCAGCCAGTGCGGCCGGCCATGATCAGCACGAACCCGGCGGCGCCGACGCTCACGTTGATCGCCTGGCCGATCACGAGGATCCGAAGGGCCGTCGTCCCGGACGTGAAGTCCGACCCGCCGAACAGCCGCAAGATCGCGGCGGGCGCGAGCAACATCAATAAGAGGAGTGGGATCGTGCCCGCGACCGTCCAGCGGGTGATCGACTTGAACAGGGTGTCGAGCTTCTCGGTCTCGCCCCGCGCGTGGAGGTCTGCCACGAACGGCGAGAACACGTACGAGACGGCCGTCAGGAACAGCACCATAGCGAGCGCCACCCGGACGCACGCCGCGTACACGCCGAGGTCGTTGGAGGTGACCGCTGGGGACCCCACCGCCGACGCCACGAAGTAGTCGATCCAGAACAGGCCTTGCGACAGCAACGCCGCCGGCGCGCGAGGGCCGCCGTACTTGATCAACGCCGCCGTCAGCCCGGCCTCGGGCGGCTCCTTCGCGAACTTCCTGCTGAGCCTGGTCCAGAAGAACCAACCGCCGGCCGCCGCCAGGACCCACGACGCCGCGTAGGCCCAGACCGACATCGGCTCGGTCTTGTCGACCTGCCAGAAGGCGACCATCAGCACGATCCACAGGAGCGGCTGTGCGACCCACTGCACGTAGAGCGTGTGACGCATCACCTTCAGGCCGCGGCCGCCGCCGAGCCACACGTAAGTGAGCGCGATGAACGGGATCGCGACGCCGGCCGCTCGGATCGACCCGATCGTCTGCGAGGGATCGCTCCCACCCGGGGCGAGCAGGTTGCCGATCGGCGTGGCGAGTGCGACCGTCAGCGCGCCGAACGCCACCGAGACTGCGAGCGCGATCAGGACCGCGCGAGCCACGACCACACGGACCGCGCCGGGCCGCCCCGCGCCGACCTCGATCGACACGTACCGGACCGAGGCCATGTCCATCCCCATCCGCGTACCCGCCGCGGCGATGAACGCGAACTGGGTTCCCAATGTGACGATGCCGAGGGCGGCCGCACCGGTTTCGCCGCCGCCGAACGAGCGGGCGATCAGGATGTTGGCCGCGAACGTGCCGATGACGAAGACGCCCAGCCCGATGATGTTCTGGGCCGTGCCCGCCGCGAGCACCCGGAAGTCCTTGCCCTCGGTGCCTGCGAAGACGCCGGTGGGCGCCGCGGCGACCTCGAGCTGCGCTTCCTCTTCGGGATCCATCGGCCGGGAAGTATGCCAGCCGGACTCGCCGGGCCGGCTAGGTGGGCACGCCGAGGTCGTTGAGCAGGTCGGCGGCTCGGGCCGTCGCGGCCTCGTCGCCGGTGAGGCGGCCGGCCGCGCGGGCGGCGAGCGCCTGCTCGTACCGGTTGCCGTAGATCCGCCACCGTCCCTCGAGTTCGATCCACACGGACGGGTCGGCCTCGCCGGCAGCATCGCGGACGAGCGCGGCGGCGGTGTCGACAAAGATGTGGTCGCGCATCGTCACGCGCTCGCAGCGGTCGACGACGCCGGCGGCGAGGTCGGTCGCTCCCGCTTCGACCGCGGTGCGGACGATGCTCGGCACGGCCTCGGAGCGGTACATCGCCGCGTGCCCGACGGTGCTCTCGTTCCATTCCTCCAAG
>DATAPH010000016.1:0-52960 GCA_036265325.1 Actinomycetota bacterium | reverse complement strand
CGTGACAGTTCGGCGAACCCCGGAGCAGGATCGTTCCAGCGGAAGGCCGCGTGTCGCGCCCGTAGCCAGGGATCGCGCCGACACAGCGGCGCGATCGCTATCGCCTCGTGAGCGAGGCGTGATCGGACATCCTGGATCGGGTTGATCCACCGAGCTCCGATCCGATAGCCGGCCGCCTCGCGGACCGCGCGTCCCAGCGCGTCGTCATACGCCATCCCGACGAGGTCGAGGCCCGCGGCGGCGGCAAGTTCGAGCTGCCACCACGGCCTCGCATTCACCTCTATGACGCGGAACACGCCGTCGCGGTCATCGCGCACGAACTCCGCGTCGAAGAGGCCTCGATACCCGAGACCTCGGAAGAGCCGACGGAGCGCGTCGATAGCGGGTGTGACGCCCGCCAGTGGCACCGTCACGCTGTCCGTGCTGTTCCCGAGACCTGGAGGAAACATCCGTAGTCTCTGTCGGGCGAGCAAGCCGCGGATCCGCCCGTCGCGATCCACGAAGCCATCGAGAAAGATGTGCGCGGACGGATCCGCCGGGATGAATTCCTGCAGGACGAGGCCGAGACCGGCGGCCGTCGCACCGCGCAACAGCTCGCCCGCCTGGTCTCGATCGGCGACACGGAATCCTTTCGTTCGGAACCGGCGGCTGAACGCCTGCGAGTCGCTCGGCTTGAGGAACGACGACGACAACTCGTGATCGGACACACGCGCGAGATCGTCTGAACACCGGACCTCAGTGGTACGAGGATGCGGCACGTCGTACAGAGCCGCCGCCCGAGCGAACAGGTCCTTCCTCGTCAGCGTCGCGACGACGTCGGGCGTTGCGATCGGGGATGGGAATGCGTGCCGCGCCTCCGGTGGCAGTGCTGCGACAGCGTGGAGCCAATCGTCCGAACACGGGAAGAGCACCGCTTCCTCTATCCCGGACGATCTCAGAGCGGCCAGCAACGACGTTGCCGTCGCGGCGACGTCTCCGCCTGATAGACGAGCCGCGAACCGCGACCGAGCAGCAACTTCCCCTGCTGATCCGAGAAGGAACGTCGGCACACCGCGGATGCCAAGGGCGCGCAGGACCGCGAGTGCCGAGATGCCACCTCCAAGGATCACGGCAGGCACGTCGGCACGCCGGATCAACGGTCGCGCGAGCGACCGAACGTTCAAGAGACCCCTCTCCGATCCATCGCCGCCTCGACACGCGTTCCTGTCGGTATACCCGACGATGCGCCCTAGCGTGACCGGCTTACATCGGAACTCGCTACGGCCTTTCGGACTAATGTCGGTTCCGAAACTAGTGGCCGGTTCCGAAATGCGACGACGTCGCGACCGGCGCTCCCCCGGACCAGTCGATCTCGATCGACCCATGACGATCGTTCGCGAGCGTGGAGATCGAAGCGACGACCGTCCGCGTCGTCGTGTCGATCACGTCGCCGGAGTCGCTGACGAACACGTACCGGCCGTCGAGGCTGTGGAGGAGCCATCCCTCTTTAAGGCAGTCGTAGGGACACGGTGAGTCAGATCCCGTCAAACCCGAAACGTCGATCGTGGCGAGATGCGTCGGCGTGTCGTCGGCGCTCCAGACCTCGACCTGCTGAACTGGCGCGTCCATCACGTACACCTCCGTGCCGTCGGGAGACAGCGAGATCCCATGCGATGGCGACGTCGGACGGAACCCAGCGGGAACGGGACCGAAGTTCTCGCTCGCAAGGACCGCGCCGGTCGTGAGGTTCGCGACCGAGAACCCGCGGTATTTCGTCCAGGTGATGTACGCGCGTGTGTCGTCCGCGTTGACGGTGAAAGGGCGAACGCCCGTCTTCGCGCTCGGTGAGGGTCCGACCTTCACCCGCGCGCTCGACGTCAGGGATTTCGCGATCAGATACGCCGTCCGGCGCCCGCCCATGAACACGTGCCCGGCGTCGCAGATCGTGTTGTGGGGATGTGATCCGCCCTTGAGCGTCGAGATCACGCTTCCGTCGGCGCCACTCAACACCTCCCACGTCGATCCGGCGGCCGCCTCTCCGGTCGGCATGTACACGCGTCCCGCACACGCCGCGAGTTGATCGGTGCCGAATGGATACGCGATATCCCACGACGTCGTCCCAGTCGCGACGTTCCATCTCAGCAGGCTTCCGTTCCCGTTCGCCCCGCCGTCTCCGCCGTGGGCGATGAACAGCGCTCCGATGCTTGGATCCATCGCGACGCCGCGCACGCCGTCCGAGAGCTGCGGAAGCGAGAACGTCGCGACCTCATCCCACGTCCCGAAGCGATACACGTGCAGCGCGCTTCCCTGGACGACGTAGAGGTAGGCGCCATCGGCGAGACCAGCCGCGTTCGCCCTCTGCGCGGTCGGGACCTGGCTCGACACAAGCACGATCGCCATCAGGGCAAGGACGCACGCGAGGCTTCTTCGGGGGGTCGGGAGCGTCATGAAGGAGTGATGCTCGCGGGTGACGCGGACACGCGTCAAGGCCCGCCGCGAAACGCCGTCATCAAGGGACGTGGCTCCGGCATCTGGATCCGTTCCGGGGGGAGGGATCGAACCTCCATTCCAGGCTCCAAAGGCCCGTGTCTTGCCATTAGACGACCCCGGAGGGTGGCCCCATCGTACGTGGAGGCCCCGAGGTGACGAACGCGCCCGGCACCGCCTGGGCGATCTGATCGGCGTGCGCCAGATGCCGCGCGAGAGCGACTACCGTGGGGCCGCTGCCGGACATCACGGCTCCGAGCGCGCCGGCGTCGAGCAACGCGGCGATCGTGTCGGATATCTCGGGATGCCGCGCTGCGACGGCGAACTGAAGATCGTTGAAGATCGCCGGCCCAAGGATCTCGTCGTTGCCGGCCTCGAGCGCAGCGATCACAGCGCCCGGGTCGGGTCCGGACTCCGCCCGAGCGTCCCACCATCTGTACGCGTCGGGCGTGCGCACCGCGAACGACGCCGGCACGACAACCCAGGCCGTGGTCTGCGCGTGCACCGGCGTCACGCGGTCGCCGCGACCGTCGGCGTACACCGGCCCGCCGAGCAGCAACGCGGGGACGTCGGAGCCAACGGCAGCGGCGATGCCGAGCAGGGTCTCGGTAGAGAGGTCCGTCCGGTGGAGCTCGTCGAGGACCCGGATCGTCGCCGCGGCGTCTGCGCTGCCGCCCCCGAGGCCCGCGGCGACCGGGATCCGCTTGTCGACCGCGATCGCGGCGTCCGGCGAGGCGCGGCCCGTCTCGTGCGCCCATGCCCGTGCAGCACTGTCGACGAGCGCCTCGCCGCCCGCGCGGGCCAGCTCCCCCGCGCGTGCACCGGATACGGTCACGGTGAACTCGTCCGCGGCCTCGGCCCTGACAACGTCGTGCAACTCGAGCGGCAGGATCACCGTCTCGATCTCGTGGTAGCCGTCGTCGCGTGCGCCGACGACATGAAGGAAGACGTTGAGCTTCGCGTGCGCCCGCCGCGTGACGCTCACGCCGGGAGCGCCTCGGCGATGCGAGCGAATCCGGCGAGATCAAGCTCCTCCGGACGAGTCGACGGGTCGACGCCCGCCGCGTACAGCGTCGCGTCGGGGTCATCGACGCCGAGCCGGCGGAGCGCGCCGCGCATCGTCTTCCGCCGTTGCGCGAACGCCTCATCGACGACGCGCCAGAGCGCCTCTTCGTCGACGGCAGCGGCGGGATGCGAACGCCGCTCCATCCGAACGATCGCGGACGCGACCGACGGGCGCGGCCAGAACACGGACGCCGGCACCGGCCGCAGGATCGTCGCGTCGGCGTGAAACGCGACACGCAAGCTGGTCGGCCCGTATCCCTCGCGCGCCGCGGACGTGGCGACCAACCGATCCGCAACCTCTCGCTGCACCATCACGACGACTCGCCGCACCATCGGCGCGCGCTCGAGCAGGGACAGCACGATGGCCGTGCCGACGTTGTACGGGAGGTTCCCGCATGCGATCCATGCCCGATCGCCGAGCGCCGACGGCCAGTCAGCCTTGGTGGCGTCGGCGGCGACGACCTCGACCGTCGGGTACGCCTGCGCCACGGAACGCAAGGCGGGCACGAGCGCACGGTCGAACTCGATCGCCAGAACCCGCGCCGCGCCACGCTCGGCGAGCGCGGTTGTCAGCGCGCCGAGCCCTGCGCCGATGTCGATGACCGCGTCGCCGGGCTGGACGCCCGCGTCGGCAGCCATGGCGGTGGCGAGGTTCGGATCGATCAGGAAATGCTGCCCGAGCGCCTTGGACGGCTCGACGCCGTACGCATCGAGCATCGCCCGCGGTGAGGAATCACCAAGAGAGGGAGACGTGGAGGACGCCGTGGCCGAGCGGCTGGAGGGCGGAGAACGCCTCGGGTGAGAGGTCGATGATCCGCCCCGATCCGAACGGTCCTCGATCATCGATCACCACCGTAACGGAGCGTCCGGTGTCGAGGTCCGTGACGGTCACATGGGTGCCGAACGGCAGCCATGGCTGGGCGGCGGTCAGGCCGCTCCACGGCGGGTCGTACCAGGAGGCCTCGCCCGTCTCGGTGGTCGCCCCGGTCCCGGGCTCGCGCAGCGTTCCGTCGGTCATGGAATACGGCGCCGAGAGCCGGACCTCCGGCACCGGCGGCGCGAGAACGCTGCGCGACACGATCCGGCGCGAGACCACGCTCCCGTTGACCGACCTGACCGCGACCGCCGCGCGCTCGGTGCCAGTCGAGCCGTGGCTCAGCACCACCATGTGCCCCGGGCTGAGCGACGACGTGTAGTGCGTGTCGACGGGCATCTGGATGGGCAGCGTCATCTGGTGCGTAGTCGTCGACACGCGGTCGTACCGGACCGTCATGCCGTCGTGGAGGGGGGTACTGGGTGGCGGGACGACGCGGTCATCAGCGTCGGGTTGGATCCCCATGGCCATAAGGAGCGCCCCGGTCGTTTCCGCGTTGGTCGAGACGTCGTGCACCTTCCCCGTCACGACGGCCCGCACGGTGACGCCCGAAGGCCCGACACCGGCCGCAGAGGTTGAAGCCTCCCCGGGTCCGGAGTTCGCCTTCCCAAACGAACCCGTCCCCGGTCGCTCCACCACCCAGACCCCCACACCTGTGGAGGTGACCGACGCCGAGAACCCGTTCGCCGGCACGCCCGGCGGTGGACTCACGTAGACGGTCATGCCGTCGGCGAGCGTCGTCGCCGGCGGCGGTTCGACCTGCAACCCGATCGACAGCGGCACGCCTTGATCGGAAAGCAGGTCCTCGACGCTCGTCGATCGCGTGCGCACGTCGTGCGAGCGCCCGTCGATCACCAGCGTCACGTCTTTCGCCCATGCGCCCGAAACGATGGTCGCGGACAACACGACGCCCGCCGCGACGATCGAAGCTTTCAGAGCACGACGGCGTCGCAGCCGCCGTACGCGTGTCGGTCGTACCACCCTGCCTCCGTAAGTACGGGGAGGGCCTTCGGGGGAAGCGGCTGGGTGGGAAGTGCCCCGGCCGGAACGTGGCCTCCGGTCGCATGGAGGGCCACCTTATCGAACCCTCAACCCTTACTGCAACCTTGAGGGAGGGCAGTCGATCCGGGCGCTCATAGGCCGGAAAAGACCGCTTCGGCGTTCGAGACCGTCGCGTCGGCGAGCAGTTCGAGCGGTTCGTCGCGCACCGATGCGAGTTCCGCGAGCGTGATGACGACGTTCTGCGGCGAGTTATCGGTGCCGCGAAGCTTCTGCGGCGCGAGGAACGGACTGTCGGTCTCGACCAACACGCGATCGAGTGACACCGCCGCGGCGGCTTCACGCATGTGCGCGTTCTTCGGATACGTGACGTTGCCGGCGAACGAGAGCCAATAGCCGCGTCGTTCGCACTCGCGCGCGATGTCGGCGTCACCGGTGAAGCAGTGGATCACGACGCGCTCCGCAGAACCCTCATGCAAGACTCGAAGCGCGTCGTCCCATGCGTCGCGCACGTGGACGATCATCGGTTTTCCACAATCGCGCGCGAGCTCGATGTGTGCCGCCAGCGTCCGCAGCTGTGCCTCGCGCTCGCTGTGCATCCGGAACCAATCGAGCCCGCACTCCCCGACCCCTACAACCGCGGGGTCTTTCAGGAGCGTTTCGATCCGCGCGGCGGCCTCGTCGTCGAACCCGTCGGCGTCATGGGGGTGAACGCCGGCCGAGGCGCGCACACCCTCGAGCTCGGAGGCGATCGCGATAGACCGCTCGCTCGTCGCAACGTCCACGCCTACACAGATCATGCGTTCCACGCGGGCGGCCTTCGCGGCCTCGACCGCCACTGCAGGTTCCTGGTCCATCAGGAACAGGTGGCAGTGGCTGTCTACGGCCGTGGACTGCACCGGGAGTTCAGGGTTCGAGGCGCCCATCTGGCGCGGACCTTACCCGGTCTCAAGTTCGGGTGAACAGGGTGAGCTTCACGTGAAACACGAAGTTGGGAAGCCTCATCCGGCGGTCGACGGGGTGGGGTCCCTGCGATCGCTCACTCCCCCGCGTCGAGGCGAGGGAAGAGCGCGTCTCCCTTGTGCGTGACGGTACCCACGGGGAGACCGCCCCACACCACGGCATCGGGAAGTCGTTGATCCACCACGTTCCCGCCGATGCCGAGCTGGTCCCAAAGCCGCTGAGCGGCGGCCGGCATGAACGGTTGGATCAACACGGCGATGATGCGCAGCGTCTCGGCGCTCGCATACAGCACCGACTCCAGCTCGGCGCGACGATCGGCGTCCTTCGCGAGCTTCCACGGCTCCTTCTCAACGAGATATCCGTTGGCGCGGTCGACGATGGACCAGACCGCGGCAACCGCCTTCTGAAGCTCGACCTGGATCATGTGGTCGTCGTAGCGCTTCGCCGCCTCGCTGATGACGTCGGGGAGATCCGACTCCTCGCCGGGCAGCGTCGCGGCCGGCACGGCGCCGTCCACGTTGCTCGCCAGCATCGCGAGCACCCGGCTGGCGAGGTTCCCGAGTCCGTTCGCGAGGTCGGCGTTGTGGCGCTCGACCATCGCCTCCCACGAGAAGTCGCCGTCGGCTCCCCACACGATCTGGCGCATGAAGAAGTACCGATAAGAGTCCACCCCGAAGTGGTCGATGAGGTCGAACGGGTGGATCCCCGTGAGGTTCGTCTTCGACATCTTCTTGCCGCCGACGGTGAGGTAGCCGTGCGCCCAGACCTGCATCGGCGGTTCGAGGGCCGCCGCCATCAACATCGCCGGCCAATAGACCGCGTGGAAGCGAAGGATGTCCTTGCCGATCGAGTGGATGTTCGCCGGCCACATCCGCGCGAACCCATCGGGATCATCCGCATACCCGGCGGCGGTGACGTAGTTCGTCAATGCGTCGAACCAGACGTAGGCGACGTGCGTTTCGTCCCAAGGCAACGGCACGCCCCAGTCGAACGTCGTGCGACTGATCGAGAAGTCCTGAAGGCCGCCACGGATCAACGAGAGCACTTCGTTGCGACGCGTCGCCGGCTCGACCGCTTCTGGGTGCGCCTCGTAATGCGCGAGCAACCGGTCCGCGTACGCGGACAGTCGGAAGAAGTAGTTGTCCTCACGAACGAGCTCGACCGGCCGTTCATGGATCGGGCAGCGGTTCCCCTCGATGAGGTCGGACTCGTTGTAGTAGGCCTCGCAGTGCACGCAGTACAGGCCCTCGTAGTGACCGAGATAGATGTCGTTGCGACCGTTGTCCTTGACCGCCTGCAAGATCTTCACGACGGCGTCGTGGTGACGCGGCTCGGTCGTGCGGATGTAGTCGTCGTAGGCGATATCGAGCCGCGCCCAGACCTCGCGCCACTTCGGCTCGAGCTCATCGACCCACTCCGTCGCGGTGACGCCGTTGGCCTCCGCCGCACGCTGGACCTTGAGGCCGTGCTCGTCGGTGCCCGTCAGGTGGAAGACGTCCTCACCGCGCAGCCGGTGGTAGCGCGCGATGAAGTCGGTGCCGACCGCGTTGTAGGCGTGCCCGATATGGGGCACGTCGTTCGCGTAGAAGATCGGCGTCGTGATGTAGAAGACGTCGCGGCCCATGGTGGCGCACATCGTACCGGCAGGTTCGGAACGGCCGGATCTACGGCGCCACGCGCACGTGCGGCAGGCAGCCCTGGCGTGCACCGAGCAGCGCGAGCCCGGCAAGGTCGCCGGGGCCGTAGCCGTCGGTCGGCGCCGGGATGACGCCGTTCGCGACCTGCGTGCTGAACATCAGCTGGTTCGGGTCGTCCACGTGGGCGAGACCGAGTAGGTGCCCGACCTCGTGGGCGATCACGAGCTCCATCGACCACCTGCCGGTGTTGGCGTACCGGACGCCGCCGTCGACGGCGATGTAGCCGGAGACCCATTCGTCTTCGTGCGACGACGTGCCCTGCTCCGGGTGCGTGAACGCGAGCACCCGCTGGGGAACGTGGAACCGCTGGAACGCCGCGTGCGAGACGACAGCGATCAAGACGGGCTTGTACACGGAGTGCAGCGCATCGGTGAAGTACCGACCGTGGCGCATCCCGGCGATCCCCTGGATCGTGCTGCCGTCGAACTGGAAGTCGATCCCCGACGCCGTGCTCGCGAGGTCGAGGGCACCCCTGATGGCCTCCTGGGTCCCGGGCGGCCCGTGCTCCACGTTGAGCTCGTATCCGATCGGCTGGCACGGGTTCCATCGAACCGGCTCGCGCTGGCCGTGGACGTAGGTGGCGGCGAGGAACGCGTACGGGCCGTCGGGGCCCATCGGCACGACACCCGAGAGCCCCGGCTGGCCGGCGCCGGACGGGACGGTCGTCGGCGGACCCACGATCGGACTCGGGGCCGGCGACGCGATCGCGATCGAGGCGGCGACGACGGCGCCGCTGAGGAAGATCGCGAGCACGCCAACGAGCGTTGCGTCGGTTCGCTGCCGCGCGTGGTGCACGTCGGTCCGCGGCGGCGCCGCGGGCACGATGACATCGGGCCGGAACGGCACGCCGTCGGGGCGAGGCGGCGGGCCGAGCGGCACGACGCTCATCCGGTCGCCTCCGGCACGAGCGCCCGATAGATCGCGTTGGCGGGAACGCCCGTACGCTCGGCCACCTGGTGCGCGGCATCGCGCTTCCGCGCGCCGTCTGCGACGAGCTCACGAGCCTCGGCGACCGCAGCGTCGACATCCACGGATGCGCCGGCCGGTCGTCCTTCGAGCACGACGACGACCTCGCCCCGGACGGCGCCGTCGCCGATCGCCTGACGCACCTCTGCCACGGTGCCCCGCCGCACCTCTTCATGGAGCTTCGTCAGCTCACGGCAGACGGCGACCCTTCGATCCGGTTCGATCGCCGCGAGGTCGGCGAGCAACGTCGCGAGCCGCCTGGGCGACTCGTACAGCACGACGGTCCGCGGCTCGTCGGCGAGCGCCGCCAGCCGCGCTCGCCGATCGCCGGCGGTCCTCGGCAGGAACCCCTCGAAGACGAAGCGGTCGGTCGCGAGCCCGCTGACCACGAGCGCCGCGATCGCCGCCGACGGTCCGGGCACCACGCGCACCTCGATCCCCTCCTCGACGCACGCGCGGACCAACCGATAGCCCGGATCCGACACGAGCGGGGTTCCGCCGTCAGACACGAGCGCGACGATTCGCCCGTCGAGGAGCTCCTCCACGATCTCGTCGGTCCGGCGTCGCTCGTTGCCTTCGAACATCGAGCGCATGCGCGCGTCGATGCCGAGCGACGCGAGCAGCTTCCCGGTGCGGCGCGTGTCTTCGGCGACGACCAGATCCACCGTCGCCAATGTTGCGCGGGCGCGATCGCTCAGGTCGCCGAGGTTCCCGATCGGCGTCGCGACGATATGCAGCACCCCGGCCATCCAGCGATGGTCGCATGCCGGACCGCCGTGCGCTCCCAACCTCGAGGGAGGTCGGGCGGGATACGGTACGTGGATGTCCCGAGTCGGCGGCGCACCCGATCCTGTCGAGCCCGCGAGCCGCGGCCCGCTCGCCGTCCGACGCTCGTCCGATCCAGCCGGCATGGATCGGATCGAGTTCTTCAGCGATGCGGTGTTCGCCATCGCCATGACGTTGCTCGTGGTGACCCTCGTCATCCCCGCGACCGTTCCGGCGGCGGGATTGGGACACGCGCTGCACGAACTTTCCGGCCAATTGTTCGCCTTCGCCCTCAGCTTCGTCGTCATCGGCCAGTTCTGGATCGCTCACCATCGGCTGTTCCGGCTCATCGACCGCTACGATCTCGGACTGCTGTGGCTGAACCTGTTCCACCTTCTTGGGATCTGCTTCTTGCCGTTCCCGACGGAGCTACTCGGACGCTACTTCGGCTCAGACGTGGCAGGTTTCCTCTACGGCGGAACGCTGACAGTCACGAGTCTCGTCGGCGCGTCGATCTGGTTCTACGCGTTGGGCCGGCAGCTCGTCGGCTCGGTGGATCCGGACGTCCAGCGGGCGACGACGTTCCGCGCCACGATGACGCCGATCGCGTTCGCGATCGGAACGGCTTTCGTCCCCCTATCGATGGAGTTGGCCGTCGTGATCTGGGGCGTCCTGCTGCCCATCTCTCGTGCGATCGTGACCGTCGCCGCGCGCGCCCGACCGCCCGACACCGTCGTTTGAGAAGGCCGAGAGGTCGTATCGGTATGCTCCGCCTCGATCCTCGACCGAGCGGTGACCGATGGCGAACGATCACAAGGACTACTCCAGCACGCCGCTGTGGAAGAAACTCGGCATCACGGAAGGTGCCCGTGTCCGGGTCCTTGACGCACCCGACGCGCTGGACCGCGAGCTGACGGCGCTCGCGCCGCTGCCCGACGGTGTCTCGTTCCTCGCGCGCACCGGGCGCGATCTGGACGTGATCCTGGCCTTCTTCATGCGCGCGAACACGCTGCGCAGGCGGATCGATCCGCTCGCGCGCGCGATCGCGCCGGCGGGGCGTCTGTGGATCGCGTGGCCCAAGCAGGCCGCGCGCACCGACACCGACGTCGACTTCGACCTCGTCCACGGCGCCGGGCTCGCCACGGGCCTCGTCGACAACAAATCGGCGTCGATCACCGACGTCTTCCAGGGTCTGCAGTTCGTTCGGCGCAAGGCGGATCGACCGCGATGATCCGGTACCCCGATTGCCCCGCGTGCCGAGGCACCGACGGCGATCCCGAGCTTCATCGCACCGAGGTCTGGAGCGACCCACGCTGGCGGCTGACGACGAGCCTGTCGTCGGAGGTGCTCGGGTTCTCCTACCTCGAACCTCGCCGGCACATCACCGCGATCACGGCCCTGGACGGCGACGAAGCGGCGACGCTGGGCGACGTCCTCGGCCGGTGCAGCTCGGCGATCCGCGACGCGACGGGCGCGGAACAGATCTACGTCTACGTGTTCGGGTCCGGCATCCCCCACCTGCACTTCATGCTGGCGCCCCATCGGCAGGGCGACGCCCTCAGCGACCGGATGTTGAAGGGCGAGGCGGTCGAGACGCAGCTGCCGAACGGGGCGGTTCTCGTCTCGAGCGCCGAGTACCCGCCACTGCCCGAAGACGAGCTTCGCGACGCAGCCGGACTGATCCGCCGGACGCTCGCCTGAGCGCCGACACGGCCGAGATGGCCGACGGCCACGAGTACCCTGGTCGCGTGCGTGCGCTGTCGCGACTCAACCGTCCGGTCGTGGCCGTCGCCGCCGTCACCATCCTCGCGGGCTGGCTCCGCATCGTGCACGTCAGCAACCCGTCGGACTACGTCTTCGACGAGGTGTACTACCCGAAGGCCGCGTGCATCCTCGTCGGCTGGTCGAACGACACCTGCACGATCGACTCGAGCGATGAGAAGTACTGGCGCACGACCAAGTGGGACGTCGGCTCGTGGGTCCATCCGCCGCTTGGCAAGTGGGAGATCGCGATGGGCATCAAGCTATTCGGGATGCGCTCGTTCGGGTGGCGGATCTCGTCTGTCATCGCCGGCACGCTCGTCGTGACGCTGACCGCCGTGATGGCGCAGCTGTTGTTCGGTTCCGCGCTTTGGACGGCGGTCGCAGGACTCCTCATGGCCGTCGAGAACCTCAACGTGGTGATGTCTCGCGTCGGCTTGCTCGACATCCATCTCGAGTTCTGGATCGTGCTCGCGTTCGTGTTGTTCCTCCTGGACCGGCGGTGGATCGACCGACGCCAGGCCGATACCGAAGCGGCGGTGGCCGTCCGGGCCGAACCGGACCCTGATCCGCCCCCGGATACGGCCGCCGCGCTCGGGGCGGCCGATGCGGCCGCCGCGGCGGACCCCGGCAACGACAACGAGCCGGTGCCACCCCCGCCCCCCGCCCCCTCGCCGATCTGGCGACCATGGCGGTTCGCCGCCGGCGCCGCCCTCGGCGCCGCGAGCGCCGTCAAGTGGTCGGGCGTCTTCGCCTTGTTCGCCGTCGTGGTGCTCGCCTACATGTGGGAAACGACCCGACGGCACCACGCTCGCTCGTGGCTCCGCGCCTTCGGCCGTGCCGTCTCACGCGAGTCGTTCGGCATCGTGCTCGCGCTGCTGCTCACGCCGATCGCGATCTACATGATCACGTGGCTCCCGTGGTTCCACCATTTCGCATGGAGCTGGCACGACTGGGTCGCGAACATGGGCGCGACCTGGGACTTTCACCACAACGGGATCCAATGGACGCAGCTCGATCCGAAGACGGGACTGCAGACCCCGACGCATCCGTACTACGCGCACCCCGGCGGCTGGATCCTGCTGTTGCGGCCGATCAGCTTCTACGTGAACAACGTCGGGACGAGCACCGCGCAGATCCTCGCCATCGGCAACCCCTTCATCTTCTGGGCGAGCGTCATCGCCTTGCCGTACGTCCTGCTCGCGTGGCGCCGAACGCGTGATTGGCGGGGCGGCTTCATCATCGTCGCCTTCGTTGGGCAGTACCTGCCGTGGTTCGTGCAGACGCGGCCGACGTTCTTCTTCTATGTCCTGCCGTTGGTGCCGTTCATGGTGCTCGCGGTCACGTGGGCGTGTCGGGACCTGTGCGACGCGAAGATCGTGGTTCGCGAGCACGACACCGGAGCCGTCGCGGTGAACCCGGAGACCGGCGAGGCGGCCATCTCGACCGCGCACGTCTATCGACCGTTCGTGGTCGCGTACGTGGTCGCGGTCGTCGTCGTCTTCTGGTTGTTCTGGCCGATCTTGACCGCCGGTCGCATCAGCGACCTGCATCTGCGCACGATCGTGTGGTTCCGGCGGTGGATCTGACCCGCTAGGCTTCGCCGACACCATGGCCCGGAACGAACGCGTCCGCATCCCGATGACCGACGGCGTCTCGCTGTCCGCGACGTTGTTCTTCCCCGAGACGGACGACGCGCCGTGGCCGGTGATCATGGAAGCGCTGCCCTATCGCAAGGACGACGCGATCGCCGGCTACGACGGCCACTACGCCGACCTCGCCGATCACGGATACGTATCGGTGCGGCTCGACATCCGCGGCACCGGATCGTCCGGTGGGATCACGACCGACGAGTACTCCGCCGACGAACGCCGCGACCTGGTCGAGGTGATCGACTGGCTCGCCACGCAGACGTGGTCCTCCGGGAACGTCGGCATGTTCGGGACGAGCTACGGCGGCTTCAACTCGTTGCAAGCGGCGCTGGAGAACCCGCCGGCGCTCAAGGCCATCGTGCCGATCTTCGCCTCGGACGACCGCTACAACGACGACGTCCATTACTACGGCGGCGCGTTGAAGCACGTCGACCTCGTGGACTACCCGACGTACATGGTCGCGATGAACGCGCTGCCGCCGGTCCCTCGCCTGTGGGGTGCGGATTGGCGCGACGAGTGGCAGCGGCGGCTCGAGCAGACCGAGCCCTGGCTCCTCACCTGGCTCGCGCACCAGCGCCGCGACGCGTACTGGCTGTACGGCTCGGCGCGAGAGGACATCGCCTCGATCACCGCCGCGACGATGATCATCGGCGGCTGGGCCGACGGGTACACGAACATCGCGCTGCGCTCGTTCGAACGGATGCAGGCCCCGGTGCGGCTGCTGATCGGTCCGTGGTCGCACGGCTCCCCCGAGACGTGCCGCCCGGGTCCGAACATCGACGGGACCGCCGAGATCGTGCGGTGGTTCGACCGATGGCTCAAGGACGAGGAGAACGGGATCGACGAGGAACCCCCGGTCGTCGTCTATCAACAGCGCTCCACGCGTCCGGATCCGCTGCGCAACGAGGTTCGTGGCGAGTGGCGGTCGGAGCCGGCCTGGCCGCCGAAGCGGCTCGGGGTGTACGAACGTGCGCTTGGCGATGCCGAGCCGGGCGGCCTTGCCGGCGAGGGACCGACAGACGCGCTGACGGTCGCAGGCGACGTCGGCGCGACCGCCTGGATCTCGTGCGCAGGCGGGCTGCCGTGGGGTCAGTCCGCCGACCAGCGGCCCGACGAGGAGCGCTCGCTCACCTACACATGGGAGCCGCTGACCGAAGACCTCGAGGTGTTCGGCCATCCGTATCTGCGCGTCACGCTCAGGTCGGACCGGCCGATCGCCTATCTGTCGGCCAAGATCACGGACGTCTTCCCGGACGGTGCGTCATCGCTCGTCGTGCGTGGGATGACGAACATCGCGCATCAAGACGAACCGGTCGTGCCCGGCGAGTCATTCGAGATCGATCTCGAGCTCGAAGCGATCGCGTGGACGTTCGAGGCGGGGCACCAGGTCCGTCTGGACCTGGCCGGCGCCGACTGGCCGAACGCGTGGCCGCCGCCGTACGCAGCGACGCTGAGCATCGATCGTCCAACCGCGACGCTCGAGCTACCGGTGCTCGACGGATCGCCGGTGGCGGATCCGCCCAGCGTCCGCGTCATCACGGGAAACCAGCACAGCACCGAGAGCACCGAGGACGGGTGGTGGCGCTGGGAGGTCGATGAGCCGCGCGACGGGATGCACATCGCCCGAACCGGCTACGGCAGCACGGGCGCCGACCAGGGCGATGCGCGCGCCTATCGCGACCGATACGAAGGCACCGTTGGCGCCTCGACGACCGACCCCGGCGTTGCGTTCGCCGACGGTGAGTGCGAGTTCGAGCTCGCGTTCCCCGAGGCGACCGTGCGCACCTACTCGCACGTACGCGTCGACTCGACGGCCGAGGCCTACACCGTGGCGATCGAGCTCACCGCGTTCGAGGACGGCGCCGAGCGCTTCACGAAGCGGTGGGACCGCATCATCCCGCGCGACGGCCAGTAGGTCGGTCACAGCCCGGGCGGATGCCCGTGGAACAACAGCCAGCCCGCAGCGGCGCTCGCGTCCAGCAGGAAGTGACACACGACGAACGGCCACGCGCGCCGCCATTTGAGGAACAGCACAGCGAACAGCGCGCCCATCAACACGTTCCCGAAGAAGCCGCCCCATCCTTGGTACAGGTGGTAGGACCCGCGCAGCAGCGCCGATGTCGCGATGATCGCGAGCGGTGACCACGCGAGCTGCTTGAGCCGCGTGATGAGGTACGCAAGCACGACGATCTCCTCGAGCAGCGCCGCGCCGGATGCCGTCATGACGACCGCGAGCCACGTCCACCAATGGTGTGGCGGCGGCGCGGGCACCACGAACCGGTTCACGCCGAGCTTGACCGCGGCGTAGTAGATCGCGAGCCCAACCGTGCCGACCACGGCGAACAGCGCGATCCCGCGCGCGATATCGCGGGGACCGTCGTCCCAGGACAATCCGATCGCGCCGACGCCCTCACCGTCGCGGTGCAGGAGATGGATCACCAACGCGACCGGCGCGAGCCCGAAGATGAACCCGAGCAGCTGGTTCGCGAACAGTGGGTTCTGGTCGGCCGCGGAGACGGTGACGCCCTTCAGCGGTGCTTGGAACAGCGAGACGATCGCGTACGCGGCGCTCGCCAGCAGCGACAGCGACAGCACGACGAGGATCTCGCCTCGGATCGTGCGCGCGTCCGGCCGCGTGGGCGCCTGTGCCATCGGGTCGAAGCGTAGCCTTCATCGGATATCGGTCGGCCTCGGTGCGCGGTAGGGTTCGCCAGCCCATGTCGAACGAGCGCGCGGACGTTGTGGTGGTGGGAGCCGGAACGATCGGCGGCTGGGCGTCGGTGTTCGCGCGCGAATCGGGCGCGAAACGCGTGATCGTGCTCGAACGCGAGATCGCGGGCTCGGGTGCGTCAAGCCGGGCCGCCGGGATGGTGCGGGCGCAAGGCGGCACGCCGGACACCGTGCGGCTGGGGCAGTGGTCGATCGACTTCTACGAAGCACAGCGCGAGCGCTACGACACCGATTCAGGGTTCGTCGGACGCGGCTACGTGATCATGGCGACGACGGCGGCCGAAGAACGGACGGCGCGCGAACGGATCGCGATGCAGCGAGAGGTTGGCCTCGACGTTCGCTGGGCGGATGCCGACGACGTGCGCCGGCTGATACCCGCGATGACCGGCGGACGCTTCCGTGGCGGCTCCTACGTCGCGACCGACGGGTGGGTCGATCCGCCCCGGAACGTGCGCGCGTACGGGCTCGCGATGCAGAGACGCAAGGTCGAGCTCCGTGAGCGCCTCACCTATCTCGGACTGCGGACCAAGGCGGGACCGCGCGGCCACCGCGTCGTGACCGGCGTCGAGACAACGGATGGCACGATCTCGACCGGCACCGTCATCCTGACCGGCGGACCGGCGATGCAGTCGGTCGCCGGCGCCGCCGGGGCACGCGCCTGGGTCGGCTATGCGCGGCACATGATCGTCGTCACGGAGCCGTCACCGGCGCTGCATCCCGACACCACGGCCATGGCGTTCGACATGGGAGCGGGCATCTACTGGCGACCGGAAGAGGGCGGGTTCCTCTGGGGCATGTCGAACCCCGACGAGGAGTCGGGGCCGGGTCGCTCGATCGACTGGCGCTATCTGCAGAAGATGCGGCGGCGGCTCGCGACGCTCGTGCCGGCGATCAAGGACCTCGGGATCAAGAAGGCCTGGTCGGCGACGATCGAATACACGCCCGACCACCTTCCGCTGGTGGGACCGCTGGTCCAGCGAGACGGGACAACGATCGACGGCGCGACGATCGCGAGCGTCTGCGGGCACGGGATGATGTGGGGTCCTGCCGTCTCGCGCATCGCGATCGATCTCGCGCTCGGACGTCAAACGCGCGTCGTCGAGCGTGTCGAAGACTTCCGGATGGACCGGTTCGATGATGCGGGCAACCCGCCGTTCGTCGATCCGGTGGCGTTACCGTTTCCGGTGCGCGTCGACGAGTAGATCAGAGCTGCAAGACGGGGCACGTCAGCGTTCGCGTGATGCCGTCGAGGTCCTGCATCGGCATGACGGTGCCCTTGGCGAGCAGATCCAGGTCGGCGGCCTCGGCGCGCGCCACGATGTCGTAGGGGCCCGTCACCGGGTCGACGACCATCACGCCTTCGAGCTCGCGAACCTGGTCGGTGACCTGGGACGCCTTTCCGACCTCGGTCTGGATCAGGATGTACGCAGTGACCATGCGGGGCCTCCTCTTCGCTGTCGGCCACATGGTCCGGTCGGTTGCCGCGAACCGCAAACCTGCAGGTCGCCACCGTCAAGTTTCCAGCCAGCGGACTCGCCGCCGAACGCCCTCAACTCCGCTCGCCACGTACCCGTCCTGATCGGTGTCCAAACCGTAGAGCACCTCGTGGAACGGCATCAGCGCGTACCGAACCGCGGCCCGCGTCCGAAACGCCGAGTCGGGCGCGCCACCGTACGCCGACAGCGCGCGCTCGCCCTGCTCGGGCATCTCGTGCAAGAGCCACGCGAAGTCCGCGACGGGATCGTCGACTCCGAGCTCTTCCCAGTCGAGCACGCCCGCGAGATCACCCGACGCCGACACGAGCACGTGTTCCGGACCGATGTCGCGATGCGTGAGGCACGGCGCGAACCGCCACAGCTCGTCCTCACCGATGAACGCGGCGAACCGCGAACCGATGTGCGCGGCCTGGTCGGGGTCGAGCAACGGCAGCACACGCTCGCCGAACGCATCGAGCTCCGAGCGCAGCGCGTCACGAACCTCCGACGCCGTTCCGCCGCGGAGCCCGACGTACTCCGGCGGCATCAGGTGCAGGTCGTAGAGGAAGCGTCCGAGCCGCTCGGGCCAGAGTCCGTCGGGCGCCTGGTCGAGCGGCACGCCGTCGATCTTCCGGTACGCGATCGCAGGCTCGTCCCGGTCGACGTGAGTTGGTTCCGGGACGAGCGACGGCAACTCGGCGGCGAGCTCGGGCAGCGTGTCGATCTGCGCTCGCAGCCGCTCGGCGGCGCGGTCGGTGCGCGGGAACTGCACGATCCAACCGTCGTCCACCTCGTACGTGTCGACGCTCCATCCCGTGCCGATGGGCCGAACCTCGCGCACCTCCAACTCCGGGAAAGCCGCGGCGACCCGCGCGCGTGGATCGGCGACCGGACTCATCTCGCTTCGCTCATACCGTGGGGCCGGTGTCCGGGAGCGTCGCCGGCACCGCGTCATCGTCCATGGCGCGCGGCTCACGCAGCGCGGGGGTGTTGAGCGCGAACCACGCAACCACCGCTGCACTCGCGGCAAGCGCCGATGCGGACCCGTACAGCACCGGCGCGCCGAGGTGCTGATAGATGAACCCGCCGATGCCGGCGCCGATGATGGGTGCGATCCCGAACGCCACCATCGCGGACACCGCGTTCCCCGTCGAGTACAGGCTCGGCGGGAGCAGTCGGCCGATGATCACGACGCCGGTCGTGAACAACAAGCTGAAGCCGACACCCTCGAGCATCGTCAGCACCGAGAGCACGGTCGGATCCGACACCGACCCCCACAACAGGAAGCCGAGCGCGTACACCCCGCACCCGAGCATGTAGACGCGCCGGAGCCCGAGGCGCCGCTGGAGCCGCGACGAGCTCCGCATCGTCGGCACCTCGATCACGCCGCCGAGCGCCGTGCCGAGTCCGATCAGCAACGCGCCGCCGCCGTTGTCCGCGATCCGAAGCGCGAGGAAGTTCCACGCCGCATTGAACCCGATCCACACGAGCAGCGCCGCTCCAAGGTAGCCCCAGAAGCGCGGCGCCTCGCGGAAGACGGCGCCGAGCGAGCCGAGACGCCCGTGCTCCTCGAGCTTCGTCGGCCGGTCTCGTGCGACGGTGGTCGACCACACCAGGACGATCAGCGCCGAGATCGCGAACAGCGGCATCGCCCAGCCCATCCCGTTCCGCTCCAAGATCACGCCGAAGCACAGACAGCCCGCCGCGTACGTGAGGCTCTCCCAACCTCGGATCCGGCCGTAGTCCGACATCCGCTCCTCGCCGAGATGCGCGAGCGCCAGCGCATCGATGTTCGGGCCGGGACCGACGAGGAACGCGGAGTGGATCGCGGCCGTCAGCACGATCCCCGCGAACGCCCAATGGACGTTGAGCAACAGCGCCGCGACGGCGGATCCCGCCAGGCAGATCTGTAACACGGTGAGCCGTCCCCACCGCGTATCGGCGGTGTGGCCCCAGAACGGGTTCGCGACCATGCGCGCCGCCGCACAACATGCGATCACCACACCGATACGGGAGGCGTCGAGCCCGTGGTAGCGCTCGAGGTACAGCGCAAGGAACGGGAAGAACGCCGCGATCGCGAGCCCGATGCACAGGAACAAGCCCTGGATCTGGGCGGCATCGGACACCCGAGGTCGGCGCATCCGACCACGCTAACAGCGGTCAGAACGTCAGGCGCTCGCGTGATACACGTCGACGAAATGCCCGTATCGGTCGGCGATCGCCGTGACCGTCGCATCGCGGTCGGCCGACCCGTCGACGTAGGCACGCGCCGCGTCCCACCAGATCGAGCGACCGATCGCGAACCCGTCGAAGACGCCGGCGCCGGCCCGGAGCCACCGTTCGACCGCCTCGGTGTCGGCGCCGCGGCCGAGTACCACGCACGGCGCGCCCGCATGGTCGGCGACGGCGCGACAGTCGTCCCGGTTCTCCAGGCCCTCGATCTTCCACAGGTCGGGTTGGATCCCCGCGCCACGAAGCTCGTCGATCGCATCGACCACGAGCCCGGGTCGCGTCGCGGCGTCGTACTCGTCGGCTCGCTGCGCCGGCTCCGGCGGGACGAGCAGCTCGAGGAGGAACTCCACCCGGATCTCGCGCGTCGCGGTCCGCAGCTCGACCAGCCGGTCGCGCTGGCGACCGTTCATCTCGGCGTCGCCCGATGGGTTGTAGCGGATCAGCGCCTTGGCCCAGGTCGGCTTGATCGCCTCGAGCCGCTGGCGCCAGTCGGGGTGCTCGAACTCGAGCTCCCGTTTGCCGCTCGCTTCCACCGGTACGGCGAACCGGACGCCCGAGGTGCGCAGCCGGTCGATGGCGATCCCGCCATAGGTTGGGTCGACCAGCCCACCGGCGTCGCGACGGTCGACCCGGGATCGGCGGATGGCCGCGAGCAGCCCGTCGGCGATCACCGTCTTGATCTCCCGGGCGGTCGAGACCTGCCCACGCTCGGGCTCGTCGCCCGCCTCGAAGAAGCTCGTCATGAGCGAACGCCGGTGGTCGAACGCGAGCAGGAAGGTCGCCATCGCTCCGGATGCTAGCGGCGGCGGCGAACGCCGGGCGGGCGCGAACGCGCACCCTGCTGCGCGTTCCGGTTCGACGACGCCCCGGCGTCGCTGCCAGACTCATCCCATGGCTAAGGTCGCGATCATCGGCGCGGGCAGCGTCGAATTCACCCGCAACATCCTGACCGACCTGTGCAGCGCGCCCGAGCTGCACGGCACGCTCGAGCTCGCGCTCCATGACATCGACGAGGAACGCCTCGCGTACGCGGAGCGTGCGGCGAACCAGGTCGTCGACCGCCTGGGCGCCGGCTACAAGGTCCGGGCGAACGCCGATCGCCGCGAGGCGTTCGACGGGGCCGACTACCTGGTCAACGAGATCCAGGTCGGCGGCTACGACGCCACGCTCCGCGACTTCGAGATCCCGAAGCGCTACGGCCTCCGCCAGACGATCGCCGACACGATCGGGATCGGCGGGATCATGCGCGGGCTCCGCACCATCCCCGTGATGATCGAGATGGGCAACGAGATGGCGACCCTGTGCCCCGACGGGCTCCTCCTCAACTACACGAACCCGATGGCGATGGTGCCGTGGGGGATCTGGGCGGGGTCGGCCTGGCCCGCGGCGAACACGATCGGCGTGTGCCACAGCGTGCGCGACACGCACACCTTCCTCGCCGAGCTCGCCGGCGTGCCGGAGGAGCAGGTCGAGTTCCTCACCGCTGGGTTCAACCACCAGTGCTTCGTCTACGTGTTCCGTGACAAGAACAGCGGCGAGGACCTCTATCCGCGCATCCGCGAGGCGGTCGAGGCCGACCCGGACGGGCTCGGTCGGCGCGTTCGCGTCGAGATCTTCCGCCGGTTCGGCTACTTCCCCACCGAGAGCTCGGAGCACTCGAGCGAGTACGTCCCTTGGGTGCTGCACCTCCCCGACCAGGTCGCGCACTTCCGGAGCGAGATCGACGAATACATCCGGCGCAGCGACGAGAACCTCGAGGAGTGGGCGGCGCTGAAGGCAGAGCTGGACACGGGCGCCGAGATCGAGCTCGAACGCAACGATGAGCTCGCGTCGCAGTACATCTTCGCGCTGGAGACGGGGACGCCGGCCACGCTGTACGGCAACGTGCGCAACGACGCGCTGATCGACGGGCTGCCGACGGACGCATGCGTGGAGGTGCCGGTGACCGTCGCCGACGGAGCCGTGCAGCCGCATCGAGTCGGGCCGATCCCGCCACAGTGCCTCGGGCTGAACCGAACGTTCCTCAACACGGTCGAACTGACGGTGCGCGCCGTCGTCGAGGAGTCGCGCGAGCACGTGTACCACGCCGCGCTCCTGGACCCGAACACCGCGGCGACGCTGTCGACCGAGCAGATAGTCAATATGGTTGACGATCTGATCGAGGCGCACGGCGACCTGATCCCCGAAGCGATCCGCCGGGGCTGACGCCCGGCGATGATCGAGCCCCCAGCCGACCTCCCGGCCGCGTCGATCGTGGCGCGGGTCCGCGACCGGTACGGCATCGACGTCCGGGCGGCGACGTTCTTGCCGGTGGGGAACGATTCGCGGGCTTGGTCCTTCCGCCTCGACGGCCACGGTCACCGCTGGTTCCTGAAGGTCCTTGCTCGTGTCGACGCGAACGCGATCGAACTCCCACGGTTCCTCTCGGCCCGCGGGATCGCGCACGTGGCGCCGGCCATCTCTACGCGAGACCACAGCGGCTTCGACCGAGACGACCCGTACACGTTCGCGCTGTACCCGTTCATCGACGGCTCGACGGGCGGCGCGCGCGGGCTCACGGCCACGCAACGAGAGGAACTCGGCCGCTTCCTGCGACAGCTCCATGAGACTCGGCCGGACGGTGCGCTCGAGGCGTTGTTGCGGCGTGAGGGGTTCACGATCCGAGACGAGCGGTACATCGAGGCAGCGAGCGCGTCACTCGAAGTCGGTCCACCGGACGAGCTCGCCGCCACCCTGTTGACCGCCTGGCGCGACCGCGCGGAAGAGATCAAGTACGCCCTTGTGCGGGCACGAGAGCTTGCGACCACAGCCAGACAGGCCGCTCCCTCGCTCGTGCTGTGCCACGCGGACTTCCATGCGTGGAACGTCTTGATCGACCCCTCGGGCGAGATGTACGTCGTGGACTGGGACGAGGCGCTGCTCGCGCCGAAGGAACGCGACCTGATGTTCGTTTCTGGCGACATAGCCGATATCGACCCGTCAGGCGAGCACTTCTTCCGTGGCTACGGCGAGGTCGACATCGATCCGGCGCTGATCGCGTACTACCGCTTCGACTGGGTCCTGCAGGAGGTCGCCGACTACCATCGCCGCGTGTTCGATGTCGATCTCGGCAAGCAGACGCGCGCGGAAGCCGTCACCTCCTTCGCCGAGCTCTTCGGCCCGGACGACGTCGTTGCGGCCGCGCTTCGCGGCGAGCGCGCGATCGGCTCGTGACGGAACAACCCACGCTGTCCGACGGCGTTGTGTGGCTGACGCCATTCACCGTGGCCGATGGCGCGGCGATCGGTGACTTCAACCTCGACGAGGACCATCGCCGATGGTTCGACCAACCGCCGGTCGATCCCGATGCCGACGGGCGCCGAACGCACGGCGAGGCGGTCGCGGAACGGTGGCGACGCGCGTGGACGACCGGGAAGGAACTGTCGTTCGCGGTGCGGTTGTCACCCGACGGCGAAACGATCGGCATGGCGGAACTGCAGCCGGCCGAAGGCAACACGGCTGAGATCTCGTATGCGATCGTCCCGGCGGAGCGACGACACGGGTACGGGACCCGAGCCGTTCTGTTGCTGTCCGAAGCCGGCTTGCGTCGGATGGGGTTCCTTCAGATCGACCTCCGCTGCGACGTCGACAACGTTGCGTCCGCCAGGACAGCCGAGCGGGCAGGATTCACGTTCGATCGGATCGATCCTGACGCCGGGATCTTCGAACACATCGACGAGTGGCGCGGCAAACCTCGCGGCGAACGCGTCTACTACCGCCGGAGGGGCGACCAGCGGGGCTAGGCTCGGTCCGATGACGGCCGTGTCCGCCCTGTCCTCCGTTCGCAACCGCGCGCGCGAGGTCACGACCGTCGCGTTCTACGTCTCGGTGACGCTCGCCGCCGAACTGGCCGCCGCCTCGTCGGATGACTCGAAGGTGATCCTGGTCGCCGCGCTGTGGGGCACCGCTGTAGGGTTGGCCCTCGCGCACTGGTACGCGCAGACGATCACGGCCGCGATCGCGCGAGGCGCGTTCCACAAGACCGACGCGGCGGAAGGACTCCGCGAGATCGGCGCGGCGGTCGGTGTCGCGCTCGTCCTCACCCTGCCGTTCGCCGTGTTCGCGACGCCGACGGCGCTCGTCGTGTCGCGCTGGGGCGTGGTGATCGGCACGTCGCTGATCGCACTCGCGCTTGCGCGAAGCGCCGGAGCCGGATGGACCCGTGCGTTCGTCGAGGCGGCCATCGTGTTCGTGATCGGGGTGGCTGTCATCGAGACGAAGGCTGCGCTCAGCCACTGAGGAGGACGGTCCGCTGCTCGCCGATGTGATCATCAACCCACCCCTGTGGATCGAGCTTTCCGCAGTGGTGGTCGGCGCGCTGACCGGCGCGTTGTTCGCCGCCCGACGTGGCCTCGACCTCGTCGGGATCGTCGCCATCGCGATCGTCGCGGGTTTGGGCGGCGGGATGATCCGCGACGTGTTGCTGTCGACGGTGCCCGCGGCGCTCGTGGACCCGGCCTACCTTGTCGCGGTGGTCGCGGCAGCGGCGGTTGGCGCGTTCTTCGCCTCAGCCGTGCAACGCATCCGATGGCCGCTCGTCGGCCTCGAGTCGTTGTCGCTCGGGTTGTTCGCGGTGATCGGCACACAGAAGACATTGTCGGCCGGCCTCCCGATCGCGGCCGCGGTCCTGCTCGGCGTGATCACGGGGATCGGCGGAAGCCTGCTGCGAGACCTGTTCACCGGCGAGGTGCCGCCCGAAGCGTTCCAGCGGGGCGCGCCGTTCGCATCGGCGGCGGCCTTGGCGTCGGCGGTCTACGTCTTCATGGTCCGCGGGCTGCACGAACCGAAGCTCGCCGCGGAGATCACCGCCATCGCGCTCGTGTTCCTCGTCCGGTCGCTCGCGATCTGGCGCGGGTGGACGTCGCCCGCGGCCATGGATCTCACGCCGCGGCGATTGCGACCGCGGCCGCACCTGCGAGGCGACGACGAACGCGACGGCGAACAGCCGATGCCGACGGCGTGAGTCAGAACGGCTTGATCCACATCGTCAGTTGATCGACAAGGTTCACGCCCGGCCGATCTGGATCGCTCCACCCGCCGAGGTAGACACCGCCTTGGTCGACGTAGCCGAGCGACGCATACAGCGCCCGCGCCGGCGCGAAATACTCGTTCACGCCCGTGTCGAGGATGACTCCCGGCATCCCTGCATCCCGGGCCACACGCTCGAGCGCCTCCATGAGCGCGCGGGCGGCACCGCGCCGGCGATAGGCCTCCTCGACATGGAGGTCCTCGACGAGCGCGTATCCGCGCGCCTCGAGCATCTCGTCGACGTCGCGATCGTTGTGCATGCCGACGCCGACGAACCCGATCGGGCGACCGTCGAACCACGCGATGAACCACATACTGTGGCCGTGCTCGTGATCATCGAGGCGTCGACCGTGCATCTCGGAGGCGCGCGCCGGCAGGCCGGCGATCACGGCCTCCAAGTCCGAGCGATCGAACGGCCGGACGACGATCATCTGAAGATCGCGCGTCTGGCGTTCGCGCCGTACACGGCCGCGAGAACCTCGCCCGTCAGCGACAGCCCGCTGATCGTCCACCGCCCCTGACTCGGCGGCTCGTCCGGATCGGCGTCGTACGCGAACGCTTCGTCAGCGGTCTCGAAGAACCGGCGGTGCACCGCGTACACCGTCGCATCGGGCGGAAAGGCATCGGTGCCGAAGACGAATCGATCCGGATGCCGTTCGATGACGCCGCGCGTGTTGCGGGGAACCCGTCCGAGCTCCGCGATCCGTGCAGCGACATCGGCGTACGCGTTGGGATACGTCGTGAGCATCCGATCGACCCAGGCGAGGTCTTCGGCGGCACACAACACGTGCGCGCCGATCCACGTCACGTCGCTGCGCCTGGCTATCAGCGACTCCAGCGAGTCGAGGATGCGATCGAACGACGGGAACCGCTCGTGGTCGCCGAACCACCAGTCCGGGTTCTCGAGCAGCTCTTCCAGGCGCTCGTTGCGTTCGTCCAACGGTTCGAAGAACGCTGCGGGATCGCCGACGTGGATCGTCACCGGCCGCCTCGCAGCTGCCACCGCGTCCCAGACCGGATCGAGACGCGTGTCGTCCGGCGACACGAGGTCTCCGTGCGCGTCGCGGAGGTGCAGACCCAAGTCCTTCCACACCTTCAGGCCGCGTGCGCCGCGATCGAACGCGTCGGCGACGAGCGCCCCGAGCTCTGCCCAACCGTCGTCCGCGAACAGCGCGCGATCCCACTGCGCGAACGTCGCGAACCGCCCCGGATGCGAGCGGTCGTAGCGATCGAGGTTCGCATCGAGCTCGTCGCCCCACATCCCGTCGAGATTCACGATGGTCTCGACGCCGAGCTCGTCCATCAGCGCGGCCAGCTCGCCGACGTCGGGCACCGACCACGTGCCGGTGAGCCAACGGCCGAGGTGGTTGTGCGCGTCGATCAGCGGCGCCGGCGGACGTGGGTCGAGCGTCGTCAACTCCCGGCGCACCATCGGGCGCGGCCGGTAGTCGCGCAGCGGGAGATCGTGCATCAGACCGTCTCGACGGCGACGCCCGCCTCGCGGAGCGCGCGGAGCGACCGCACATTCGCCGACCGGTCGGTGATCAGCGTGTCGATGCGGGTCACGGGACAGATGCGGGCGAACGCGACGCCGCCGATCTTCGACGAATCGGCGACCACGACCACGCGCTGCGCGCGCTCGATCAAGGCGAGGTCGGTGTGCGCCTCGACCTCGTGGTGGGTCGTGCAGCCGGCCTCGGCGTCGATCCCGTCGACACCGATGATCACCAGGTCGAGATGGAGGCCGGCGAGCGACGCCTCGGCAAGCGGACCGACCAGCTCGTAGGACTCCGGCCTCGCGGTCCCGCCGGTCACGACGAGCTTGAGGTTCGGCCGCACGGCGAGCTCGCTCGCGATGTTCAACGCGTTGGTCACGACCGTCAGCCGCTCGCGGTCGACGAGCTCGCGCGCCACCTCGGTGCACGTCGTCCCGCCGGTGAGGCCGAGCGACATGCCGTCGGTGACGAGCGTGGCCGCCGCTTGCGCGATCCTCCGCTTCTCGTCGTGATGCCGCGCGCCCTTGTAGCGGAGCGGCAGCTCGTACAGCACGCCCATGGTGACGGCGCCGCCGTGCGTGCGTGCCAGCAGTCGCTGTTCCTCGAGAAGCTCGAGGTCCCGCCGGATCGTCGCCGCCGAGACCGCTAACCGGGACGCGAGGTCCGCGACCTCCACGCTTCCGTCCGCCGAGAGGTCCGCGAGGATCGCCGAGAGCCGTTCGGCCTGCTGCACGTCGCGGACGATACACCCGACCTGCGCGTTCATGCACGTTTCGGCTTGACTCCGAACATTATCGCGCAATAGCCTCGCCACTAGATGAGCCTTACCTCGGAGGAGATCGCCTCCCAGCCGGCGTGCTGGCGCGAGGCGGCGGCGCTGGCGGCCGAGTCGGTCCTGGCCCTCCCCTACGCCGGCGAACACGTCGTCGCGCTCGGCTGCGGCACGAGTTGGTTCATCGCGCAGTCCTATGCGGCCCGGCGGGCGGAACTTCACTGGGCTCTCGGCGTCACGGACGCGTACACCCCGACCGAGCTTCCGATCGAGCGGCCGATCGACCGAACGGTCGTCATCACCCGGAGCGGCACGACGACCGAGGCCCTGCGCGCGATCGAGCGCATGCAGGCGGAGGCGACCTTCACCACGGTCATCACGGCGGTGCCCGACTCGCCGGCGGCCGAGCTCGCAGGCCATCTGATCACGCTCGAGTTCGCGGACGAGCGCTCGGTCGTTCAGACGCGCTTCGCGACGAGCACGCTCGCGCTGCTCCGCGCACACCTCGGCGAGGACCTTGCGCCTGCGATCGCGGACGCGGAGCGCGCCGTCACGATGCCGCTGCCGAACGACCCGGCCCGGTTCGACCACTTCGTCTTCCTGGGCGCCGGGTGGAGCGTCGGGCTCGCCCACGAGGCCGCCCTCAAACTCCGCGAGTCCGCCCAGGCCCACACCGAGAGCTATCCCGCGATGGAATACCGGCACGGGCCGATCAGCGTCGCCGGCCCCTCCAGCCTGGTCTGGATCCTCGGCTCCCCCGACCCCGGCGTGGCCGACGACGTGGCCGCGACGGGAGCAACCGTGCGGATCGGTGAACTCGACCCCATGGCAGAACTCGTACTCATCCACAGGACGGCGGTTGCGCTCGCGGAGGCACGCGGGCTCGACCCCGATCATCCGCGCCATCTGACCCGGTCGGTGGTGCTTCAACAGGAGGGGACATCATGAGGAGCCGCAGGAGGACGCGGACGCTGGTGGTCGCGGCGCTGGCTGCGATCGGACTCGTCGCCGTCGCGTGCACGTCGGGATCGTCGAGCTCGACGAGCGGATCGGCCGGAAGCTCCGGCGCACCGATCCAGCTCACGATGTGGCACGGCTACGGCAAGGTCATCGATAACCAGGGCCAGACCAACTACGAGGCCAAGTCGCTCACCGACCTAGTGAACCAGTACAACGCGATGAACACCGGGATCCAGGTGAACCTGGACTACATCGGGACGAACGACCACGCGTTGGAGAAGCTCACCGTCGCGCTGAACGCGGGCGAGCAGCCGGACATCACGTACCAGTACGGGACGTCGATGCCGCAGATCGCGACGGCGCCGGGCGTCATGGATCTCACCGACAAGGTGCAGGACCCGAGCTTCAACTGGAACGACTTCATCCCGGGGGCGCGGGACGCCGCGACGGTCGACGGGCACGTGTACGGGATCCCGGCGCTGATCGACAACCTCGCGATCGTTTACAACAAGGACCTGTTCCAGCAGGCAGGGATCAAGCCGCCGACACCGAACTGGACCTGGGATGACTTCCGGGCCGCGGCGAAGGCGCTGACCGACCCCTCGAAGCAACAGTACGGCTGGGCGTTCCCGGTCGACGGCAGCGAGGACACCGTCTGGCACTACGACGCGATGCTCTGGGAAGCGGGCGGCGACATCCTGAACGCCGACAACACCCAGGCCGCGTTCAACTCCGACGCCGGCGTCACGGCGCTCACGGCGTTGCAGCAGATGGCCGTGACCGACAATTCGGTCTACCTCGACCAGCAGAACACCGGCAAGATCGAGCAGCTGTTCAACGCGGGGAACATCGGCATGCTGGTGACCGGCCCATGGGACCTCTCGAGCGTTCCCGACATCAACTACGGTGTGCAGATCATGCCGTCTTTCCCCGGCGGATCCCACGCGACGATCGCCGGTCCCGACATGTGGGTGATGTTCGACAACAACGGACACGGTGAGGCAGCCTGGCAGTTCATGCAGTGGCTCATGGCCGCCGAGCAGATCAAGGCCGACTCGATGGAGAGCGGGCACCTGCCGCTGCGGGAATCGGTCATCAAGGAGCCGGGGTTCATCAGTCAGTTCGACAAGAAGTTCCCCGGTGAAGGACTGTTCGCGCAGAACCTGGCCAACGTCACAAAGGCGAGACCGGTGATCACGAGCTACGACCAGATCAGCAGGATCATGGGTGAGGCGATCGTGAAGGTGATGCTCGGCCAAGGCGATCCGAAGTCATCGCTGGACGACGCCGCCAACCAGGTCAACCAGGTGCTCGCAGGAGGCTAGATGGCGACGGTCGCCGCGAGGCCGCAGCGTGGCGCGCCGGGCTTCGCCCGGCGCGCCCTGACCTCCGACCACCTGGCCGGATGGCTATTCGTTCTCCCCGCGGTGTTCCTCGTCGCGCTGTTCAGCATCTTCCCGATCATCTGGGGCTTCATCCTGTCGATGCAGAAGGCAAGCCTGCTCTCGCCGAGCCGCCCGTTCATCGGGTTCGACAACTACAGCCGCATCGCGAGCGACCCCGTTGCGCGACAGGCCGCGGTGAACTCAGTGTTCTACACGTGCCTGTTCGTCCCGATCTCGATCATCATCGCGTTGTTCCTGGCGATCGCGCTCAACCAGAAGATCCGGCTGATCCGCTTCTACCGGCTGGCCGTGTTCATCCCCGTCGCGGTCTCGACGATCGCGACCGGCGTCATGTTCATGTGGGTGTTCGACGCGAACTTCGGGATCGCGAACTGGGCGCTGGGCGGCGTTGGCCTCGGGCCGTTCGGGTGGTTCGATTCGCCCTCCGGCGCGATGCCCTCACTCGTGATCATGACGGTGTGGGGCTGGCTCGGGTTCGACGCGATCATCTACCTCGCTGCGCTCCAAGGGGTGCCGCATGAACTCGTCGAGGCCGCGTCCGTCGACGGCGCGTCGCACTGGACGATCTTCCGGAACGTGACTCTGCCGCTGCTCGGGCCCGCGACACTGCTGCTCGTGGTCTGGTCGACGATCAGCGCGGTGCAGCTGTTCGACGAGGTGTTCTTCATCACGCACGGCGGTCCGCTCGGGCGCACCAGCGTGCCCGTCTTCTACATCTACAAGCTGGCCTTCACGAGTTCCTATGGGTTCAGCGCCGCGGGGTACGCGGCGGCGCTCGCGTACGTCCTGTTCGTGGTGATCCTCATCCTGACCTTGGTGCAGTTCTGGCTGGGCAATCGGGTGGTGCATTACTCCTCATGAGGACGCAACCAGATGTTCGTGCGGTGGGGACGATCCTCGCCGCGACCGACAGGTCCAACCTCAAGGGCGAGACCGGGATGGTCGACCGCCCGCGTGCGAAGTGGTTGCCGTTCAGCCCGTGGCATCTCTTGCTGATGCCGGTCGCGATCATCATGCTTGTGCCGCTGCTGTGGGTCTTGATGACGTCGCTCGAAACGTTGGCGCAGACCCAGCACTTCCCGCCGATCCTGTGGCCGGGCTCGTTCCAGTGGTCGAATTACCCGCGGGCGTGGTCGTCGGTGCCGTTCGGAACCTGGTTCATCAACACGACGATCGTGACGGTCGCGGTCGTGGTCTCGAACCTTCTGTTCTGCTCGCTCGCAGCCTACGGGTTCGCGCGGATCCGGTTCTTCGGCAAGAGCGTCGCCTATTTCTTCCTGCTCGCGACGCTGATGATCCCGGTTCAGGTCGTGATCATCCCGACGTTCCTGATCGTGAAGCAGATGCACCTGATCAACACGCTCGGTGCGCTCATCGTGCCGAACCTGGCCAACGTGTTCGGGATCTTCCTACTGACGCAGTTCTTCCGCACGCTGCCGATCGAGCTCGAGGAGGCCGCACGGATCGACGGCGCGTCGCGACTGTCGGTGCTGTTCCGGATCGTGCTTCCGCTCTCGTTGCCTGCTCTGGCGACGCTTGCCGTGATCCAGTTCCTGTGGACGTGGAACGACTTCCTGTGGCCGCTCGTCACGATCTACAACGAAAAGGTGTTCACGGTGCAGCTGGGGCTGATGAGCTTCCAGGGCTCGCACGTGAACGACACGAACCTGCTGATGGCCGGCAACGTCATGAGCATGCTGCCGATGCTGATCCTGTTCATCGCCGCGCAGCGCTACTTCGTGCGCGGCATCGCGACGCAGGGGCTGAAGGGATGAGCCTGAAGGGATGAGGCCGTGACCGACGTCGTCTTCGAGAACGTCACCAAGGTCTTCCCCGGGCCGATGGTCGCGGTCGACGACCTGTCGCTCGAGGTGGGCGACGGCGAGTTCCTGATCCTGGTCGGGCCGTCGGGGTGCGGAAAGTCGACGGCGCTACGGATGGTCGCGGGCCTCGAGAAGATCAGCTCGGGCAAGATCGTCGTCGGCGGCGAGGTCATCAACGACATCCCGCCGAAGGACCGCGACATCGCGATGGTGTTCCAGAACTACGCGCTGTACCCGCACATGACGGTCGAGAAGAACCTGGGATTCGCGCTCCGCCAGCGCAAGACGCCGAAGGACGAGCTCGAACAGAAGGTGCACTCCATGTCCGAGCTGCTCGGTCTCGAGCAGCTGATGAAACGCCGGCCCGGCCAGCTTTCCGGCGGCCAACGGCAGCGTGTGGCGATGGGACGCGCGCTCGTGCGCGAGCCCCGGGTGTTCCTGCTCGACGAGCCGCTGTCCAACCTCGACGCCAAGCTCCGCGTGCAGATGCGTGCCGAGCTGAAGAAGCTGCACCAGCGTCTGGGGATCACGACGATCTACGTCACGCACGACCAGGTCGAGGCGATGACCCTCGGCGACCGCATCGCGGTGCTGTCGGCCGGGCGACTCCAACAACTGGGCGCGCCGCAGGACGTCTACGACCATCCCGCGAACGTGTTCGTCGCGGGATTCATCGGGTCGCCGCCGATGAACCTGCTCCGCGGGTCGGCGTCGGGCGGTCTGATCGAAGCCGGCGACCTGCGGTTCCCGCGCGACAGGGTCCCCGACGGCGACGTCGTGGTCGGCATCAGGCCCGAGGGCCTCCAGCCCGTCGGCGACGACGACCCCGGTCCCGGGTTCGAGGTCCACGTCGGCGTGGTCGAACCGCTCGGCGACGAGGTTCTGGTTCACGGGACCGTCGCGGCGCGTGACGCCGGCGTGCGGATCGAGCCCGAGGAGGCGACGCTGCTGGCCGAGATGAGCGACCGCGCGGCTATGACGGTGCGGTTGGAGCCCCAGATGCGGCCCCGAGAAGGAAGCACCATGCATCTCCGCGTCGAGCCCGCAACGGTCCACCTGTTCGACGCCGCGAGCGGCGACGCGATCTAGCTCGCCGTCGCGAGCAGGGTTCGGTACGGTCCGGCGGTGGACGCCCCCGATCCAGCCGTTGCCCGAGGGCGCGACGCGCTCTCCCGGCGGGCGTGGACCGAGGCCACCCACGCGTTCTCGGACGCGCTCGCCGGTGGGGACCGCGCAGACGCGTACGAAGGGCTCGCGGAAGCGATGGCGTGCCTCGACGACGAGCGCGCGATCGACGGGTACGAGCGCGCATACGCGCTCTATCGCGAGGCCGGCGACGACGTCGCGGCCGCGCGGGTCGCGGCCTTCACCGCCATGGCGGTGCACGACTTCCGTGGACAACTGGCGGTCGTGCGCGGATGGCTCGCACGCGCGAAGAGCCTGACGGAGGACAACCCGAACGCCGTCGGGACCCACGCACTGGCGGTTGGGCTGGAGGGCTACATGACGCTGCTGCGCGACTCGCAGCCGGCGGCGGCACTCCCCTCGATCCGCGAGGCGCGGCGGGTGATGCATGACGGCGGCGAGACCGGACCCGAGATGACGATGCTTGCCCTCGAGGGCTTGGCCTACGTCACGCTCGGCGAGGTTGCGAACGGCATGCGCCTGCTCGACGAGGCGAGCGCCGCCGTGACGGCAGGCGACGTGATCGAACCGATCTTCGCCTCGACGATCTACTGCTTCGTGATCAACGCGTGCGAGCGCGTCCGCGACGTCGACCGCGCCGGACAGTGGTGCGACGCGATGGCGGCGTACTGCGCGCGCGTCGGCGACGACGCGATGGGCCAGCAGTGCCGCACGTTGTACGCAGGGGTCCTGTTGTCACGCGGCGCGTGGCCGGAGGCCGAGACGTCGCTCCAAGAGGCGACGGGGCGCCTCCGGCAGACGCGCCCCGCGATCGCCGCCGATGGGCTCGTCCGGCTCGCGGACCTCCGCCGCCGACAGGGCCGGCTCGACGAAGCGTCGACGCTGTACATCGAGGTCGAGCGCGACCCGTTCCGTGCGCAGGCCGAGCCGCTCGCCACCCTTGGGCGCGGGGAGCTCGCGCTCGCCCGCGGCGACGCGATCGATGCGGTCGACGACGCCGACCGGTACCTACGGATGCTCGAGCCGGATGAGCGCGCTCGCCGCGCGGCGGGCCTCGAGCTGCTTGCTCGCGCACACGCCGCATCCGGCGCGCCTGCGGCGGCTCGCGCCGCGGCGACCGCCCTCATCGAGATCGCCAACCATCTCGGCACGGCGGCCGTCCGTGGGTCGGCCGCGCTCGCCGACGGCGCCGCGAGCGTGGCGTCAGGCGAGCTTGAACGGGCACGGACCGCGCTCGAGGACGCCGTCGATCGCTTCGGCAGCGCCGGCGCGCCCTACGACACCGCCATCGCGCAGGCGCTGCTGGCCGCCGCCCTGCACGCATCGGGCCGCATCGACCGCGCGCGCGAACAAGACCGAGCCGCGCAGGCGACCCTGGCGACACTCGGCGCGGTCCGGCCCTCGTGGATCCCGGCGATCGATGGCGAGCCCCCCGTGGATGACCCCGCAGGGCTGAGCACCCGCGAGCGGGAGATCCTCCGCATGATGGCGGCCGGCTTGTCGAACGAGGACATCGCTGCGCGACTCGTCCTGTCGATCCGCACGGTGGAGCGGCACGTCTCGAACATCTACGCGAAGCTCGGCGCCACCGGTCGCAATGCCCGCGCCGTCGCGAGCGCGTACGCCCACGAGCATTCGCTCATCTAGGGCCTACGTGCGCAGGTTGCGTGCCGGCACCGATGTGCCGCGACCGCTGCCGGACCTACCGTCGCACCGTTCCCGAGCGCACTAGGAGGTGCGAGATGGCGACGGTCTCGAAGGAGACGGCAAGCGAGGTCATGGCGGTCGACGGGTACGAGGGCCGATCAGAGGATCTCGGCGGCTACACGATCGCGTACGAAACGTTCACGAGCGACCAGGATCCGGCGGCGCTGTTCGTCGGGCTCCCCGGCGATCACTGCCAATGCCCCCATTGGGGCACGGTGGTCAGCGGCGAGCTCACCTACCGCTACAGCGACGGCACGTCCGAGACCGCGAAGGCGGGCGAGTCGTATTACGCCCGACCGGGCCATCTGCCGCTGTTCACCGCCGGCACCGAGACGATCGAGTTCAGCCCCACCGACGGGCTGGCCGAAACGATGTCGGTGATCGGGAAGAACCTCGAGGCGATGGCGGCACACGAACACTGATCCGTGGCACCAGGGCGGAGCTCGATCCGAGCTCCGCCCTCGATTCAAGCCTGGTTCGCGAGCTCCTTCGAGAAGAACTCGAGCGCCGTCTTCGTCTTCATCTGCTGCGGCGCCGTCGTGTCGATGCCGCGCTCGTGGAAGAACGCGCGCGCCTCGGCGGCGACCTGGAACGCCTCGTCGGGCATGCACTTCATGGACAGCTCGACGATGCGCGTCCCGTCCGGATATAGCCACATCTCGCCGACGATCTTCCGCGGGAACCCTTCCGGCTGTTGCTTGAGCTTGAGGACGAACACCGGCCCCAGGATGGAAAGGTCGTCGATCGCGATGCCGGCCGGCGCGTGCGCGTCGTAGAACGCGCGTTGCTCCTTCGTGAAGAGCTTCTTGATGGGCCGGTCGCCGAGCATCGACTCGCGGACCTCCGTCGTGCCGAGCAGGCCCTTCATCGACGCGGAGCACACGAACCCTTCTGGCGTCGCGTCGACCTCGACACCGAGCGCCGGCGACTGCCGCATCTCCTCGGGCAGATCTGCAGGGACGATGGGGCGCAGCTTGATCACGGTGTCGTCGCGCTTGCCCTGGATCCGGCGCGCGCGAACGATCACCCCGGCGTCGTTGAGGGTCAGCTCCGGCGTGTCGAAGAACACGACCGCGCGAAGCTGTGCGTCCAGCGGATCCATCCCCATGGCCGCGACGGCCGACCGGACGCCCGTCGACGGAATCGTCACCTTGAGCTCGACGGTGTCGGAGCCCTTGAGCAGGCCCATCATCTCGAGAAGCTGTGCGTTGCTGAGCGCTTGTTCACCGACCGGCACGTGTCCTCCTCAGACGATCCTGACCTCTGCTTGTTCGGCGAGCGCGGCGGCGCGCGCGGGGTCGAGCTTGCCCGCTCCCGCGATCTCCGCGTTGGCCGTCGCGGCTCCGAGCGCGACGCAAAGGGCGCGATCCCAGCCGTCGCCGCGATCAAGTCCGGTGATGATCCCCGCGAGGAATGCGTCGCCGCTGCCGACGGGATACCGGCCGCGAACGTAGAGCATGCCCTCGTAGAGCGTGCCGTCCGGAGCCGCGAGCACCACACCCTCGGCCCCGCGCGTCACGAGACCGGCGTGGCCGTCGCCGCCGGCGAGGTCACGGAGCTTCGACGCCGCCATCAGCGCCTCCTCGCGACGCGCAGTCGGCACGCCGAGCAACTCGCGGGCCTCCGCCTGGTTGACCTTGACGATGTCGGGGTGCGCCTCGAGCGCGAGCCGCAGCCGGTCGCCGTCGGCGTCCACGGCGACGTGCACCCCCGCCGCCCGTGCCTCCGTGACCAGATCGCGATAGCCGTCGTCGGGCGCACCGCGTGGCAACGACCCGCTGATCGTGAGCCACCCTCCGGACGTCCAGGCCTCGGAGACGACCTGGACGAGCTCTGTCCACGCGGCCTCGGGGGCGTGGGCGCCGTGCTCGTAGAACTCCGTCAGGCTGCCCGTTTCGCGGTCGGCCACCGACAAGGACGATCGGTTCTCGCCGTGGGTCCAGACGTAGGTGCCACGAACACCTTCGGCGGCCAGCTGTTCCTCCAGCCACCGGCCGGCGTGACCCCGCAACAGGGCGGCCGCCGTGACGTCCGCGCCGAGCGCGTGGGCTGCTCTGGCGACATTGAGCCCCTTGCCCCCGGCGACCTGCACGAAGCCTTGCGGCCGGTGGATGTCACCCTTCACGAGCCGGTCGATCTCGAAGAGCTTGTCGATCGACGGGTTCGCGGCAAGGCACACGATCATGCAGGGCTCCCTTCGAGCATCGCGAGCGCTTCGTCCATCGTCGCCTGGGCGCTCGTGCCGCCCATCGCTCGCGTCGACAGAGCGCCGCACACGTTCGCGACCGCGAGCGCGCGATCGACCGGCGCGCCGTCGAGCCAGGCGGCGAGGAAGCCGGCGTCGAACGAGTCGCCTGCGCCGGTCGAGTCGACCAGCGCGACGCGGACGGGCTCCGCCCGGTGGATCACGCCGTCGCTCTGCGCGATCGCGCCGCGGTCGCTGTTCTTGATCGCGACGACGCCGGCTCGCTCGGCGAGCGATCGCGCCGCGGCTTCGAGGTCCGAGGTATGCGCGACGCGTGTCGCCTCCATGGCGTTCGGGAGGAAGATGTCGCTGACCGCGAGCAGATCCAGCAGGCCGCCGTTCCACCGCTCGCTCGGATCCCAGTTCGGGTCCACCGACGTCGTGCCGCCACGACCCCGCACGCCGAGAAAGACGTCGGACAGCGACGGGGTCAACGCCGCCTGTAAGAAGTACGAGCTGACGTGCACGTGTCGCGCCCGCTCGAGGAGCGCGGGGTCGATCCGCTCGAGCGACAGACGAGCGATCGTGCCCGGCATCGTCAGGATCGCACGATCGTCGGGGCCGGAGAGCACGACGGTGATGCCGGTGGGCGTGTCGGGATCGACGTGGATGCCGGACACGTCCACGCCATGCTCCGCCAGCCCGTCGCGGATGAAGCCTCCGAAGAGGTCGTCGCCGACGACCGCAGCGATCGCGACGCGAAGGCCGAGCTTCGCCGCGCCGGACGCGAGGATCGCGCCCGAACCGCCGATGGCCATCCGTGCGTCGTCGACCAGATGTTCGGCCTGACCGAATGCCGGCACGACGTCGCCGCCGTGCAGCACGAGGTCGGGGTTCGCGTCGCCGAGGACGAGCAGGTCCAGGTCACCCGCCACCATCGGAGCACCATACGCCATGGGCCTCGGGCTACGATGCTCGGATGCCCTCGGTGACGCTCGTCCAGGGCGACATCACCGCCCAAGCGGTGGACGCGGTCGTGAACGCGGCCAACCGCTCGCTGCTCGGCGGCGGCGGCGTCGACGGCGCGATCCATCGTCGCGGCGGTGATGCGATCATCGAGGCATGCCGGCGGCTCCGCGCGACGACCTTGCCCGACGGCCTGCCCGTCGGCGACGCCGTCGCCACCACGGCGGGCGCGCTCCCGGCGCGGTGGGTGATCCACACGGTCGGCCCGATTTACTCCGATCGCGACGACGACGCGACGCTGCTCGCGGCCTGTCACACCTCGAGCCTTCGGGTGGCCAACGAGCTCGAAGCGGTGACCGTCGCGTTCCCCGCGATCTCGACCGGCGCCTTCGGGTACCCCGTCGAGGAGGCGGCCACGGTGGCGGTCGAGGCAGTCCGGGGGGCGTCGACGTCGGTCCAGGAGGTGCGCTTCGTGCTGTTCGATGCACGGTCGCTCGCCGCGTTCGAGGCGGCCGTTGCGACACCGGGCTAGACGCGGGCCGCTGCTAGCATCCTGACGATGAGCGACCTCTCGAACGTCCGAGACGTGCACGACCGGCTGACGCAGATCCAGCTCGTGGACGTCCGGGAGCCCTACGAATGGGAGGCCGGCCGGGTCGACGGCGCGGTCCACATCCCCGTCAACGCGATCATGTCGGGCGCCGGCGGCGACCTCGACAAGGACAAGCCCGTCGCGGTCATCTGCCGAACGGGCAACCGCAGCGAGCTCGCGACGATGATGCTGCAGGCACGCGGGTTCGACGCGCACAACGTCGAGGGCGGCATGGAGGCCTGGGAAGCCGCGGGCCTGCCGTTCGAAGCGGCCGACGGCTCCCCCGGCCGCGTCGCCTGACCGCTCGTCGTCGATGGCGGCGACGCTCCCGCTGATCCTCCTTCCTCCATCCGAGGGCAAAGCCTTGGGCGGCACGGGCGATCCATGGAAGCCAGGCGCGATGGCGATCGATCTGGATGACCGGCGACGCAAGGTGATCGCCGCCCTCACGACGGCGATGCGAGGCACCGAAGCGGAGCGCGTGAAGCTCCTTGGGGTCTCCGGCCGCACGCTCGCCGACGCCAGCGCCGCCGACCGCCAGGTGACGAAGACGCCGACGTTGCCGGCGATCGAGCGGTACACCGGCGTGCTGTACGACGCGCTCGATGCCGGTTCCCTCACGCCGACGCAGCGCACACGCCTCGCCGCCGGCGCCGTGATCGTCTCGGGCCTCTGGGGCGCGGTGATGCCCGGCGATCCGGTCCCCGCCTATCGGCTCAAGATGAGCGCCACCCTGCCCAAGCTCGGCAAGCTGTCGAATTGGTGGCGCGAGCCGTTGACCGACGCACTCGTCCACCTCTCGCGCGGCCGACCGATCTGGAACCTCCTGCCGAAGGAGCACGACGCCGCCTGGGCGCCACCGGACGATCGTGAGCAGTACGTCGTCCGCTTCCTCGACCGGCAACCGGATGGATCGCTGGTCGCCGTCTCGCACGACAACAAGTCGTTGAAGGGCGCGCTCGTTCGGTATCTCGTCGCCCACCCGACCGCCCGCCCGGCAGACCTCGCGGGCTGGAAGCACTCGGCGCGCTACCGGTACAGCGCGCGTGCATCCGAGCACGACGGCGCGACGACCATCGTGGCGATGGTCCGCCGCTGACCCGGCGTAGCCTGTCCCACGTGACGGACCTCACCAGCGCACAACGTGACCTGGAGATCGCGCTCGGCCCGGGCGCCGTCATCGACGACGCGCTCGAGCGGCGCCTCTACGCGCGCGACGCATCGCTCGTCGAAGGCTCGGCCGGCCTCCTCGTCTTCCCGACGAGCGCCGACGAGGTCGCCGCGTGCATGCGGATCGCGCACGACCACGGTCTCCCCGTCGTGCCTCGCGGAAGCGGAACAGGGCTGGCGGGCGCTGCCACGCCGCTCGACGACGCGCTCGTGATCGTGACCACAAAGATGCGGCGGATCTTGGAGGTTCGGCCGGAGGACCGGCTCGCCTGGGTCGAGCCCGGTGTGTTCAACCTCGACCTCGCGAACCACCTCGCGCCGACCGGGTTCACGTACGCGCCGGATCCGTCGTCGCAACAGGTGAGCTCGATCGGCGGCAACGTGAACACGAACGCGGGGGGACCCCACTGCCTGGCGTACGGCGTCACGTCGGCGCACGTCCTCGCGCTCGACGTGGTGCTGCCCGACGGAACGCGCGCCCGGATCGGCTCCGAAGGTCCGGCCGCTGCCGGCTACGACTTGCGCGGCGTCGTCGTCGGCTCGGAGGGAACGCTCGGCGTCGTCACGGCGGCGTGTGTCCGGCTGACGCCGGTCGCGCCCGCGGTACGCACGATGCTGTTGGACTTCGCCCGGGTCGAAGACTGCGCCGCGACCGTCTCGTCGATCGTCGCGCGTGGCGTGGTGCCCGCGGCGCTCGAGATGATGGACCGCGGGATCGTCCGAGCGGTCGAGGCGTTCGCGCACGCGGGCTATCCGACCGACGCGGCCGCAGTGCTGTTGGTCGAAGTCGATGGGCTCGAAGCCGCCGTCGAAGCGCAAGCCCGCGAGGTCGAGGCCGCCGCGCGCGACCACGCGGTCGGAACGGTCCGCCTTGCGGCCGACGACGCCGAGCGCGCGCTCCTGTGGAAAGGTCGCAAATCCGCGTTCGGCGCGATCGCACGGATCGCCCCGCACTATCACCTGCACGACTGCGTGGTGCCGCGCACGAAGTTGACCGACGTGCTCGTCGGCGTCTACGCGATCGCGAAACACCACGACCTGATCGTCACCAACGTGTTCCACGCCGGTGACGGCAACCTCCACCCACTGTTCTCGTTCGATCTATCGGTGCCTGGGACGCTCGAGCGCGTGCTGGCCGCCGCCGACGAGGTCGTGCGCCTGTGTGTCGATGCGGGCGGAGCGTTGTCGGGCGAGCACGGGATCGGCCTGGAGAAGCGCGACTTCATGCCGCTCGTGTTCACGGCCGACGACCTCGGCGCGCAGGCCTGCCTCCGCGCCGCGTTCGACCCCGACGGCCTGATGAACCCGCAGAAGGTCCTGCCGGCCGGCGCGCGGTGTGGCGATTTCGCGGCCGCAGCGCTGGCGCGCGCCGGCGCGCTCCCGGAGGGCACATGGATCTGATCCATCCATCCGATGAAGCCGGCGTCGTGGACGCGATGCGCGCCGCGTCGAGCGGCGGGACATGCGTGCTCGTCGTCGGGGGCCGCCGGCACATGGCGACGGCAGCCGCCCCTGAGGCAGACGCAGAGTTGTGGACGACCAGCCTGGACCGGGTGATCGCCTACGATCCGGCGGAGATGCTCTGCGTCGTGGAGTCCGGGATGCGGCTCGGCGACCTGCGGCTGCTGCTCGCCGACGGCGGTCAGGAATGGCCCGTCGACGAACCGGACGACGCGACGGTCGGCGGGGTCATCGCGGCGGACGTGGCGCTCCCCCGCCAGCTCCGCGTCGGATGTCTGCGTGACACCATCGTCGAGATGGCGTTCATCACGGGCGACGGGCGCAGGATCCGGAGCGGCGCGCGCACCGTCAAGAACGTCACCGGGTACGACCTCCATCGGCTGCTCACGGGCTCGCGAGGGACGCTCGGCGTGATCACGCAGGTAGCCCTCAAGGTCCGACCGTTGCCCAAGGTTGCGCGCACGCTCGTGACCCGCGAGGGCGGGATCGACCTCGCGTCACGCCTCCTCGACGCCGTCCCGCTGCCCGCCGCCGTGATCGCGGAGCATGATCGCGTCGTCCTTCGGCTCGAAGGATGGCCCGAAGAGGTGGCCGAACAAGCGAGCCTCGCGAACGACGTCGCGGTCCTGGCCGACGACGATCCATCCGCGTGGCTCGAGCCGGCGTTCCCCGACGCGGCGATCGTGGCGCAGGCCGCGGTCGTGCCGTCCAAGCTCGCCGACTGCGTCGACCGCACGTCTCGATACCGCGCCCTGCTCGGCGTCGGCTACGCGTGGCTACCCTGCGACGACGAGGCAACGCTCGTGCGGCTCCGCCACCGCGTCTCGTCCCTCGGTGGCATCGCTCCGGTGATCCACGGGCCTGGGGGCCTCGGCGCGGCGGATCCCGTCACGGCCGCCATCGGGGATCGCCTCAAGGCGGCGTTCGACCCTGCGGGCGTGCTCGCGCGCGAGCATGCCTGGTCGAGCTAGCCGACCGGGCGCCCACGCGCGGCCGACCGAAGCCGACGACCGGCCTCTTCCAGCGTCTCGATCCGTTTGGGGAACGCGAACCGCAGCAGGTGCGCGCCGAGCGCCGGCTCGGAGAAGAACGACGATCCCGGAACGGCCGCGACGCCCACGTCTTCGACGAGATGGCGCGCCGCGGCGACGTCGTCGTCGAACCCCAACGACGAAACATCCGCCATCACGTAGTAGGCGCCGGCCGGCGGCTCCGCCGCGAACCCCGCCTCGCGAAGCACGCGGAGCATGACGTCACGCCGTTCCAGATACTCGGCACGCGTGCGCGCGTAGTACGACCTCGGCAACGCCAGCGCCGCGACGCCGGCGAGCTGCAACGGCGTCGCCGCCGCAACCGTCAGGAAGTCGTGCGTTGCGCGGATCCCCGCCATCAACGGCGCGGCCGCGATCGCCCACCCGACGCGCCACCCGGTCACCGCGTACGTCTTCGACAACGCGCTGATGGTGACCGTGCGCTCGGCCATCCCGGGCACTGTCGCGATCGGGATGTGTCTCGCGCCGTCATAGGTGATGTGCTCGTAGATCTCGTCGGTGATCACGATCGCATCGTGCCGAACGCACAGCTCGGCGATCTGCGCGAGCTCATCACGCGAGAACACCTTGCCGGTTGGGTTGTGCGGCGAGCCCACGACGATCGCCCGCGTCCCGGATCCGAACGCGCGGGCGAGCTCATCCGGGTCGAACGTCCAGTCCGGTGGCCGAAGCGTCACGTACCGCAAGCGCGCCCCCGACAAGATCGCGTCCGGCCCGTAGCTCTCGTAGAACGGCTCAAAGACCACCACCTCGTCGCCGGGGTCGAGCAGCCCGAGGAACGCCGACGACATCGCCTCGGTGGCCCCGCACGTCACGCAGATCTCCGTTTCCGGATCGATGCGCATGGCGTAGTCCCGCGCGTACACCGACGCGATCGCCTGACGGAACGCCGGCACACCCCAGGTGATCGGGTACTGGTTGTGATCCTCAGCGATCGCGCGCGCCGCCGCCGCTTTCACCTCCGCCGGTGCCGGGAAGTCGGGGAACCCCTGCCCAAGGTTGATCGCATCGTGGACCTGCGCGAGCCGTGTCATCTCGCGGATCACCGACTCGGTGAACGACGAGGCGGCGCGCGAGGCTCGTAGGCGCGAGGCGAGATCCATGCGCCGAAGCCTAGCCGCGGTCGATGCTTCAGCGACGTGCCCGTAACGGTGAAGCTCGCGGAAGAGGATGTGCAGCCGAGCTGCGCGGTCGCCGACCGCTTGTGGAGATGGACGTTGAGCGTCCCCACGAGCCCAGCAGTTCCGGATCCTTCGTCGTGACGTGACGTTCGTGCTGGCGCGCTGTTCGTCGGCGCCGACGGCGGTGACCATGTACTTGTACGGCTCGCCCGCACGGCCTCGTTGTCGGTGTAGATCGACGGGGACGCGTTCACCTGTCCCACGAAGTTCCCGTTGCGTCGGACCGGCGGCGTGTCGACGGCGGCGCTCCGGGAGGGGCGTCGGCGCCGCCTGCGGCGACGCCGGCAGACCCCGGGCCGCCCCGGGTGGCGGCGGCAACTCGTCCATCGGTCCCACTCCCGTCGTTTCGGCGACGAGGTTCTATCGCGAGAAGACGGGTTGCGCGACGATGCGCCGTAGCATCCGCGGTATGGCGAGCGACCGCCTCCCGATCGGGACCGACCTGCCGGACGGCGCACGGTTCGTGCGACCCACCGGGTCGGTCACGAGCGGCTGGGCCGACGGGCGAGACGCCCCCACCGCCGAGGACCTCTCGGCGTGCGTGGCGTGCGGCCTGTGCCTGCCGCACTGTCCGACGTACCGGCTGACCGGCGACGAGTCGGCGTCACCACGGGGCCGGATCGCCGCGATGCGCGCCGTGACCGACGGCGCCGACGTCGACGCCTCCTTCGCCGCGTTCATGGACCGCTGTCTCGTCTGCCGGGCCTGCGAAGACGTCTGTCCGTCACACGTCCCGTTCGGGCGCATGATGGAGGCGGCGCGCGAACAGGTCGAGCCGACGCGACCCAAGCGAACACGGATGCTGCACTGGCTCGGCTTCCATTGGCTGCTGCCGCATCCGTCGCTGATCCGCGCGGCGACGCTCGTCCAGCCCGCGGTGCGACCATTGCTGCCCCGCCGTGTGCGCGCGATGGTGCCGGGTCGCGGCCGGCCGTTCGCGACGCTCCCGGCCGTGAGCAACCCGCCGGCGGGCGTTGCAAGACGCGGAACGGTCGCCCTGCTCGCCGGGTGCGTGCAGGACCGCTGGTTCCACCAGGTGAACGAGGCGACGATCCGGGTCCTCACCCGCGCCGGCTGGCGCGTGACGGTCCCCCGCGGACAAGCGTGCTGCGGCGCCCTCGCCGCGCACAACGGCCGGCTCGGCGTGGCGCGGCGGCTCGCCGGCCGCGCGCATCACGCGTTCGCGTCCGCGGACGTCGTCGTCGTGAACGCCGCAGGCTGCAGCGCGCACATGCAGACGTTCGAGGAGCTGCGTCCGGGGACGGGCCTGTCCGTCGTCGACCTTATGGCGTTCCTCGGCGAACAGGGCCTCGGGGAGCTCGATCTGCAACCCCTCCCGATCACGGTCGCGTACCACGACGCGTGTCACGCACTGCGTGCGCAGCACATCCACGACACCCCACGTGCGCTGCTCGGAGCGATCCCCGACCTGACCGTCGTCGAGATCGAGGATGGCGACCGATGTTGTGGCGCCGCGGGGATCTACGCCGCAACCCAACCTGAGCTCGCCGAACCGCTCGGCGCCCAGAAGGCGGCGGCGATCATCGCGAGCGGCGCTACGGTCGTCGCGTCCGCAAATCCCGGCTGCTCGGTGCAACTCGCGCAGCATCTCGGTCGCGCACGGATAGAGGTCGTGCACCCGATCGAGCTGCTCGACCGGGCACTGTCGCGCAGCTAGCCGGCCCGCTCCTGGTTAGACCTTCGGCGGGGCCGGGATCGGATCGCTGGGGTCCGCTTGCGGCAGGATCACGATCGCGTTGGAGACCGAGCGCTCGCCGGTGTAGTCCGTAGGGTGGTTCACGATCCCCAGCCCCTTGATCCACATCGTGGCCGAGCCGCCACCGTCGAGGTTGACGGCGTTCACGGCGCCGAGCGCCTTCATCTCCTTGCCGAGTTGATACAGCGTGAGCCCCACGGAAGCCGAGGACCGTCCGTCCGCGACCAGGAGGATGATCCCGCCTGTCGCGGTGATGCCGACGGCGGTGCGCGGGTTCTTCAGGCAGAGGTTCTCGCTGCAGTTCGCGGCGTACTGGATCACGCCGTTCTCGAGGAGGTCGGCGCTCCCGCTCACCACGTTCGTGGCGTCCGGCATCCCGTCGGACCAGCCGACATGCACCTTTGAGCCGATCCTAAGCGACTTGATCCACGTCGCGCCCATGCCGACGAGCTTGGAGCTCAGCACCACCGTACTCGTCGAGTTCACGGTCATCGGCGTCGAGGTACTGCATCGCACCGCGTCGACGGTGTAGTTGCGGCCTGTCCCGTCCCTGCCCACGTTCCAGCGCATCCGGCCGGGGGCGCTGAGCCGCACGCTGCATTGGTTCGGCTGCGGCCGCTGGTACTTGCCGCCGAACCAGCTGTACCCCACCACCTGGTCGGTCGTCGGGAGTCCCCGGTTCCAGTTCGAGACGGCCACCGTCGTCTTCGCGCCGACGTTGGTCGCCGAGATCCTGAGCGCACTGCGGTGGATCGTGGCGCCGCGCTTGTCCTGCCGGAACCCGAGTGAGATGCCGGGAGGCGTCGACGTTTGGACCGGCATCCCATCCAGCACGTATTGGTGCGTCGGGCGCGCGGGCCAGACGGTCAGATCGCCGTTCACGCCCGCGATCGCGCCCGCGTTGGCCGAGATCACGCTCGTTCGCTGCGGCGTGCCGATCTGTGACGCCGCCAGCATCTGATCGATCGTCGCCTTCGCGACGCTGCCGTCGTACAGCAAGGCGTACTCGCGGATCGGGTAGGAACTGTCCGCGATCTGCTCGTACACGATGCCGGGGGCAAGCGTCTTCTTCGTGACGATCCGGCCGGTCGCCTGAGCGCCCTGCATGCCCAGACCGAGCAGCAAGCTCGCCGCCGCCATCGCCGCCACTCCGCGATTCCGCCAAACCCGTGTCGAACGCATGGGTGAGGTGTCGGCATCCAAGTGGCCGATACTTGAATGTCGGTAGGACGGGTTACCCCGTCTGCGGTCACCAGCTAGGGTCGGTGGCGCGCAGCGCTTCCTGACCGGTGCACGACGTGCCCACGCCGTAGAACGTGTTTCCGTCGCCGGTCAGATGCAGGTAGAAACACGCGCCGGGCCGGGCCTCAACAGCCGCGCCCCAGTCGCCGTTGTCGGTCGCGACGCTCACTTCGTTCACGCCGGTGGCCTGGTCGCCGCCTGCGATCCACTGCAAGGCCGGCTCGACGGCGTCCATCCGGGTGTGGTCGGCGCCGTTGAGGTCACCGTCGGCGGCCGACGCGCGCTCGGCGGCCGCCTGCGCGACCGTGAGCGTCTGCTCCGCGTGCCCGATGGAGTCCTTGATGCCGAGGTTCGCGAAGATCTCGACGACGACGAACACGCAGGCGAATCCGAGCGCCGCGAAGACGATCCACGCGCTGCGGCCGCGGCCGCGCGGTGGAGGCGCGCCGCCGTCGGTGAGCTCGTCGAGCTCGAGTGTGTCGTCGACCGGCATCGGCCCAGCGTACCGCCGCGGCGCGCTAGGGAGCCAGGGCAGCGGCGAGCGCCTCGAGGCTCTCGAGGTTGTGCCCGGACAGGAACACGTCGACGCTGGGCAGGGCGGCTGCCATCCCTCGGGCCAGCGGCTCGTACCGGGCCGAGCCCTTGAGCGGGTTCGCCCAGACCACCCGGTAGGCGAGCCGGCGCAGCCGCGCCATCTGCGCCCGCAGCAGCTCAGGGTCGCCGCGCTCGAGCCCGTCGGAACACAGCACGACCACCGCGCCCCGAAGGGCCGCCCGTTGGCTCCACCCGTCGAGCAGGCTCTTCAGCGACTCGCCGATCCGCGTGCCGCCCTCCCAGTCCGCGACGATCCGCCCGATCTCGTGCATCGCACGGTCCGGGTCCTTCGTGCGGAGGACGCGCGTCACGCGGGTGAGCCGCGTGCCGAAACAGAAGACCTCGACCCGGCGGCCCGCTGCCATCGCCGCGTACCCGAACTGGAGCAGCGCGCGCGAGTACGGCGCCATCGAGCCCGAGACATCGAGGATCAGGACCAGCGGGCGCGTCCGCGTCCGGCGCGAGCGCCACGCGCGATCGAAGGGCTCGCCCTGCGTGCGGAGCGACCGTCGCAGCGTCCGGCGCACGTCGAGCACCGTGCCCTTATTGGACGACCGCATCCGACGGGTGCGCTCGATCGGGACGTGGACGCGCAGCTCGCGGATCAGCTTCGCGACGCGCTGGCGCTCCTCCTCGTTCAGGTACGCGAACGATTTCGACCGGAGGATCTCGACCGCGGAGGCGACGAGCCGAAGCGCCGAGTCGTCGCCTTCCTCGGGCTCGTCGTCCTCCTCGGCGTGATGCCAGGCGGTAGCGGCGCCTGTCCCTTCGATGTCTGCGAGCGCGTCGTCGCCGGGCTCGAGCGCCTCCGGATCCGGTGGCAGATCGAACTCGAACGACAGCTCGTCACTCTCGTCGACCCGAAGCGAGCGGAACCAGGCGTCGAACGCCGCGTCGAACGTGTCGAGGTCGGCGCGGCTGGCGACCATCGTCGACCGCGCGGTCCAATACAGCGACGTGCGGTCGGTCAGACCGATCGCCGCGACGCCGCGGACGAACGTGAGGATCCGGCCGGTCCCGACGGGCAGGCCCTTGTCGCGCAAGTCGCGGCCGAGCGCGACGAGCGGCGGGAGCGGCCCGTCAGCCATCCTCCCCGACCACCTCGGCCAGGCGCGGTGCGACGAGCGCCTGGTCCTCGTGATCCTTGACCACCGCGCCGAGCGTGTCGGCCGCGAGCGCCGCGTCGAGCCGCTCCGCGCCGAGGAACGCCAGCGCGTTGGCCCAGTCGATCGTCTCGGCGACGCCGGGCACCTTCGCGAGGTCCAGCGCGCGCAGGCGCTCAACCGCGCCCGCCACGTCGCGAGCGAGCGCAGCGCCCACCTGCGGGGCGCGCGCCTGCACGATCGCGATCTCTCGGTCCAGGTCCGGGTGGTCGATCCAGTGGTAGAGGCACCGACGCTTCAACGCGTCATGGAGCTCGCGTGTCCGGTTCGACGTCACGACCACCGCCGGGGGCGTCTCGGCCGCAACCCGTCCCACTTCGGGGATCGTGACCGCGAACTCTGACAAGATCTCGAGCAGGAACGCCTCGAATTCGTCGTCGGCGCGATCGAGCTCGTCGACCAACAGAACCGCGCGGTCGCCCCGGCGGATCGCCGACAGCAAGGGCCGCTCGACCAAGAACTCCGGCCCGAACAGATCCTGCACGTCGGTGTCGGCTTCGCTCGCGTCCATCGCACGAACCGCGAGCAGCTGGCGCGAGTAGTTCCATTCGTACAGCGCCTGCGACGCGTCGATGCCCTCGTAGCACTGCAACCGGATCAGCTCACGGTCGAGCAGCTCGGCCAGCACCTTGGCGACCTCGGTCTTTCCGACGCCGGCCTCCCCCTCGAGGAGCAGCGGCTTGCCCAGCGACAGGGAGAGGTAGATCGCCGTCGAGAGGCCACGGTCGGCCAGGTAGGCGTGGTCGCCGAGCGCGCTCGTGAGCTCCTCGACGCTTCCGGGGACCGGTTGCATCCGAGCAGCCTACCGGCAGCCGACGCGGTGCGCGGCTACTCGGGGGGTCGCGGCATGCCCGGTACGACGGGCGGCGCCTTGATGCCGCGCTCGCTCATCCGGGCGACGACCTTGGCGCGGAGCAACCGCTCCACGTCGACACGATGGCTGGGCTCGGTCTCGACGGCGATCCGCATCACCTGCGCGACGTTCGTGAGCTGGGTCACGCCGAGGACCTGTGGCGGCTGCCGGAGCCACGCGTCGAACGGCGGCTGAGACGCGAGCTCGTCGACCAGTTCCTCGAGCACCGTGCGAACCCGCTCGGGGTCTTCGTTGAGCGCGACGGGCACGTCGACGACCGCACGCCCCCACCCCCGCGTCCGGTTGTTCGTGACCTCGATCAGTCCGTTCGGGACGGTCGACAGCGTGCCGTCGTATTGGCGGACCGACGTCGTCCGCAGGTTGAGCGTCTCGACCGTGCCCGAGACGGTACCGGCCGACGTGGTCAGGTCGACGGTGTCGCCGACGTCGTACTGGCCCTCGATGAAGATGAACAGCCCGCTCAGCGAATCGCGCACGATCGACTGCGCACCGAACCCGAGCGCGATCCCGACGATCCCGGCCGACGCGATGATCGGCGTGATGTCGACGCCGAGGTCCTTCAGCAACGTGAGGATGAACACGAACCATGCGATCACGATCACGACGCCCGAGAGCAGCCCGATCACGGTGGCGACCCTGCGCCGGCGACGTCCCTCCGCGTCGTCGCCGCCGCCTCGCGCGCGCTTCCGATGGTGGCGCGACCAGCGCCGGCCCACGATCGTCAGCACGATCGCGACGACGAGGGTGACGCCGAGGTCCCACTTGTGGAGCTGGAACCAGTCCACTGTGAACGGGGTCGGCTCGGTGTCGCTTTGGGCAAGCACCATCAGCCCGCGAAGGAGGAGCATCAGCCGACCCTAGCAGCGGTCATGCAGCATCTGGCGTGTCACGCCATCGCCTCTTCGAGGGCGCGTTGCGTGAGCACCTTCACGAGCGCCCGGCGATAGCGCGGCGACGCGAAGGCATCGTCGGGCGGCGCGGTGCGCTCATCGGCTCGGGCCGAGGCAGCGGCAAGATCCGAGCCGCCGGCGAGCGCCTCCTCCACACCGGTGGCCCGCAGCGGCGTCAGACCCATGTTCGTGAGCGACACACGAACGCCCCCGTCGGCGCGCACGGCCGAGACCCCGACGAGCGCCCAATCCTGCGCCCGCCGGTTGAACTTCAAGAAGCTCCACCCGTCCGTCGCCTTCGGAACGCGGATCTCCGTGAGCACCTCCGTCGGTGCGAGCGCCGTCTCGAACAACCCGGTGAAGAACGACGTCGCGTCGATCGTCCGGCTCGCGCCGCCATCGCCTGTCGCGACGAATCTCGCCTCGAGTGCCAGCAGAACCGCAGGCATGTCGCCGGCGGGATCGCCGTGCGCGACCGAGCCGCCGATCGTGCCGACGTGACGGACCTGCGGGTCGCCGATCTGGGCCGCCGCGAACGCGACGATGGGGCACGATCGCTGCAATAGCTCGCTGTTCGCGACGTCGTGATGGCGAGCCAGGGCGCCGATCACGATCTCGTCGCCGTCCTCGTGGATCGCCGACAGACCGTCGATGCGGCCGATGTCGATCAGCGTCGACGGCCGCGCAACGCGCAACCGCATCGCCGGGAGCAGCGAGTGGCCACCCGCGATGAGTTTCGCGTCCTCGTCGGCCGCCAACGCGGCGACTGCTTCGTCGACTGAGGCAACGCGCACGTAGTCGAAAGGCGCCGGGATCACGTCTCGCTCCGCGCCGCGTCCAAGATCGAGGCGACGATGTTCTGGTAGCCGGTGCAGCGACAGAGGTTGCCCTCGAGCGACTCGCGAACCTCCTCCTCGGTTGGGTCCGCGTTCTCGTTGAGGTAGCTGGCGGCGGCCATGATCATGCCCGGGGTGCAGAAGCCGCATTGCAGTCCGTGATTCCGATGGAAGGCTTCCTGGAGCGGGTGCAGTTCCTCGCCCTGCGCCATCCCCTCGATCGTCGTGACGTCGCGGCCGTCCGCCTGGACGGCGAGCATCGTGCAGGACTTCACCGACTCGCCGTCGACGTGCACGGTGCACGCGCCGCACGACGACGTGTCACAGCCGACGTTCGTTCCGGTCAGCCCCAGCCGGTCGCGGAGGTAGTACACGAGCAACGTCCGAGGCTCGACGTCGTCGGTGTGCGCCGTGCCGTTGACCGTGACCGATACCTGCGTCAGGGGATCCTCGCCTTCATCGCGGAACGAGCGCGCCGAGCGTAGTACGGCGCGCGCGTCGCGACGCGCTACCAGGCGGACCGGTCGGCGGCGAGCGCCGCCATCCCGGTGCACGCCGAGCCGGTGCCGTACCGCGTACGGCCGTCCGTCGCGACGGCGACCCAGTAGCAGGTGCTGTGCGCGCCGCGCACGGCCGCGGCCCACCCGGCCCCGCCTGCGTAGACGCTGACGACCGATGGACCCGACGACGGCGCGCCGACGAACAGGACGGTTGGCGCGACCGCCGTCAACGCGTTCGGCGTCGCGTCGGCGATCGAACCGCCGGCCGCGATCTGTCGCGCCGCGTCCAGCGCCGTCGTGGCAGCCTGCTGTGCGTGGGCGTTGAGCACGTTGCCCACCGCGGTCGGGTCGGCAGCCCCCGGGTCGGCGCTTCCCATCGCGGTCGCCGCAGCTTGCGCCCGGGCCTCCACCTCGGCACGCTGTGTTGCCTCGAGCTGGGCCCGGCGTCCGTCGGCGGTGCGTTGCGCCGACATCACGAACATCGTGAACGCCGCAACGAGGAGCACGAACACCGCGAGCAGCGTCACCGCGCGAGCGGTGAACGGCGTGAGGCGTTGGGTCCGCGGCATGTGCGCGGCGACCATGCGGAAGGCGTCATCCATCCCGCCACGGGTATCGGACGGCCCCCGGCCGGGGTGTAGCTCAGGCTGGGTTGGGCCAGGCAGGCGCGGACGCCTTGAGAGCGACGACGCCGGTGCACGTCGTGCCGGTTCCGTAGGTGACCCCCGAGGCCGAGATGTGCGCGTACAAGCAGTGGCCGGACGGCGACAGCACCGCGATGCCCGTCTCGCTTCCCGTGCTCGCGACGCTCACGGTGTTCGCGTTGGTCGAGGGACCCGCCGTGTAGCTGTAGGTCGGCTCGTAGTTCTTCAACGCCTGGGGGGTGATCTGTGCGAACGCGGTGCCGGTTTCGTACAGACCTTGGACGGACTGGATCGCCTGCTCGCCGGTCGACTCCGCCTGGACGTCCTGCGCGGCCGCGATCTCGGATACCTCGCCGCCGGCAGCCTGGCTGCCGGCGCTCGACATGAAGTGCATGAACCCCCATACGAGGAACGCGGCCACGACGAGCCCGATCGCGCCCAGGATGTACCGGGTGCGCTCGAAGCCGCCGGCCGGTGACCGGGTCGCGCGCGGGGCGGCATGCTTGGCCGTCTTGACCGGCCGGGCGCGTCGCTTCGCGGGCTGCCCGAGCGAGAAGGAGTCGTCCATACCCGCAGGTATCGGCCTCGGAGCGGCCGGACTGAGCGGTCCAACCAATGGCCACGCGGGGCTACCATCGGTGCATGAGCGAGATCACCGACGTCCTGGAGGCCATCGAGAGCCTCGAGGCGCAGGGTCAGCGGATGGCGCTCGCGACGATCGTCGCGGTGCGCGGGTCGACCTACCGGCGTCCGGGCGCGCGGTTGCTCGTCCCGGAGGAGGGAGCGCCGATCGGCAATCTGAGCGGCGGCTGCCTGGAGGGCGACGTCGCCGACATGGCCCGCGTGGTGATGGACGAAGGCCGCGCGCGGCTCGCGGGCTGGGACCTCACGGCCGATGACGACGACGTCTGGGGCCTCGGCCTCGGGTGCAACGGCGCGATCGAGGTGTTCATCGAGCCGGCAGACCGCGCCGTCGCGGTGACGCACGCGCTTCGTGAGGCGCTCGAACAGGAACGGTCGATCTGTGTCGTCACGGCGCTGGAGTCCGACGTTGCCGGCGTCGACGCAGGCTCCCGGCTCGTCGTTCGGCCCGACGGCTCGGTCGACGGCTCCCTCGGCGATACCGATGTGGACGCCGAGGCGACCGTCGCGGCGAAGGAGCTCCTTGCCGCCAGCCATTCCGAGATCCGGACGTTCGCGGGCTCGGTCCGCTCGTTCGTCGAGGTGCTCGAGCCGCCGCTTCGCCTGGTGCTGTGCGGCGCTGGCCACGATGCGATCCCGCTCGTTCGGACCGCGGCGGCGATCGGCTGGCACCCGATCGTGGTCGACGACCGGCCCGCGTTCCTCACCGAGGAGCGGTATCCGCAAGCGCACGCGTTGGTCCGGGTCGACGAGCCGTCAGGGGTCGACGCTGCCGCGCCGTTGGACGAGCGAACGTTCGTGGTCGTGATGTCGCACAACTACCTGCGCGACCGCGACTATCTCCGCGGGCTGTTGCGCACCGACGTTGGGTACATCGCGATGCTCGGCCCTGGTGCACGAACGCAACGGATCCTCATGGACCTCGCCGAGGAGGGCGTGGAGATCACCGACGAACAACGCGCCCGAATCCATGGTCCGGCAGGCCTCGACCTCGGCGCCGAAGGACCGGACGAGATCGCGCAGGCGATCGTCGCCGAGATCGTTGCGGTGCGGCACGGCCGCGACGGCGGGTTCCTCAAGGAACGACCGGGCCCGATCCACGACCGGCCCCGCCCCGGCACCGAAGCGCGTTAGCGGCGCGGCCTCGGCGCCGGCATCCCCCGCCGAAAGAGCCACACCGTCCCGTAGAGCCCCACCGCACCAGCGAACAGCGCGAACAGCGCGGTGGA
>DATAPH010000015.1:0-76127 GCA_036265325.1 Actinomycetota bacterium | reverse complement strand
GTTCCGCGAGCCGCTCGCGGAACGCCGCGGCGATATCGTCCTCGGCCGGCACGTTTGGCGCGTAGCGGACGACGAGTGGGTACCCGGCGACGTCGTCGAACGCGGCGCTCGCGACGTCTGCCAGTGCGCCGACGGCGGCCGCGCGGGCCGCGATCACCGCGGTGCCTGTTTCGACGAGCTGCTCGTCCCACGTCGGGAGGTCGCGCGGCGCTCCCCTGCCCTCGTGCTCCTTCAACAACCGATTCCGCTGGCGAACGACCTTCTCGTAGGTCGCCGTGAGCGTGTCCGACGCGGGGACGAGCGCGACGACGGCCTCGTCCATGAAGGCGCGCCGGCGCGACGGATCGCCGGTGATCACGGGGAGATCGAACGGCCCGAACAACACCGAGCGGACCTGCTTGCGAAGATCGCGGCGGCGGCGCACCGGCGACCGGTTCACCTGCACCTTGTTTGCACCCTTCGTCTTGACCTCTGCCTCGACAAGCACCTTGCCGTCGCGCGTCTGGAACTCGCCGCGCACGAAGCCGGACGACGCGCCGTGCCGGACGAGCGGTTCGCTCGCGCTCGCGCGCGGACTCTGCAGCGCGTACAGGAGATGCATCCCCTCGAGCAGGTTCGTCTTCCCTTCGCCGTTGGCGCCGACCGCGACGAGCAAACCCTCGGGCATCGGCTTCAGCTTGGTGTGCGCGTGATTGCGGAAATCGCGCAGCTCGACCCAACGCAGCAGCATGGCTGCAGGATACGCTGCGCCCGAAGCGCTACGGGACGGCCGCCGGCAAGCGCACCGGCATCACGAGATAGGTGAACCCGCCGCCCTCGCCGTGCACGACACCCGGCTTCAGGCCATCGCGGACGTCGAGCTGGATCGACTCGCCCACGCTCGCGGTCAGTCCGTCGATCAGGTACTGCGGGTTGAACGCGACGGTCAGATCCTCGCCCTCGTACCGCGCCTCCACCGTCTCGACCGCTTGACCCAGGTCGGGCGAGCTGGAGGAGAGCTTCACGCCGAGGGCGTTGAACTCCATGCGCACCGGCGTCGTGTCGCGCGCCAGCAGCCCCACGCGGCGGACCGCGTCGAGCAGTTGCTGACGTGACACGTTCAACCGACTCTCGTGCGTGTCGGGCAAGAGCTGGCGGTAGTTGGGGAACTCGCCCTCGATCAGGCGAGACGTGATCGTCAATCCGCCCGAGCGGAACGACACCTGCGCGTCGTCGACCGCGATCTCGATCGAGCCCTTCTCGTCCGCTGCCGCGGCGCGGCCGGCCTCGGACAGCGCTCGCTCCGGCACGATCGCCTTGGCCTCGCCGTCGGCGGTCGCCACGAGCTCGCGGACCGCCAGCCGGTACGAGTCCGTCGCCACGAGCATGCAGCCCTCGCGGCTGATCTCGACCAGCACGCCAGTCAGGACCGGGCGGGCCTCGTCACGACTCGCCGCGCGCCCCACCTGGGACACGGCCTCGGCGAAGGCTCCGGCGTCGGCCTGCACCTTCGTGCCGCTCGGCTCCTGCAGCCCGGGAAAGTCCTCAGCCGGGAGGAGCCTCAACGATCCTTCGTATGCGGCGCAGCGAATCTGCGCCTGCGCCCGATCGGTCTCGACGTCGACCGGAGCGTCCGACAGCGACTTGACCGTGTCGCCGAGTAAGCGTGCCGGCACCAGCGCGATCCCTGCCTCGTTGACCTGGACGCCGATCGTCAGCCGAGCCGACACTTCGAGGTCGGTCGTCGTGAGCGTCAGCTGGCCGGCGTCGGTCGCCTCGAGCAACACGCCGGTCAGCGCCGGGATGCCGGGCCGCGACGAGACACCGCGCTGCACCGTCTGCAACGCCTCGGACAGCGCGTCGCGATCACATCGGAACTTCACTTAGGCACCCCCTGCAGTTCTTCTGTATCTGTTCTCTAACCAGTAGTAGTAGGGCCGGTGGAACAGTGGACAACCGAGCGTTGTCCCAGCGTAGGAGCGGGGTCAGACATGTGGATCGTCAGTGTGGAAAGGCTGTCTCTCTGCTCTTCGCGCTGAGGCCAGTGTGATTGTCCCCACGGATCCACGGCGTTTTCCACAGTGTTCACACCGAGCTCCTGACGCGTCCGCGGACGATCCGCGTGAGGTCTTGGACCTGTCGGAAGGTGGCGTCACGCGCCCGCATCTCGTCCTCGACCTTCTTGATCCCATGCAGGACGGTCGTGTGGTCACGGCCGCCGAAGATCTCGCCGATCTTGACGAGCGACAGCCCGGTGCACTCACGCATGATGTACATGGCGATGTGCCTCGCCGTGGTGAGCGGACGGGACCGTGACTTCGAGACCAGGTCGCCGGTCGTGAGCGTGAAGTAGCTCGCCGTCTCTTCCATGATCAGCTGGGGTGGGATCTCGCTCTCCGCTTGCGGGATCAGATCCTGCAACGCGCGCTCGGCGAGTTCCTGATCGACGGGCGAACCGGTCAGTTCGGACCACGCCGCGACGCGCACGAGCGCGCCTTCGAGCTCACGAACCGATTGGTCGAACTTCGACGCGACGAACTCGATGACCTCGTGCGGCACGACCAGCCGCTCACGCTCCGCCTTCAACTGGAGGATCGCGATCCGCGTCTCGAGGTCCGGCGGCTGCACGTCGACGCAAAGCCCCCATCGGAACCGGCTGACGAGTCGCTCCTCGAGCCCCGAGAGCTCGTGAGGCGGCCGGTCCGAAGCGATCGCGATCTGCTTTCCACTGCCGTGCAAATGATTGAAGGTATGGAAGAACTCGGTCTGCGTCTCTTCGCGCTTGGCGAGGAACTGGATATCGTCCACCAGCAAAACGTCTACCTCGCGATAGCGCTGGCGGAACCGATCGCTCTGCCGTTCACGGACGGCCTTGATGAATTCCGTCAGGAACTGCTCCGACGTGACGTACTTCACGCGGATCCCGGGGTTGAGCCGGTACATGTGATGGCCGACCGCGATCAACAGGTGGGTCTTCCCAAGACCCACGCCGCCGTAGATGAACAGCGGGTTGTACGCGGTTGACGGCGGCGCCTCGGCCACCGCCATCGCCGCGGCGTGCGCGAACCGGTTGGACGGTCCGGGCACGAACGCGTCGAACGTGTAGTTGGGGAACGGCAGGCCGGGTGCCCCCAGGGTTGGGTTCGGTCGCGCAGCCTGCACTTGGGTGCCGGTCGTGACGGCGCGCTCTTCGTGCGGCGTCATCGGCTCGGGGGCGTCGCCGAGCGGATGCCGGCTCCCCTCGCTCACCTCGAACTCGATCTTGACAGGATGGCCGAGCGTCTGCGCCGCGGCGTCCTCGATCAGCCCGAGGTGGTGATGCTGCAATCGCTCGCGTACGAGCGGGCTCGGGACCGACAGCGTCAGGACCTCGTCGTCCAGCCGCAGGGGCTGGACGTCGGAGAACCACATCACGATGGTGGTGTCCGGAAGCTCGGATCGAGCCTTCGCCAGGACCCCTGACCACGCGTCGAGTGCTGGGGTGTCGTGCACGATCGATCCCATACCTATTCCACAAGGCCTTTCCACACCGGTGGATAACCCGTTCGGGGGGAAGGGTTCCCATCCGACGATGCCGGAATGCGACGTGCCCGGGGGAAGGCGTCGGGGACCATAGCACGCTGTTTTTCCACACTTCACGCCGTAACAGGGGTCTTGACGCACTTTCTGTTGTCAACCCCTGTGCGCAGCGACGATGCCCGTATACTCCACACGGCCGGCGAACCCGCCGGCCGTCGCATCGAGTGAGGTTCATGAATCATGGCCAAGGGCAAACGGACGTTCCAACCGAACAACCGCCGCCGCGCGAAGGTGCACGGGTTCCGCCATCGCATGCGCACGCGCGCCGGTCGTTCGATCCTCGCGTCGCGACGCCGCAAGGGCCGAGCGCGACTCGCCGTTTGACCTGCAGGAACGGACCATTGCCGTGCGCTCGCGCGAGATCTCGAGCATCCTGGATAGCGAGCGCGCGATACAAGGACGTCGCGTCGTGGTGTTCCTCGCCCCAGGCTCGGGGCGGGTCGCCGCGGTCGCGAGCAAGCGCGTCGGCGGTGCGGTCCAGCGCAACCGCGCACGCCGGATCTTGCGGGCGGCGTGGGCCGAGGTCGGTCCGCTCGCGGGCGAGCACGACGCGGTCCTCGTGGCTCGCGCGGCGATCGGCGGGGCCTCGAGCCGGGAGTTGGTGGACGAGATGACGGCGCTCATGAGGGGAACGGCGAGGGCATGAACGGACGCGAACTCGCTTGGCGGGCGGGCGCACCTGTCCGATGGCTCGCCATCGCGGCGATCCACGCGTATCGGCTTGTCTTCGCCGGTTCGTTCGGCGGCCAGTGTCGCTTCTCCCCCAGCTGTAGCCACTACGCCGAGGACGCCATCCGCGCACACGGCGCGGTCCGTGGCGCCATGCTCGCTGCTTGGCGCGTCCTACGTTGCAACCCATTTGGCAAGGGCGGCATCGACCGCGTTCCGCCCCGCGTCGCGGCGCATGATGCCGTCATACAGAGTGCGAGGGCGGCGTGAGCGTTCTCGCGTTCGCCCCGTGGCAGCAACTGCTGAACGGGCTCGGCTGGTGCCTCGCACAGATCTATTCGGCCGTCCCGAACTACGCGCTCGCCATCATCATCCTGACCGTCATCATCCGTTTGCTGCTGCTGCCGTTCGGGTTCAAGCAGATCAAGAGCATGCAGCACATGCAGGCGCTGCAGCCCGAGCTCAAACAGCTGCAGAAGAAGTACAAGAACAACAAGCAGAAGCTCCAAGAGGAGCAGATGCAGCTCTACCGCGAGGCCGGCGTCAACCCGCTGGGCGGGTGCCTCCCCTTGTTGCTCACGCTGCCCTTCCTGTTCGCGATGTACGCCGTCATACGCCCTCCGCTGCTGTCGGCCAACCTCGGCTCGAACGGGCAGGTGGCCTCGTACCAGATCGTCAACAACCACCTGCCGGAAGACAGCACGCTGTTCTACAACGTGCTGACGCATCAGAACCTCGAGATGGCCGGGATAAATCTCCAGTGTTCGCTGGCAACGTCGGGAACCCAGGCCGAGCTCAAGGACACGCAGAAGCAGCCGATCCAGCCGGGTCTGCCGATCCTCGGGACGAACGCACAGCCGATCCCGAATGCCGCGTCGGAGTCGTCACTGGACTGCGGCACGAACAAGTTCCCGGATGCGATCCCGTACGTGCTGCTCCTCGTTCTGATGCTGGTGAGCGCCATCTTCATGCAACGCCAGATGACGAAGGCCAATCCGACGGCGGCCCAGGCGGGCCCCCAGGCGGCATTGATGAAGTACATGCCGTTGATCTACGTGGTGTGGGGGTGGGCGTTTCCAGCCGGCCTGATCTTGTACTGGACGACAGCCAACGGGATCCAGATAGCCCAGCAGACCGTCATGCTCCGCGCCGGCCATATCGGCCCCGATGCCCTGGAGCGAGCGAAGGCCGAGCAGCGTCGCCGCCAGGAAGAGGGCGGCCCCAAGAAGAAGGGCTTCATGGGCTGGATGAACGAGAAGGCTCAGTCCGCCCAGAACCTGCAAGATCAGTCGAAGGATCAGCGTGGTTCGGCGCGGGACGGCAAGGGCCAGCAGAAGTCTTCCCAGCAGCGCAAGCCCCAGGGCCAGCGCAAGCCTCAGCAGAAGAAGTCCCAGGTGCAGAACAAGCCGAAGGCGCAGCCGCAGAAGCCGCAAGGGCAGAAGCCGCAGCCGCAGAAGCCGCAGGGGCAGCAGCCGCCGTTGAAGCCCGACAACGGATCGCCTCAGGCAGACGGCTCCACGAACGGAGACCCCACCAAACCGATCAAGGGCGCCAAGCCGGGGAATCAGCTGAGGCCCAAGAGGAAGCAGCCCTGACGCGGAGGTAGCCATGGTCGAACGACGCGACGACGACATAGACATCGAGGAGCAAGCCGATGCCGTCGCGGACTTCGTGGAAGAGCTCCTGACGCGGATGGACATCGACGCCATCGCGGAGCCGACTGAACAGGGCGGCCGGATGTATGTCGACATCCTCGACGGCGAGGACTCCGACATGGCCCTGTTGATCGGCAAGCAGGGCGCGACCTTGGACGCTATCCAGGAGCTGGCCCGCCAGGTAGTCGGGCGGCGGCTCGACGAGCGGATCCGCGTCCTCGTGGATGTCGAGGATTACCGCAAGCGCCGGACCTCAAAGGTCGAGGAGCAGGCGCGTACGGCCGCTGAGCGGGCGCTCGAGTCTGGCGAGGAGCAGTCGCTCGAGCCGATGGATGCCCTGGAGCGGAAGATCGCGCACGATGCCATCGCTCAGGTGGATGGCGTCCGTACCGAGTCGAAGGGCGAGGAGCCCGACCGGTACGTAGTCGTTTTCCCCGAATAGCCCGTCACGCGCCGCGGCGCCGTCTCCCTAGGATGTTTCACGTGAAACATGAGGCTTGGGCTCGGGACGTTGATCGCCTCGGCGTCTCGTTGTCCGCAGCACAGCTCGATCAGCTGGCCGCGTACGAAGCGCTCCTTCGCGAGATGGCCGTCCCTCGGGGGATGATCGCCGCCTCCGAGGCGGCTCGGCTGTGGGAGCGGCACATCGCCGATGGTCTCCGCGGGGTCGCGGAGATACCCGACGGAGCGTCCGTCGCGGATCTGGGAAGCGGTGCCGGAATCCCAGGGGTCCCCCTGGCAGTCGCCCTGCCGGCGTCGGAGTTCGTGTTGATCGAGCCGAGGCGCATCCGGGCGGCATTCCTCGAAGCGGCGGTCGACAACCTCGGCCTTTCCAACGTAGAAATCTTCCCGCGGCGGGCAGAGGACATCCGCAGGTGGTTCGAGGTGTGCGTCGCGCGGGCCTTCTCCTCACCGTCGGGCACATGGCAGGCGGCGCAGCCGCTACTGGCGCCCGAAGGGGTGGTGGTCTATTGGGCCGGCGAACGCTTTCGGCCGGAAGAACTGAACGAGGCAGGCGTTCGATCGAGGCTTTCCACCCACGCAGACCTTGCGCGAACCGGACCCCTCGTTATCATGGGCCCCCAGTGAGCAAGTCCTCTTCCGGCTCATCTTCGCCATCCCCATCTTCCGGTTCGAGCGCGACCAAGACCCAAGCTTCCTCCAAGAAGCGGGTCGACGTGCCAGAGACGCCGGGCGTTGCACGCATCATCGCTATCGCGAACCAGAAGGGCGGGGTCGGCAAGTCGACGACGGCGGTCAGCCTGGGCGCCGCCCTCGCCGACCTGGGCTTCCGCATCCTAGTCGTCGACCTGGATCCGCAAGGCAACGCCTCTACGGGTATCGGGATCCGGCACGACGACCGCGAGGTGACGAGCTACGACGTCATTGTGGCCGAGTCTCCGGTCAGTGAGGCCATCGTCCACTCGCAGATAAAGGGCCTCGACGCGATCACGTCGACGATCGACCTGGCCGGGGCCGAGATCGAGCTGGTGAGCCAGTTCTCGCGCGAGGGCCGTCTCAAGCGCGCGCTCGAGCCGATCCGAGAAGGTTCGTATGACTTCGTCTTCCTCGACTGCCCGCCATCGCTGGGCCTGATCACAATCAACGCCCTGACTGCCGCCGAGGAGCTGATCGTCCCGATCCAGTGCGAGTATTACGCACTCGAGGGGCTCGGGCAGCTGCTTCGAAATGTCAGCCTGGTGCAGCAGAACATCAACCCGGAGCTCCGTCTGACCGGGATAGTCATGACCATGTTCGACCCCAGAACCAAGCTGTCGGAGCAGGTCGTTGAAGAGGTCAGGCGGTTCTTCGGCGACCTCGTGTACGACAACATCATCCCGAGGACCGTGCGCCTGTCCGAGGCGCCCGGCTTCGGCCTCCCCATCACCGTCTACGACCCGAAATCCAAGGGTGCCCAGGCCTACCGCGATCTCGCTCGGGAGGTCGCCCTGCGGCCCCCGCCTGACGCACCCATGCCGGCCTTCGACGACCTGCCGACGATCACCGTGCCGAACCTCGCTCGGGCTGCGCCGTCCGCGCCGCCCGGCGACGAGGAGGACGCCGCTCCGGAGCTGCCCGAACAGACCTCCGCCGAGGAAGAGGTCGCGTTCGAGGCTGCGCCCGAAGCCGTGCCCGAAGCCATGGAGGACTCGTCATCGCGCCCTGATCCGGTCGACGACTCGGATGCGGCGCCGCCGACCGATAAACCGACCGGAGGCCCGCCGCCCGTAGTCGTCGAGCCAGATGTGACGCCGGCAGCGGCGCAGTCCCGGGATGTCGCTGAGCCGTCGTCACCTCCCGCCGCCGCGCCCGCCGAGGCCACCGCACCCATACACGTGCCCGCACCTCCCACGGAGGCCCTGCGCCCGCCGGCCGCCGAGACCGATGTGCAAGACGAGATCTGGGAGACGCCGGAAGCAGACGCGAGGGTTCGGCCCGCTCCCCGGCCGGTCTCCGGCTCGGCGTCCGAGCGCCGGGTCGTGGTGATCGACGAGGACGCCGAGTTCGGAGGCGCTATCCCCACCCCAACGTCCGGTGGCTCGGTCAACGAACGTGCCGAGTCGATCGGCGCAACGCTGCACGATGACGACGGCGGCCGCAGGCGCTGGCGGCTGTTCCGAAAGGGAGGCGAATGATGTCGAAGCGAGGCGGTCTGGGCAGGGGCTTGTCCGCGCTGATCCCGGGAGCCCCAGAGGGTGCCGACTCCGCCGGAGGGTTCCTCGAGGTACCCGTGAACGCGATCGCGCCGAACCCGAAGCAGCCACGGACGCATTTCGACGACGAAGCCCTCGCCGGTCTCGCCGCGTCGATCCGAGAGGTGGGGATCCTCCAGCCGCTCGTCGTGCGCCGGAGCGAGGACGGCCGCTACGAAGTCATCGCGGGGGAGCGACGCCTTCGAGCGGCGAAGGCAGCCGGCCTTCCGGTGGTCCCGGTCGTCCTGCGTGACTCGGGGGACGAGGAGCTGCTTCGCGACGCCCTGATCGAGAACATCCATCGCGAGGACCTGAACCCCATCGAGCAGGCAGAGGCGTTCAAGGCGCTCCTCGGCGAGCTCGGTCTGAAGCAGGAAGAGCTGGCCGATCGGGTCGGTGTGTCGCGGTCACACATCGCCAACACCATCCGGTTGCTGGCCCTTCCCCTCGACGTGCAGCAGCTCCTCACCGACGACAAGATCACGGCCGGCCATGCTCGAGCGCTCCTGTCGCTTGGTGACAAAGAGGCGATGTCGACCCTGGCGCTCCGTATCTCGGCCCAGGACCTATCGGTGCGACAAACGGAGGAAGCCGTGCGCCGGTTCGTCGAAGCTCCGACGGAGACGACGGAAGCCGCCGTCAAGGCCGCCCCCGAGGCCCGTCCGGCCGACGCGGCACTCGCCGAGGTGGAGGAGATCTTGTCGGAGCAACTCGCCACCCGGGTCTCGATCCAGATGGGGGCGAAGCGTGGAAAGGTCGTTATCGAGTTCGGGTCGACAGACGATCTCGAGCGGATCGTCTCCGAGATCGTTGGATCCGGGCCTGGGCTCGCGCCCGATTAGGGTTCGTGTGGGACGGGTGACGCCGTCACACCGAAGTTCTTGACGCCGTCTGCAACCTCCTGGCGGATCTCGGCGGTGGCCTCCTGGCTCAGACCGGTCGCGAGCCCCAGCGCCCACACCCCGCAGCCCTTCGGGTTGTTCGCGAGGACGGCGACGGCCTGACGGTCCCAGAGCCCCGTCACCGCGCGGATCTTGGGTTCGCCCGCGTGCGGAAGCTCGATGTCGATCAACGTCTCGGCGACCGGTGTGCACGACACGTCATACGTAACGTGCCCGCTCTCGACCGTGGCCGGCAGGCCGTTCGGCAGCGTCGCATCGCCGGACGAGGTCGGGGGCGTGATGACGGTCCCGCCCCCGGTGCATGCTGCCGCAAAGGTCGCGAGAACGGCTGCGGAGACGGCCAGCCGCGCGCTCAATCCGAACCCATGCTCCGTATGACCCTATCGCACAAATGGGCGAGAGAAAGCCCCGCGGCCGCCGCGGCCATCGGGACCAACGACGTCTCGGTCATCCCCGGCGATACGTTCGCCTCGAGCACCCACGGCTCCCCGTCTTCGTCGATGATCAGGTCGACGCGTCCGATCGATCGGATCCCGAGCGTGCCGAGCGTGCGAGCAGCCGCATCTGACGCAGCGGCGGCGGTCGCCGGCTCCAGCCGAGCCGGAGACCAGTAGTCGGTCGCCCCGGCGGTGTATCGAGCTCCGTAGTCGTAGACGCCGTCCTTCGGTTCCACTTCAACGAGAGGCAGCTGTTCCAACGGATCGCCGATCGCGCCCGCCGCGACCTCCGTTCCGGACACTCGTCGTTCGACGATCGCGGCGTCGCTGTACGACAACGCGGCCATCACGGCAGCTGCCAGATCGGCAGCGCGTTCGACGACGGCGACGCCGAGCGCTGAGCCGCTGCGGGACGGCTTCACGACGCACGGCAAGCCGACGCGCTCGACCGCTGTCGCGAGCGACGCGCCCGCACCGAGATCGCGGAGCGCGGATCCTTCGATCACGACCCAGTCGGGGGTCGGCACGTTCGCGCGGCGCAGCACGTCCTTTGCCAGCACCTTGTCGAAGGTCAGCTCGCAGTCGAGCGCCCGCGTCCCGACATACGCAACGTGCTCGAGATCGAGCAAGCGCTGCACGGTGCCGTCCTCACCTTCCTTGCCGTGCAACGCAAGCCAGCATAGATCCAGCGGGCGTTCGCGGAGCGCTTCGACCAGCTTGCGCTCGGCAGGATCGACGGTCCACGCGTCGTGACCGAGCGATGCGAGGGCGGTCTCGACCCGATGGCCGCCGCGCAGCGACACATCACGCTCGGGGGTGCGGCCGCCTGCGACGATCGCGATCCGCATCGATCAGCCTCTGAGGCTCCGGTACAGCTCGGTCTCGTCGTGGATCAGTGAGCCGAGCCGCGCGACCCCTTCGCGGATGCGCGCTTCGGTCGGATAGCAGAACGCGAGGCGCATCTGGTCGGCGCCCCGACCGTCCGGGTAGAACGCCGTGCCGGGGACGTACGCGACCTGACGCTCGACCGCGGCCGCGAGCAACGCCTTCGTGTCGAGCCAGTCGGGGACCGTGACCCACACATAGAACCCGCCGCCGGGGTGCGTCCACGTTCCTACGTCCGGCAGGTGCTCCTCGAGCGCATCGAGCATCACGTCGCGCCGGGATCGGTACGTGTCCACGAGCCCGGCGAGCGTGCCGCGCCATCGCGCCTCGTCGGAGAACCACTCCTCGGCCATGAGCATCGTCAGGTTCGAGCTGCAGAGGTCGGCCGACTCCTTCCCCAGCACGAGCCGTTGCACGACGGACTGCTCGGCGAGCGCCCACCCGACGCGAACGCCCGGCGAGAAGGTCTTCGACACCGTTCCGAGGTAGATCACGTTTTCGGGGTCGAGGGTCCGAAGGCACCGCTCCGGCTCGCCCTCGAAGCGCAGCAACCCATACGGGTTGTCCTCGACGATGGGGATGGAGGCCTCACGGCAGAGCGCGACGAGGTGGCGCCTGCGCTCCGACGACATCGTGACGCCGGCCGGGTTCCCGAAGTTGGGGACCGTGTACACGAACGTCGGACGCTCGCCGCGCACGAGCGCCTGTTCCAGTTGCTCGACGAGCATCCCGTCATCGTCGATCTCGATCGGCAGGAACCGCGGCTGGTACGCGCCGAACGCGGTTAGCGCACCGACGTAGGCCGGCGCCTCCACCGCGATCACATCGCCCGGGTCGATGAACAGCTTGCCGATGAGGTCGAGCGCCTGCTGCGCGCCGGCGGTGACGACGACATCGTCGGGGTCTGCGTCGATCCCTTCTTCGGCCATGAGCATGACGAGCCGTTCGCGCAGCCGGTTGGATCCTTGGCCGCCGCCGTACTGCAGCGCGACGTCGCCGTGTTCCTCGAGCACCGTTCGCGCGACCGCGGCCACCTGCTCGTTCGGGAGCGCCTGAACGAACGGCATCCCGCCGGCGAGCGACACGACCTCCGGACGCGACGCGACCGCGAACAACGCGCGCACTTCGGACGCCGTCATGCCAGCCGCGCGTGCCGCGTAGCGGTCGACGAAACGATCGATCGAGAATTCGGCCATCGAACTCGAGACGGGTCGGGAAGGGCGAAAGCGTAGCAGCGCTACACGGTGCCACTGGGGGGTGGCGGAGGCCGCGGAGCGATCGCAGGCCGTTGCCGCGCAGCGGTTGCGCCGCCGGGAGGCCGCCCCACGATCAGATAGATGATCGCGCCAATCAGGCCACCCAACAGGATGACGATCACCCAGACGATCTGTGTTCCGCCCTTGAAGCTCGCATCGCCGGGCATCCGGACGACGTCGACCAACGTGTAGATCACCATCGCGAGCGTGCCGACGAACAGCGTGACCGCGATGAGGCCGAAGAAGCCCGTCACGAACCAGTTCATCCGGGGATCGCGGGCAGCACATCGTTCGCGACGAGATCGATCATGTCGAGATCGTCGTAGAGCTCGTGGTTGAGGAAGATGCGTTGTACGCCGACATCGGCATACTCGCGAAGCCGCGCGATCGCGCGCTCGGGGGTGCCCACGATGCAATCGTGCTCGATATCGGCGCGGTACGCGTCGAACGGCCCGGCGCTCGGGTCGAGCGAGTGCGCGCGTCGGAGCTTCTCGACGTAGGCGTCCTCGGTGGGCGCAACGAAGAACCACGTCATCAACGACGTGACGAGGCTGCCGGGATCTCGGCCCGCCGCCTCGACGCCCGCCCGCGCTCGCGCGAACCGCGAGGCGATCTCGTCCGGCGTGCCGCCGACGGTGTTGAACTCGTCTGCATACCGGCCGACGAGCGCCTGCATGCGCCGTCCGACCGTCGTTCCGCCCAAGATCAGCGGCGGTCGCGGCCGCTGCGCTGCCTTGGGCAACTGGTCGGCTCCCTCGAGCCGGTAGTGCGCGCCCTCGTAGGAGAACGAGTCCTCCGTCAGGAGACCATGCACGATCGGCACCTGCTCCTCGAGCATCTGCCAACGCAGCTCTACATCGAAGAAGGGCAGGCCGAAGCGCGTGTGCTCCTCTTCCCACCAGCCGGCGCCCATCCCGATCTCGACGCGCCCGTCGCTGATCAAGTCGACGGTCAGCGCCGAGCGGGCGAGCACCGCCGGGGCGCGGAACGTGACGGGGGAGACGAGGGTGCCCAGGCGAAGGGTCGTCGTCCGCTCCGCGAGCGCCGCCAGCACCGCCCATGCGTCGGTTGCGCCGACGCCGGAAACGCCTCGTGCGCTGAAGTAGTGATCCGACCGGAAGAGTCCTTCGAGGCCATGGTGCTCCGCTCGGTCCGCGAGCGCGCACCAGTCCGGCCACGTCACGCCCTGCTGCCCCTCGATCATCAGGCACGCCCGCATGCGCGCTAGCCTAGCCGCGATGGATGCGGCACCCGAGACGCGCTACCTCACCGAGGTCGAACGCGGCACGCGCGCGGCCATCCTTGGTGTGATCCTCGGACTGGTCCTCGCGGTGCTCGGCCGTCGCGGCTAGCCCTCGAAGAAGCGTCGCACTCCCTCGCCGATCGCCCGGCCGATGCCGACCACGACGTCGGGAGCCTGAAGCGATGCCGCCTCCGCCTCGTTGGTCGGGACCAGTGCTTCAACCTGCACCGCAGGCATCTTCGTCTCTCGAAGCATCGCGATCGACAGCCGCTGCAGCCTGCCACGCACCCCGCGCTCGTGCTCGAGCTCTTCGAGGATCATCTCGGCGAGGTGCCGTCCCGCGGGCGAGTACGTGATCTGGGACCCGAAGTACGAACACGTCGGTCCGCTCGATTCGGGCGAATCTTCACCCAGATGGAGCGAGACGATCGCGGCGGCGCCCAAGCCGTTGGCCACGGCGGCTCGCGCTGACGCGTCGCCGTCGTCGGCATGGATCACGTGCGGCTCCGCGCCGATCCGCAGCAACTCGGAGACGAGCGCACGTGCGAGCGCCTGGCGAACATCGCCCGGTTCGGCGATCGAACCGCCGCCGGCGTCGACCGCGATCACCGCGCCGCGGACCTTCCCTTGGATGGTGCGGAGTTGTTCGGTCTCGCGCACGAGCCCGCGCCCGAGCACGTCCTCGAGCGGGCGCATCCGCTCGAGGGTCGCGAGCGTGTGCAGACCGGCGACCCCGTCGGGCTCATCGCCGACGTTCCGCTGGAAGTTTCGGACCGCCGCCTCGGTCTCGGGGCCGTACATCCCGTCCTGCTTGCCGGGGTCGAACCCGAGGGCGTCGAGCTTGCGCTGCAGCGCGCGAACGTCGTCACCGCGCAGATACGGGCCGTGGACGTAGAGCGTTCGGTCACCGAGCCGGAACCCTGCTTCGACCAGCTGCCCCCAGGTGTCGGGACCGACTCGGCCGTCGACGTGGAGGTGGCGTTCAGCCTGGAACGCGCGTACCGCTGCGTCGGTCGAGGGTCCGAACGTGCCCCCGAGCTCGTCGGAAGGCAGTTCGTGGCCGAGGTCGCTCAGACGTTGCTGGATGTCAACGACCTCGGGGCCATCGTCGCCCCGGCGATAGATCCGCACCCGTGCAGTGTGCGCCCGGCCAGTTGGACCGGCAACGAGCGTCAGGACAGGTGCGAGCTGAGATCGCGCAAGATCGCATCCTTCGGCTTTGCGCCGATCACGCGAGCGACCTCCTGGCCGTCCTTGAACAGGATCAGCGAGGGGATCGACATCACCCCGTAGGTGCGCGTCGCTTCCGGGTTCTCGTCGATGTTGAGCTTGGCGACCTTCAGGCCCTCACCACGCTCGTTGCCGATCTCCTCCACGACGGGGGAAACCATGTGGCAGGGCACGCACCACTCCGCCCAGAAGTCGACCAGGACGGGGGTGTCGGACCCGAGGACCGTCGTCTGGAAGTCGGCGTCTCCAACCGAACCGATGTTCGACATCGTCTGTGCTCCTTCGAATCTCGCGTGTTGGGGTGAAGCGCGCGGCGATGCGCGGCGCCACCAGGTTCTCAGAACGTACCGTCCCCCGGAGACATTCCCCGGTCGCCCCGGCTTACCCGACGTGGGCTTCTTCGCCGAGGAACCGCTCGGCGTCGATCGCGGCCTTGCACCCCTGGCCCGCCGCGGTCACGGCCTGCCGGTACGTGTGGTCGGTGACGTCGCCCGCGGCGAACACGCCCGGCACGTCGGTCGTCGTCGACGGTTCGTGCACCACGAGATAGCCGTTCTCGTCCACGGGCAACTGATCGCGGAACAACGAGGTCGTCGGGTCGTGCCCGATCGCCATGAACACACCGTCGGCGGCGATCGTGCGCGTCCCGCCGGTCACGACGTCGCGCGTCACCGCGCCCGTCACCGCGTCCTCGCCGACGATCTCGTCCAGGACGGTGTTCCACATGACTTCGATCTTCTCGTTCGCGAACACGCGGTCCTGCATCACCTTGGACGCACGGAACGCGTCGCGCCGGTGCACGATCGTTACCTTCGACGCGAACTTCGTGAGGAACGTCGCCTCTTCCATCGCCGTGTCGCCGCCGCCGACCACGAGTAGTTCGCGGTCGCGGAAGAAGAAGCCGTCGCACGTCGCGCACGCGCTGACGCCGCGCCCGCGGAGCTTCTCTTCTCCGGGGATGTCGAGCCACCGGGCGGTCGCGCCGGTCGAGATGATCAAGGTCTTGGCGCGCCAGGTCTGATCGCCGGCCTTCACGAGGAACGGGCGGGTCGACAGGTCGACCTCCGTGACGTGGACCGCGAGGATCTCGGCGCCGAAGCGCTGCGCCTGCTTCTCCATCTGGTCCATCAGCTCCGGACCCATGATCCCGTCGGCGAAGCCGGGATAGTTCTCGACCTCCGTCGTCAGCATCAGCTGGCCGCCCGCCTCGAGGCCCTTCAGCACGAGCGGCTCGAGGTCCGCGCGCGCGGCATACAGGGCTGCCGTGAAACCGGCCGGCCCCGAACCGATCACGATCACATTCCGGACGTCGTCGGGCATCGTTGGAATCCTCCCATAGGGCGGAAACGCCCGCCTATTCCGCCCTTACAGGCGCGCGGTCGTCTCGCCGAGCGGCTGGCATCCGTGGACGGACGCGACGTTCAACTGCAGCAGCGTCGGGGGAAGCTCGGCGCCGGGACCGATCAGATAGACGCCGAGGTATGCCGGCTCACCTTGGTAGGTGGCGAGGATCACACGCGTCAGGGTGCCGGTCGGGGAGTCGAACGCCTTGTTCAAACATGCGGTCGCCTTCGGCAGGAGCGAGGGATCCGTCGAGGCATCCTGTTGGGGCGGCAGCGACGGCACGCTGGTCGATCCGACCGCATTGGGCGTCGCGATCCCCGCCACGGGAGCGGCGCCACCGGCGTTCACGACGTACGCCGTGCGGAGCTGGTCGACGACGTGCGGCAGTGCGTCAAACGTGAAGTCGACGTGGTGCGTCTCGACACCCGTCGCCTGCGGGTAGGCCGCTACGCCCTGGGCCTGAGCCGCGCCACCGGCAACGCGATCAGCGAGATCCTGGCTCGACCCTTGCCCCAGCCTCGGCCCAACGACGACGAGCAGCAGCACGACGGCGGCGGCCCCCGCGGCGGCCAGGATGCGCGAGGTCGTGGGTCGCCACCGGGCACGGCCCGCCATCGAGGTGATCTCCGGATTGCGTTCGGCGGTCAGGCGCGCCGCCTCGTCGATCGCCGCGTCGCCGATCCCCTCCGGCGTTGCCGGCTGACCGAGAGCCTGTGCGGCGCGGACCCCGGCGCGCGAGAGGGCGACCGCGTCGCGGCATGTCGCGCACGTCCGCAGGTGCGCGTCGAGCTCGGCCCGCGTGGGCGGGTCGAGGGTTCCGTCGACGTAGTCGGCGAGGAGGGGTTGTCCGGGATGGCTCATCGGCGTGTTTCCTTCGACGTCGTGGACCGGTCCTCCGGTTCCGAGGCCGGCTCGATGCCGAGCGCGCGGGCGAGCGCTATCCGCCCCCGGTGCACGCGCGATTTCACCGTGCCGACCGGTACGTCGAGGACCTTCGCGATCTCGTCGTACGGAAGGTCGTGGACGTCCGCGAGGACGATCGCCACGCGGAAGTCCTCGGGCACCTGCGCGAGGGCAGCCGCGACGTCGTGGGCGTCTGCCACGGCGTCGGCATGGTCCTCGAGCGCCGGTTCGGGCGCGGATGCATCGTCGTCACGCCGAAGCACCGGCCGTCGCTGCGCCCGGCGGAGGTGGTCGTAACAGATGTTCATCGCCACGCGATACAGCCACGTCGTGAACGCCGCCTCGCCGCGGAAGCCCTCGAGCTTGCGCACCATCGCGAGCAGCGCGTCCTGGGCCGCATCCGCCGCATCGTCGGGGTTGCCGAGGACCCGCAGACACACGGCGTAGACGCGCCGTTCGTGCCGAATGATCAGCTCCGTCGCGGCGCCGGCGTCACCGGCGAGGAAGCGGCGGACGAGCTCCGGATCGGAGGTGCCGCGGGGTGGGTCGGCCACGCCCGAACGCTACAACGCGGGCGCGGCTTCCTCTTTGACCTCGACCTCAGTGAGGCCCTTCGTGAACGAGATGCGACCGAGGATCAAGCTCGAGGCCGTCGTCTTCAAGGTGATCGTCGCCTGACCCGACGTCGGGTCGATCTTGCACCACGTGGCGTTCTTCGGGACGTCGACGTTGTCGGTCAGCAGGTCGGGCTCTGCCGCCAGACACGCCTTCGTCGCGTCATGCAGTGAGTGGTAGTTCGTCGCGGCGGTCGACGCGGCGCCCTGCGCGGTGCTCGACAGTTTGAACGTCGTCAGCACGATCGAGATCCCATCCAGGACCAAGAGGCCGATGACGAGCAGGACGACGATCCAGATGATGGCGACCTTGCCGATCAGGCCGGCTTGGTCGTGCGGCGAGCGGGATGGGTGTCGGGTCATCGTCGGAAGCGGGCCGCCAGGGCTCGCCAGACCTCATCGGCTTCCTCGATCTGGAAGATAAGGGCGCCCACGGCGAACGCAAGCACGCCCGCCGCAACCGCCGCGGTGACCTGGACGAGGTTCAGGACCGGCCGGCTGACGTCGATCACGGCCGCGATCCCTTGGGCGGTGGCCCACGCCGCGGCGGCGGTGAGCACACCTGCCCCAAGGGCGCGCGTGAGTGACCGCGCGATGCGGCGGCCGTCGGCGCCACCGAGCCGTCGCCGCAACAGCAGGAACAGGATCACGGACCCGGCGAGGTAGGAGAGCGAGAACCCGAGGGCCAGTCCGGGCACGCCGAGGCCGAACCCGAACGCAAGCACCAGATCGGCGATCAGGTTCACGAGCGCGGCGGCGATGTTCACCAGCGCCGGGGTGCGTGCGTCCTGGATCGCGTAGTACGTGCGTGTGAGCAGCTGGAACGCCGAGAAGAAGGGCAATCCGACGGCGTACGCCGCGAGTGTTTTCGCCATCAGGTCGACGGCCGCGGGGTCGTTCCTCATCTGGCCGTAGCTCGCGAGCAGCGCGACGATGGGTCCGGCCAGAACCGCGTACCCGGCGGCGGCGGGGATCATGGCGACCTCGGTATCGCGGAGCCCCTGCGAGAACAGCTCGCGCACGTTCGGCAGGTCGCGGTCGCTCCAGGCGCCGGCGAGGCTCGGCAGCAGCGCGGTGAAGATCGACACCGCGACGATCGCATGGGGCAGCGAGAAGAAGATGAACGCCTGCGAGTAGGTGCCGTACCCGCCGTCGCTGATATGGCCGTTGAACACGATGATGAAGAAGTAGGCGATCTGGTTGACCACGACGTACAGCGCAACCCATCGTGCGAGGTGGATCAGACGCCGGACCGTCTCGTGGTGCCAATCGAACCGGAGTCGCCATCGGAAGCCGATCGCGCGCAGCGATGGCCACAGGGCGACGGTCATCGCAACCACGCCGAGCGTCGTTCCGGCCGCCAGGACGAGCCGCTCGGTCATCGTGACGTCGGCGAGCGTCATCGGCGCTTGGCCGTGCATCGCCATGAACACGAACATCGTGGCGATCACCGCGATGTTGTTGAGGACCGGCGCGTACATCTGCGCTGCGAACCGCCGGTTCGCGGTCAAGATCCCGGCCGCGACGGCGCCGAGCCCGTAGAAGACGATCTGCGGCAGGAACCAGCGTAGGAAGAACGTGCCGAGTTCCAGCTGCGCGGCGTGGTCGGCCGGGTCCTTCACGCCGATCAGGTAGAGGCGCATGATCCACGGCGCGAGGATCATCGCGACGATGGTCACGGCCGAGAGCACGACCAGCACGAAGGTCAGGAAGCGCTGGCCGGCGATGCGGCCCTCGTCCTCGCCGTACCGCTTGGCCCAGTCCACGAGCAGCGGGACGAAGACGCTGGTCAAGATCCCGCCGAGGATGAGTTCGTAGACGATGTTCGGCGTCGTGTTCGCGACGAAGTAGGCGTTCGCGACGGCGCCCGTCGTGCTGATCGCGGCGACGGTGACGCTCACACGGATGAGTCCCGTGGCGCGTGACAGCAGGGTACCGACCGACATCACGGCGGCGTTCCGCACATCGGTCGCGCGCTGGTCGAGCTCCGGCGCGCTCAGGTCGGGTTCGTCCGACGCCGGAACCACCTCCTCACGTACAGCGCGACGAGCCCGAGCGCGGCGAGCACGGTGACGAGCAGCGCGACGCTGTTCACCGCCGTGCTTCGGACGGGGATCGCGATGGGGTCGGTCGAGCCGTCGTTCACGGGGACCAGTCGGCCGTTCGGGTCACGGACCTGCAGGTAGATCGAGTTCTGCCCGGAGGAGTTCGCGACCACGCGGAACGAGACAACCTCCCCGGGCTGGTCCACCACGACGTCTTGCGAATCACCGTTCGGGAACGTGAAGTCCTGTGAACTGAGGTCGACGGTGACGTGATAGGCGTGGTCGCCGGGGTCTCCCATCTGCAGCGGGATCGTCCCCTCGTGCGACGTCAGGGTGAACTGCGCGTTGTTGAGGTTGGGCGTGACGGCGGCGAACGCCTGCGAGACGGTCGAGTCGACCGAGGTGAGCCACGGCGTCCCCGCCAACGGGTCCGAAAGGTAGGCGGGCTCGGTCGCGGTGAACAGCCGCCGCCGCAGATCCGTCGGCTCTTCGCTGCCGGCGCCGAGCATGGAGTTCACGATCGACACGTCGCCCCCGAGGCGCGCCATGGTGGCGGCGTAGGTGTCATCGAACCGCGCGATCGATTGCGTCTTCAGCGGACCGGCGTCGTTCGGGTTGTCGGGGGTCACCTGGTCGACGAGCTGCGTCAGCGAGACCGGCTTGAGGAACGGCGCGCCCGCCAGCCGGTCGAGCAGCGGTGCCCACATCTGGGGCGGGAGCGTCGCCGGCGGCTCGACCGCGACGCCACGCTGCGTGGGCGGGTCCGGCACGGGCTCCTCCTTCCAGATGAACGCGAGTTCCCCGAGGACGATCTGGGAGGCGAGCACGGGGTCGGCGAGGAGGTCCGTGCGTGAGAAGAGCGCCTGCGTGCTGGGGTCCGGGAGGACAAGGGTCGGGCCCGCGCTGGTCGGCACGGTGGGCGCCGGCGCGTACGCGCCCTGCCACGCCGTGCGGTTGACGGTGTCTGGGGCGCCGAGGACGACGTCGAGCGAGGACCGTGCGAGCCAGTCGAGCGTCTCGTCGTTGAACTGGGCGGCGTTCGGTGCGATCACGCGAGGGCTGGCCGTCGCATTCAAGGTCGAGATGACGTCGATGCCGGCAGCGCGCTGCGCGTCCAGCTGCGTTTCGAGCGTCGGCGCTTCGCCGGCGGGGAACCCGGTGTAGGTCGCGAGCATCGACGGGATGTTCGGATCGCCGAAGGGCTGCGCCACCGTCTCGACGTTGTTGGTCGCCCCGACGACGCTCGTGAGTTCCGTGAGGAACCGTGTTGCCTGCGTTGCCTGCGTCGAGTCGGCGGGTACCTGCGTGCCGTCGGTCGTTCGGTATCCGTCCGCGACGTCCCGCGCCTGGGTCACGACCATCGGGTCGGTGATCAGGTCGACGACGCCGCGGGGATGTCGGGCGCTCGCACTGCCGGCGACCGCATCCAGGGTCTCGCGCAGGTTCCCTCCTTCGCCGAGCGAGGGAGGGAACGCGGTGTCGACAAGCGCGTCGTCCGCGCCGAACGCGATCGGCGCGGACACCGGCACCGCGACGCTCGACAAGAGCGGCTTCTCCGGGGGCTGCACCAGATAGATCACGGGCGTCACGAGGCTGGTCACGACGGTCAACTCCGAGAACAGCGTGATCGATGCCGGATACACCTGCGAGTCGACCTGATTGATCTCGCCGATCGCCGTCAGGTCGACCGTCATAGAGATCGTCCGCGGCTGGCCTGGCTCGATGGAACCGTGGATAGTCTTGCTGGGGCTTTTCGCGACCGGGGTTACTCCGGTGGTGAGCATCGCGTCGAAGTCGGCCTGGGTGCTGATGTGATCACCGAACCCGACCTCAAGCGAAACGTCGTTGAGTGGCTCGGTCCCGTTGTTCGTGACCTCCACCTGGAAGTCGAGTGCAGCTCGATGTTGCTTTGAGCTCCACGGAGACTGCGACATGAGCTGGAGGGTGACGTCCGCGCTCTGAGCGGCGGCAGGCGGTGGCACCGCCAGCGTGCAAACCGCTACGAGCGTGGCGGCCACCACGCCGAGGGAGCGTCTCACGGGCGGCATCGTAGTCGTCGCACCTGGACTCCCCGCGCAGCCTCTCAGCGCGTAAGCTGCACGAGTTGCGCTGCGGCGTACAGCACGGCGATCGCGAGCATCCCGCTCCCCACGACCGTTCGAAGCATCCGCTCTCGGGCGGCGAGGGCGAGGATCGAGCCGACCCGAGCGCCCGGAACCGCCCCGATCGTTAGGAACAGCGCCACCCACCAGTCGATGTTGCCGAGCCACGCGTGGACGATCGTGCCGGGGATCACCAGGGCCCAGATCGTGAGCAGCGACGTTCCCAACGCACGCTTGAGCGGCATCCCGCACCAACCCGCGAGCAGCGGAACCATGATCAGGCCGCCGCCGATCCCGAGCAGGCCCGACACGACCCCCGCTACGAACCCGATCACGCCGAACGTCGCGCGCGAGATGTCGCGCGCCGGCGCTTCGGCGTCCGCCACCGGCGCCCGGCCCCGGATGATCCCGAACGATTGCCACCCGAGCAGCGCCGCGGTCACCAATAAGAGGAGCGTCGGGTCGATCCACTGCGTCGCGAGGGCGCCGAGCACCGAGCCGACCAAGCCCGTTGACGCCATCCACCATGCCGCGTGGCGGTCGACCTGACCGGCCTTCGCGTACGTGTACGCCCCGGTGATCGACGTGGGGAAGATCACCGGGAGCGGCGTCGCGATCGCTTGGATCGAGGTGACAGGCAGGAACGCATCGATCGCGGGCGTCATCACGATGCCCCCGCCGACGCCGAAGATGCCGGACAGCACCCCGGCGCCTGCTCCGATCGCGATCGCGATGATCGCGTCGGCGACCGTCACTGCAGGAGCTCCGAGGCTTTCACGAGCATGTCTCGCTCACCTCGGTAGGCGGCCCGCTTGATCGCCCGTTCCATCGGGAACCAGCGGATCTCCTCCATCTCGTCGTCGCGGTCCTCGGCGTTGCCGCCCGTATGCCGCATCAAGAAGAAGTGGACCGTCTTGCGGATCCGGATGTCGTCCCAGACGTACATGTATTTCGTGTCGCCGAGGTCGGCCTCGATCTCGGCCGTCATGCCGGTCTCTTCGCGAACCTCGCGGATCGCGGCGACCTCCTTCGTCTCGCCCTCCTCGATGCCGCCCTTCGCGAGACCCCAGGCGAGCTGGCCTCGCCGGGTGCGCCTGGAGGCGAGCACGACCTCGACGCCGTCGTCCGTCTTCCGGTAGACGACGCCTCCCGCGGAGACCTCGCGGGTCGTCGGGATCTTCTGGCGCCGGGGTGCGGTCTTCCGGTCGTCGCGCTTGGGGTCAGCCCGCGATGCGGCGCTCGTGTTCGCGGTCCTGGCCGCGTTCGGCTTGCCGCCTCGCTTGTTCTTGCCGGACCGCCGCTGGCGCTTCCGCTTCGACTCGCCGACAGACGAGGAAGCGCCTGCGCCGCCGGACGACTTCTTCGCGCCGTCACCCTTCGCGCCGGTCTTCTTCGTCTGCGCGTTCGACCCGCCGCCCGCAGCGGCGCCAGGCTTGCGACGAGGGCGCCGTCGGCGCTTGCGCTTGCGCCGGGGGTCGGGGGCCGCCTTTTCTTCCTGTGATGCAGCGCTTCTCGCGGGTTCGTCGGCGGCCATGACGTGCGGATACTAGCCGCGCTTAGGCCCGAGGCTCTCGTTGCCGACAACCAACCGGGGATGAATATCGACGACCTCCTCCGGCACACCGTGGAACGCGGTGCGAGCGACCTTCATCTGAAGGTCGGCAACGTGCCGTTCCTCCGGATCGACGGCGAGTTGCAGCCGACGTCTCACGACGTCCTGACGCCGCCCGACACCGTCTCGTTCGGCAACACGGTGATGAGCGAGCACAAGAGCCGCGAGTTCGAGCAGCACAACGAGGCGGACATCGGCTACACGCTCCAAGGCGTCGGCCGGTTCCGGATCAATGTCTTTCGTCAGCGAGGTCTCGTTGGGCTCGCCGTCCGGCGGGTGCGCTCGGAGATCCCAACGTTCGAGGAGCTCCGGTTGCCCGAGGTGATGCGGACGCTCGCCGACAGCCCACGCGGTCTCGTGCTGATGACCGGCCCGACCGGAACCGGGAAGACGACGACGATCGCCTCGATGATCGGGTACATCAACCGGTCGCGCCGGGCGCACATCGTGACGATCGAGGACCCGATCGAGGTCGTGCACGACGACGAGATGTCGATCATCCAGCAGCGCGAGATCGGCCTGGACACCGACTCGTATGAGGCAGCCCTTCGTCACGTTGTGCGACAGGACCCGGACGTGATCTTCGTCGGTGAGATCCGCGACGCCGAGTCGGCGCTGTCTGCGATCCAGGCGGCCGAGACCGGGCACCTCGTGATCTCGACCCTGCACACGATCGACTGCATGGAGACGATCAACCGCGTGCTCGACCTGTTCCCGCCGCAGCAGGCCAAGGAGGTACGGACCTCCTTCGCCGGTGCGCTCCGTGGGATCGTGTCGCAGCGGCTGGTGCAGAAGGCCGACGGCAAGGGGCGCGTACCCGCGGTCGAGGTCCTCGTGAATACCGGCCGGGTGTTCGACCGGCTGGTGGACCCCGAGCAGACCGATTCGATCGTCGATGTGATCGCAGACGGCGGGTACTACGGGATGCAGTCGTTCGACCAGGCGCTTGTGCAGCTCGTGAAGGACGGCCTCGTGACCGTCGACGAAGCTCGGCGGACGGCGTCGAGCCCACACGACTTCGACCTGCAGCTGTCCGGCGTGCTGGACCGTGGGTCCGCGTTCAGCGACGACCAACGCGCCGGCCTTCCCTTCTAGCGTCGCGAGCCTCGCGGTCCGCGCACCGGCGCGCGACTATCCTCGGCCCATGCCGGACGCACCCTCCACGATCGATGTGCCGCCCGTCGCCAAGGAGCTTGGCGCGCGCTTCGCCGAGGCCGCGCAGGAGCTCTTCCTGGTCGGGGGGAGCGTCCGGGACATCCTGCAGGGCAGGCCGTCACCAGATCTCGACTTCGCGACGTCCGCGCACCCGACCGAAACGACCCGGTTGCTGCGCGGGTGGGCCGACCGCAAGTACCTCGTCGGCGTGAAGTTCGGAACCGTCGGCGCGCTGAAGGACGGCGTCCGCGTCGAGATCACGACGTTCCGCAAGGAGGTCTACGCCCAGGAGCACCGCAAGCCCGCGGTCACGTTCGGCGACGACATCTTCGTCGACCTGTCACGGCGCGACTTCACGATCAACGCGATGGCGGTCCGGCTCCCGGACGGTGAGTTCGTCGACCCGTACGGCGGCCTGAAGGCGCTCTCGGCAGGTGTCCTCGACACGCCGCTCGATCCCGAGACGTCGTTCTCCGACGACCCCTTGCGGATGATCCGTGCCGCGCGGTTCGTCGCGCAGCTCGGCGTCCGGCCGGCCGAGCGGGTCGTTTCAGCGATGAGCGACATGGCGGAACGGCTCGAGATCGTGTCGGCCGAACGCATCCGCGATGAGGTCGACAAGCTGTTGGTCGGGGACCACGCGCCGGCCGGCCTCGAGTTGTTGGTCGACACCGGCCTGGCGGACCGGTTCATGCCCGAGCTCTCGGCCCTCAGCCTCGAGCAGGATCCGGTCCACCGCCACAAGGACGTGCTCCGGCACACCTACGCGGTGGTCGACCGGTGCGAGCACGACGGGGTGCTCCGGCTCGCCGCCCTGCTGCACGACGTGGGGAAACCCGCGACGCGGAAGATCACCCCCGAGGGCGTGACGTTCCACCATCATGAGGTGGAGGGCGCGCGCATCGCGCGGGCGCGCCTGACGGAGCTCCGCTATCCGAAGTCGGTGATCGACGACGTCTGCACGTTGATCGAGCTCCATCTTCGGTTCCACGGGTACGGCGACGACGCGTGGTCCGACGCGGCGGTGCGGCGATTCGTGCGCGATGCAGGGCCGCTGCTCGACCGACTGAACCAGCTCACGCGCGCCGACGTCACGACGCGCAACGAGAAGCGAGCGCAGGCCTTCGCGAAGCTGCAGGACGAGCTCGAGGAACGGATCGCCGCGCTCGCGGAGCAGGAGAACCTCGAGGCGATGCGCCCTCCGCTCGACGGCAAGCAGGTGATGGAGATCCTCGGCTTGCAGCCCGGACCGGAGATCGGCGAGGCGCTGGCGTACTTGATGGACGTCCGCCTGGAGCGTGGGCCGATCCCGCAGGACGAGGCGATCGGGTTGCTCCGGGCGTGGGCCGCCGAGCGCTGATCTAGATCCGGAGCGCGAGCCGCACGTCGGTGCCGTCGCCGTTCATGAAATACAGGAACGTGCCCCCGGTGTGTGACCGGTTCGACAGGAACAAGACGTGTCCGTCGGACGTCCAGCCCTGCGCCGTGTCGGCGTCCCGCGACTTCGGCGTGAGGTCGACCACGTCGCTTCCGTCGGCACGAGCGGTGAAGACGTCCGGGTCGCCCAAAGGGGACGATCCGCTGTAGGTGAGCATCGTGCCGTCGGGTGACCATGTTGGGAAATCCTGGGTGCCTTCCGCGTCGATCACGTCTCGTGCATGGCGGCCGTCGGCGTCGGCGACCCAGATGTCCCAGTCCTTGGGCTCTGTCAGCTTGCGCTTGGTGAAGGCGATCTGCGTTCCGTCCGGGCTGTACGCCGCCGTCATCGCGCCCCGAAGGAATGGCGTCAGCTTGCCGGTCGTGAGATCGAGCCGGTCGATCGAGGGCACGTGTCGGGGGTCGGCGACCTCGACCAACAGCGTGCCGTCCGGAGCGAACGCGCTGGCGGAGACGTCCCGTCCCTCACCGGCCAAAACGACCTCGTCGGTGCCGGGATGACCGTCGAGCTGCAGTTCCAGGCGATGAAGGTCCATGGCGCCGTCCGGCGCGACGCTCGTGTAGATCAGCGAGCGCCCATCCGGTCCGAGCAGGGGCCACCGCTCGCTGATATCGGCGGTGGCGGTCAGCGCAACGAGTCCGGCGGCGTCGCCACGGGGGAGCCAGTACAGGTCCCAGTTTCCGTCCGGCGCCGCGTACAGCACGTACGCCTGCCCGCCCGGGATCGGGTGACTCCGCGGTTGCGCGATGCCGGGGACGAACGTGACGGCGACGAACGGGATCGCGGCGGCGAACACGATCGCGCCGGCAACAGCCTGTTGACGCCGCCCTGAGCCGCGGAACCGCGCCGCCGCGAGCCCGACCGCGCCGGCGCCGACGACCACCACCGCGAGCACGTAGTCCGCACCCGGCTTCGGATATGGCCAGAGAGTTTTGTAGGCGAAGAAGGCGGCGACCGCGGCGACGAGCAGACAGAGCGCCCCGACCGCGATCGGACGAAGCCCGAAGGTCATCGACGGTTCGGGCGGCGCGGGCGGTGGGGGCGGAAGAGACGGTTCGTTCGGGCCCGTCGCGACCCCGGCTGGGTCCATCGAGCGCCCCTTCCTGACAGTCGATCTCTGCGGCGTGCACGTTCGTGGTGAGCGTAGCGGTGCGCCGGTGCGCCCGCACGACGGCGCGTGTTCGCCCGCCGTGTTCGCACGAGCCGAGTGTCCGAGAAGGGCAGCGTAGGCTCTCCACGTGGACACGGCCCAGCGTTCGGCGGTCGACCCTGCGCACGGCCTGAGTGCGGCCGACGTCGCCGAGCGCGGCGAGCACGGTGACGTCAACCGGGTGCCCGCCGCGCCCACCCGAACGGTCGGGCAGATCGTCCGCGCGAACGTCTTCACGCGATTCAACGCCTTACTCGGCGCGATGCTCGTGCTCATCCTGATCGTCGGCCCGTTGCAGGATGCGCTGTTCGGACTCGTGCTCGTGGCGAACACGCTGATCGGGATCGTGCAGGAGCTTCGCGCGAAACGGACGCTCGACCGGCTGACGCTGCTGACGGCGCCGACGGCGACGGTCGTGCGCGACGGTGAGCCCGCACGCGTGCCGCCGTCCGCGATCGTTCGCGACGACGTCCTTGCCCTCGCGCCGGGCGACCAGGTCGTCGTCGACGGCGAGGTGCTGGTGAGCGATCGCCTCGAGGTCGACGAGTCGCTGCTGACCGGGGAGTCGGAGCCCGTCGTGAAAGCCGAGGGCGACCGCGTGTTGAGCGGCTCGTTCGTCGTCGCTGGGTCCGGACGCGCGCAGGTCGAAGCCCTCGGCACCGACGCCTATGCGGCACGCATCGCAGCGGACGCCCGCCGGTTCACCCTCACACGCTCGGAGCTCCGCAGCGGGACCGACCGGATCTTGAAGTACGTCACGTGGGCGATCGTGCCGACCGCCGCGCTGCTGTTCGTGAGTCAATACCGCGCGCAGAACGCCTGGCGTCCCGCGCTGTCGGGCGCCGTCGCCGGAACCGTCGCGATGGTGCCGGAGGGGCTCGTGCTCCTGACGTCGATCGCGTTCTCGGTGGCGGTCGTGCGGCTCGCTCGACGCCGAGTCCTGGTGCAAGAGCTGCCCGCCGTCGAAGGGCTCGCCCGCGTCGACGTGCTGTGCATCGACAAGACCGGGACGCTGACGGAGGGCAAGCTGACCCTCGACCGGGTCGAGCGGCTCGATGACGGCCTCGATCCCGAGCCGGTCCTCGCCGCGCTCGCCGCAGCCGATCCGGCGCCGAACGCGACGCTGCGCGCGATCGACGAAGGGCTCCCGCCGGTCGAGGGCTGGACCGTCGAGGACACCGTTCCCTTCTCGTCGGCGAGGAAATGGAGCGCGGCCGCGTTCGCCGATCACGGCGCCTGGATCCTCGGCGCACCCGACGTGGTGACCGACGACCCGGACACGCTGGCGAAGGTTGCACGGCACGCTGAGACCGGCGCTCGCGTGGTTCTCCTCGCGCGCGCCGACGAGCTGCCCGGCGACGTGCTCGCCGGTGTTCGGATGCCGGTTGCGCTCGTCGTGCTCGCGGATCGCGTCCGGCCCGATGCCGCCGACACGCTTCGCTACTTCGCCGAGCAGGGTGTCCGCGTCACCGTCATCAGCGGCGACGCGCCGTCCACCGTCGGCGCGATCGCCTCCTCGCTCGGTCTGGACGGCGCGAACGACGCCGTCGACGCGCGCAGGTTGTCGGACGAGCCCGGCGTGCTGGCCGACGCGCTCGAGAAACACCGCGTGTTCGGACGCGTCACCCCGCATCAGAAGCGCGCCATGGTCACGGCGCTCCAAACCGCCGGGCACACGGTGGCGATGACCGGCGACGGTGTGAACGACGCGCTGGCGCTCAAGGACGCCGACATCGGCGTCGCGATGGGAACCGGCGCAGACGCCACGCGCGCCGTCGCGCAGATCGTGTTGCTGGATGGAACGTTCGACGCACTGCCGAGCGTCGTCGGGGAAGGGCGCCGTGTGCTGGGCAACATCGAGCGCACGTCCAACCTCTATCTGACCAAGACGGTCTACGCGATGGTGCTGTCGCTCGCTGTCGGAGTCGCCAGCGTCGCCTTCCCGTTCCTCCCCAGGCACCTCACGCTGATCGGCGCCATCACGATCGGGATCCCGTCCTTCTTCTTGGCGCTCGCGCCGAGCGGACAGCGGTTCCGCCCCGGGTTCGTCGGGCGGGTGCTCCGCTTCACGATCCCAACCGGGATCTTGGCCGCGACGGCGACCTTCCTCGGGTACCGCCTCGCGACGCACGAGCCGGGCGTCACGACGATGCAGGCGCGGACCACGGCGGTGATGACGCTGACGTTCGTCGGGCTGCTCGTCCTGTCGATCGTCGCGGCGCCGCTCAACCGCTGGCGACTCGCCTTGGTCTGGGCGATGGGCGTGCTCGCGGTGCTCGCCTTCGTGCTGCCGGCGACGCAGACGTTCTTCGCGCTCGACCCGCCGCCCCTCACCGTCTGGCTGGCGTCGATCGGGATCGCGGCGCTCACATGGACGCTCGCGCGCTTCTTCGTACCGGAGGAACGGCCGGTCGGCACGCGCTGGCGCGCCGAAGGGGAGTAGCACCCTCCCGCTAGAGCGTTCCCCAGTGGGACTTCGGCCAGACGATGACCCATGCCTTGCCGATGATGTTGTCGCGCGGGATGAACCCGATACCCGGCATCGTCTTCGGATCGGCGATCACGCCGAGCCCGTATCGCGAGTCCATCGACTCCTGCCGGTTGTCGCCCATCACGAAGTACATGCCCTGCGGCACGTGCACCTTGTCGAAGTCGCCGGTCGTGCCCTTCACGTACGGCTCGTTGATCGGCACGCCGTTGACGTAGACCTGGTTGTTCTTGGCCCAGACGGTGTCGCCCGGCAGGCCGATCACTCGCTTGATGAAGTCCGGGTTGTCGGGCTTCTGGACACCGATCCCCTCGAAGATCCAGTGCGCGATGCCGCCGATGAAGCTCCGTTGCGGCTGCTTCGACGGGTCGGGATCGGAGAACACGATCACGTCGCCGCGCTTGGGGTCGTGCAGGTAGTACGGGACCTTCGACACGAGCACGCGGTCGTTCACCTGAAGCGTGTCCTGCATCGACTGGCTCGGGATGTAGAACGCCTGGATCAAGAAGGTCTTGATCAAGATCGCCAGGATCAGCGACATGATGATCAAGCCGGGCATCTCGCCCAGGAACCGCAGGATGGGGTTACGTCGCTTGCCGGACCCTTCGTCCGGCTCGGGGGAAGCGACGGCCGAACGGTCGGTCTCGGTCTTCACGGCCTACAGGGTATCGGGTTCCTCGCCGGGCACCATGAGTCGGATCTCGACGGCCTTGCACGACGCCCAGACGTCGCGACCAGGGGCGATGCCCAGCCGGTCGACCGAGCCGGTCGTGAGCTCTGCGACCAACGGCGGCGCCGTGCGCAGGCGGATCCGGGCGCGACCGCCCAGCGTGGCGACCTCTTCGACGGCGCCGTGGAACACGTTCCGCGGGGAACCGTGTGGTTCCTCTATATGGAGCGCGATCTCCGCGGGCGACAGCGTCGCGCGCACATCGAGGATGGACGCCGTGGGCAGCGCGTCCGGCCACACGACGGTGAGCTCCGCGCCACCTGTGCGGAGGATGCCGACACCGGGTTCGTCGGGGACGAGTTCGCCTTGGAAGAGGTTGGTGCCGACGAACTCGGCTGCGTAGCGCGTCGCCGGGCGGCGCCTGACCTCCTCGGGCGTGCCCGTCTGCGTGACTCGGCCGTCTTCGAGGAGCACCAGCCGGTCGGCGAGCGTCATCGCTTCGACCGGATCGTGCGTGACCAGGATGCGCGGGCCTGCGAAGTCGGCGAGGGTTCCGCGGAGCAACGCGCGGAGCTCGGGCTTCGCTTCGGCGTCGACGGCCGCGAACGGCTCATCGAGCAGCAGGACCTTGGGTTCGGCCGCGAGCGCACGCGCGAGCGCGACGCGTTGACGTTCGCCGCCGCTCAACATCGTCGGGCGTGCGGCGGGGTCGACCGCGGGCGCGAGTTCCGTGAGCTTCTCGCGTGCGCGCGTGCGGGCGATGTCACGTCCGACACCGGCGGCACGCAAGGGAAACGCGACGTTCTCGAGCACGCTGAGCTTCGGGAACAACATCCCGTCCTGGAACGCAACGCCGATCCCGCGCCGCTCCGGCGGGAGGTCCGTCAGCAACCGGCCGTCGAGGACGACGCGGCCTGTGGCAGCCGCGATCCCGGCGATCGACTCCAGGGCGGTCGTCTTGCCCGCGCCGTTGCGTCCGACCAGCGCAACCGTCTCGGCGTCGCCGACCTCGAACGCGACGGCGATCGTCCGGTCCCCACGCCGGATCTCGACGTCGACGTCGAGCGGCATCAGCCGGTTCCGGTGGCCCGGTCCTGGATCCCGGTGATCCGGTCCCGGAGTGCCACGAGCACGCAGATCGATAGGACCACGAGTACGAGCGACAGCGCGATCGCGCCCTCCTGGTCGGTCTGCAACGTTTGGAACACGGCGAGCGGAACCGTCTGGGTGCGTCCCTCGAGATTGCCGGCGAACGTGATCGTGGCGCCGAACTCGCCGAGCGCGCGTGCCCATGCGAGCACGGCGCCCGCCACAAGCTGCGGCGCGACCATCGGCAGGATCACGCGGCGAAGCGTGTAGCCGGGCTTGGCGCCGAGCACCGCCGCGGCGCGCTCGAACCGCGGATCGAGGCTTCGGAACCCCGCTTCGGCCGACAGCACGACCAATGGGATCGACACGAACGTCGCGGCGACCACCGCCCCCGCGGTCGTGAACGTGAGTTGGACCCCGGCGAACCGTTCGAGCCAGCTTCCGACGATCCCGCGGCGGCCCAGCGCCTGGAGCAGTCCCACGCCGGCGACCACCGGCGGCAGCACGAGTGGCAGGATCACCAGCGCCCGCAATAGGGCGCGTCCGCGGAACGTTCCGCGCGCGAGGATCCATGCGAGCGGGACGCCGAAGACCACGGAACACACGGTGGCCAGCAGCGACACCTCGAGCGAGAGCCGCAACGCCGTGCGCGCCCCCGGGCCGCTCAGCATCTCGACGATGCGACCCCACGGCGCGCGCAGCGCAAGCCCAAGCACAGGCAATGCCACGAACGCGGCGCCGATCGCGCCGAGCACGACGAACGACAAGGGAACTCGGCGGTACACGGGCTATCCCGTCGGCGGCGGTCCGAAGCCGAACTGCTGGAGCGTCGCCTCGCCCTGCGAACCGGTCACATGCGTGACGAAGCTCTTCGCGACCGTCGCGATGGATGAGCCCGTCACAACGGCGATCGGATACGTCGCGACGACGTTCTGGTTCGTCGGGATCGGCACGGCACGCACATCGGTGTTTGACGCGACATCCGAGGCATAGACGATCGCCGCGTCCGCTTCGCCCGAGTTCACCTTCGCGACGACCGACGCGTCGTCTGCCTCGTTCGACACCACGTTCGGCATGACCTCATCGGTCAGCTTGTTCTCGTCGAGCATCTGGCGGGCGTAGTCGCCAACCGGGACCGCCGCGGCGCCGAGGACGACCTGCACGCCGGGCTTGGTCAAGTCTTGCAGCGTCGAGACCCCCGCGGGGTCATCGGTCGGCGTGATGATCACGAGCTGGTTGGTGGCGAAGTCGGTCCGGTCGGTGACGCCGGGGTCCTTCGCGACGGTATCCATCGCGGTGCCGCTCGCGGAGGCGAACACGTCGGCCGTACCCTCACTGCCGATCTGCGTTGCGAGGTCCGTGGACGAGCCGTAGTTGAACGTCACGGTCGTACCTGGGTTGGCGGACTCGAAGTCGCTGCCGATCTGGTTGAACGCTGCCGTGAGCGACGAAGCGGCGAACACGGTGAGCTCCGTCGATCCGCTCGTGCTGGCGCTGGTCGACGATGACGACGAACACCCACCGAGCACCAGAGTCGCGACGACTACCGAGAGGGTCGTCAACCGCTTCATCGCTCCACCTCCACCATGACACTCGTCGCCTTGACGGTGGCGGTTGCCTCCATGCCACGCTCGAGTTGGAGTTCGTCGGCGGCCTCACGCGTGATCAATGAGACGACGCGGTGCGGCCCCGCCTGGATCTCGACCAGGGCCGACACCTTGTCCTTCGTGACGTTCGTGACGACGCCGGGGAAGGCGTTGCGGCGGCTCGTATGCGACGGCGCCGGCTCGAGCGATCGGCGTTCGGCGAGGATCCGCGCGACCTCCGACTGGGGAACGACCCGCTGACCCCCAGTGGTGCGGTCGGTCTTGAGCTTTCCGGCTCGCTCCCACGTCCGAAGCGTTTCGACCCGCACGCCGAGCAGTTTGGCCGCTTCGCCTATCCGGTACCCATCCATAGGCGGCTTACCATACAGGTTTCCCTGGTGTGGAAGCGACCCGAACCTACTGGCGACGGTTAGACCGCGAACCGGACGTTCAGGATGTCGCCTTCCTGGACGACGTAGTCCTTCCCTTCGACACGGAGCTTCCCGACGGCCTTCGCAGCGTCCATCGAACCGGCCGCAACGAGTTCGTCGTACGAGATCACGTCGGCGCGGATGAACCCGCGCTGCAGGTCGGTGTGGATGACACCGGCGGCCTCGGGTGCCTGAGCGCCGGACCGCACCTCCCACGCGCGCGTCTCGTCCTCGCCCGTCGTGAGGAACGTGATCAGGTCGAGCGCGCGATAGCACGCCGCGATCACTGACTCGAGCCCGGGCTCGGTCACGCCGAACTCCTCGAGCAGCGCCCAAGCCTCGGCCGGGTCCATCTCGGCGACCTCGGCCTCGATCGCGGCGTACACCCCGACGGCGTCGTCGATCTCGGCCGGCACCGTCGTTCCCTCCTCGAGATTCGCGACCACGACCTCGGGCTTGAGGGTCAGCGGCGCGATCCCGCGGAGCTCGGCGAGATGCTCAGCCGCCAACCCCGCCTCCCGCAGCGGCATCTCGGCCTCGAGCGCCTTCTGCGCGGCCTCGAGCGCTTCGACCTCGATGCCGGGCTTGCCCCGGGCCTTCTTCACCGCCTTGTCCAGCGCAGACGAGATCACGCCGAGGTCGGCGAGCAGCAGGTCTGCCCGGACGCCCGCGAGTTCGGATGCCGGCGACGCGTCCGGCCCGAAGCACCGGACGACGACGGCGAGCGCTTCGACCTCGCGGAGCTTCGCCACCGACTGGGCGCTCGCCATCCCACCCGGGACGTCGACGAACCGGACCTGCGCGGCGACGGTCTTCTTCGATCGCTCGAGGTCGGTGAGCACCTGGAGACGCGGATCGGGCACCGGCACCACCGCGACCGACGCCTGTCCGCCGTGCGATCCGGCGTGTGTCAGTGCGGTGAACAGCGTCGACTTGCCGGAGTACGACGCCCCAACCAGTCCGATGTCCTTCACGGTTCGCTCACGGTAGCAGTGGGCTAGGGCACACCCTTCGGGGTACCGACCGGTCCCAGCGAGGTCAGCCGGATGGCCCACACCTACCGACTTCTGACCACTGGCGTGACGGGCGTGGTTTGACCGATGCTCCGTTCGAGACCGGATCCCGGCCGGGGCGCCGCCAGACCCGCCCCGGTCGGCCCGGCCTCCTATTCCTGGTGTGCCAGGGTGTGCGCCGAGGGGGCGCATCGTGTGAAGGGCGGGGACCCGACGGCCCCGCCCTTCACCGCGTTCTGGGCCGGTCTTAGCTCTTGGTCTCCCAGAAGACCTTCGCGATCTCGTCGACCGCGTCGAGCAGCTTCTGGCCCTGCGCGGGGTCCTCCGACTTCTTCGCGGCGCCGGCTTCCTTCGTCGCGTTCCAGAAGAGGTCGTGCAGGTTCGCGTGCTTCTCGAGGTGCTCGGGCTTGAAGTAGTCGGTCCACAGCACCCACAGGTGGTGCTTCACGAGGTCGGCGCGCTCTTCCTTGATGACGATCGCGCGCTCCTTGAAGATCGGGTCGTCGCTGCCTTGATACTTCTCTTGGCATGCCTTGACCGACTCGGCTTCGATGCGGGCCTGCGCGGGGTCGTAGACACCGCACGGCAGGTCACAATGTGCGTGAACCGTGCGACGGGGTGCGAGGATGCGATGGAACATGGACCAACCCCCTCCTTCTGACGTCCCGGACGAACCGCTCTCGGGCCCGGACGAGCTGCCCGAGGAACCTGAAGTCGAATCCTATCGCCGTGGTCGGAAAGCGGCGTCGGGGGTCGTGGCGGGCGCGGCCCTTGTCGCCGGCGCGGCGTTCGCGTTCGCGCGCTACCACCCGGCGCGGATCGCGATCGAAGGCGTGTCGATGGCGCCGACGTTGCTTCCCGGCGACCGGGCGCTGGTCGTGACGCCCGAGCGATTCCATCGCGATGACGTGGTCGTGGTCGAGCACCCCCAGCGCCCGGGCTACGAGATCGTGAAGCGGCTGATCGGTGTGCCGGGCACCGTCGTCGGCGCTCGCGAGCTCGGCGAGGACGAGTACTGGGTCGAAGGCGACTTCGCCCATCGCTCGACAGACTCGCGCGACTTCGGTCCGGTGACGCGCGATGGACTGAAAGCCAAGGTCGTGCTCGTGTACTGGCCTATCGAGCGTCGGCGGTTGGTCCGGTAGCCGCTGTGCTCAGCGATCGATATACGTGTTGACGCCCGATCCGTCGTGACATCGTGCCGCGGGGCGCCATCCAGCGTGTCGTCGCCGCCACCGCCAAGCAGCACGTCGTGGTGCGTGCCACCGACGAGGACATCGTCACCACGGTTCCCGCTGAAGCGGGCAGGCAATTCTCTGCCGTTGACGTCGCCAAATCAGCGGGTGTCGTGCGAGTCAAGGCTCCGGTGACCTTCACCGTTCGCCGATACCGCTCCTACGATGGTCGCGATGGACCCGGGACACCCCCAACCGCCTGGTCGTCCCGACCATGCGGTGCCTCCTCGCCCGGACCTCGCGTGGACTGCGCTTCCGCCGACGATCGGCCCTCCGCCACGCCGCCGTCGCCTCGCCGCCGTCGTCGCCGTCCTCACGGCGATGGCGGTCTTGGGATCGCTCGGACTCGTCGGCGGCGTCGTCGCCGACCTGTCGCGCCCGAAGGGCTCGAGCGACGAGTACAAGTTCCTCGCCACGGTCGGTGGTCACCCCGTCCGTTGGAATCCGTGCGACCCGATCCACTACGTCGTCAATCTGGATGAGGCGCCGCCCGGGTCCCTCTCCGACGTGCAGGAGGCGGTCCGCCGCGTGTCGGTCGACACCGGCATCACGTTCGTGTTCGACGGATCCACGCAAGAGATCCCGCAGAAGGATCGATCGGCGTACATCCCGTCGGAGTACGGCCAGCGATGGGCACCCGTCGTGATCGCGTGGGCGACGCAGTCGCAGACCGACATCCCGTTCCACGACGGGGAAGATCAGTTCGCGGCGGTATCTCGGCCGCTCGCGCCACCGGACGGGACGCCCCAGTTCGTGAGCGGGTGGGCGGTGATCAACGCCGCCGACCGGAACCCGCCGGGCTGGATCTCGTCTGCCTACCAGGGGCCGACGATCCTCCACGAGCTGGGCCACATCATGGGTCTGGACCACGTGACGTCGAAGGCGGAGCTGATGGAGCCGTCCGGCGGCTACGTGACCGATTTCGGGCCCGGCGACCTCCAAGGGCTCGAGCTGCTCGGCCGCGACCAGGGCTGCCTCCGCGAGCCGTCGGTTCCGTGATCGGCTCGAGCCTTGCCCGCCAACGCACCACGGGGGTACATTTGCAGGTGCAAATGGTGTGCACCCGTGAAGCCGGCTCGGTTGCGGCGATGATCCCCGACCGCCTCTGCGGCTGTTCCTGAGCGACAAGGAACAGCGCGGTTCTTCCCGCGCCATCTCTTCGCGGTTCCCCTGCAACCCTTTCCGGAGGTTCCCTATGAGCACCACCATCATCACCGTCGACGCGAAGGGCCAGTCGTGCCCCGGACCGCTCGTGAGCCTCGCGAAGGCCATCAAGGACGCGCCTCAGGGCGCCACCTTCGAGCTCCTTGCGACCGATCCCGGTTCCAAGTCCGACGTCCCGTCGTGGGCGGAGCTCACCGGCAACGTGCTCGACAGCGCCGAGACGCTGCCCGACGGCTCGTTCCGCTACCTCGTCACCCGGGCGGTCTGACGATGGCGATCACCGAAGACCGCGTGGAAGAGGCGGGGACGCTCGCCGACCTGCTCCAGCGTGTCGAGGCTCTCGAGACCGAGCAGGCGAAGCAGGTCAAGAAGAAGAACAAGATGACGATCATCGCCTGGGGCGGTCAGCTCGACCGTATCTGGCCGACGACCATCCTCGCGACCACCGCCGCGGCGAGCGGCATGGAGGCCAGCGTCTTCTTCACGTTCTGGGGGCTGTTCGCGATCGTCAAGCCGGGCGTCCGCATCACCGGGGACAACTGGATGCAGAAGATGATGTCGGTGATGAACCCCGGCTCCGCGCAGAAGGCGAAGCTCTCGCACTACCAGTTCATGGGCGCTGGCCCGGCGATGTTCAAGAAGCTCGCCGACGAGCAGAACGTCGCGAAGCCCGACGAGCTGATCGGACTCGCGCAGGAGCTCGGCGTGAGGCTGATCCCGTGCCAGATGACGATGGACCTGCTCGGGCTGAAGCGCGAGGACCTGCTCGACGGGCTCGAGGAGCCGATCGGCGCCGCGACCGCGATCCGCGAGATGCGCGAGGCCGCGATCCCGCTGTTCATCTAAGGCGGCGCTGGCGGCTACGCTTCTTTGCGCGCAAGGATGTTCAGCCGGACGTAGTCGATCGCCGGCTCGCCGAGCTCGACGGCCACCGCATGCACGAGCTCATCGGCGTCTTCGGGCGTGCGCCGGGCCACCTCGCCGCTGAGGATCACCGTCCGCAGGTACGACTCGAGCTCGCCTGGCGGAAGCTCGACCGGCGCCTCGGTCAACCACGTCTCGATGTCGACGAACCCCTCGGCCTCCATGCGTGTCCACGTTTCTTCGGGGGTCGCGTAGATCTTCGTCGCGAGCAGGTCGATACCTGCCGCACGTTCGGCCGCCGTGTTGACGCGCTCGAGGTTCCCCCATCCGCCGCACTGCGCCGCGAACTGTCCGCGAGGCCGAAGCACGGCGGCGAGGTTCGCGAACAGCCGATCGTGGTCGGGCACCCAATGGAAGGTCGCCGTCGACAGGATGGCGTCAACCGGATCGATCGGGATCGGATCGACCAGGTCGTGCGTCACGTACTTGATCCGGTCGGCGCCGAGGCGCTCGACCGCCACGGCGATCATGGAGGGCGACGCGTCGAGCGCGATGACGTGGCCGCATGGAAGCCGCTCGCGAAGCGCCTGCGTCACTTGGCCGGTTCCGCAGCCGGCGTCCAGGACCGTCTCGTCGCCGCGCAGGCGCAGGCGATCGAGCACCTCGAGCCCCCATCCGGTCATGGGGATCGGCAGCCGGTCGTAGGTGGCGGCGTCCCAGTCGTGCGGCACGGTGCCGCAAGCCTACGGCGGCGTCGGTTCAGCGGCGACGGCGCGCGGGTTCGTCCGAGGTCTCGGTCACGACCACGTCGACATCGGCGTCGTCGGGTTCCGGGACGGCGACGACGCTCGGGTCCTTGCCCAGCACGCGTTCATCGCGGAGCGCCTTGTACCACCCCGGCTCGTACGCGAGCGCCCTGCAGTCGTCGCAATCCTCGCGCGTGCCTGGCTCATGATCGGCGTGCGGCATCCGTGGAGCGTGCGCCCACCGCCGGGCCGATGCAACGACTCACGGAAGGAACTGCTGCTCGATCTTCGAGATCTGGCCGCCGTCGATCGTGATCCACCACCACGACGTGTCCTTCGGCGGGAAGTCGGATTGTTGCGTCTGCCCGAGCCAGCCGAGGAACGAGGCGTTGTGCGCCTTCACCGGCTGGCAACAGTTCCCCTCGGGGATGTACTTCACCGAGAACGGATCGGCGAGCGCCACGACCCGCATCCGGTGACTGTCGTTGACGATGAAGTAGCCGTCGGGCACCGGCGTCTCCTGGCCTCGATCCTTCGCCGCTTGGTCGGCCGCGGCGCCGGTGAGGAAGTACGCCAGGTCGTACTGCACTGCCGGCGGCCCCGCCTCACCCCCCTGGAGGTCGTTCAACCGAACGAAGTAGCGGCCGTCCGCGAGCGTGTCGTTCTGCGGCTCCGCGGTGGGATCGGGACTCGGCGTCTGGGTGGGCGTCGCGCTCAGCGTCGGGCTGTCCGATGGCGTCGGCTTCGGCCGTCTCGTGTGGGTGGCCGTTGGGCTGGGTACGACGGAGGATGCGGCCGCCACCGGTGCGTCGTTGCCGTGGCCGAGCGCGTAGCCGCCACCGAACACGAGCAGCGCAACCACGAGCGCCAAGACGATCAACACCGTGCGCCGGTTTTGTCCCGACGTTGGAGCAGCGTGGTGCCCATTCGATGCCATCCGCGGGGAAGGTCCTTTCGGCTCGTGGCGCGCTCACGATAGCCGCAGGTCCCGGCCACCCCAGGGAGGCAGAGAGATCGTACGAGACACTAGTTAGTGTTGCGTACTATCATGGGCCCATGGATCGAACCACCCCCGACATCCGGCCCGCCGAGCTCGCCGCGCAGTTGCGCGTCGCCGTCTGGCGCGCTGCCCGCCGTATGCGGCACGTCTCCGACGTCGAGATCACACCGACGTTGCATGCGGCCCTTCGAAGCATCGAGCGCCACGGACCGGTGACCGCTGGGCAGCTCGCGCGGTTCGAGCACGTCCAGAAGCCCTCCATCACCCGCACGATCCGTGAGCTTGTCGACCGCGGGCTGATCGAGCGCCTCCCCGACCCGATCGACGGACGGGTGACGTGGTTGCACACCACGCCGGCGGGAACCGCGCTGTTGCACGCAGCCCGGCGGCGCACCGACGCGTACCTCACGCAGCGACTGAAGGCGCTGGAGCCCGGCGAGCGCGAGACGTTACGCGAGGCCGCCGAGATCTTGGACAAGCTGGGCCAGGACGGTGGTGAGGCATGAGCCCGATCGGCGCCCTCAAGCAGACGTTCGCATCGGCGCGCGCCTCTCGCAACTTCCGGCTGTTCTTGATGGGGCAGTTCGTGTCGGCGATCGGCACGTGGATGACGTTCACGGCGACCGGCTGGCTGGTGTGGCAACTGACCCGCAGCGGTTCGGCGCTCGGCATCAACGCGGCGCTCCAGTTCGGGCCCATGCTGGTGATCGGCGCGTGGGGTGGCGTGCTCGCCGACCGGTTCGACAAGCGCAAGATCCTGATCACGACGCAGAGCTTGTTCGCCGTGGTGTCCGTCGGCCTCGTGGTCCTTGTCGCCACGGACGTGATCACGCTGTGGATGGTGTATGCGCTGTCCGTCGTCTACGGCTGCATCACGGCGATCGACAACCCGTCTCGGCAGAGCTTCTACGTCGAGATGGTCGGTGAGGGATCGTTGACGAACGCCGTCAGCTTGAACAGCGCCGCGTTCACCGGCGCGCGTGTCATCGGGCCGGCCATCGCAGGATTGGTGATCGCCGGCGCCGGGATGGCGTGGTGCTTCGGTCTCGACGCGGTGTCGTACCTGTTCGTGCTCGGCGCGTTGATCTTGATGCGCCCTGCGGAGTTCCACCGCCAGCCCCGCTCCACACGCCAGAAGGGGCACATGGTCGCCGGCCTGAAGTACGTCTGGCGCACCGACGAACTTCGTCGACCGTTGATCGTGCTCGCCATCATGTTCACGTTCGTCTTCGAGTGGCAGGTGTTGATGCCGCTGCTCGCCGAGGTCTCGTTCAACGCCGGTCCACGTGAGTTCGGGCTGTTGTCGGCGGCGGCCGGGATCGGCTCGTTGGTCGGCGCAGTGACGAGCGCGCACGGCAACAAACACCCCGGCATGCGGCGGCTCGGCGTGTTCTCGCTGCTCGTCGGCGGCTCGATGGTGCTCGTCGCGATGGCGCCGACGCTCGGCATCGCCTACCTCACCATGATGCCGCTCGGGTACGCCGCGATGGTGTTCATGATCAACGGCAACACGATGCTGCAGCTGAACGCGGTGCCCCAGGCGCGCGGCCGCGTGATGGCGCTGTACGGGATCGTCTTCCTGGCTCGACCCCGATCGGCGCGCCGATCGCGGGCTGGCTGGGCCAGGTCCTCGGCCCGCGCGTCGAGTTCGCGCTGATGGGCGCCCTTGCCGCGGCGATCGGCGTGGTCGTCCTCGTGATGCGGAAGCGCCGGACGAACGAACCGGTCGAGGTGCCCGAGGCGGAGGAACAGGAGCCGGCACCGGGCGCCGCCGCGATCCCCGCGCGCTAACCCTCTCGTTCGCGAAGCACGCGCCAGCCCGGCGCGCCGACCGCCGGACGCACGTCGATCACGCTGCCGTCCTCAAGCGCCAGGCGATACCCAAGCTCGGTCGCCTCGAGCACCGTGACCGGTTCGTTCGTCGCGCCCCACTGCAGCGAGGTCGGCAGCCCGGCGTCGGTCATCCTGAGGTTGATCTGCGCCCGCCGCGAGACCAACCAGGGCAGCACCGGCGTCCACGCGAGGAAGATCGCTCCGATCACGATCAACGTCGACGCCGGTGAGAGCACCGGGAACAACGCGACCGCCACGAGCGCCGCCACCAGCCGGGCCATGTTGTAGAAGAAGTCGTAGACGGAGAAGACGCGGCCTCGGTAGCCGTCAGGCAGTGACTCCTGCACCATCGTGTCGACCGACACCTTCTTCCAGGCGAACGTGAGCCCAAGTACGGCGGCGACGAACAGGATCACCGGCCCTTCGATCGCGGCGGCCGCGCCGATCAGCACGATCCCCCCGACCAGGAAGCCGAGCGCGACGATCCGTTCCTTCGTGAGCCGCTCCTCGAGGAATCCGGCCGTTCCGATGCCGATCAGCACGCCGACCCCACCGGCCCCGATCACGTTCGAGAACGACGCCACGCCCTGACCGAGCTGCTCGCGGAACACGACGAGCGCGAGGGTCAGCATCACGCCCTGGCCGATCTGGTCGACGGTGATCGAGGCGATCGGCCCGATCGCGTGCGGCGTGCGGAGCATCGTCGAGGCGCCGTCCCGCGTTTCGACGACGACTCGCTTCAGGGCGTGGCGCAGCAACTCAGGCGCCTCCTGCACCGTCATCGGCGCGAGGTCCGAGCCGATCCGGCCCGCGATCAGCGATGCGACCAGCCACGCGACGACGGCGATCAAGATCACGCTCACGGTCCCGACGGTGTTGTCGATCTGGCCCCCGACGAACACCCCGACCAGCAGCGCGAGCGTGCCTCCCACCGTGGCGATCGAGTTCGCGATCAGCAGGTCCTCGGCGGGCACCAACCGCGGGACGACCGCCGATGCGGCGGCCAGCTGGAATCGGTTGATCGACAGCACGGCCAGCACACCGGCGTAGAAGAAGATCTTCACCGGCCACTGGAGCGGATCGAACAGCACGAGCGGCACGAACGCGACCTTCAACAGCGGGGCGATCGTCAGGATCGCCCGGCGCGGCCACCGGTCGATGAACACGCCGACGAACGGGCCGAGCAACGTGAAGGGCAGGATCGTCACCGCGCTCGCGGCGAGCAGGCCCTTCGCGGTGTTCTGCTGATCGGGGCTGAACACCACCGAGGCGACGAGCGCCGCCTGGAAGATGCCGTCCCCGCCCTGCCCGCACAAGCGGATCCACAAGAGCTTTCGGAAGTCGGGCGCGCGGAGCGCCGACTGGACCCGGGTGAGCGTGCCGGGTTGGGAAGCCACGCTCATGGCCCGGGAGCATACGGGCGAGCCGCGGGCCGGCCCGTTCGGGCCTCTGGTGGTCCGGTTCGCCTCTCTCCCGCTATGCCTGGACGCTCGCGCGCGGCGCGCGGTCGACGACCTCGAGCGGCGCGTCGCCGGTCGCGAACTCCTCGACCATCTGCCGGGCCTCATCGTCGGTGAACTGCACCGGCGGGCTCTTCATGAAGTAGGCGCTCGGGCCGATGATCGGGCCGCCGATGCCGCGGTCCTTCGCGAGCTTCGCGCAGCGCAGCGCGTCGATGATCACGCCGGCGGAGTTCGGCGAGTCCCAGACCTCGAGCTTCATCTCGATGGTCAGCGGCACGTCGCCGAAGTTGCGTCCCTCGAGGCGGATCATCGCCCACTTGCGGTCCTCGAGCCACGGCACGTGGTCGCTCGGACCGATGTGGATGTTCTCCTTCGCGAGCGGCTCGTCGAGCTGCGACTGCACCGAGTTGGTCTTCGAGATCTTCTTGGAGGTGAGGCGCTCGCGTTCGAGCATGTTCATGAAGTCCATGTTGCCGCCGAAGTTCAGCTGGTACGTGCGGTCGAGCTCGACCCCGCGGTCCTCGAAGAGCTTCGCGAGCACGCGGTGGGTGATCGTCGCGCCGACCTGGGACTTGATGTCGTCGCCGACGATCGGGACGCTCGCATCGGCGAATTTCTTGGCCCACACCGGGTCGCTCGCGATGAACACCGGCAGGGCGTTCACGAATGCCACCCCCGCGTCGATCGCGCACTGCGCGTAGTGCTTGTCCGCCTGCTCGGACCCGACCGGCAGATACGAGATCAGGACGTCCGCACGCGTGTCCCGCAGCACCTGCGCGACGTCGACCGGCTCGAGCGCGGACTCCGTGATCATGTCTCGGTAGTAGGTGCCGAGGCTGTCGAACGTCTGGCCACGCTGCACCGTCACGCCGGTCGGCGGCGCGTCGGAGAATCGGATCGTGTTGTTGGGCGCGGTGAAGATCGCCTCGGCGACGTCCTTGCCCACCTTGTTCGCGTCGACGTCGAACGCCGCGACGATCCGGATGTCGCGGATGTGGTACTCGCCGAGCTCGACGTGCATCAGGCCCGGGACGTTCTCGTTCGGGTCGGCATCCTTGTAGTACTCCAGACCCTGGACGAGGGACGAGGCGCAGTTGCCCAGCCCCACGATCGCGATGCGAACCTCACTCATGATGTGTGCTCCTTCCTGCGCAGCGTCGCGCTCGCGCGGCGCCGCTCCCCCACAGGGGCGGTGATCTCGTACTTCAGTCGTTCGCTCCGGATGAGCTCCGTGAGCCACGCGATGTCCGACTCCGTCCCCGCGCGGGCGTGCTCGAAGAGTGCGCGCTGGTAGTCGTCGGTCGTGTCCGCGTCGCGAAGGTGCGCCTTGAAGTCGGCGAGCCTTGTCTCGAGCGCCGCCCGGCGCCGCTCGAGCAGTCGCACCCGCGTCTCGGGCGGGAGGTACCGGAAGAACGCCAGCCGCACGCGGAACCGGGCGTCCTCGGTCTGGTTCTCCTGGGGGGTCTCCTCCAACAGCTCGAGGAAGAGCCGCTCGCCCTCGGACGTGATGGCGTAGACCGTCTTGCGGCGAGCACCAGTGGTGCCGGGCTCGCTGGTGATCGCGCCCTGCCGCTCGAGCCGGCGGAGCGACGGATACAGAGATCCGTAGGACACCCGCGAGAGGCCCCCGAGCTGCTCCGAGAGCTCGCGGTTGAGCTGGTAGCCGTGCATCGGCCGCTCCTTTAGAAGCCCCAGGATTGCCAGTTCGATCATGTCCGTGTCCCGTGGGTCGGCGCCCTTGTGGCGGTTCGATATATCGGCTCGATATAGCGACGAGAGATATATATAGCACACCTGCGACGGGCCGGTGGGCTACGCTAGCCTCATGGATGCGGCCGAGGCGGTCTGGACGGCCTTCCTCGACCTTGATCGCGCTTTCGCTGCAGGCGATGTCGACGGTGCCGTGGCTCGGTTCACAGACGATCCGGATCTGACTTTATGGCGGTCGGCGGAGGCCGAGCACGCCGTCGGTCCGGCCGAGCTCAGGTCCTTCGCCACCTGGATGGCGGGCCTCGCCGGCGCGTTCACGATCGACTACACGGAGCACCGAGTGACGGTCGAGGGCCCAGTCGCCTGGGTGAACGCGGCCGGGAGGGCGACATGGGACGACGGTGCAGGCGACGTGAAGCACATGCCTCACCGCGTGACGGCCGTCTTCCGCCTTGTCGATGGCGCCTGGCGGTGCCACACGCGCAACGGCTCCCAGCCGCGGATCGTGAAGTTCGCTTAGTTCGGTTCGGCGCGCAGGAACCAGATCGTCGGGCCACCGTCGGGCGCGTCACGCTGCTCGACCACTCGGAACCCGAGGTGTTCGTACATCGGCACGTTCGCGGGGTTGCCGGTCTCGAGGACGGCGGGCAGGCCTTGGCCGTGCGCGACCGCGAGGCCGTGCCGCACGAGCGCCGACGCGATCCCGTGCCCGCGCGCTCGTTCGCGCACGCCGAGGATGTCCAAGAACCAGCTCGGCCCTTCCGGGAGGTGCCCGCCGAGCCAGTCCCAGAACTGCGCGTAGCGGGCGCCGGCGTCATCGGTGAGCGCGGCGATCTTTGGCCGCGTCGCGGCCTCCACCTCGTCGAAGCGCACGACCTGATCGGGCGGGAGCCACACCGCGGCGCCGTCGACGTGCTCGTCGCCCGCGACCCACACCATGTCCATCGGCCCGTACGCGTCGTGGATCACGATGGAGAAGAGCGACTCGACGTCCTCGGGCGGTGCTTTCGGGGGGAGCGGCCACGTGATCATCGGATCGGTCGCGAACGCCTCGGCGAACAGGCGCACCACGTCGTCGAGCTCCGCCGGCATGGCCGCGCGAGGCTGGCCCCTCACGGCCGTCGGAACTCGCCGAGGTAGGACGGGGGATCGATGCCCGGCTTGAGATCGGGCGACGCGTCTGGCGTGCCGGCGACCATGCGCAACGGGAGCGTGCCAGCCCAGACATCCAGCGACAGGTCTTCCGGATCGTCGATCGGCGGACCGGTGCGCACCTTGGCGCTCGCTTCGTCCAGCGGCATCGCGAGCAACAGCGTCTCGCGCCAGTCCTTGTCTCCCGGCTCGACCGCGTCGTTCTCGCGCCCCGGCAACGCGTGGCGGGTGATGGCCCGCGCGACCGCGTACAGCTCGTCGCGCTCGGTGACCTCACGGGCGCGGCCGAACACCACGACGCTCCGGTAGTTCATCGAGTGATGCGGCGAGGTCCGGGCGAGGACGAGCTCGTCGACCACAGTCGCGACCACGCACAGCTCGGCGCCCGCGGCGGCGGTTTTCCAGGCTCGGGCCGCCCGGGATCCGTGCAGATACAGCGTGTCGTCGATGCGCGCGTGGATCGTGGGTAAGGCACGCGGGCGGCCGTCTGGGTCCACCCAGGCGGCCGTGCAGGTCAGCGCGTCATCCAAGATGCGCCGCAGCACCGCGGGGTCGTCCTCGCCGCGCTCCAGGTGGCGGTGGATCATGGTGCGGTCTGTTGGCCGTGGCATCCGCGCAGCCTACCGGGCTACCCTTGCTTCAGGAGGCCGTATGGGGGACACCGAGACACAGACCGGACCCGTCACCGAGGTCGGCGCGGTGGTCGTGAGCACGATCGGGCCCGACGGGGCGTGGGTGGATGCCGCCCACCCAGTGGTCGAGTTCGAGCAGTCTGAGCACGGGGCGGTGTTCGGCAGGCTCGTGATCCCCTGGCAGCGCGTGGAGCGCATCATGTGGTCGCTGCCGCCGCGCGAGGCGGAGGTCGACCAGCCGCACTCCGTCGTGCGTGTCCTCATCGAGGACGGATCGATCGACGGCGAGGAGCTCGTCGTCGCGTCGGAGCGCTTCGACGTTACGCCGTGGGCGGCGGGGCTGTTGGTCGATGACCTGGTCGACGCGGATCGGGGCCTCGTGAGCCAGCGACGGATCCTCATCCCGTGGCACGCGGTGCGGGAGTACGAACGAACGACCGCGGCGATGATCGACGGGAACCTTTGGACGCCGTTGCGTCCCGACGCTCAGCTCTGACCGCGCAGGAACCGTTCGATCTCCGCTGCGAGGTCGTCTCCGCTCGGGAGATCCTCGTCGTCGCTCTGCTCCATCCGCTCGAGCAGCTCGCGCACGTCATCGTCGGCCGCGACGGCCGCGTCCAACCGTGCGCGCTGCGCGTCGGCCTCGTCCTCGAGCTCGGCGAGCGGGATCTCGATGCCGAGGTGCCGGGCGAGGTGGCGGAGCAGCGACACGCTCGCCGCGGTGTACGGGCCCCCGACGTAGTGGGGCACCTGTGCGTAGAAACCCACGGCGGGCACGCCCGCCTCGCTCACCGGCAGTTCCATCGCCGACAGCGCCGCGCTCGGCACACGAAGCAATCCTGGGGGCCCCTTCGTGTCGTGCTCATGCAGCAGGCCGTCGCGTGACGCGGTCGCAAGCACGGGCACGGGTCGTGTGTGCGGGACCGCGGCGGGGATCGCGCCGAGGCTGACCCACTGCATCACGCCGGCCTGCAGACAGAACGCACTGAGCTCGCCGCCGAGCTGCTTCCACTTGAAATCGGGCTCGGGGCCATGGAGCACCAGCACGTCGCGGCCGTCGATCGAACGGCGATGGATCGTGATCGCCGGCCAGACCAGCTTGAGCAAGGTGCCGTCGATGATGTCGAGCGTCGGCCGACGCGAGCGGTAGTCGAACAGCGTGTCGTCGTCGAAGGTCGCAACCAGTGTACCGGTCGCCGCGAGGTGTTCCGTCGCGGCGCTCGACGCGCCCGCGGCGTCGACCCATCCGTCGAACGCGACGACGAGGACGGGGGCGACGAGGTCGTCGGGGAGCGACTCCATGTGCAGCAGCGCCATGCTCGCAGCATATCGAGGGTGCCCCGGTAGGCTCTGCGTCGATGTCCTCGCAAGCCGGCGCTGCGCCCGCGATCGAGGCGAGCGCGTTGACCAAGCGATTCGGATCGACGGTTGCGGTCGACGGGCTGACGTTCTCCGTCCCACACGGCAGCGTGACCGGGTTCCTGGGCCCGAACGGCGCCGGCAAGACGACGACGATGCGGATGCTGCTCGGCCTTGCGCATCCGACCAGTGGTTCCGCGAACGTGCTCGGCCGTCCGTACACCGAGTTGGAACAGCCGTTGGCGTCCGTCGGGGCGGCGCTCGAGACAACCGGGTTCCATCCGGGACGCACGGCGCGGTCACACCTGCGGGTGATGTGCGTCGAAGGTGGCCTGCCGGCCGATCGCGTGGATCCCGTGCTCGAGCGCACCGGCATGTCGGCGTTCGCGACCGTGAAGGTCGGCGAGTACTCGCTCGGCATGCGCCAGCGGTTGGCGTTCGCAGCGGCGCTGCTTGGCGATCCGTCCGTGCTCGTCCTCGACGAGCCGGCCAACGGGCTCGACCCGGCGGGCGTCGCGTGGCTCCGCGGGTTCCTGCGGCGGTTCGCCGACGACGGGGGCGCCGTCCTCGTCTCGAGCCACCTGCTGACCGAGGTCGCCGAGGTCGCCGACCGCGCCGTCGTGATCGACCACGGTCGACTCCTCGTCGAGGATTCGGTCGCCGCGTTGGTCAACGCGGGCGGGGAGAGCGTGATCGTGCGTACGCCAAACCCGGCTCCGCTGACGACGGCGATCCGCGACGCGGGCGGGACGGTCCAGGACGGCGACGACGGTGCGCTGTCGATCCGCGGTATCTCGATCGAGCGCGTCGGTGAGCTCGCCGCGAGCGGCGGCATCGTGTTGCATGAGCTCCGGCGGGAGACGGCGACCCTGGAGCAGGCGTTCCTTGCCCTGACCACACCGGAGATGCCGGGATGATCGAGCTCGTCCGCGCGGAGCTGTTGAAGGTGCGGACAACGCGCCTGTGGATCGGGATGGCGATCGGCGCCGTCGGCCTGACGGGGGTGAGCACGATCCTGTTCCTCGCGCTTGCCAACTCGGCGAACGCGCAAGCCAACGGCATCCATCCGATCGTGACGACCGAAGACCTGCGCACGCTGGTCTTCCAGGCGTCCGGCACGCTCGCGTTCGTGCTGGTCTTGGCCGCGACGATGGCGACGTCGGAGTTTCGATACGGCACGGCGAGCGGGACCTATCTGGCGGTCCCGTCACGGATGCGCGTCATCAGCGCGAAGTCACTCGCAGCGGCCGTCGTCGGCCTCCTGTACGGCGTTGCCGCCGCGACGATGACGGTCGTGATCGCCGCGATCTGGCTCGCCGTGGAAGGGAAATCGGTCCCGATCGGGGCGGCGGTCATCGGCGCGATCGGGCAGGAAGGGCTTCGGTGCGCGTACGGCGCCGCGCTCGCGGTCGGGGTCGGTGCGGCGCTTCGGAGTCAGCTGGTCGCGATCCTCGGGCTGCTCGGCTGGCTGTTCATCATCGAACCGCTCGGCGTCGCGCTGCTGCCACGGTTCGCCAAGTTCATGCCGTTCGCCGGTGTGGGCGGCGCCTTCGGGCATGGTAACGAGTCGGCGGTGCTGTTCGGGTGGGCCGGAGCGCTCGGCCTTGCCGTCGTGTGGATCGCGAGCGTGTGGGCGAGCGCCGTGTGGCTCGAACGCGACCGCGACGTCTAGGGGACCGCTCGCTCGCAGGTCGTCTTGGTGATGCCGCTCACCGTGGGTGCGCCCTGCGCGAGCGGAACCGTTTGCGTCGTGTCGACGCCGTAGCTCGACAAGCGCAACGGGACCGGCGGGAACGGCGTCGGGTCGCTCGGCGTGTTGGTGAAGTGGCTGCACTCGAGGTTCGGATTGATCGCGTACGTGATGACGACGCCGATGCCGGTGCCCGCATCGAGTGACGGTGGCACGAAGGCGCCGCTCGCAGGTCTCGGTGTCTTGCCGTCGCCGAGCTGGATGGAGATCGGGACGTAGGCGTCCGTCGGCGCCGTGCCCGCGGGCGCGAGTCCTTCGATCGTGACCGGCAGGCGTCCGTCGTTGTGCACGATCGTCGCCACGTAGACCGCGCTGCCCGGCGCGACGCCGACCGTCGCGGGGTCGCGCTGTCCGTCGGCGGTTGCGACGTGCGCGTCCTGCAGCGACAGCGGCTGCTGGTGCTTGCCGTAGATGTACAGCGCCGCGCTCGCGCACACCGCGAGCACCAGCAGGATGCCGAGGAGCTTCGCGATCACGCCGCCGCGTTCGTCGGCCAGGCGGGTCATGCCGTCGGCTCGTCGGTGTGTCGCGTTCGCTCGGCGAGCACGCTCTTGAGCGTCGACGTCGCGTTCATCGCGGGCGGGAACCCCGCGATCGAGGCGGTCAGCATGATCGCCTCGCGGAGCGCCGCCTCGGTGAGGCCCGCCTTCAACGCCGCGCGGAGGTGTTGCGGCAGCTGCGACGAGCGCCCGAGCGCCGTGAGCGCGACGACCGCGCCCAGCTCGCGCTCGCGATCGGTCAACGCAGGCCGCATATAGAGGTCGCCATAGACGTACGCAACGATCTGTTCGCCCAGCTCGCCGAGCCCTTCGACGGCGCGCAGCGCCTTCGCGTCGTGGACCTCGAGGAAGCGTCGACGGCCGCGCTCGTACCGCTCGTCCATGCGGTGCACGCTAGCCGAGCGCTCGGGCCGCCTCGGGACCTTCGCCCGAAGGCGGACCGAACGGCCCGGGTTCATACTTGGGAAGGCCGGCTGGATCGTCGCCGGCGGGAGGCTGGATGGAGACCGAGATCACGTTCCTCGGCGGGCGGATGGAGACGTTCCCGCAGACCGCTGAGATCAAGCTCACGCAGCACGGGGTCGAGGTGCTGCAACGCGACGGCGACGACGCGGTGCGCGTGCTGTTCCCGTGGGGACAGATCGAGAAGCTCACGCAGCGCGGCTCCGCGGTGGCGGCCGTCTACACCTGGTGACGGGCGACCTCGTCACGGTCGTCGCCTAAGAGGTAGCGCGGCCCCGGACCGTTCGCGGCCGCGTCGTCATCCGGGTTGAACAGCCGGCATGTCTGGAGCGACAGGCAGCCGCATCCGATGCACGTCGTCAGATCGTCGCGGAGCCGCTCGAGCTCGGCGATCCGGTCGTCGAGCTGGCGGCGCCAGCCGCGCGAGAGCTTGGCCCATTGCGCCTTGGTCGGCGCGCGGTCGGGTGGAAGGGTTGCGAGCGCATCGGCGATCTCCTTGAGGGTCAAACCGACGCGCTGCGCAGACGAGATGAACGCCAGCCGCCGAAGGACGTGCCGAGGGAACGCGCGCCGCCCGCCCCCGGTGCGTTCCGCGCGGATCAGACCCTCCGCTTCGTAGAAGCGGATCGCGGACGGTGCAAGACCGCTCCGCGCGGCGATGTCGCCGATCGGCAAGAGGTCGTCTCGCGTCGCGCCGGGGCTTGACATCAAGTTCACTTTAACTTGTACCGTCCGACGTGATGGACACGCGCACCGTAACGCTCGACGACGTCCGCGCGCTGATGGCGCGCGCCACCGGCGACGAGAAGCACGAGGAGAGCACCACGTCGACGATGGACGCCCTGTGGGTGCTCTACGACCGTGTGTTGCGGATCGACCCCGCGTCACCAGATGCAGAGGATCGCGACCGGCTCATCGTCAGCAAGGGGCACGGACCCGCGGCGCTCTACGCGATCCTCGCGGCGAAGGGGTTCTTCCCGCCCGACTGGCTCGACCGATTCCTCGAGCACGACGGGCATCTCGGGAGCCATCCCGATCGAACACAGGTGCCGGGGATCGAGGCGTCGACCGGCTCGCTCGGGCACGGATTGCCGATAGCCGTCGGTGTCGCGCTCGCGTTGCGGGCCAAGGGTTTGTGGGAACAGCGGACCATCGTGCTGTGCGGAGATGCGGAGCTCAACGAGGGCTCCAACTGGGAGGCGATCTTGCTCGCGCCGCAGCTGCGGCTCGGCGGGCTCACGCTGCTCGTGATCGACAACCACAGCTCCTCGTTGACGATGCCGCCGTGGCCCGACCGGATCGGTTCGTTCGGTTGGGATGTGCACGTGGCCGACGGGCACGATCACGACGCGCTCGCGCGCGCCTTCAGTGTTCGGCATGACGACGTGCCGACCGCGGTCGTCGCCGACGTGCCGGAGGGTGAGTGGTGATGCGCGACATGCGACAGGCGTTCGGCGCCACCGTGTCGGATCTCGCCGATCGGGACGACCGCGTGGCCGTCGTGCTCGCCGACATCAGCACGTCGTACTTCGAGCGCGCGGTCGCCGCGCATCCCGAGCGCGTGGTCAACATCGGGATCATGGAGCAGACGATGGTGGGCGTGGCGGCCGGCTTCGCGATGGAGGGGTTCCATCCGATCGCGCACTCGTTGTCGCCGTTCATGGCCGAGCGCCCGTACGAACAGCTCAAGGTGGACTTCGGATACCAGGGACTCGGCGGTACGTTCGTCGGGTTCGGCGGCTCCTACGACTACGCGTCGTCAGGCGGTACGCACCATGCGCCAGCCGACGCCGGCGTGATGCTCGGCATCCCGGGGATGGAGGTGCTGATTCCGGGCCACGGAGACGAGATCGACGCGATGCTGCGATCGACCTACGCGAACGGGTCGCCAACGTACATCCGCGGAAGCGTCGCAACGAACGCCGAGGCGCATCAGCTCGACCTCGGCCGGCTCAAGGTCATCCGCCGCGGCGCGCAGGCAACCGTGCTCACGTTCGGCCCGATGCTCGACCGAACCGTCGCGGCGTGCGAGGGGCTCGATGTCACCGTGGCGTACGCAACCAGCCTTCGTCCTTTCGACGCGGACGGACTCGTCTCGATCGCCGGCGATGCGCCGGCCCTCGTCACGGTCGAGCCGTTCTACGAGGGGACGGCCGCGCCGGTCGTCACCGTGGTGTTGTCGGACCGGGCTATGCGCTTCATCACCCTCGGCGTGCCCCGCGCGTTTATCCATCGGTACGGCGAGCCCGAGCGGTTGGACGCCGATGTGGACTTGGACTCGGCCGGCATCCGTCGCCGTGTTTCCGCGGCGTTGGCCATGCGTTAGGCGCATCACGTCCATGCCTATCAAGTATCGACACGATACGTATTGCGTATACTGCGAGCATGGACGCCGGCCAAATCTTGCGGGAGGGCCGCCTTCGCGCCGGGTTGAGCCAACGGCGACTTGCCGAGCTCGCTGGGGCGACCCAGCCGACGGTGGCGCGGATCGAGCGGGGATCGATCCAGCCGACGTTCGAACGATTGCTCGAGCTTGTTCGGGCGTGCGGCCTTGACCTCGACGTCCGTGTCGTTCCCCTCGATGAAGATGCGTGGACGGTGGCGCGACGCGGGCTCGAGCTCACGCCCGACGAACGTCTCGACCGGGCCGTCGCCGCCGTCGACCTGATGCACGAGGCACACGCGGTCCGGACGGGGAACGATGGCTGAGTTCGATCCGCGGGCTATCTTCGACGCGCTCGACCGCCACGGGGTTCGATACGTCCTGATCGGTGGGATGGCGGCGATCCTGCACGGTGCCTCGCACGTGACCACCGACGTTGACGTCGTGCCGCAAGAGGCACGGGAGAACCTCGAGCGCCTGTCGGCGGTGCTGAACGAGATCCATGCCCGTATCCGCGTTGCCGGCGAACCGGATGGTGTTCCGTTCGATCACTCCGGCGAGTCGCTGGCTCGGGTCCGCGCGTGGACCCTACAGACGGATCTGGGCGACCTCGACATCACCTTCAAGCCATCGGGGACGCAGGGCTTCGAAGATCTTCGGCGAGGGGCGATCGTCATGCATCTTCGTTCGGGAGATGTCACCGTCGCGTCGCTCGCCGACGTTGTGCGCTCGAAGGAGGCGGCGGACCGGCCTCGCGACCGTGCGGCCCTCCCCGGGCTGCGCGCGCTCCTCACCGCCGAGCGGTCGAACGAGCGAACGTGATCGCCCGCAGCCGCGGGATGATGGTGGTGTGACGGAGCCGCTCGACCTGAAGGAAGTCGCCGACCGCGCCGGCGTGCGTCCCGAGCTTGTCCAGGCGATGGCCAAGGAGGGTGTCTTCCAGCGCGACCTCGACGACCTCGATGCGGGATCGGTTCGTCGCGCGATGCTCCTGTCGGTCTGCATCGATGCCGGCATCCCTCTCGAAACGATCGGGCTGGCGATGCGCGACGGGTTCGTGAGCCTCAACGTGCTGGACCGCCAGTACTACGCGCGCTGGGGCGTACATCTCGACATGACGTGGGCCGAGCTCGCGGCGCAACAAGGTATCCCGTTCGACGTGTTGCAGCAGATGTACGCGGCGGTCGGCTTCGCGCCGCCCGAGCCGGACGATCACCCCCGGACCGACGAGCCCGACTTGGTTGCGGCCGGGGGCGTCATCCTTCGGACCGGCGTCGAACCGCAGATCCTCTTACGGATGCTCCGCGTCTACGGCGAGAACTTCCGGCGCATCGCCCGTTCTGAGACGGGACTCTGGCACGACCTGGTCGACGTGCCGGCGCAGCGTGCGGGCGCGTCCCAGCGGGAGCTCCTGGACCAGGGCGCCGAGTTCGGAGACGCGATCATGTCGGTCGTCGACGGCTCGACGATGGCGATCTACCGGCGTATGCAGGAGCACGCGTGGATGAGCGACCTGGTCGAGCACCTCGAGCTCGCGCTGGTCGAGGCGGGGCTCTACACCAAGCCCGAACGGCCGGCGACCATGGCGTTCATGGATCTGTCCGGGTACACGGCGCTCACCGAGGAACGCGGCGATGAAACGGCTGCTGAGCTGGCAACATCGCTCGCTCAACTGGTCCAACGGACCGCGACGCATCACGACGGCGAGGCGATGAAGTTCCTCGGCGACGGCGTGATGTTCCGGTTCCGAGATGCCTCGGCCGGCGTCCGCGGCGCGCTCGAGGTGATCGGCGCAACGGAGCCGCTCGGACTGCCGCCGGCGCATGTCGGCATGCACATCGGGGCGGTGATCGAACGCGATGGCGACGTCTTCGGGCGCACGGTGAATCTCGCGTCGCGGTTGTCCGGCAAGGCCGGGCCAGGCGAAGTGCTGGTCAGCCGCGAGGTTGTTGACGCGTGCGCAGGCGCGATCGGGTTCACGCCGCTCGGCGCCGTCGAGTTGAAGGGCGTCGCCGATCCCGTGCCGCTGTTCCGCGCAGAGCCGGTCTGAGCCGTGAGGGTCACGTTGCGCGAGATCCGGGAGTCAGACGTCCCGATCCTGTACGCCTACCAAGACGATCCCGAGGCGAACGCGATGGCGGCGTTCCCTGCACGAGACGAGCCCGCGTTTCGCGAGCACCTCGCGCGTGTGCTTGCCAACCCCGACAACATCGTCCGGGCGATCGTCGACGGGGATGTCGTCGTCGGACAGATCGGGAGCTGGGATCAAGAGGGCCAACGCCACGTCGGGTACTGGGTCGGGCGCGAGCACTGGGGGAAGGGATACGCGACGGCGGGACTCCGCGGGTTGCTCTCGATCGATCCGGTACGGCCGATATGGGCAGAGATCGCGGAGCACAACATCGGCTCGCAGCGTGTGGTCGAGCACTGCGGGTTCGAGCTCGACCACACCGTGCAGGAAGACGTGTTGGTGCGGGTCTACGTCCTTCCGGGCTGAGGCCCCTGCGACGATGCGCCGGCCCGCGTATCGAGCGCGAGTTAGTCCCACATCGACGACGGCGCCGGCGCAGGAGGCGGTGACGCGGAGCTCGCCGGCTGCGGCGCCGAAGGCTCGATCGCCTGCGCAGGTGCCGCGTCACGCGGTGGTTGCGGCGGCATCGCGGGCATCGGAGCGGGCATCGCCGGAGCGACACCGGGTGCCGTGGCCGGAGGCGTCGCGCCGGCTGCCTTCATCATCGAGTACCCGCGGAACGCGCGCATCAAGCCGACGATCACGAGTCCGAACATCAGGAAATAGCCGCCGCCACCGTTGGAAGACGCTGCGGCGTAGGACCCGACGCTGATAGCCAGTCCGACGCCGGCGATCGCCAGACCGATGATGAGCTGCCTCTTGCCCGCTTCTCGCATGACGGCGGTATCGGCCTCGCAGCTCGAAGCATTGAATCGGACCCCGGACGCGAGGCGGAGACGGAGCCCGCGCCGCCGAAGCGACACGACCTCCGCCTCCGGGATCCTTCCTCGCAAGGCGGTGCGTGGAACGAGCGCTACTCCTTGAAACCGTCCTGCATGTTCATCGGAGCGCCGTTCTCGAGGAGCGACTTCAGGTCGCTCAGCACCCACGCCCAGCCACCGCCCGCGCCCTGGTCCTCCATGCCGCCGCCGACCACAAGCGCCAGGCGCGGCGCATTCTCCAGCTCGTGCGTCACCGTGAGCCGGCAGACGCCGCCGTTGGTCTCGGCGATGTCGAACGTGACCCGCGTGAAGCCCTCAGGTGTCGATTCGGGGTCCATCAGCATCCGCCAGGTCGTGACCAGGCGATGTGGCGGATCGACCTCCAGCACCTCGCCGTCGACGACGACGTCGGGGATCGCGATGCCGTTGGCCTCGCCGCCCTTGCGCATCGCGTCGCTTGGGTACGCCTTGTACGCGCCGCCCGGCCGCAGATCGAAGTCGGCGAGGTTCGAGTATCCGTAGCGCTCGGTCCACTCTGGCTTCGTGATGGCGTCCCAGATCTTCTCCGGTGTGGCTTTGATGTAGACGCGGTACACCTGCGTTGCGGTCATTGTGTCGGTGCTCATGCGGAACCTCCTTCGAGCTCGTGCTTCAGATCGGCGAGCGCGCTGACCTGACGCTCCGTGTACTTGTCGATCCACCGGTCATGGACCAATCGGATGGGGACCGGGTTGAGGAAGTGGAGTTTCTCCCGGCCTTCCTTCCGCGTGACGACGAGCCCCGCCTCCTCGAGGACCTTCAAGTGCTTCATCACCCCGAACCGCGTCATATCCAGATCGGACTCGAGCTCGGTCAGCGTGCGGCCGTCGCGCTGGAAGAGCCGGTCGAGCAGGAACCGACGGGTGGGGTCGGCGAGCGCCTTGAAGACTCGGTCGTCGTCGTTCACGGTTCCGAGGATAGGTGACCATTCGGTCACGTGTCAAGAGAAACGGTCAACGAACGACGCGGTAGCGGAGGTGGGTCGCGCCCGGACCGTCGATGACCTGGATGGGATCGAGGCGCAGGTCCGTCGGGAGGTTCTCGAAGAAGCGACGGCCGTCGCCGAGGAGGATCGGGACGAGGTCGATCTGGAGCTCGTCGATCAACCCGGCCGAAAGGAACTGCTGCACTGCGTCCGCGCCGCCCGCGATCAAGACGTCCTTGTCGCCGGCGGCGTTCTGCGCGAGGTCGAGGGCGTGCTCGAGCCCTTCGTGCACGAAGGTGAACGACGTCCCGCCGTGTTTCTCGATCGGCGCGCGCGGCTCGTGCTGCAGGACGAAGACCGGGACGTGGAACGGCGGTTCGTCGCCCCAAGGTTCCTCGCCGGTCTCGAACATCGTGCGGCCCATTATCACGGCGCCAACGTTCTCGAACACCTCGTCGATCGCGTCGGCGTCGGCGTTCGAGTCGCCGCCGTGCATGTCGTGTCGTTCGCGCCACGCGGCGAGCCCGACCATCCACTCATGCAGGCGCTCACCGTCTTCGCCGAGCGGGTTGTCGCGTCCGGCCTTCACGCCGGCCGAGAAGCCGTCCAATGAGACCGACTGCGCGCTGATAACTCTGCCCATCGCCGCTCCCTACCCCTCGTTGCGTGCGGCGAAGCGCGACAGGTAGATCCACGTTGGCTTGAAGCCGCGGCGTTCGTAGAGCTTGAGTGCGCCCGTGTTGCCGGGGAGCGCGCCGATCACGACGTCGTCGACGCCGAGCTTCTGGAACTCCTCGTCGGCGGCGTCGAGGAGCTTGGAGCCGATGCCTTCGCCGCGGTGCTCCGGCAGGACCGAGAGAGACTCGAGCTCGCCGATCCGGTCGCCGACACGCCAGGTGTCGGCCGCCCATCCTTCCGCGGCAGGGGCAACGCAGCCGAGGGCGTAGCCGACGAGTGCACCGTTGACTCGGGCGAGGAACAGGAACGTCTCGGGCTGTTCGAACAACGACACGTACAGCGGCCGGTGTTCGCGCCAGGTCTCCTCGTCGTCGACGTAGGGCGCGAGCTCGGGCATCGCGGCTTGGTGCGCGTGATGCACGGCGACCCAAAGCGGTTCGAGCGAATCGATGTCGTCCGCACTCCCGCGCGTGATCTCGACGGCCATCATTCGATGCTATCGACGGGCGTCGTCACCGGGGATGTCGAAGCGCATACGCGTGCCGCCGCCCGGCGCGGTGCCGGCCTCGATCGTGCCGCCGTGCGCTTCAACCAGGCGTTTCGCGATGGCCAGGCCGAGCCCGGTGCCGCCGCGGTCCGCGGAGCGGACGAATCGGTCGAAGACATGCGGGAGTTGATCCGCCGAGATCCCGGGGCCGGTGTCATCGACGACGAAGCGTGCGCCGCCGCCTGGCCTGTCGGCCGAGATCGTGATGGTCACATCGCCGTCGCTCGTCGTGTACCGGGCAGCATTGGCGAGCAGGTTGGTGAGGATCTCGGCGAGCCGGACGGGATCAGCCTCGATCGTTGCCGGCGCAGCATCGGCGACCACAGTGAACGTGACGCCGTCGCTCGTGCCGCGCAGGGCCGCGATCGCGTCGGCCGCGGCGGCGCGCGGGTCGACGGTCTCAGGGTGGAGCTCGAGCACGCCGGCTTCCGCCATGGACAGCGTCCGCAGGTCGTCGAGCAACCGCGCCATCACGTCGGTGCGTTCGAGGACCGGGCGAAGATGCTCCGCATCGGCCGGATAGAGGCCGTCGAGCATCCCCTCCGTGGCGCCGCGGATCGCCTGCAATGGTGTGCGGAGCTCGTGCGCGACGTCGGCGAGCAGCTCGCGGCGGCGTTCCTCGTTGGTCTGCAAGCGCGTCGTCATCTCGTCGAAGGCTGCCGCGAGCCGTTGGTACGGGCGACCGGGAACCTCGCCCACGCGCGTTGTGTAATCGCCGCCGGCGACGCGGTCGGCCGCGTCCATCAGCGCGCCGATCGAGCGCCCGCTTCGCCAGAGCCATCGGGCGGTGACGATGAGTCCGATCAGAACGAGCGCCGCGACGCTGATCGTGATGAACGGCTTCGGGTGCGTGCCGCTCGCGAGCGATGCGACGATGCTCGCCAACGCCGCGACCAGCAACACCACCAAGAGGAAGACGCCGAAGACACCACGGCGGAACCGGCGGCCGGCGTCGGGTCGGCCCTCGCGCATCCAGGGCGGCGGGTCCTCGCCCCACGGCGGGCGACGGTCGTGCGGGTTAGGCATCTGTGAACCGATAGCCGACGCCGTGCACGGTCAGGACGTACCTCGGCCGGCCGGGCTCGGGCTCGATCTTCCTGCGCAGGTTCTTCACGTGCGCGTCGATCGCGCGCTCATAGGTGTCGAGCGTCACACCGCGGAGTGCGTCCAGGAGTTGGCCGCGGGTGAACACGCGCCCCGGCTCGCGCACCAGCGTGGTCAACAGTTCGAACTCCGTCGGCGTCAGGTCGACCGGCTGGCCGCGCACGCGCGCACGCATCTTCGGCAGGTCGATCTCGAGGTCGGCTGCGCGCAACACCTCGGCGCCCGCAACGGCTCCGTTCGCTCGCCTGAGCACCGCACGAACGCGCGCGACGAGCTCCTTCGGGCTGAACGGCTTGACCAGGTAGTCGTCGGCGCCGAGCTCGAGTCCGACGATGCGGTCGGTCTCTTCACCGCGCGCCGTGAGCATCACGATCGGCACGCTCGACGTCCGCCTGAGGTCTCGAGCGACATCGAGGCCGTCGAGACCCGGTAGCCCGAGGTCGAGCACGATCAGGTCCGGCTTGTCGCCGCGCGCACTCGCGAGGGCGGCCGTCCCGTCGCCGACGGCGGTGACGTCGAAGCCGGCCGCCTCGAGGTAGTCGCGGAGCGTTCGCGCGATCTGCATGTCGTCCTCGACCACCAGGATCCGCTGCACGAGGCGAGCCTCCCTCGGGAGGGGGGCGGAGGCAACCAGTGCCTCCGCAAGCCTTCGCATCTACGCGGCCGTCGTCGGTGGGGGCGGCGTATCCCCGCCGCCCCCGTGCTCGCGCTGATGCCACTCACGAGCGCGTTCCTCGAATCGCTGCCGGCCTTCGTCGTTCCACGAACCTCCGGGGCCGTGGCCCTTGCCGCCCCACCGGGCCGCCCGGAAGATCGCCCCGAACAGGAAGAACATCCCGATCAGGAGGAACGGGAAGAAGATGAACCCGGGGAACCAGTGGCCTTGGTCGCCGACAACATGGATCACCTGGACCTCCTGACCGTTCGCCTGCGCGGACTGGATCTGTTCGGTTGCCTGTTGCTGGCCGTTGTGCTCGCCGGCGTTGTACGCCGCCACACCGATCCCGACCATCAGCAGGATCGCCAAGATCACGGGCACGATCACCATCCCTCGACGCATCGTCGACCTCCTTCGTCTCGCGTCTGCCTGACACGTTGCCGCCGAGATGTGAAGGGCTGATGAATCGGCCGGGGAGGTCGATGAACGTGGCCGATGTTACGGTCGGCCGATGGGAGGGTCTCCGCTCAAGGACGCATTCGCCCACCACATCTGGGCGACAACGCGATTGATCGACGCATGCAAGGAGCTTTCGCCGGATCAACTTCAGACCGTGGCGCCCGGCACGTACGGACCGATCCTGCGAACGATGCAGCATCTGGTCGGGAGCGACTCTTGGTACCTCTTCGACATCACCGGCGATCGCACACGCCGGATCGATCCCGAAGCGATGGACCTCGACGGGCTCCGGGCCGCGGTCGTGTCGGACGGCGATGCGTGGTCGGCGTTGATCGATACGGATCCCGACGTGGACCTGATGCTGACCGAGATCGACGAGAAGGATGGTTTCGAGCGCGATGCTCCGGTGGGCGTCCGCCTGGCGCAGGCACTCCATCACGGCACCGACCACCGGAGTCAGATCTGCACGGCGCTGACGTCGCTCGGCGTCGAGCCGCCCGCGATCGATGTGTGGGCCTACGGTCTGGCCAACGGTCGCGTCACCGATCGGATGCCAACCGGCTCTGATCAGTAAGCCGCCGAGCCGTCGCCGTGCGGGGTCCAGCCGGTGTCGGCCGCCCAGCGCTCCCCGACGACCATCACCACGTCGGTCGCCGGGTCTTTCACCTCGACGTAGTCGTCGACGCTCTCCGCGATCCGTGCGAGCTCGCGCTTGAAGATCGCCCACGCGCCGCTCGCGTCGGCGTGTGTTCGCATGAAGTCACGGAACAACAGCGCGTACCGCTCGTTCGGAGATCCCGCGACCCGCACGTGGATGTGGACCCGGCGCTGGTCGGGTGGCGCAGATGCGAACAGCTTGAGCCACCGTTGCGGCGGGTCGGCCGCGTACCACCCCGGCGGGACGTGATCCCAGGCCGGCGACTCGTCTCGATACGGAACGAACCCCGCCGTCTGGAGCGCGGCTTCGAGCGGCTCGCTCGGCGTGAGAGATGTCACGCTCACCTGGACGTCGATCACGTCTTTGGCTGCGAGACCCGGCACCGAGGTCGACCCGATGTGCTCGATGTGCGTCGCGAGATCGCCGAACGAGCTCGCCAACCGGTCACGGATGTCGCCGAACTCCTCCGGCCAGCGCGTTTGATACTCGACGATCACGGGCTTGCTCACCACGCGCATCCTCGCATCCGTCGGACGAGGCTTCACGCCGGTCGACCCGAGCGAACGGGGACGACGTCCGCTTCCTCAGCCCGCCAGCCCGACGATCACGTGCTCGATCGACGTGTCGGAGATCGAGCCGGCATCCCGGAACTGCTCACGCGCGATCCCCATGAGCAGCGCCTCCAGCGCCACGAAGAAGTCCTCGGCCGGCATGGGGAGCGCTTCTCCGCGCTGCGCCGCCGCCGCCTCCAGCTGAACGGCTGCCTCACGCCGGCCCTCGCGCGCGATCCGCAGCTCTCGCCGGCCCCACGGCGCATGTCGCTCCCCGTACAGGAACAGCTCGAGCTCGAGGAACAGGATCTCTCGGGTCATCTTGGGGCGCATCGCCAGGAACTCCTTCGTGAGCGCGCCGAGCCCTTGACGCAACGTCAGGTCCGCTCTGAAGAGCGGGTCGGGGCTGATCAGCAGCGTTCTGGATTGGCCAACGGCATCGATCAGTTCCTCCTTGCTGGCGAAGGTCGAGTACACGGCTCCCTTCGTCAGCCCCAGCGTCCCCGCGATGCGATCGAGCGACGTCGCCTCGATGCCGTGTTTGGCGAAGAGCCGTGCGGCAGCGTCGATGATCGCCGCCCGTGTTTGCTGCTTCCGTTCATCGCGGGAAAGCGTGGTTCCTGCCATGGCCTCGATCGTACGCCGGACGGGCTTGACATACCATACGGTATGTCAGATTCTCAGTGGTATCTCAGCGAGGAAGGACACCACGATGGCGACCGAGACGGAACTGCAGGCACAGACGTCGGTGCTGGCCAACGAGCTGGACGTTCCGGGCGCCGCCGTCGGCGTTGTGGTCGGTGACGACGATCACACCGCGTTCCACGGCGTCACGAGCGTCGAGGATCCGCTCCCCGTAGACGCCACCACCCTGTTCCAGAATGGATCCACTGGGAAGACGTATACGAGCACCGCGATCCTCCGTCTCGTCGAGCGAGGTGAGATGGACCTCGACGCGCCGGTTCGCACGTACGTCCCGGAGCTGAAGCTCAAGGACGAGCAGGTCGCCCGCGACGTCACGGTGCTCCAGCTCCTCAATCACACGGCAGGGTGGGACGGCGACCTCTTCGAGAACACCGGCGAAGGCGACGACGCGCTCGACCGCTACGTCGCCCGGATGGCGACGATCGAACAGGTAACGCCGCTCGGATCGACCGTGTCGTACAACAACGCTTCGCTCGCGCTTGCGGGTAAGGCGCTCGAGCACGTCACCGGCAAGGTGTACGAGGACATCATCCGCGAGCTCGTCTTCGAGCCCGTTGGGATGACGCGCAGCTACTACCTGGCGAAGGAGATCATGACCTACCGATTCGCGCAGGGGCACAAGCAGAACCGGGACGGGTCGATCGAGGTCACGCGTCCGTGGGAGTTCGGCCGGTACGGCAATCCGATGGGGGGCGCGGTCTCGACCGTCGCCGACCAGCTGATCTGGGCACGCTTCCATATGGGAGACGGCACCGCCAAGGACGGCACGCGCGTGCTGTCGGAGCCGATGCTCAGGCGGATGCAGGAGCCGACGGTCGAGTGCCCGGGCAACGCGCTCGGCGATGCGGTTGGGATCAGTTGGATGCTTCGGGATGTCGAGGGTCTCCGCGTCGTCGCCCATGGCGGCGACACTGCCGGTCAACACTCGACGTTCGAGATGGTTCCGGAGAAGCGGTTCGCGATCACATCGCTGACGAACTGCGGCCCCAACGGCGGAGAGTTCAACGAGCGGATCACACGATGGGCGTTCGAGGCCTACCTCGGCGTCGAGATCAAGGACCCTGAGCCGCTCCGGTTGAGCGACGAGGCGCTGTGGGAGTACGTGGGTCGGTACGAGACGATCGCGGTGATCGCCGACATCCGCGCGGCAGACGGCGGGCTGATCGTCGACGTGACGGTTCGGCCGGAGGTCCTCGAGCAGCTGAACGAAGAGCCCGACGATGAGCCGCCGATCCCCCTAGGCATCCTGGCCGGAGACGGCGACCGCTACATCGTTCCGGAGGGCCCCGCGAAGGGGATGAAGGGCTACTTCAGTCGCGACGCCGGCGGCACGATCGACGGGATCCACATCGGGGGTCGGTTCGCGACGCGCGCCGGCTGATGACCCCGACGGGCTAGGGTTGCGACATGCGAAGCGTTGAGATCGGTGGCGAGTGGTACTCGGTCGTTGGGCTCGGTGGGTTCGAGCTCGAGGACGATCCGAAGTGGCCGGGAGCCCGCGATGTCCTGCTCGCCGCGATCGAGGCGGGCGTCGACTGGATCGACACCGCAGAAGAGTACTTCGACCGCAAGAACGAGACGGTGGTCGCGGCCGCGCTCCGCGACGTCGGTCAACCGATGAAGATCTCCAGCAAGGTCGCGCCGCTGCCCGACGGCACCGGATTCGAGCCGAAGCAGATCCGCGAAGCGTGCCAGGGAAGCCTCGAACGGCTCGGGGTCGACCGCCTGGACATGTTCCTGATGCACTACCCCGGGGACTCGACCGACGGGATCGAGGACTCATGGGGCGCGATGCGTTCCCTCGTCGACGACGGGTTGACGCGTCTCGTGGGGCTGTCGAACTTCGATCGATCAGACGTCGAGCGGTGTCTTGCCGTCGGGCCCGTCGACGTGCTGCAGGAGGGCTTGTCGCTGATCGACCACCTCGAAACGCTGGAACTCGCGCGCTGGTGTGAGGAACAGCACATCGGCGTGGTGACGTACGAGCCGCTCGGCAACGGCATGCTCGCCGGCGCCATCACGAGCCCCGACGACTTCGCGAAGGTCGTGCCCGAGTATCAGGAGTGGGGCTTCTGGAAGCGGCTGTTCTCACCCGGGCGCTTCGAACGGTCACACGCCGTCGTCGACGGGATGGGCGGCGTCGCAGAGCGTGTCGGCTGTTCCCTTCCCCAGCTCGCGCTCGCGTGGAACCTTCAGCAGGCAGGCGTCAGCGCCACGCTCGCCGGCACGCGAAACCCAGCGCACGCTCGATCGAACGCCGAAGCCGCGGATGTTGTGTTGCGTCCCGAAGACCTCGCCGACCTCGACGCGCTGATCCCGCTCGGGCCAACACGTCCCTAAACGGCCGCCCCTACTGGAACCGCTGCACGAACTTCAGCGAAGTCTCGGCGACCTCGCGCCAGCCGTGGTCGATGGTCAGTGAGTGCCCTCGGCCAGACATCTGTGAGAACTCGGTGACGGCCTTGTTCCGCTGCTGCTTCTTGTAGGACGCCTTCGCGATCGAGGGCGGGACGGTGTGATCCTGCTCACCGGAGATGACCAGGAGCGGGCCGCGGTCGGGATTCTTCGACTTGACCTTCACCTCGGTCCACGGGTTGAGGTTCGCGGCGGCGGCCTGGAAGATCGGTGAGCCCGAGGCCGGCACGCAGTAGGTGTCGTAGAGCTCCTTCGCCTCTTCTTCGCCCACCGCGTTGGTGAATGCGTAGCGGAACTGCTCGTACGTGAGCGGCACGGCGCGGTGCCGGTTCGCCGGGTTGCCGAGGGCGGGCGACGCCGCCTTCAATGCCGAGATCGGCAAGGGAAGGACACCGCGGAACGGCGCCGGGTCGATGGCGACGGTGGCCTTCGCAACACCGCGGCCGGCGAGGATCTGCGCGAGCAGACCGCCGAACGAATGGCCGATCACCACTGGTGTGCCGTCGAGCTTGCGCGTGACGTCCTCGAAGTGGTCCGCGACCTGGCCGACCGTCTTGCGTGCGAACACCTCGGGATGCTGCTGCGCCTCCCCCACGGTCTCTGGATCGTCGGGCCAGCCGGGCGTGAGTGCGGTGTAGCCGGCTTCTTCGAAGAGCGTCGCCCAGTTGTCCCAACTGCTCGGGAGCAGCCACAGGCCGTGGATGAACAACACCGGCGGCTTGCCGGATGCGTTGGCGCGATCGATCTGCGCGCTCTCATGCTCGTTGATGCTCGCCATGACCCCTCCTCGGGCTCGGAGACCGGAGTCTCCATCCAACAGGCGAGCGCGCGATACGTCCAGGCTCAGCCGATCGCGCCGGTGACGCGCAGCCCGATGTACGCCGCTGCGAGCTGCGATGGAAGAAGCGCGACGCCCACAACCGTGAACGTGAGGCTACCGACGGCTCCGTTCAGCGGCGGCACTCTTGAGCCGCAGCCGCCTCGGTGCTACGGTCCGGCGGTTCGCTGCTCGAACGCGAGCGGCCCGATCGCTAGGAAGGACGGTGGGTTGGTGACTGCGGTCACGGTGGTCGATCTCGCGCGTCCTTATGGCGATCTCTAGCGTCACACGCTGATCCCTGCTTCGGGGCGCGCTGTCCACCGTGCCCAGCAGGAGGTCATGCCCGTGTCAGACCAACGACGTCGTGGTGATCGACGACGAACCGACACGTTCCGCTGCGGTCATTGCCGGCTCGACGTGCCGGAGGACGCGCTCGGAACGGACAACAGGAATCATTGCCCGAACTGCCTGTGGAGCAGGCATCTCGATAGCCGAACGCCCGGAGACCGGGTGTCGGACTGCTGCTCCCTGATGGAACCGATCGGCATCACCGTTCGGGGACGCGGCGAGTGGGTCATCGTGCATCGCTGCACCGGTTGCGACGAGGTCAACCTCAACCGCAGCGCCGGCGACGACAACCCGCTCGCGTTGCTGCGGATCGCGGTGCTGCCGCTCGCCGAACCGCCGTTCCCGCTCGAGTGGATCGGCCAACTGTGAATACCCGACGTGCGAGCGGTGCTCGCGTCGCGGCGGTACGGTCATGGCTTGATGGCCGTGGTGATCCGTTCCCCGATCGCGGCAGATGCGCCTCGACTCGCCGAGGCGTGGATGGAGTTCGGGCGCTACTACGAGGCGCTCGACCCGACGATGTTCCGCATCCCTGACGACGAAGGTCTGGAGGGATGGATCCGCAACGCGGTCGGTGGACCGTCCGACGAGGACCGGCTGTGGCTCGTCGCCGACATCGACGGGACGGTTCAGGGCTACGTCCAGGCTGAGATCTCTCGACCGGGCCCCGACGCGCGTTGGGAACTCCTCGCGGATCTCCGCCAGTCGGTTCTGCGCGTGCTCGCGTTGTTCGTGTTTGAGGGAGACCGCCGCGAGGGGATCGCGACGGAGCTCATGCGCTCCGCCGAGTCATGGGCGAAGGAACGCGGCGCGACGCGCGCCTTCCTCAACACGTACGCGCACAGTCCGTCTGCGGTGCCGTTCTACGAGCACGGTATGGGGTACTCGTCCGACATCGTCGGGTATTGGAAGCAGTTGTGACGCGCAAGGCGGCCTCGGTCGTGATCGCGGATGAACGAGGCCGCGTGCTGCTGATCCACGAGGACTACGGCCGGCATCGGTGGGGATTGCCGGGCGGTCGCCACGAACCCGGCGAAAGCATCGAGGAGACCGCGATCCGCGAAGCGAAGGAGGAGACGAACCTCGTTGTCGAACTCGGTGAGCTGATCGGCACGTATCTCATCGTGCGCGCCGGTGGCGAGAAGCTGCTCGACGTCGCGGTGTTCGTCGCGTCGATCGTCGGCGGCGAGCTCAAGCCCAACGAGGGCGAGATCGCCGACGTCGGCTGGTTCGATCCGAACGAGATGCCGGGACCGACGACCGATGTCGGCCCGCGCGCCATCGCGGACTGGGTCCGTGGCGAACGAGGCGTCAACCGCCGCGTTGTGTCGCCGCACTGAGCCGATACGATTCGCGTTGTGGATCAACAGAGGATGTTGGATGACGTTGTCGCCTGGGGCGCAGAAGATCCCAACGTTCGGTTGGTTGTGGTAACCGGTTCGTTCGCCAGGGGCGAGCACGACGAGCTTTCGGACCTCGACATCGAGCTGTACGTCCGCGATGCGTCCCTACTTTTGGAAGAAACGGATTGGTACCAGCAGTTCGGCGACGTGCTCGTCGTGGAGGCGCTCGAGAACCCCGGGTGGCACCCGACGCGACTCGTGTCCTACGTCGACGCCAAGATCGACTTCGTGATCGCCCCGATGTCCGCGCTCGCCGAAGGCGCCGCGTACGACGGCCCGTTCACCGTCGTGCTCGACAAAGATGGTCGTGGCGATCGACTCGAACCGATGGTCGGTGTGTCGCCGCCGTCCGCCGAGCAGTTCCGGACGTGCATCGAGTGGTTCTTCGCCGCGGCTCTCCAGTACGCGAAGGCCGTCGCTCGAGATGATCCCTGGCCCATCAAGACCCGTGATGCCGATCTCAAGCGACTGCTGTTGCAGATGCTCGAATGGGACTTCGGCGTACGGAACGGATGGTCCGCGTATCCCCCGCACAACGGTTCTCGCGTCGGAACGTGGACAACACCGGACCTCGTTGCCGCGCTCGGCGCGTGTTGGGCGGACCTCTCGACCTCTGCGTCTGCCATTGCGCTGCGGGAGTCGATCGACGTCTTCACCGTTGTCACACAGCGCGTCGCCGACGCCATGGGCTTCGACCAACAGACCGGCGAACGGGCTGCGGCCGAGGTCGATCGGATCCTCGGGCGCCGCACCGCTTCACGTTCGAACACGTAGGGCGGCGGGCTGACTCCACCCTTCGCGCGGAACGCGTTAGGTTGAAACGACGACACCCACGGGAGGGAGACCGTCATGGACAAGGTCGTGCACTTCGAGATCACGTTCGACGACCAGGAGCGGGCGAAGGAGTTCTACTCGTCGGTCTTCGACTGGGAGCTCAACGACGCTGACATGGGCAACGGCGTCAGTTACACGACGGCCACGACCGTGCCGATCGACGACAACCGGATGCCCAGGGAGCCCGGCGCGATCAACGGCGGCTTCACCAGCAAGTCGAAGGAGACGCCCGCGCCCGTGATCACCATCGGCGTCGCGTCGATCGACGACACGCTGAAGAAGGTCGAGGCGAGCGGCGGGAAGGTCGTCACGCCGCGCACACCGATCCCGGACATGGGCGCTTTCGCGTACTTCACCGACAGCGAGGGCAACACCATGGGGTTGTTCGAGGCCTCCTGGTCCGGGTGAGCGACGCTCCGTTCGTCGAGGACAACGCCCGCGAGTTGCAGCGTCTGCATAATCTCGTCGCGCGACTGAGCGACGAGGACCTTCGATTGCCGGTCAACGAGCACTGGACCGTCGCCGCCACGCTCGGTCACATGGCATTCTGGGATGCGCGTGCGATGTACCTCGCGGAGCGGTTCGATCCAGCGAGCGGGTTCCCCGAAGACGTCGACGAACCGGACAACGTCGACTGGATCAACGACTCGACCCGTTCGTTGATCCACGCGATCGATCCTCGGGGCGTCGCGGACCTCGCCGTGCGGACCGCCGAGGACATCGACGCGCGCGTCGCGGAGCTTCCTGCCGAAAAGGTGTGGCCGAACGACCCCGACAGCCCGCTCAACGGGCGGCGGGCGTCGCACCGGGCCGAGCACCTCGACGAGATCGAGGGCGCCCTGGGTTAGCCGTGGATCCGGCCCGGCGTATGGGCCGAACTGAGGGGTTGTCCTTCGCGGGGTCCGGCATAGAGTTGGACCGATGTCCGAAAGGCATGATCCCCCCGATCCTGCGGACTCGGTCATGAGCACCGGCGTTACCGAAGCGCCGAGCTGGATCGAGCAGGCACAAGGCTTGCGGTTCCCGCTCGCGTTCATCTACGGGCTCTCGGTTGCCGGCGCGATCGGTGTCCTGACCCCATTGCCGGCCGTCATCGCCGTCGTGTTGGCGGCCCAGGCGGTGCGGCGACGCGTGCCGCACGCCGGCATCGCGCTCGGGGTCGCGCTCCTCGCGACGGCCGTCGGGACGTGGCTCATGTTCTCGAATCCGTTCTTGACCAGCCGGGGCGACGGGCTGTAGCGCCGGGCGTCGAGGGGCGGAGCGATCGTGGGCCGCAGTAGGCCACGATCGGGTCGCCGGTCGGCGCCCGGTTCAGCGTGGGCTGCGGACGTTGTCGTCCGAGGGGTTCACATCGCGGTGAAGCCACCGACGATCGCGCCGTATGCGATGTGTGCGACGAGCATGACGACCGGCGTCGCGACCCCGTAGTTGAGCATCAGGAAGCCGGGCGCTTCGAGCAGCGCCGACCGATCCGCCGACGTTGTCGGGTCACCCATCCGGGGGTGGACCACCGGCAGCAACACGGTCACCAAGGCGGTCGCGGAGAACGCCGCGTGCAGGACACCAAGCGTCGCCCCCGTGAGCCACCCCGCATGCCCGAGCGCGGTGAAGATCGCGAAGTACCCGACGGCGAACGACAACCCGAAGAAGAAGTGCAGCACGAACCCGAGCGCTTTGGCGCGTTTGCGGTCGGCGGTCACCATGGTGCCGAGCAGGAACGGCAGGTCGACGCGTGTGATCCGGAGCTCGCTTGCCGCGCGGAGGATCGTGGTGAGCACCAGTGTGCCCACGAACCCGCCGACGAGTGCGCCCCAGATCGTCACCGCCGAGACCTACCCCGGTCGATCGCGGCGGCCGCGGTGAGCAACGCGAGATGCGTCAGGCCCTGCGGGAAGTTCCCGAGGAACGCGCCCGACGCAGGATCGATCTCCTCGGCGTACAGCCCGACGTCGTTCGCCAACGCGACCAGCCGGTCCATCAGTGAGACGGCGTCGTCGAGCCGGCCGGCGTCGGCGAGCACCTCAACGAGCCAGAAGGAACAACACAGGAACGCTCCCTCGCCGCCGGCAACGCCGTCCTCGCTCAGATACCTATAGAGGTACGGATCGTCGCCGAGCTCGCGCATCAGGGCGTCGATCGTGCTCGAGAGGCGGTCGTCGTCTGGAGCGATGTAGCCGAGCCGGGCGCCCAGGAGCACGCTCGCGTCCAAGTCCTCGGTTCCTGCGGCCCGCGTGTAGCTTCGCTTCGTCGCCGACCAGCATCGTTCCTCGATGAACGCGCGCACGTCGGTGGCCGCGGCACTCCAGCGCTCCGCGCGATCCGACGGGATGTAGCCGGCGGCGGCGAGCCGGCACGCGCGATCCAGCGCGACCCAGCACATCATCTTCGACTGGGTGAAGTGCTCGAACGCACTGCGAACCTCCCAGATGCCGGCGTCGGGCACGGTCCAGATGTCGCTCACCAGGTCCGCGGTCGCGGCCAGACGCTGGCCGAACTCGCGGTCGATCCTGTTTCCGGCGTCGGCGTACAGCCACGCCGTCTGCAACAGGTCGCCGTAGATGTCGAGCTGCCGCTGCTCGACGGCCATGTTCCCGACGCGGACGGGCCGTGATCCGGCGTACCCCTCCAGCGGAAGGGTCCGTTCCTTCGCGCGCGAGCCGCCGTCCAGCCGGTACAGCACCTGCAGTCGCGGGTGGGTGATCTGCGATGCGTGCATCAGCCACCAGAAGAACGCCTCCGCTTCACTGCCGCATCCAAGCCCGAGGAGCGCTTCCATCACGAACGCGGAATCCCGCACCCACGAGAACCGGTAGTCCCAGTTGCGTTCGCCCCCGATCTCTTCGGGAAGCGAGGTGGTCGCGGCCGCCGCGACGGCGCCCGTCGGCGCGTGGACGAGGAGCTTCAACGCCAGCGCGCTCCTGATGACTCCATCTCGATAGCGGCCACCGGCGCGCCGCGCCACGCTCCAGTTCTGCCAATAGGCGATCGTCGCCTCGAGCCGTCGCTCGGACTCGCGTCGTGACGGCAGCACGAGCGGCTCCTGGTTCGCCATCGCGAGCACGAGCAACGAGCTCGAGCCAGACGCGACGGTGAACGATCCGGTGACGGCGCCGTGCTGCGATCGCGGCTCACCGGCATCCCAGGCGCACAACGCCACCGCATCGTTCCCCGCGGAGAAGACCGGAACGCCGGCCCGCGACGACAGCCGAGTCGCGCGCTGGCCGTATCCGAAGCGTGGTTCGACCGTCCAGCCGAACTCGACCGAGCCGTCGACGCCCTTGATCAGCCGGACGAGCTCTCGAAACGGGCTCAGGCCCGCGTCCGAAGGCAACGTCATCGCGTCGATGACGCAGGCGGTCCCGGTCCTCGTCACGAACGTCGTCTCGAGCACGTTGGTATCTGGCAGGTAGCGACGACGAACCTCCGCCGGATCGATCGGCGCCAGCGCGAACCGGCCGCCGTTGTCCACGTCGAGCAGCGACGCGAAAACGGTCCCCGAGTCGAGCGAGGGCGTCGGCAGCCAGCAGATCGTGCCGTCGAGCGACACCAGGGCGACGGTCCGGCCGTCGCCGATCGCCGCCAGCTCGCGGATCGGCGCGTACCGGTCATCGGCCCGAGGCGCTTCTGCTGCTGTTTCCGAGCGCGTGTCGACCACCTCCTCGTTGGTCCGTACGAGCCGGCGGCCGCAACGGACCAGACGGACTATTGCCCCACCGGGATACCCGTCCGTAGGATTCGGCGACTCGTTCCGGAAGAGGGGTTCACCGCGATCCTCCGAGCGGGCACAAGGCCGTAAGTGACCGGGCGGCTTCGCCCTCTGGCTGGGGATCCGCCGCGGGCCGAAGCACTGCTCCTTCCGTGGGTAGCACGTCCTACAGGAGGTGCATCCATGAAGGTATTCATCGCAGGAGCGACCGGCGTCATCGGCTCACGGATGGTTCCCGCATTGGTGAGCAAAGGCCATCACGTGGTGGGAACGACCCGGACGCCGGCGAAAGCGCCGGCCCTGATGGAACTCGGCGCCACGCCCGTCGTGCTCGACGCGTTCGACAGCGTCGCCGTGAAGGACGCGGTGGCCGCCGCGACGCCCGACGTGGTGGTCCATGAGCTGACGTCGATCCCCGACGTCGTCGATCCACGGAAACTCGACGAGCAGTTCGCCGAGACCAATCGGCTCCGGACCGAAGGCATGGACTACCTGCTCGAGGCGGCTCGCGCCGCCGGCGTGCGCCGGTTCGTCGCGCAGAGCTTTGCCGCGTGGGCGTACGCCCGCACAGGCGGTCCGGTGAAGACCGAGGCCGATCCGGTCGAGACCGACCCGCCGGCGAGCGTTCGCCAGACGCTTGCCGCCCTTCTGCACGTGGAGCGTTCCCTCGCCGAGGCAACCGACCTCGAGGGCATCTCGCTCCGATACGGCGGCTTCTACGGCCCTGGCACGTCGATGGGCCGGGGCGGTTCCGTGATCGACATGGTCCGGAACCGGCGGTTCCCGTTGGTGGGCGATTCGCGAGGCGTGTGGTCGTTCATCCATGTCGACGACGCTGCAGCGGCGACCGTAGCCGCGATCGAACGCGGTGACCCCGGCGTCTACAACGTCACGGACGACGACCCCGCGAGCGCGTCCGTCTGGCTCCCCGAGCTCGCGCGCATCCTCAAGGCACCGCCGCCTCGGCACGTCCCCGTGTGGCTGGCTCGGCTGTTGGCCGGCCAGACCGCCGTCGTGATGATGACCGATCTGCGCGGAGCGTTGAACGGCAAGGCCAAGCACGAGCTGGATTGGCAGCCGACCTACGCGAGCTGGCGCCAAGGATTCCGCGAGGGTCTCGGCTAACGCGGCCTCCCGCACGATGCCGTTTGAGGCATCCCGGCTCGGGTACGGCCCTAGCTGACATAGCCGAAGCGCGGGCACGAGGAGGGGAGGAATCTCGCATGGATTCCCAGCGTTTGCCGTCGAAGGAGCCCGCAACCAAGGTCGCCGGACCCTACGGCCACCCGTTCCATCCACTGCTGGTCACGATCCCGATCGGGACGTGGGTCGCGAGCCTGATCCTCGACATCGCTTCTAAGACGTCGAACGATCCGAACCCCTACGTGCTGTGCGCGCGGTGGCTGATCGGCATCGGTATCATCGGCGCGGTCGTTGCCGCGATCTTCGGGCTCATGGATCTTGCGAGCATCCCGGAGCGCACGCCTGCCAAGCGGATCGCGTTCACGCACATGACGATCAACCTGTTGGTGACCGCCGCATTCATCGTCTCGTGGGTCATCCGCGGGAACGGCGGGATCGAGGCCGACGGGTCGACGTCGACCGAACTGCTGATCCTGTCGATCATCGCGCTGGCCGTGCTCGCGGTGTCGGGCTGGCTCGGCGGGATGATGACCTACCGCTACGGCGTACGGGTGGCACGGGAGTCCGACCAGGCCGAGGGCTACCACGACGCGCGCACCAGCCCGGCCGACCGAACGAACCACCGTCACGCCGCGTGATCAGCGATGTCCATGACGTCGTCGCAAGGCGAGCGCCGCTGCGAGATTTGTGGCTGTGAGTTCCCTTCGGTCGAAGAAGCTGCCGAACATCTACAGACGGAACACGGTGGGCCGTCGGGACGCGAGCCGGGCGGCACCACCGCTGACGCCGGCGGATCGGACACGAAGTAGCGGCTCGGACACGCAGGAGCGGCTCGGACACGCAGCGGCGGCTCGGACACGCAGCAGCGACCGAGACGGATGGCCTTGTCGCGGCCTGTCGGCGCGAACGGGCCGGTTTCCTAACCGACTTCGAACCCCGGCGCGATGACGCATGTGCGGTGGTGCCTCTAGCGTGGGTCGACCTGCACGAACGGTGAACGCGATGCCCGAGAACCTGTTCGGCCTTCCGACGCACGTGCTGCTGCAACACGTCGTCGTTGTGATGCTGCCGATCGCTGCGGTGGCTGCGCTGCTCGTCGCGGTATGGGCTTGGTATCGGCACCACTTCGGTGTGGCGACGCTCGTGGCGACCTTCTTCGCCACGCTGTTCGTCCCGCTGACGACCCAGTCGGGCGAATCGCTCGTAGGCCGGTTGCCCGAGTCGCCGGCAATCGCCGCCCACGTGGCTGCCGGCGGACGCGTGCAGTGGGTCGCGGCGATCTTCGGGCTGTGTCTCTTCGCCGTTGTGGCCTTGGACATTCGACGGCGGGCGTCGGTGACCGCCGAGCTGGCACCGGCGGAGGCGTGGGTCAACCGCCGGACGCCGGACAGGTGGCGTGAGGCTGCGCCGGGCTGGACGGCGCCCGCGCTGACGGTCGCTCGCGCCTTGCTCGTCGTCGCGGCGGTCGCCGTGGTGGTCGTCGTGGTTCAGGCCGGGCACTCGGGCGCACAAGCGGTCTGGACCGACTTCCCCAACCTCAAGCCGTAACGTCGCGAGCGAACCGAACGAAGGGCGCCGCGTCCCCGGCCGCGGACGCGGACGCGGCGCCTCGACAGCGCTGTGACGCGGAACGCTATGCCGCGCGGTACGCGGTCCACGACTCCGCTGCAGCAGGGACCGTCCCCCGTGAAAGCGAACATGCATCCGTCGTCGGTGGAGTCCATGAAGTTCGTCGTCGGGTCGAGACCGGGCTGGGTGCATGTGTCGCGGCCGACCGGACATCCGAACGCGGGCGACGCCTCGAACGGCGTGTCGTCGACCTGGTCGCCCGGAGGCGCGCATCCTCCCTGGAACGTGTGGTACAGCCCGAGCCAGTGCCCGATCTCGTGCGTGGCGGTGTCGCCCTCGTTGTACGGCGTCACGGTGCCACCCGGCGGTTAGCGGCCCAAACGCTGGGTACGTGCATAGGCTTCGACCCTGCCCGCCAGACAAGGAGCGACCATGCCAGAGCTGCTCGTGGACTTCATCACCTCGCTCGATGGCTATGGAGCCGCCGAAGGTTGGCCCGGCTGGTGGGGGTTGGAAGGTCCGGAGTACTTCGCGTGGCTGGGTGCGCAACCTGAGGGCGACTACACGATCTTGATGGGTGCGAACACCTACCGCCTCATGTCAGCGTTCGCGGCTGAGGGCGAGCCGGGCACGGACATGCTCGCGGGCATGTCGAAGATCGTCTTCTCGCGCACGCTGAAGGAGCCAATGGAGTGGGCCAACACCGAGCTCATCGATCGGGACGCCATCGAGGCCGTCCGGGCGATGAAGGACAACGATGACGTCCGTTCGATGCGCACGTTGGGCAGCATCAGTCTGTGCCGGTCACTGCTGGAGGCGGGCCTGGTGGACCGCTTCCGTGTGGTCGTGTTCCCGGTCATCACGGGGAGCACCGGCACCGACCGGATCTACGACGGGTACCCAGATGTGGCGCTCGACATGATCTCGAGCCAGACATTCGACGGCCGAAGCCAGCTGCTCGAGTACGTTCCTCGCGTTCTGGCCGAGCCGCCCGGCAGCGACGCAGCTGAGGGATCCGGCTCCCGTTAGGCCTTCTGACGCTCCGCGCTCTCGACGTACCGGTCGATGAACTGACCCCATCCCTCGGCGTGGCCATCGCGCGACTCGGACGGAAGCCCTTCGTGCGTCAGCACGAGCCGCGTCCCGGCCGGGTCGGGCGAGAGGTCCACGGTCACGACGCTCTCGCCGTCCGTGTACTGCGACACCCACGTGAAGACGAGGCGGTTGGGGCGATCGAGTTCGCGGTATTCACCCTTGTGTTCGATCGGGCCACCGTCGGCGTCGTCCCGGCCCATCACGATCCGGAATCGACCGCCGACCCGAGCGTCGACCTCGACCTCGGTGAGCGGTCCCATCCAGTCACGTAGCTCCGAAGGCTCGAGCCACGCGTCGAACGCCTGGTCGGGGGTGACCGGCAGGACGCGCTGGACGATCACCGGTGCATCTGTTCCGGGCATGTTCATCCCTTCCTCCTGAAGTGCTCGTCGAGCCGGTCCAGCTTCGATTCCCAGAACCGGCGGTACGGATCGATCCAGTCGGCGGCCGCCTCGAGCGGCTCCGCACGAAGGCTGAGTACGTGGTCTCGGCCGGTGATGTGCCGCTCCAGCAGACCTGCGCGCTCGAGCATCCGGATGTGCTTGGACGCGGCGGCGAGTGAGATGGCGAACGGGGCCGCTACCTCCGTGACGCGTTGCGGTGCTTCGCTGAGGATCTCGACCATCTCGCGGCGAACCGGGTGGGAAAGGCTCGCGTAGGTGTCGTCGAGAAGGGCCGCTCCCGAACGTTCAACCATAGAGTTGAATATTGCCTATCCCAGACCCAACTGTCAAGCGGCTCTCTTCACGCCGTACGAGTCGCTGGTGCCCGGATCGACCGGAGGCGTTACCAGCTGTAACCGGGAGGTGGCGGCGAACAGAGCTGCTTCGCCTCGCTGCGAAGCGCATCGGCTTTGGCCGGCTGAGCGGCGACGAGGTTGTCGTTCTCCGCGTAGTCGCCGGCCAGGTCGAACATCAGCTCGGTGCCGTCGCCGAACCGCGTGTACATCCAGTTCTTCTCCCGGACCCCGCAGTAGGAGAGGTTGGTGAGAGTCTCCAGGACCACGGCGTCGCGGGGCACGTAGTCCGCGGCCCCGAGCGAGATGCCGTCGGCGCCGTTCACCATCGACACACCGGCCAGATCGGTCAGCGTCGGAC
>DATAPH010000014.1:0-22021 GCA_036265325.1 Actinomycetota bacterium | reverse complement strand
TACTGGCGGAAGCCGCCGCTGTAGTTCCCGAAGTGCTTGGCCCCGGTCGGTTGGATGCCCGAGAAGATCCGCATGCCGCCGCACGCTAGCGCGCGCGAGGCGGACGTCGCCACACCGAGATGACGGAGGTGCTTTCACTGGTCAGCGGTTCGCGGTTCCAGTCGGACCAGCGCTCCAGCAGGCTCAGCCCCGCGATCCGCCCCATCAGGTCGAGCTCCGATGGCCAGACGTACTTGCTCGACCGCCCTACATTGAGCCGACACGATCTACTGCTCGACCGCCCGACGGCAGAGGGCCTCTCTAAATAGGACCAGCGGACCTTGACCAGGGTCAACGTCGTGGTGTTGGCGGCGACCGTGGCGGCCGATCCGGCCCGCGCAGCGTGGGGCAAGCGGCACGGATACTCGGCGAGATCGATTCGGACCGAAATGCCCACCCCCCATGAACCCCGGGGGTGCGTCGCTCGTACGGCCTCAAGGTAGGGCGTACCGATCGCCACGCCGTGAGGAGGGGTCCCATATGGCAGAACCCACTCTGTATGACCGATTGGGTGGGGTGTTCGCCATCGCTGCGGTGGTTGACCACTTCAGCGACGCCCTCGTGAAGAACCCCATCGTCGGCCAAGGATCGACGAACCCCGACCTTCGTGATTGGCATACCAACCACCTGGACAGACTGCCTGGGCTGAAGTTCATGCGCACCCTGTGGGTCTGCAACGTGGCGGGTGGACCGTTCGAGTTCGCGGCTACGAAACCGGGAAGCACTTCTCTTGGACTGGAGGAGGCGCATCGCGAGTTCCGTATCACCTCGGATGAGTTCGATGAGGTCGCAGCTGAGCTGGGACGCTCACTCGATGCTTTCGGGGTGCCCGCGCATGAGAAGGACGAGGTCTTGGGTGCGTTCGCGGCTCACAAGCCGGAAGTGACCGAGGGATCGATGGCCTGATGCCCTCCACCGTCGCCGATCGCTGGGAAAGGTCGAGGGGTGCCGGGCCCGGCTTCCAGTGAAAGATTCAGAAACGGCTCACGCATCTCAGCGTCATATCCCCTTGACGACACATGAGGTCAGAGACGGACGTGTTCGCCGGCGTGCCAAGACGAACTCGACCGACGGGCGGCGCACCACTGATGACCGGTGTCCGCATGCTGTCCGCAGAATGTCCGCGACAGGACGCGACTCGCTGCGAAACACTGCGAACTGCTAAACACCGTTGCCGCAGGTAGATGTCGAGATCACGCGGAACCCGCAGCTAGACGAAACGCCCGTGGGGAACTCATAATCCGTCGGTCGCAGGTTCGAGCCCTGCCCGCCCCACGAAGGGCGTCGCTGTGCGGATGCGGTCTGGTTGTTTGGGATGGCACCAGCCTGGGGACCAAGAAGACGATCCAGGGAGGGTTTCTTCGCAGCGAGGCTGCAGGAAGTGGGTTTGCCATGACGATCGATTGGCCGTTCGCGCTCATGCTTCTGGCGTGCTGCACCCTCTGGTGTCTCGCGGGGTTCACGTTGTGCTGGGGTACGCACCGTCAGCGCGGCATCGAGGTGGACCGACCCGTCACCGACAACCTGCCGCTGTTGCCAAGCCCGATCGTCGTTCCGGATCACGTGCCCGACGAGTGGCTCACCGACGAACTCTCCGATCGGTAACGACCACGCTGCTCAGATGGTGATACGGCTCTCAGAGCTACAGTCCGGCGACGTGTACGTCGCGTACGACGGATCGCCCTGCCGGTAATAGATCGTCACGGAGCTGTTGCCGCCCCACCGCGCGCACGCGCCGAGTTCCGGCCGCTGGTTGCCCTTGTACCAGATGAACGCGACGGCGACGGCCAAGATCACGACCGCGATGATGATGCCTCTCGATGCGTCGCTCATGTCCAGGGCTCTCCGTTCGGCAGTGTAGTCATCGACGCCTCAGACACCGTGCACGCCGGCATCGGAGACCAGGACCAACCAGTTGCCATCACGATCAGCCCCGGCCGGGAGCGAGACCGTGATCTGTGGCTCGTCGGGGAGCGGACTCGGGTGGAACTCAGCAGGATGCTTCTCGTCGGGCGAGAGCCCGATGAACGCGCGACCTGGCATGTTCGACCTTTCGTCCCCCTCTCGGCATGCTACTTTTCGGCAGCCCATCGCGGGCGAAGGGACCGAGCAACCGTGCTTCCCGTTCGCCCCGCGACCGCCCCGGTTCGCGGTGCCTGCAGCTACTCGAAGATGCGTAGTCACACCGGACGAAGAAGTTGGTCCGGGGTGGTCGCCCACAGTTTCGACCCGCGCGCGACCGATACGTCATACATGCTCGAGACAATCAACGTGAACAACGCCCCCGGCATCACCGAAGGCGCCGCAGTGTCGATCGCGCGGTCTCGCCTTCAGATCCGCGGTCTCGCGCTCGCCGAGGGGATCCGTCCTCGCGTCAAGCGGGTCGCGCTGACGAACGAGGCCGTCGCGTTCTGGCAGATCTCGTTCCTCGTCGAGCGCTGATCCGCCGCTACGCGAGCAACGCCTCGACCTCGGCCAGTTCCTCGCCGGTCAATCGCCAGGTGGACGCGTCGACGTTTCCTTGGATCTGCTCGGGCTTCGTCGCGCCGGTGATCACCGACGCCACGGGGTCCAGGGACGCGAGCCATCCGATCGCGAGCTCGAGCAACGTTCCATCCTTCTGTGCCGCGAACGCACTGAGCGCATCCACCCGATCGAACTCGTCTTCGGTCGGCGTCTCGTTGTAGGCGGCGAGCCGGGTGCCGGCTGCCGGCTCCTCGCCGCGCCGGTACTTGCCCGTCAGGACGCCGTTCGCGATGGGGGAGTACGGGATGTACGCGAGGCCAAGGGCGGTTGCACCGGCGAGGCCGTCGGTCAGGTCGGCCGTCTCGAGCAGGCTCAGCTCGTTCTGGACACTGACGAACCGGGCGGCGCCGTCCGCAACCGCGTTCGCCGCCTGCGTGAGCTGGCTCGCCGAGAAGTTGGAGCACCCAACTTCGCGGACCAAGCCCTCTCGCACCAGCTCGTCGAGCGTTGCCAGCGTCTCGGCGATCGGGACCGTCGGATCGGGCTGATGCAGCTGGTACAGGTCGATGTGGTCGGTCTGGAGCCGGTCGAGGCTGTCGCGCACGGCCCGGCGGATGTACGCGGGTGCGGCGCCGGTCTTGTCGGGCGCCACGTCCATGCCGAACTTCGTGGCGAGCACGATGCGGTCGCGACGTCCCTGCAAGATCCGTCCGAGGAACGACTCGGACAGTGTGCCGCCGTAGATGTCTGCGGTGTCGAACAACGTGACGCCAGCATCGATCGCGGCGTCCACAACGCGGCGGGTGCCGTCCTCGTCGACGCGCCGGCCGAAGTTGTTGCATCCGAGCCCGAGGACGCTGACCTCGAGCGAACCGATCTTGCGGGTCTCCATGGCCCGATGGTAGCGGCGACGGCGATCAGGCGTGGCTGCGGATCGTGTCCTGGCAGCTGGTCGCTCCGCGGCCCTCCACCGCGTCCAGCCACCCCTTCAGGTAGGGGTCCAGGATCGACGCGAGCGTGCCCTGCTGCCCGGTGTCGGGGTGGATGCCGTCGCTCGACAGCGCGTCGAGCGGGACGAGGTTGTTCCAGTCGAGGACCGCGCCGTTCGGCAGCGGTCCCATCGCGTCCCCGATCGCCTGATTGATCGAGGGGACCTGCGGTTCCGGTCCGTGGGCGGTCAGCCACACGAGCAGTTGGGCGGCGCCCTGGGCGGTGATGATGCGCCGCGCGTTCGCCGCCGTCGCGGAAGCGTCCTGATCGTTCACGCCGATCTCGATCACGACCACGTTGGCGGCCGGCGAAGGCAGCGACTCCGCGACGCCGGCCGCACCGTCGGAGCTGCGGCCGATCAAGGCGTCGATCGTCACCGTCCAGTTCGGGAGGCCGGCGACGACCTGGGTCTGTCCGCCGTCGAGGATCGAGTCGCCGATCATCTGCACGGTCGGCGGGCTCGAGAGCTTGGAGCGCACCGGCAGCGCGAGCCAGCGCTCCGTGACGCCGTCGGAGCGCACCCACAGGAACGAGGGATCGCCCGGGTCGAGGAACAGCTCGCCGAACGGGGTCACCCCTTCCGACAGTGCGGTCTGCGGCGGCGCCGACACCTTCACCGCGTACGACCCGCCCAGGAATCGACGTAGGCCCTGCCCGACGTCGACCTCGGCGACGGCGGGCAGCGACGGGTCGCACCGATAGATCATCTCCCTGCTGAGCGGCCAGCAGGACCCGTCGGCGCGGTGCACCACCGACACCGAGATCGGCGACGGCGCGTCGGGCGTGATGCAAGGGTCGCGTTCCGCGGCCACGGTCGACGGCCCGGGCGTCAGGCTCGGAGCCGCATCGCTCCTCGTCGCCGCATAGTGATCGCACGCTGCAAGGAGCATCAGCGCCGGGACGAGCATCAGGAGGCGGGAGCGTCTCGCGGTCATGCGACCCGCGCATCCTAGCCCGGAGCTCGGGCCGGAACCCCCGATCGACTTAGAAGTCGACGTCCGCCGCGCCCGTTTCGTTGCAATTCGCGGTGCTCGCCGAGTTGCCTGCGAGGTCTGTGATGGTCGCGGTCGGCGTATAGCGCATCGCTGCCGTCCCTGCCGCGGTCGTGACTGAGGTTGGCGGCGGATACCCCGAACGGGGGAGTTTGGTCGGGGGACGGCGCTACGCGGCGACCGGCGCGACCGGATCGCCGATCGCAACGGTTCCTGGCTCGTCAACCGTCGCGTACATGCCGAACGGAACCTGCCGCGTCGCCATCAGCGGTCGGAACGAGGCGATCTGCTTGAGAGTGTTCCAGTCGCGGAGACCGGTCGTCGGATCTTGCGTCGTGACCGCACAGCGCGGGATCTGCCCCTCGATACGCACGACCGCGTCGCCGATCCGCACGCGCCGCCGGTCCCACGTTTCCTCCTCGAACGGAGCCGCGTCGTCGAGCTCGAGGTTGATGCGGAACCGGAGCGGATCGAGTTCTCCCTCGTATCCACCACGGCGGCCGAGCTCCTCGACCGACGCGAACGACACCAGCGTGAGCGGCATCTCGTCGGGACCGTCACCGTCGCGTTCCGTGCGGAACAGCCGAACCGAGTCGCCGACATAGTCGGAGAACGCCGCGGAGATCTCGCCGCCGAGCGGCCGCCCGGGAACGGCCCGCCCGTCGAAATCCGTCGTCTCGATATCGCCGAGGTCAGCGGTCGATGCGACGACCGTGGGCCCGTCCGGGAACCGGCACGTCACTCGACCGTCTTCGACCTCGCACCTCACGCGGACGAGGGGACCGTGCCCCAACCCGCTGTACAAACGGCCGCGCTCGTCGGCAAGATGGAACCGGCGGTTCCCGGCGATGCCGATCGGCACGAGGGTGACAGAGGATGGGTGCTGTAGCGCAGTGCCTTTGACCGGCGTGACGTTGATCCGCGCGAGGGTTGCCACGGCCGCAGGATATATCCGGAAGTCGGATCGACCGGAGTATGGCCTTCGGCATATGCTTGCGGATACGCTTTCGCCGCAGCGCACCACGCGGGCGGAGCCGTCGAAAGAGGGAGATCGAGAGATGGCGTCGAGAGGGTATGACCGGGACGGCTCGCAACACGATGCCGTTGTGTCGAACCTGATGGACCTTCAGGCGCGGCTCCGCGGCGATCCCGCCTCCCTGGTCCTGCCCCGTGGCGGCCGCCGCGACGACGCGACCACCGTGCGGCACGGCGACTTGAGCGTGACCGTCGGCGACGGGGAGCGCGAAGCAGAGATCCGGATCGAGGCGCTCAAGCGACGGTTGGAGTACCTCGAGCTCGAGATCGACGCGTACGAGCACGTCGCCGCCGGCGCGAACGATGCGGCGCCCGTGGCGCCCATCAAGACCGACGTCGGCGAGCTGCAGCACGTCGTCGAGGAGCGCCTGACCGGCCCCGACGACGCTGGCGACACCGAGGAGCCGACGACGCCGTAGTCGCAGGTCGTGCCACCCGTGCGTGGTACGGTCGCCGGATGTCGCTCCGGTTACACGATGGCGTCTCGTGGCTCGCGTTCCTGCTTGGAACTTGGCGCGGCGAGGGCACCGGTAGCTACCCGACCATCGAGACGTTCGCCTATCGCGAAACGCTCACCTTCGATCATGTCGGCGACGCGTGGCTCTCGTATATCCAGGAGAGCTGGAGCCCCGACGGTGAGCCGCTGCACTTCGAACGCGGGTTCCTTCGGCCGGGCGATGCGGCCGGCGACGTGGAGTTGGTCCTCGCCCATCCGATCGGGGTGACCGAGGTCGCACACGGCCGCGTCGACGGAGGGGACGTGCGCTTGCGCGGTGAGGAGATCGGCATCGGGCGCGCGGCCACGGGATCCGACGTTCGCGGGCTCGAACGCCGGTATCGGGTCGACGGCGATGCGCTCACCTACGAGATCGACATGGCGACCGGCACCACGCCGATGACGCTCCATCTGACGGGGAGTCTGCGGAGGCACACGTGACGCGCGGGAGCCTCGGGTTCACTCGTCTTTGGCTTGCCGTGTGTGTGATCGGCCTCGGGGTCGGGGCCGCGTTGGTGTTGACGGACCATACGCAGGCGGGGCACCTGATGTGGGCGATCACCACGGTGATCGGCGGCGTTCCCGTGACGATCGACGTGATCCGCTCGATCTCGAAGCACGAGGCGGGCGTCGACCTGATCGCCATCATCGCGATCCTCGGTTGCCTCGCGCTGCACGAGTACGCGGCCGGCGCCGTGATCGCCGTCATGCTCGCGAGCGGTCAGGCGCTCGAGGACTATGCGGATCGCCGCGCACACCGAGAGCTCTCTGACCTTCTGGAGCGCGCGCCGCGTCAGGTGCATCGGTATGAGAACGGCGGCCTCGAGACCCGAGGCGTCGACGACGTCGTCCTCGGCGACCGGTTGTTCGTGAAGTCCGGCGAGGTCGTGCCGGTCGACGGCGTGCTCGAGGGCGACGCGGTCCTGGACGAGTCGGCGCTGTCCGGGGAGAGCCGGCCGGTCGAACGTCCGCGCGGCGACCTCGTGCGTTCGGGTGCGGTGAACGCAGGGCCGGCGTTCGACCTGCACGCGACGGCGACCGCCGCCGACAGCACGTACGCCGGCATCGTTCGGCTCGTCGAGGCGGCGCAGTCCGAACGCGCGCCGGCCGTGCGGCTCGCGGACCGATACGCGTTCTGGTTCATCCCGATCACGCTCGGGGTCGCGGCCGCGGCGTGGATCGCCTCGGGCGACCCGGTCCGGGCCCTGTCGGTGCTGGTCGTCGCCACGCCGTGCCCGTTGATCCTCGCGGTCCCGATCGCCATCGTTGCGGGTATCTCCCGCGCGGCCAAGCGGGGGATCATCGTCAAGGGCGGCGGCGCGCTCGAGACCGTCGCGCAGTCGTCGATCCTGCTGTTCGACAAGACCGGCACGCTGACGTCGGGCATCCCACGGGTGGCCGACGTCGAGGCCTTCGGTTCGATCGAGCCCGACGAGGTGCTGCGCCTGGCGGCATCGCTCGACCAGGTCTCACCGCACGTGCTGGCAAGCGCGATCGTCCGTGCCGCCCGCGAACGCGCCGGGGACCTCACGTTCCCCGACGACGTGGAAGAGCGATACGGCGCGGGGATCTCGGGACAGGTCGAGGGACACCGGGTGGTGCTTGGCCAGGCGACGTACGTGAGCGCGGGCGCCTCGCTCCCGGCGCGCGCGCGTGACGTCCGCCGACGCACGATGCTCGACGGGTCGTCGTGCGTGTTCGTGGGTGTCGACGACGAGGTCGTCGGCGCCCTCGTGATCGACGACCCGATCCGCCCGGACACACCCCGCGTGATCCGCGCGCTTCGCCGCGCCGGCATCAAGCGCGTGGTGATGGTCACCGGCGACCACCCCGATGTCGCGGAGTCGGTCGGCGCAGCGCTCGGCGTCGACCGGATCTTGTCCGAGCGCGACCCGGCAGAGAAGGTCGAATCCGTCGAGGCGGAACGGGCCGATGGCGTCGTGATGATGGTCGGCGACGGGCTGAACGATGCGCCTGCCCTTGCCGCGGCCGACGTGGGGGTCGCGATGGGCGCGCGCGGGGCGACGGCGTCGTCGGAGGCCGCCGATGTCGTGCTGGCCGTCGACCGCCTGGACCGGCTCGTCGACGCGATGCTGATCGCGCAGCGCTCCCGCACGATCGCGGTCCAAAGTGTCCTGCTCGGGATGGGACTCGCGTTCTTCCTGATGGGCCTTGGGGCGTTCGGGTTCTTCACGCCGGCTCTCGGCGCGCTGTTCCAAGAGGCGATCGACGTCGCCGCGATCCTGAACGCGCTGCGCGCGCTCGGCTCGGGCGCGAAGGGACAGGCAGGCGGCCCGGGCACCGACGTGGCCGAGCGCTTCCGTCGCGAGCACGTCGAGTTCGCGCCGGAGGTGCAGCGCATCCGGACGGTGGCCGATCGGCTCGACACGTACGAGCCGGCCGAGCTTCGCGCCGAGCTCGAGGCTGTGCGGACGTTCCTGTGCGACCGCCTTCCGCAACACGAGGAAGAGGAGGAGGCGGCCGTCTACCCGGTGGTCGCGAAGCTGATGGGCGGCGAGGACCCGATGTCGAGCATGCAGCGGGCGCACGTCGAGATCGAACACCTGATCCGCGTGTACCGGCAGCTCGTCGACGACCTGTCCGCGACGGGCCCCGACCGTGACGATCTGGTCGATCTCCGCCGCGTCCTCTACGGGCTGCACGCGATCCTGCGGCTGCACTTCGCGCAGGAAGAGGAGGCCTACGCCTGGTTGTCGGCCGACGAGCCCGTCTCCGTCGGCTGATCCTCACGCTCGAAGACGGTCAGATCGACCTGCCGCTCCTCAGGTTCGGACGCGATCGTGACGTGGAACGACGCGCCGCCCCCGGGCCGGTCCTGTACCCACGCCCGTCCGTCGTGCATCTCGGCGAACCGGGCGACGAGCGCGAGGCCGACCCCCGAGCCGGTCGCCGACGCCGAGCCCTGCCGGAAGGGCTCGAAGATCCGCTCCTTGTCGGCGTCCGGGACCCCGGGGCCGTCGTCCTCGACGACGAGCTCGACGCCGTCGTCCCACGGCTCGATCCGGACCCAGATCCGCGCGGTGGCCGGTGTGTGCTTGGCGGTGTTGCCGAGGAGGTTCTCCACGATCCGTTCGAGCATCCCGGCATCGGCGCGGACGTTGGCCGGAACGATCTCGAGCGAGAGCGTTCGATCGGAGACCAGCTCGTTCGACGCGACGATCTCGCGTAACAACGCGCCGACGTCGACCGAGACGTAGTTGGGCTCGGCGACGCCGCGCGCGAGCCGTTCGAAGTCCAGGAAGTCGCCCACCATCCGGTCGAGCCGCCGCGCGTTCTGCGCGATGCGGTGCGCGAGGTCCCGCGCTTCGCGCGGCTCGAGGGTCAGGTCCTCGCGCTCGAGCGTGACCGCCAGGCCGAGGATCGCCGCAAGCGGTGTGCGTAGGTCGTGCGACACCGCGTGCAGGAACGTCGTTTTGACCTCGTCCTCGGTGCGAAGCCGCTCGGCCTCGACACGCTCGAGTTCCAGGGCGCGCTCCAGCTCGAGCGTCCGGCGCTGGTCGGTCATGTCCAGCAGCAGCCCCTGCCAGTACACGAGGTTGCCGGCGTCGTCGTACACCGGCCGCGATTGGTCGTGGATCCACACTTCGCGCCCGTCCTTCGCGATCAGGCGGTAGCTCGACGCGTACGGATCGGTGCCGGTGGGTGTCGGGCGCTCACGGTCCTCGGGATGCACGATCTGGCGCCACAGGTCGGGGTTCGCGTACCACTCGTCCGGCGTGTAACCGAGGATGGGCTCGGTCTGCGGGCTGATGTAGACGGTCCCGTGGCGATCCACGGGATCGATGTAGGCGATCGCGGGGAGCTGCTCGACGAGGGCGCGGTACCGCGCCTCCGCCTCGGCCAAGCCGGCCTCGGCCTCGCGTCGCGCCGTGATATCCATCATCACGCCCTGCCAGAAGGCCGGCTCACCCAGGTCGTCACGCACGAGCGTCGCCTCGTCACGGAACCAGACGACGCGCCCGTCGCGCGCGATCATCCGGTACTCGATCACGAACGGCTCGCCCGTGACCTCCGTTCGCCGGTTCTCCGCTTCGACCGCCGCTTGGTCGTCGGGGTGGATCGCGCGCATCCAGACGCCGGAGTCCGCGACCCACTCCGCGGGGGTGATGCCGAGCAGCGACTCGACGCGCGAGTTGATGTAGACGACCTCGAGATCGTCGCCGCGGATGGCCTCGCGATAAACGATCGCGGGGATCTGCTCGACGAGCGCCCGGTATGGGTCCTGCGAGTCCTCGAGCTGCTCCCGCGTCCGATGCTGCTCAGTCATGTCGAACATCACGCCCTGCCAATAGCGGGGGATGCCGGCCGAGTCGCGCACCACGATGGCCTCGTCGCGGAACCACTTGATCGAGCCGTCGCGTGCGAACATCCGGTATTCCGCGAGGAACGGCCCGCCGGTCTGCTCGACCTCCTCATAGATCGCTCGGACGCGATCGCGATCCTCAGGGTGGAACTGCCGAGACCAGGCGACCGGGTCGCCGAGCCATTCCTCTTGGGTGAAGCCGAGCAGGTCCTCGACCTGGGGGCTCACGTAGAGCATCCGGCCGACCTCGTCGATCGTGGGCATGGCCTCGATGTAGACGATGGCCGTGAGGTGCTCGACGACGCTGCGGAACCGATCCTCGTCCGGTCCCTGATCGGCGGAGACGGGCGGCGCGCCGATCATCAGACCTTCGATCGAGCCGACGGACGCGTCGACGCCGATCGTTGCGTGGCCGATATCGCGGATCGTGCGCCACGATCCGTCGGCGGCGCGCAGCCGGTAGGTCACGTCGAAGGACCCGCCCGCAGTTGCCAGACGCGACCAGAGCTCCTCCATGTGGGCGCGATCCTCCGGGTGCAGGCGACGGGCCCGGAAGTCAGGGTCGTCGAGCCAGTCGCCGGGCGCATAGCCGAGCAGCCGCCGGATAGCGTCGGACACAAAGATGCATGCGCCGGTGGCAGCGTCGAGCACCCAGACGATCCCGTCCAGGTCGCGCAGCAATCGCTGCAGGTCCGGTTCCGAGCCCGGTGGTTCACGTGGCGGATGCGGCATCAGGCGTCCTTCGCGAGTTTCGCAGCACTTCGGGTGCGAGCGCCAGCCGTGCAGGGTGCGGGCGTGTCAGCCCGCCGCCGCAGAGCCGTCGGCGCGAGGGTCGGAGCCGGCGAACAGGCGTCCGCCCTCCCGGCGGATCAGGTGCGCGTGCCCGAAGGAGTCGCCCTCCGTGACCCCGAACCCACCGACGTCCTGAAGCGAACGGAGGGCCGGTTCGGGCACGCCGTCCTCGATGCCGACGGTCGTCGTGTCGCCACCGTCTTCGGCGCCGAGCACGATCCATCGCGGCGCCGCGACCGCGTCGGCCGGGTGCTCGCCACCGACGAACGTGCGGGTGATCGTGTGCAGGTTGATCTGTGGCTGGTGATAGCCGCCCATCGTTCCCGGGACGCCGACGAGCCCACCCCCGTCGTGCACCAGCACGGGCATGAGCGTGTGGAAAGGGCGAACGCCGGGCGCGAACCGGTTCGGGTGACCCTCTTCGAGGGTGAAGCATGCGCCGCGGTTCTGCGCCACGATCCCGGTGGTCGGCTCGCAGATCCCTGACCCGAATCCCCAGAACAGGCTCTGGATCAGGGAAACCGCGTTGCCGTGCCCGTCGGCCGCGACCAGCGCGATCGTGTCGCCGTCGGCATGAGCGTGCGCCGGCGCGGCGGCGTTGTCCGCCAAGCCTGCAAGATGCCCGTCGTCGAGCAGGGTCGACGGATGGACCAGCATCCGGTCGGCGTCCGCGAGGTGACGGTCGCGGTCGCCGTTGACGACGTCGATGACGCGGGCGATCCGGCCGGCGTCCGCTCCGTCGAGGTCCGGCTCGATCCCCAGGCGTTCGATCAGGGCGAGCATCTGGAGCAGGGTGAAGCCCTGCGAATTCGGCGGAACGACCGACACGTGCAGCTCGCGGAAACGAGCTCGCATCGGCGCGAGGAGCGTCGCCTGGTGCGCCAGGAGGTCGTCGATCGTCATCGGGGAACCGGCCGCCCGCAGACCGGCGGCATAGGCGTCGCCCACCGCGCCGCCGTACAAGACGTCCGGGCCGCCGCCGGCGATCGCCTCGAGGGTGCGCGCAAGCGCCGGCTGGCGCACGACGTCGCCCAGTGCCGCAGGGCCGCCCTCCGTGAAGTAGATCGAGGCGAGGCCCGGGTCCGAACCGAAGAGCTCGGCGTCCTCCTCGAGCTCGCCGCGGAGGGAACGGCTGACGGCAACCCCGTCGGCGGCGAGCCGGGTCGCCACGGTGAAGGCATCGGCCCACGGCAGCACCGCACCCGTCCGATGGAGCGCCGCCCAGCCGGCGACGGCGCCCGGAACGGTGATCGGGACCGGCCCCCGGATCGGCATCTCGCCGAGTCCGTCGAGTACCGAGGGGTCCGCCGCGACGGGGGACCGGCCGCTGGAGTTGATGGCCAAGGTCTCGCCATCGGCACGCTGCACGAGCGCGAACAGGTCGCCGCCGACCCCACACATGTGGGGGTATGCGACCGCGAGCGTCGCCGCTGCGTGCAACGCGGCGTCCATCGCGGTGCCGCCACGCTCGAAGGCGATGAGGCCTGCGTCGGTCGCGGCGGTGTGCGGCGTTGCGATCGCCCAGCTCGTGCCGTCGGCCCGGAACCCCATCGGCCCCAGTGTCGCACCTCGGCGACGCGGACGCCGTGGCTAGGATGCCGCCCATGATCCGACGGATCGCGATCGTTGCCGTCGTGCTGCTCGCAGTGTCGTGGCCGGCAGCCGCGTCGGCCCAGGCGCAGCCGCAAGGGCACGCCCGCGACCAGGTTGTGCTGTCCGGCGACGTCATCGTGGCCCGCGGCACCGTCGTTCACCAGGTGGTCGTCTTCTCCGGGAGCGCGACGGTCGACGGCGTCGTCGAAGGCGACGTCGTGGTGCTGCGCGGCCCCGTCACCGTCTCGGGGCAGGTCGGTGGCGACGTGATCGCGCTGCACGGACCGATCCATCTGCTGCGCACGGCGCAGGTCGGCGGCGATGTGCGCGCGGGGGGAGCGGTGATCGCCGTTCAGGGAGCGCAGGTCGGCGGTCGCATCCAGCGTGACGTCGGGTTCACGTTGTCGGGACCGGTGGGCGTGCTCGGCGCGTTGCTGCTGAGCGCGGCGATGGGCGTCTCGATCCTGGTCGGCGGGCTCCTCATCCTTCTGCTGGCCCCCCGGGGCGCCGATCGGGCGGCCGATGCCGCCCGATCCGCACCCCTCGCATCCGGCGGTTGGGGACTCTTAGGCGCGATCGCGATCCCGATCGCTGCGCTCGCGCTTGCCGCAACGATCCTCGGATTACCGCTCGCGCTCGCGGTGCTCCTCGGTCTCGGGCTCCTGTGGTTCGTAGGGATCTGCGTCGCGACGTTCGCGCTCGGTCGGTTGCTCGTGCGAGGGTCGCGGATCGGCGCGATGTTCGCGGGCTGGGGGATCGGGGCGGCGATCGGTTTGGTCCCGTTCCTCAACGTCGTGTGGTGGACGCTCGGCGCGGCGTTCGGGATCGGGACGATCCTCGTGGCCGCGTGGCGCGTGCGGTCGGGCCCGGAGCCGCCGCCCCGAGTGGATCGAGGCGGCCGGCACCGAGCCGACCGCCGCGTGTCCGACGTGCCCGTCCAGCTCCCCGACGTGGTCGGCGCCGACCAGGGAGCCACCGACCAGGGAGCCACCGATCGATCGGCCGCCGACGAAGCGGCCGCCGAGGATTGACCGTGCCGACCTTTCTCTTCCTCGGCTCGGGGGAGTTCGAGCCGTGGAGCACCGAGGTCGAGACCAGAGCGCTCGGCGGCGCGGTCGGTGACGGGAGCGTTGCGATCTTGCCGACCGCGAGCGCCACGGAAGGCGATCACGTCTTCGATCGGTGGGGCCAGATGGGGCTCGACCACTACCGGGACGACGGGATGCGCGCCGCTGTCGTGCCGATCAAGACGCGCGCGGATGCGCATCGAGACGAACTCGTCGCAGCGGTCGAGGCCGCCTCGATGATCTACTTCTCCGGCGGGAAGCCATCGCGTCTCGCGGACGTGCTGCGCGAGTCGCCCTTGCTCGAGGCGATCCGTCGCGGGCTCGACCGCGGCGCCGTGTACGCCGGGTGCAGCGCGGGCGCGATGATCGCGAGCCGGATGCGCGACGCCGAGGGACGGCACGGAACGTCATGGCTCTTCGGCCTCGGGCTGGTTCCCAACGTCTCGTTCGGCGTGCACTGGGACCGTGCGGCGCGCATCCCGGGCGCGCAATGGTGGATGACGTCACGGCTGCCCGACGACTCGTGGTTCGTCGGCATCGACGAACGAACGGCGATCCTTGGCGACGGCGTGACGTGGACGGTTCACGGCCTCGGCAGCGTCACGGTGCGAGGGCCCGACGACGCGGTCTACCGAGCCGGCGACCGGTTCGAGACGCCGTCGGCGTAGCCGCTCACGCGAGGAGGTATCGGCGGGCGAGCGGGACGACCGACGTGGGTTCGACCGCCAACACATGGCCGTCCAGCGTCACCGTGCCGTCTACGGCGGATACCTCCAGTCCCGACGGCGCCGCACGGTTCGCGACGAGATCCGCGCGCGTCAACCTCCGCGTCCCGTGGACGGCGACGAGGCGACGATCTGTCGTCGAGGCGAACCCGCCGTCGACCGCGGCCTGCGAGACGAACGTGGTCGAGAGCCGAGTCGGCGCGTCGCCGGTCCCGCCCCAATCGGCGCCGTAGCGAGTGGGCTCCGCACCGTGCACGCTGGCGTTCCCTTCGCCCATCGCGGTCCACGCGACGACGCCACCCTTGAGCACCATGAACGGCTTGACGCCGAAGCGGGTGGGTTCCCAGAGGACGACGTCGGCAATCCTGCCGGGGGTGAGTGAGCCCACCTCGTCGGCGATGCCGTGCACGATCGCCGGCTCCACGGTGCACTTCGCAAGGTAGCGAAGGACCCGTTCGTTGTCGTCCGGCTCGCCATCGCCTTCGACGATCGCTGGTCGCGATCGCGAAACCGGCTCCGGTTCGTCGAATGACTCGCGGGCGGCCCATCCCTTCATGGCGTGCGCGAGCTGGATCGTGCGCCGGAGCGTCTCGCCGATCCGGCCCATCCCTTGTGAATCAGAGTTCACGATCTGGATCGCGCCGAGCTCGTGCAACGGCCCCTCGGCCGCCATCGTCGCGCGGTGCACCAGTTCGCGCGCCGCCAGGATGTCGTCGGGAAGCGACGGGTTCCCCTCATGAACGATGAGCTTCATGTCGAGCTGCTCGCTCGCGGTCGACGGCCCGTAGGGCAGCGTCGGTGTCGTCGAGGAGCAGATCACGTTGGGCTCGCGCGTGAGCGCGATGGCGTCCGGAATGTGGCCGCCGCCGGATCCTTCGACGTGGTACGCGTGGATCGTTCGGCCGGCGATCGCAGCGACCGTGCCCTCGAGCTCCGTAGATTCGTTGAGGCTGTCGGTGTGCAAGCACACCGCGATGTCGTGCGCCTCGGCGGCGCGAAGCGTCGCGTCGATGATGTCCGGGTACGCGCCCCAATCCTCGTGGATCTTCAGGCCGCACGCTCCCGCTTCGATGGCGGGGTCCAGTCCCCCGGCGACGTCGGTCCGAGCGCTCGGCTGAAGCCCGATGTTCACGGGCAGCCGTTCGAAGGCGGCGTACGTCGCGCGCATCCGGTCGGGCGGCTCCTCGAACCCCGCGGTGATCAAGGTCGTCACGCCGGCCGATAGGGCGACGGGCACGAGCCGCGGCGACAACAGGTGCACGTGGGAGTCGACGACCGCGGGCGTCGCGATCAGGCCGTGACAGGGGATCGGCCACGTGTTCGGCCCGATGGTGAGGTCGACGCCGTCGGTGATGTCCGGGTTGCCGGCACGACCGATCCCCGCGATGCGGCCGTCCTTCATGCCGAGATCGCATTTCACGATGCCGAGCAGGGGGTCGACGACCAGCACCGACCCGATCACGGTGTCGAGCTCGGACGCCGTCGTGGCGGCGTCGTGCTGCGTCATCCGTGACCGCCAGTTCTTCGCGTAGCCCCATAACGCCTGGTCACCGGGCTCGGTGAGGTCTTCCTCGATCCGGATCCACAGGTCGGTGTCGGCGAGCCGGACGCGGTCGCCTGCGGTCGGGCCGTGGCGCAGCGCGTGCTCGGCGCGGGAGATCCGCTCAGGCATCGCGCGCACCCCCGAGCGCGACCAGCGAGACCTCGTAGGTTTCGCCCGGCGCCCATCGCTTCGAGTCGCCGGCGGGCAGGTCGAGTCGGAAGCCGTGAGCGGCCTCGCGGTCGAACGACAGGCTCGGATTCGCATCCCAGAACGGGAAGTGGCTCGAGATGCGGATCGGTCGCGTGCCGGTATTGGTGACGGTGAGCGTTCGACGCTCGCGGCCCGACACCAACCCGACGTCTCCGTCGCCGAACCGCACGGTGGGTTCGCCTTCGCCGAAGGGGGATCGCAACACGACCAACCGTGTGCCTTCGTCCAGCAGAACCTCGAGGCGGATCTCTCGGACGAGCGTCGGCACGCCGTCGAGCACCGAGGTCGACGCAGCGACGGAGACGCCGGCGTCGCGCACCTCCTCCCACGAGGCGCCGGCGCGCGCGGCGAGGTGCATCTCGTCGCAGACGAGCGCGACGGCCTCGGGAACGTTCAGCGCGAGCCCTCGATCCAGTGTCGTTCGAGCGAGCTGCGCCGCAGTGAAGATGCGGAGGCGGTCTTCTTCGGTCGGGTTCAACTGCATCCGCCGGAGCATAGGTGGGAACCGAAGCGGTCGCTCGTGACGTCAAACGGCGATCACCGACCGGAAGGAGCTTCCGATGCGCCGTCACATCGCTCGCGCGGCCGCCGCGGCCGCGATCGCCGCAGCCCTCGTGTTCGGGTCGGCGATCTCGGCCCTCGCGTGTGGGGGCCTCGTCGCACCGAACGGAACGATCAGCCTGACCCGCACCACGACGCTCGCCGCGTATCACAACGGTGTCGAGCACTACCTGACCTCGTTCGACTTCAGCGGCAGGGCCGGCGGGTCGCTCGGGTCGATCACGCCGCTGCCCGGTGTGCCGACGAGGGTGATCAAGGGCGGCGACTGGACATTGCAGCGCCTCGAGCTCGAGGTGAGCCCGCCGCAGCCAGAACGGTTCGCGCTCGCGGCAGACGCTGCTGTGGCCGGCGCCACGGCACAGGTCCTTCTCCGGACGCAGGTCGACGCGCTCAACATCACGGTCCTCAAGGGCGGTGCGACCGCGGTCGGCGATTGGGCGCGCGAGCACGGCTTCTTCCTCCCGCCCGACGCGCCCGCTGTGCTCGACTTCTACGCGCAACGCAGCCCGATCTTCATGGCGACGAAGTTCAACCAGAAGCGTGCCGCCGCGCAGGGCATCACCGACGGGCAGAGCATCCCCGTGCACGTCGTGATCCCGACGCCCAACCCGTGGGTGCCACTCCGGATCCTGACGCTCGGCCAGCAGCCACAGAGCGTGGTCCAGGCCGACGTCTTCCTCCTGACCGACCGTGACCCCGCGATGTTGCCGCAAGCCATCGCGCCCAACGGGAAGTCGGACCAGCAGGGCACGATCCTCGAGAAGAGCGGCTGGGCGTCCAACAGCTTGATGACCGACCTACGCTCGGACACACGGTCGAAGTGGATACCCGGGCAGCCGATGTGGCTCAGCTATCTGAAGATCGACGAGCCCGCCGCCGATCTGACCAACGACCTCGCGATCGATGCGAGCGGCTACGGACACCCGGATCCCGTCGCGGCCGGGTTCGCGTTCCCGGCCTTCCCGGTGCCGGCGGATGGCGCGATGGGCGGGCGGACGATCGTATGGCTCGGCATGGGCGTGGCGGTCGTGGCGCTGTTCGCGCGGCGCCGCATCGGCGCCTGGGCGGTGCGGACGCGATGACGCTGAAGCGACGGGGCACCGCGGCGGCCGCACTGGTCGCGGTCGCCGCGGCCGTGGTGATCCTCGCCGTCACGGCCGCGGCCGCACCACCGCCGGCGCGCACCGTCTACGTCACGATCCACTTCTCGCATTTCGATCTCGCGTCGCTCCAGGTCTCGCCGGGCGAAACCGTGCGGTTCGTCGTAACGAACACGGACCCGATCGACCACGAGTTCCTGGTGGGCGACGCGGAGATGCAACGGATCCACGAGCTCGGGACCGAGGCGTCGCACGGTGCGCGGCCGGGCGAGATCTCGGTGCCGGCCGGCGCGACGGTGGAGACCACGTTCACGTTCCCGGATCAGCTGGCGCCCGGGTGGGAGTTCGCGTGCCATCTGCCCGGTCACTACGCCTATGGCATGCACGGTCCGATCACGATGACCACCTGAACGCACTCGCGGCGACCTGCTAGCGTCCGCCGGCGTGAGCGAGCGCGCGGACCTGATCGTCACCGGCGACGTGTACACCGTCGACGCGGCGCGCAGCTGGGCCAAGGCGGTCGCGATCCGCGGCGACCGGATCGTCGCGGTCGGCACAGAGGCCGATGTTCGCGAACGCGTCGGCACGGGAGATGTCGTGAGCGGCGCGTGCGTCATGCCGGCGTTCCAGGACGCGCACATCCACGCCGCGTTCGCCGGGCGGATCCGGCGGCACTGCAACCTCGACGATGTGCACAGCGTCCCCGACTATCTGGATCGGATCGCAGCGCACGCGGCGGCGCATCCTGATGACGCCTGGATCGTCGGCGGAGGCTGGTACACCCCGCTGTTCGGAGAGGACGGCCCGCATCGTCATCAGCTCGACGCGGTGGTGCCCGACCGACCTGTCTATCTGATGAACACCGACACACACGCGGCCTGGGTCAACACGAAGGCGCTCGAGCTCGCGGGCATCTCAGCCGGTACGCCGGACCCGTGGGACGGGTACTTCGTCCGCGACGCCGATGGTCCGACCGGTTGGCTCCAGGAGGGGACCGCGTACTCGTTCTGGTCGGATCACGTGCCGGCAGACTCGACCGACGATTGGGTCGCGTCGATCCGCGTGGCGCAGGACTACCTGCATGCGCTCGGAATCACGGCTTGGCAGGACGCGTGGGTTCGGCCCGATCTGCTCGCCGGCTATCGCGCGCTTGACAACGCCGGCGAACTCACCGCCCGCGTCGTCACGGCGTTGTGGTGGGACCGTCACCGTGGGATGGAACAGATCGACGAGCTGGTCGAACAGCGTGATTGGGGAACGAAGGGCCAGGTCGACGCCGGCACGGTCAAGATCATGCTCGACGGCTGTCCCGAGAGCGCGACGGGCTCGATGCTCACCCCCTACGAGGGCGAGTTCGGCGAGGAACACGGCCGAGGGATCCAGTTCGTCGAGGAGGACGCGTTGAAGGAGGCGGTCGTCCGGCTCGACGGCCTCGGATTCCAGATCCATCAACACGCGCTCGGCGATCGAGCGCTTCGGTCTGCGCTGGACGCGGTTGAGGCCGCGCGCACCACCAACGGCTGGAACGATGCGCGTCACCACATCGCGCACCTGCAGCTGCCCGATCCGGCCGACACGCCGCGTCTGCGTCAGCTCGGCGTCGCCGCGAACATCCAGCCGCTGTGGGCGTGCCCCGACCCGATGATCGAGACCCTCACACGTCCGCGCGTCGGCGACCGCGCGGAACGCCTCTATCCGATCGGCGATGTCGTGCGCACCGGCGCTGTGCTGGCCCTCGGCAGCGATTGGCCGATCAGCACCCCGAACGTCTTCGAGGAGATGCAGGTCGCGGTCACCCGTCAGGTGGTCGGCGACGGGGCCGACGCGCCGGTGCTCGACGCGACGCAGCGGATCACGCTGGCCGAGGCGCTCGCCGGGTTCACGCGGGGGAGCGCCTACGTGAACCACGATGACGAGGCGGGCACCATCGCGGAGGGGATGCGTGCCGATCTCGCGATCCTTGACCGCAACCCGTTCGCCGAGTCGGTCTACGAGATCGCCGATACGAAGGTCACGGCGACGGTCGCCGCGGGGCGCGTCGTCTACGGCGGCTAGCAGCGGCTGTTACGGACGCGTCACGGTGATCGTCGTGCCGTTGCTGTCGGTGTCGGGATCGTGGTTCGCGGAGGCCCCGTAAGTATCTCCGCTCGCCTGCAGGTTTGCCACGGCGAACTGCACGCTCGTCTTCTTCTGCGCGAACTGGTGCGACACCGAGCACTTGCCGTTCTGGGTCGTGACGCAGCTCGCGCCGAGGTTGCCCGTCCAGGCGCCGCTCACCGTGACGCCTGCGATCGCGTTGTGCAGCGCGTCGTGGACGGTGATCGTGGCCTTGGCGCGCCACTTCGTCGTCGACACCGTGGTTCCCGAACCATCCAGATCGCCGACGTGGAGCACGAGACCCGTCGCGCCGCCGACCGGCCCCGTGAAGAGATCGATCGAGAACGAACCGCCCGAGCCGTCGCCGTCCGCCGCCGGGTAGACACGGATGGTGTACGTACCCGCCTTCTTCGGCCGGATGTGGAGTGTCTCCTGTCTTCCGTAGGTGCACTCACTGCTGCCGGCGGGACACGTGCTCCTCGCGACCGCGAACCCACTCGGTCCGTCGAGCTCCGCTTCGAGGTCCGGTAGCCACGAATACTGGAAACAGCCGAGTGGCGGTCCAAGGTCGATCGTGCAGGTCACGGAGCCGTCCGTCGTCACCGTCGCCGCGATCGGAGCGCCGAGATCGCCGGGCCCGAGGGTGAACGTCTTCGACCAGCTGCCGCCGTCCGGCACGCTGCCCGTCCAGTACTTGTGCGTGGGGAACGGCGTCGAACCGGACAAGCCGTCGGCCTCGGCGACCGCGCCGTAGGCGTCCAGCAGTCCCGCGCCCCAATCGTCGTCCTTTCCGGCCGGACCGGCATCGAGCGCCGTGCTTTCTATCGCAGCGCGGACGTCCGACTGCTGCCAGGTCGGCTGCAGCTGCCGAAGCAGGAGCGCGACACCGGCGACGTACGGCGTCGCCATCGATGTGCCGCTCTCGACGACGTACGTCGAGACGGTTCCCGATTGGGCTGCGCCGATCGTGACGCCGGGGGCGACGATGTCGGGCTTGATCCTGTTGTCAACCGTTGGGCCCCTGCTCGAGAACGGCGCAAGGTACACGCCCTTCGAGGCATACGGGTAGCTGCTCGGCGCCGACCACTCCGCTGCGGCGCCGACGGTGATCGCCGTCTTCGCCGATCCGGGCGCGGTGATCGAGCCCGGCACGTCACCGCTGTTGCCGGCCGCCGCGACGACGATCTTGCCCCCTGCGACCGCCGCGTCGACGGCCTGTGAGATCGCGTCCAGTCCGTCCGACGGCAGGTCCGAGCCGAGGCTCAACGAGATCACGTCGACCGCCGGGCGCGCCGCGCACCATTGGATGCCCTGCACCTCGAGGGCGTCGTCGCCGTTGCCGGTGTTGTCGATGACCTTCACCGCCGAGAGCGCCGCGTCGGGCGCGACCCCTTTCATCGTGTCGGCGATCGGGCCGGAACCGACGCCGTCGCCGACCGCGACGGATGCAACGAACGTGCCGTGTCCGAAGTCGTCGTACGGGTTCGCCTTGCCGTTCACGAGGTCGAGCCAGCCGATCGGCGCCTTCGAGTCGAGTTGCTCGTGCCCGAGGTCGACGCCACTGTCGGGGATGCAGATCTGTGTGCCCGAGCCGGTCACGCCGAACGCCGCCCGGGCGCCGGTCACGCCGAAGTCGTTGTTGGTTGCGTCGTCGAACGCGTGCACCGCGACGTTCGGCTCGACCCGGATGACGCCCGCGTGGTGCGCCATCGCGTTGATCTGACCGTCGGTGAGGTGCGCGACGAATCCGTCGATCAGGCTGAACGTGGTCGAGATGTGTCCGAGCCCGACCGATCGGCGCGCGTTCACCATGTCCGAGCGATCGGAGAAGGTGACCACGACGTCGTGCTGCGACGGTCCATTTGCCCGCGCGAGCCTCTGATCGAGCGCGTCGGCGATGTGGTTGCCGTTAGCGTCGGCGAGTGTCGCGTGCGGCGGCTTCGGCGTCTTCACCGGCTGCGTGTGTTGCGAGCGAGCCAACGCGGGGTGCG
>DATAPH010000013.1:0-96254 GCA_036265325.1 Actinomycetota bacterium | reverse complement strand
GTTCCGCGAGCGGCTCGCGGAACGCCGCGGCGATGAGCTCCAGCGCCGTGCGTCGCTCGTCGGGCCCCATCGAGACGACCTCGAGCTCGCGGTACGGGACCTCGGCGCCCGTGGGTTCGCCAGCCATGGCGAAACCTGGGTGGCGGCGCTGTCGCTACGTCTCGCGGTCGCCGATGCGGTCGAGGCCGCGATCGGTGAGCCGCCGATCGTGATCGCCGACGACCCGTACAGCGCGCTCGACCCGTCACGACGGGACCACGTCGCCGCTCGTCTCGCGGCACGACCCGGCCAGGTCGTGATCAGCGTCGCCGACGACGCAGACGTGCCGAAACAGGCGACGCAGGTTTGGGACGTGCGCGCCGGCACGGTCACAGTGCGAGGCTGACGCCGAGATGCCACATTCGACCGGCTTCGGGCAGCGTCGCGATCCGCGCACGGGGCGGCCCGTCGCGCTCGGCGACGTGGTCGACGAGCTCCTGGGCGAAGACCTGTTCCGCCGGGGGATGCCCGTCGCGACGCTCACCAAAGCGTGGCCGGAACTGGTCGGCGAACGTCTCGCGGAGGCCACCGCCCCGGTGTCTCTGGAGGCCGGCTGTCTCGTCGTGCGCGCCGCGGACGGCCCGTGGGGATCGCAGGCGACCTACCTCGCGGAGGAGATCCGCAAACGCGCCGACGAGGCCTTGGGCGGCGGCGTGATCGCGACCATCCGGATCGTCGTCGGAACGCACGAAAACCGCAGGTCAACCCGCTGATTTCGTGACGTCCGTTACGGTCATCAGGACCCCTGCTCGGGTAGCATAGAGGGGTCGTGCCCGGTCCCCCCGCGCACGCCCCCAGCGATGCCGCCGCGGTTGCGCGCGGCCCCGATCGGAGGACGTTTGGCCACCGCAACGAAGGCAGCACCCAAGACACCTGCGAAGTCTCGCCGCACCAAGTCCACGGGCTACGACGCCCAGAACATCCAGGTTCTCGAAGGCCTCGAGCCGGTCCGCAAGCGGCCCGGCATGTACATCGGCACCACCAGCGTCCGAGGCCTGCACCACCTCGTGTACGAGGTCGTCGACAACGCGATCGACGAGGCGATGGCTGGCTTCTGCGACCGGATCGTCGTCACGCTGCACACCGACGGATCGGCGAGCGTCCAGGACAACGGCCGCGGCATCCCCGTCAAGGCGATCCCCGGCGCGAAGGACCGCCGGTCGGCCCTCGAGGTCGTGCTCACCGTGCTGCACGCCGGCGGCAAGTTCGGCGGCGGCGGCTACTCCATATCCGGCGGCCTGCACGGCGTCGGTGTTTCGGTGGTCAACGCGCTTTCCGAGAAGCTCGAGGTCGAGGTCCGGCGCGACGGGGCTATCCACACCATGGCGTTCGCCCGAGGCAAGGTCACCAAGAAACTCACCAAAGGCAAGGCCGCCCAGAAGACCGGCACGCTGGTTCGCTTCTGGCCCGACCCGGAGGTCTTCACCGAGACCGTCGAATTCCGTAAGGAGATCTTGGCGGAGCGCCTGCACGAGCTGAGCTTCCTCAACAAGGGCGTTGAGATCCAGCTCGTCGACGAGCGCGACAAGTCCAAGGAGGTCTTCAAGGCCAACGGTGGCCTCGTGGATTTCGTGAAGTACCTCGGTCAGGGCAAGGAGACGGTCAACCGGATCATCCCCGTCGAGACCAAGACCGACGACAGCGAGGTCGAGATCGCGATGCAGTGGACGACTGGCTACAGCGAGTCCGTCTACTCCTTCGCCAACACGATCAACACGCACGAGGGCGGCATGCACGAGGAGGGCTTCAAGAAGTCCCTCACCAACGTCCTCAACCGCTACTCACGCGCCAAGGGCGTCCTCAAGGAGAAGGACGACAACCTGATCGGCGAGGACGTCCGCGAGGGCCTGATCGCGATCGTGTCGGTGAAGCTCAAGGACCCGCAGTTCGAGGGCCAGACCAAGACCAAGCTCGGTAACGCGTCCATGCGATCGCTCGTCGAGACTACCGTCAACGCGCGGTTCGCCGAATGGCTCGAAGAACACCCCGGCGAGGCAAAGCGCATCGTCCAGAAGTCGCAGCAGGCCGCGAAGGCGCGCATGGCGGCCAAGCAGGCGCGCGACCTCACCCGCCGCAAGTCGTTCCTCGAGGGCGGCTCGCTCCCCGGCAAGCTCGCGGACTGTCAGCTCAACGACCCCGGCAGCTGTGAGCTCTACATCGTCGAAGGCGACTCGGCCGGCGGCTCCGCCAAGTCGGCGCGTAACCCTGCGACGCAGGCGATTCTGCCCATCCGTGGCAAGATCCTCAACGTCGAGAAGGCCCGGCTGCACAAGATCTTGGAGAACCTCGAGATCCAGGCGCTCATCACCGCGATCGGCACCGGGGTCGGCGACGAGTTCGACCTCGAGAAGGCGCGCTACCACCGCATCGTGATCATGGCCGACGCCGACGTCGACGGCGCCCACATCCGGACGCTGCTCCTGACGTTCTTCTTCCGGAACATGCGCGAGCTGATCGACGCGGGATACATGTACCTCGCACAGCCGCCCCTGTACCTCGTCAAAGAAGGGAAGCAGGAGCACTACTTCTACACGGAGCGCGAGTGGGACGAGTGGCGCGAGGCGAACGCCGACGGCAAGAAGCTCGACCCGCAGCGATTCAAGGGACTCGCCGAGATGGACGCGTCCCAGCTATGGGACACCACCATGGATCCCGAGCACCGCACGCTGCTCCAGGTCACCCTCGACGACGCCGCTACCGCGGACCGTCTGTTCACCGTGTTGATGGGCGAGGACGTGCCGTCGCGGCGCGCGTTCATCGAGACCAACGCTCAGTACGTCCAGAACCTGGACGTCTGAGCCCCACGAGAGGCGCGCACGCATGAGCCAGAACCTGTTCGGCGGCCGGGTCGAGCCCGTCCAGCTCGAGGAAGAGATCCAGCGCTCCTACCTCGACTACGCCATGTCGGTGATCGTCGGGCGGGCGCTGCCCGAGGTGCGCGACGGGTTGAAACCGGTGCACCGCAGGATCTTGTGGTCGATGCTCGAGCAAGGCCTGCGCCCCGACCGCCCATATCGCAAGTCGGCCAACGTGGTCGGCGGCGTGATGAGCAAGTACCACCCGCACGGCGACGCCGCGATCTACGACGCGATGGTCCGCATGGCGCAAGACTTCTCGCTTCGCTACCCGTTGATCGATCCGCACGGCAACTTCGGCTCCGTCGACGGCGACCCCGCCGGCGCCTCGCGCTATACCGAGGCCCGCCTCGGTCCCTTCGCGATGGAGATGCTCCGCGACATCGACGAGGAGACCGTCGATTTCGTCCCAAACTACGACGGCTACGAGACGGAGCCGCTCGTCCTGCCCAGCCGGTTCCCCAACCTGTTAGTCAACGGCGCCGGCGGCATCGCGGTCGGGATGGCCACCAACATCCCCCCGCACAACCTCGGCGAGGTCCTCGACGCGGTCATCCACTACATCGACAACCCCGAGGCGACGCCGACGGACCTGATGAAGTTCGTCAAGGGCCCCGACTTCCCAACCGCCGGGTTCGTGATGGGCAAGCAAGGGATCAAGGACGCCTACACGACCGGCCGCGGATCGATCAAGGTGCGCGCCAAGTCCGCGATCGAGGAGGGCTCCAACGGGCGCTCCCAGATCGTCGTCACCGAGCTTCCCTATCAGGTCAACAAGGCGCGCCTGGCGGAGAAGATCGCCGACCTGGTCAAGACCGGCAAGGTCAAGGACATCGCCGACGTTCAGGACCACTCGAGCAGCCGCAACGGCATGCGGCTGGTCGTGGTGCTGAAGCGCGGCGCGAACCCGCACGTCGTGCTCAACCAGCTCTACAAGCACACCCAGCTGCAGGATTCGTTCGGCGTCATCATGCTGGCGCTCGTGGATGGCGTGCCGCGCACGCTGAACCTCGCCGAGATGATCGGCTACTACGTCGACCACCAGATCGACGTCGTCACGCGACGGACGCAGTACCGCAAGCGCAAGCGCGAGGAACGGCTCCACATCGTCGAGGGATTGCTGATCGCACTCGACCACCTCGACGAGGTCATCAAGATCATCCGCGCCTCGCAGGACTCCGAAGAAGCCCGCACCAAGCTCATGAAGCGCTTCAAGTTGTCCGAGATCCAGGCCAACCACATCCTCGACATGCCACTACGGCGCCTGACGCGGCTCGCGCGCGCCGAGCTCGACGCGGAGAAGAAGGACCTCGTCGCCCAGATCAAGTACCTCGACTCGCTGCTCAAGAGCCCGAAGAAGCTCCGCGGCGTGATCAAGGAGGAGCTCGAGGAGATCCGGAAGAAGTACGCGGACGCCCGCCGCACCCAGATCAAGGCGGACGAGGGCGAGTTCGACATCGAGGACCTCATCGCCGAGGAAGACGTCGTCATCACGGTCTCGCGCGCGGGTTACGTGAAGCGCCAGCCGATCGACGCGTTCAAGCGACAGGGCCGAGGGGGCAAGGGCGTCAAGGGCGCAACCCTCAAGGAAGAAGACGTGATCACGAACGTCTTCATCACGACGACCCACCACTGGCTGCTGTTCTTCACGTCGAAGGGCAAGGTCTACCGGGTCAAGGCGCACGAGGTGCCCGAGGCCTCGCGCCAAGCGCGTGGGCTGTACGCGGCCAACCTTCCGGGGGTCCAGGTCAGCGCCGACGAGCGCGTGTCCGCGGTGCTCGATCTCAAGGAGTACGAGGAAGGCCGGTTCCTGCTGTTCGCGACCAGGCGCGGCATGGTCAAGAAGACGCCGCTGCCCGAGTACGATTCGCCGCGCACCGGGCTCGCCGCGATCAACCTCAAGCCCGACGACCAGTTGATCGACGTGAAGCTCACCAACGGCAAGGACGACGTGTTCCTCGTGTCGCGCAAGGGACAGACGATCCGGTTCAAGGAGGGTCTCGCCCGCCCCATGGGCCGCGCGACCGCCGGGGTGATCGGTATGCGGCTCGCCGACGACGACGAGGTGATCGAGCTCTGTCTGTCCTCCGAGGGCGAAGAGATGATCAGCGTCTCGCAGAACGGATACGGCAAGCGGTCCAAGCTCGCCGACTATCCCGTCAAGGGCCGCGGCGGCAAGGGCGTGATCGGCCACCAGATCACCACCAAGACGGGCTTGCTCGCCGGCGCGTTCATCGGCTCGAAGGACCAGGACCTGCTGACGATCTCGTCGGCAGGCAAGGTGCAGCGCGTCGCGGCCGAGGAGATCCGCCGCGTCGGCCGCAGTTCACAGGGCGTTCGCACGATGCGCGTGGAGCCCGGCGAGACGGTCGCCGCGATCGCGCCGGTCGTGCTTCAGATGGACGAGGAGTAACCCCCCCGCCGCGAGCGCGAACCCGTCCGCAGGGTCGAAGTCGAGGTCCGCATACCGTGGCAAGATTACGCACCGTGACGCTCCCCGCTTGGCCCGAACTCCGCGAGCGGATGCTCGCGCCCAAACCGGCCTTCGTCTTCACCGCCTACGCGATCGGCCGAGACCCGCTGAAGGTGCGCTACGACGGCGCCGGCTCGTTCACGCTCGCCGAGACGGGAACGACGCTGGTCGGCGAGGCGTGGGTCACGTCTGCGGTCGAGCCCCAGCGGTTCGTGCGACTCCGCGATGCCCACGGTGAGGTCACGGGACGCGAGGAGACGGGCCGCCCGAGTGTGATCGCGGAGGTTCAGGGCCTCCGCGGCTCGACCACGATGCGCCTGTGGATCGACGAGGAGGTTGGGTGCATCGTGCGGATGGAACGGGTCAACGACCCCGCGCCACTCGTCGTGCTGGACAACCTGACCGTTGACGGTCAGTCGGCGGCGGACTCGGGCAACGGCACCTTCGAGAACACGCGCCAGAGCGCGACGTCGTAGCCGCACTTGATCGCCCCGGCGACGACCCACGGCGCGCCGAACGCGACCCGCATCAGCACCGTGCCGATGATCGGGCCGGCCGGCCGGGCCACATAGCGCGCGCTGTTGGTCGCCGCGGCCGCCGCCGTGCGTTCGGAGGGATCCACCATCGCGGCGATGTACGCCTGTCGCGTCGGGACGTCCATCTGCGACAACGCGAAGCGCCCGAGGAGCACGGCGATCGCGCTCCCGAGCGTCGGCATGAACGGCACGAGCATGAGCAAGATGTTCGAGGGCAGGTGCGTGAACACCATCGTGTTGAGCATCCCTGCCCGCGCCGCGATGCGTGGGGCGATCACGGACGAACCGGCCTGCAGGAGCCCGGCGAGGAAGATGACGGCCGACATGAGCTCGGGGCTCGCGTCGAACTTCTTCGAGAACCAGAACACGATGATCACCGTGACCACGAAGCCACCCGCGAAGGCATCGACCGCGAACAGCGATGAGAGCTTCGTGACCGTCGCACGCGATCGCTCCAGCGGGATCCGGCTGCGGGCGACCTCGGTCTCGAGCCCGGCCGACAGACCCGACGCGAGCCACAGGCAGATCACCGCCCCGATGGGGAACAACAGGAACCAGGCGCGGCCAGTCGGCGTGCCGTTCCAGAAGCGGTGAACGAACGCAGGCCCGCCCGCGAGCAGCGCCCCGAAGGCGCCGGCGAGGTACGCGACCGCGTTGTAACGGCCGAACACGCGGAGCCGTGTCTCCGCCGGCGCCTGTCCGATCATCGCCTGTTCGAGCGTGGTGAGCGGCCCGTTCTCGTTGGCGTCGGTCGACAGCACGCCGATCAACGCCAAGACGATCAGGATCCACAGTTTGTCGGTTGCCGCGTACGCCGCGCCGACAACGCCCATCAACAGCAACAACCCGCCGTAGGTGCGTCGCCGACCCCACCGATCGCCGAGGATGCCGACGGTGATCGCGGAGATCGCCATCCCCGCGAGGATCGCCGCACCGAGGATGCCAACGGCGAGATCGGACGTCCCGGACGCCGCGAGCGACGCGCCGAGGATCACCGCGCCGAAGCCGTACAGGAACGCGCGGACGGCCTGGATCCCGAGGATCCGCCGGAGGTCGGCGCCGAGGTCGTCGTTCATGCGAACAGGCCGATCGCCGCGGAGATCCCCACGAGCACGAGCGTGATGCCGACGACGAGCCCGAGGATCGCGGCGGCGTACGCCGTCGCGAGGCGCCGCGTGCCCGCCTGGAGCGCGTGCCGCGCGACGACGCCGCCCCACAGCGCGACCGCTGCGGTCCCGATCAGCCCGAGCTCGAACACCGCGCCGCGCGCCCCTTCGGGAACGGCTGTCACGAGGGCGAGCACGACGGGAAGGAGCGCGATCGACCCGCCGACGAACAGCAGACCCCGCCGCGCGATCGGGTCGCCGGGAGACGTCGTGGGCGCGTCCACGCGCGCATCATCGCAGGACCCGGGAACGTCAGGCCGAGCGGAGCCCGCGGAGAGCGATCATCCGCCGAATGCTGGTGCGGGCCTGCCCATACGACAGCGTGTCCGCGGTGCCGTCGCCGTCGAGCGCCATGAGCGTGCGCCGCTGGTTCTCGCTGGCGGGATCCGTGAGCAACCCTTGGATCACCATCGCTGCCTCGCCGTGCGTGAACGTCTCGTCGTAGCGCATGTGGAGTTCCTCGCACAGGAACCGGAGGTAGCCGGACATCTCGGGGCTCATCGGGTCGGTCGACGTCTCGAGGAGCTCCAGGTCGTCGTCGAACTCGAGGCCCCACAAGACGTGCGGATCCGTCCCCTCGTTGTCCACTCGGCACAGGTAGCACCAGGCAGCGTCCATGCCGTGTGCGCATGCAGCCATCGCCAGACCATCGGCAGTCGGGTCGTCCTGCTTGATGGCGCCCAGCCTATGCTCCCGGCGTGCGAGCGGCATGGAAGACGGCGTTCATCGCCCTCGGAGGCGCGGTCGTAGGGGTCATCGCCCTGGTGCCGATCGAGCACGTCGACCCCTGGTCGTGGGTCGTCGCCCCCCTGTTCCTCGCTCTCGTAGCCGTGGCGCAAGCACGAGCCCTTTTCTCCGACGGAGGACCGTTCCGAACGTGAAGATGTTCCGACGTTCGAACCTGATTCCAGCGCAGGTGCTTGCCCTCGGCGGGGCGTACCCTTAGAACCTCTTGGGTACGAGGGATGACGACCACGGCCGACGACCCCATCACCGAGCAGCCCTTGTCCGATCCGATCGACGTGGAGCTGCCAGCCTCGCCCGTGCCACCCGCACGGACGACGCAGCCTGCGCGCCCCGTGCGGCGCGCGAATTCGCGTCGCACACGGGTGACGGTGCGGCGCTTCGGCCTGTTCTCCGTCTTCAAGTTCGCGCTGATCTTCTGCTTCTGCGCGATGGTCGTGGGCTGGCTCGCGCTGCTGCTCATCTACTTCATGCTGTCGGCAGCGGGCGTCACCGACACGGTCGCCTACTGGATCGGCTGCGTCGTGAACACCGACAACGGGACGAAGAACTGCGTTGCCGCCGGGATCGACGGGGTCAAGCTGTTCACGTGGCTGTTCGGTGCGGGCGTCGTGATGGCCATAGCCGCGTCGCTGTTGTGGACGTTCGTCGCCCTGGTCTACAACCTGATCGCCGACATCGTGGGCGGCGTCGAGGTCGTCCTCGCCGAGAAACGCATCTGACGGCCTTCGTTTGACACGCTTCGTCGGCCGCTCCTACCCTGGCGAACCGACAGCGGGCCTGTAGCTCAGCTCGGTTAGAGCGCTTCCCTGATAAGGAAGAGGTCGTTGGTTCAAGTCCAACCAGGCCCACCGCCGCGGCCGCGCCGGGGATATCGCTGAACGGGACCGATGCTAGGCTGACGCTCCCGACACGAGACCGCAGACGCGTTCGCCGACAGCCGGAAGGGGGTCTCGATGAGCGAAGAGACCGTGGAGAAGAAGAAGGGCGGGTTCTTCCGCAAGCTGTTCAAGATCACCGCGATCTTGGCTGCGATCGGCGCCGTGGTGATGTTCTGGAAGCGCAAGCAGGGCGCGGACCTCGACGACGTCGAGTGGCAGGAGCTGCCGCCGCCCGCCGGCGGCTGAGCGCCACAGCTGACCACGCTGCACGCGGGGCCCGCGCCTTCGGCGCGGGCCTCGACGTTGCTAGGCTCGACCACCGTGACCGACCCCTGGACGCTCGCGCGCGACACCGCGAGCGGGGCGGGCGTCACGCTCACGCCGCTGACCACCGTCGAGGACGCAGATCGCATCAACGACGTGATCGACCGCACGTGGGGCGGCCAGCATCTGGACCGCGAGGTCGTGCGGGCGCTCGCCGCCAGCGGCAACGTGTCGTGGGGCGCGAGCGACGACGATCGAATCGTCGGGTTCGTGCTCGGATGGGCCGGGGTGGACGAGCACGGGCTGCACGTGCACTCGCACATGCTCGCGTCGATCCCAGACACCAGGCATCGCGGCGTGGGGACGGCCCTCAAGTTGGCGCAGCGCGCGCAAGCCCTGGACCAAGGGATCGAGCTGATGCGGTGGACCTTCGATCCGCTGCTCGCGCGGAACGCATGGTTGAACATCGGGAAACTCGGGGCCGTGATCGACGGGTTCGAGCGCGACTTCTACGGCTCGATGCACGACACGCTGAACGTTGGGGAGCGCAGCGACCGCGCGTTCGTCGCCTGGGATCTCGGGCCAGCTCCTGGGACGCGGACGTCGCCGGCCGCTGAGGATCTCATCGTCGACGTCGATGGAGAGCCGGCGATGGTCCAAGGCGCAGGGTCGGGCGCGTTGCGGGTCGCCGTGCCGAGGGAGTACCCAGAGGTCCGGGCGGTCGACGCCGATCGCGCCGATCGCTGGCGCGACGCGATCGCCGACGCGTTCGAACGGTGCCTCGAAACCGGGCTGATCGCGGTCGCCTTCGAGCGCGAGCGCTCGGCGTACGTGTTCAGCCAAGGTGTAGGCCCGGCATGACGCGCGTCGAGTCGATCGAGCTGTCTCTGATCGCGCTTCCGCTCGTGCGGCCGTTCCGCGTGTCGTTCGGAACGTCGACGGGCAAGGAATGCGTGCTTGCCCGCGTTCGCCTGAATGGCGTCGAGGGCTGGGGAGAATGTGTCGCGGACGACGGCTTCCCTGGGTTCTCCGGGGAATGGAACGAGGGCGTGTGGGCGCTGCTGCGCGATGTGCTGGGTCCGGCGCTGCTGGCCGCCGACGACGTCAGCGCCGACACCGTCGAGGACCGGCTCCGGTTCGTCCGTGGAAACCCGATGGCGAAGGCGACGCTGATCAACGCGGTGCTCGATGCGCAGCTGCGGACGACGGAGCGTTCGCTCGTGTCGTGGCTCGGCGCCGATCGACGGGCGGTGCCGTGCGGCGTGTCGATCGGCATCGCCCACACGACCGACGAGCTTCGCGCCCGGGTGGACGAGCATCTCGAGCAGGGCTATCTCCGCATCAAGCTGAAGATCATGCCGGGGATCGACGTCGAACGGGTCGCAGCGATCCGATGCGACCACCCCGACATCCTGCTGTCGGTCGACGCGAACGCGGCGTATCGGCCAGAGGACGTCGAGACGTTTCGCGCGCTTGACGACTTCGACCTGTTGATGGTCGAACAGCCGCTCCACTATGAAGACCTCGTCCGGCATGCCGCGCTCCAAGCTGCGATCCGGACCCCCATCTGCCTCGACGAGTCGATCCGGTCCGCAGCCGATGCCGCCGCCGCGATCGAGCTTGGTGCCTGCCGGATCATCAACATCAAGCAAGGTCGGGTCGGGGGTGTGCTCGAGGCCCGACGCGTACACGACGTGGCCGCGGCCGCCGGCGTGCCCGTCTGGTGCGGCGGCATGTTGGAGACGGGCATCGGGCGCGCGACGAACCTCGCCCTCGCGGCGCTGCCCAACTTCACGCTCCCGGGCGACACGAGCGCGTCGGCGCGGTACTTCGCCGACGATCTGACGGAGCCGTTCGTCCTGGAAGACGACGGCACGATGCGGGTGCCCGACGGTCCTGGCATCGGCGTCGAGCCGAGGTCTGCGCGTCTTGGGGCGTGCACGGTGCGCAGCGAGATAGTCACGACCTCCTAACCCCCTGCACCACGCCGCTCTACGTTTGGCCGCCTCCGGGCCGATACCCCCAAGAACGCCATGAGTGACCAACGCCCGCCCGAGGAGCCGGCCGGCTCGTTCCCGCCTCCGCCGGACGACGCCGTACAGCAGGCGTCGCAGCCGTTCGGCGACGCGATGCGGCCCGTTGCACCGCACGTCGGCGGCGCTGCGACCTCGAAGCACCGGTCGAAGGCGGTCACGATCGCACTGCTGGTCGCGGCCGCGGTCCTGCTCATCGGTGTCGCTGCCGCCGCGGGCGCCTACTTCTCCCTTCGCGGGTCCTCTGAGAAGGTCCTCAACAAGGTGCCGAGCGGCGCCGACGCCGTCGTCGTGGCGCATCTCGACCCGGCGGCGTCCCAGAAGATGAACCTGTTTCGGATGGCGTCGAAGTTCCCGGATCTTGGGACCGAGGACCAGCTCAAGGCGAAGCTCAACACCATGCTGGACGGCGCCGTGCAGGGATCGGGGCTGACGCACGATGACCTCGGCTGGGTCGGGGGAGAGATCGGCGGCTACGTCACGATCAACGGGGCCGCGCCGTCGTACGCGGTGCTGATCGCGAGCGACGACGACGGCGCCGCGTCGAACACGCTGCAAAGGCTGCGCGATTCCACCGGGACGGCCTACACGCAGTCGTCGATCGATGGCGTCCAGGTCTGGACGCCGGCCGCCTCCGATCAACCCACGACGGCGATCGTAGACGGCACGGCCGTCCTTGCGAGCGATCAAGGGGCGATGCAGGCGGTGATCCGAACGGATCACGGTGCATCCTCGATCCAGGACGACCAGACATTCACCGGCGTCATGGGTCAGCTGCCTGCCGACAACCTGGGGTTCGCCTACGTGAACGTCGAGGCGCTGACGTCGCTCGCGAGCCTCGTGCCGGGTCAGATGGGCGGTGCCGAGACGCAGCTCGCCGCCTATCAGGGCGCGGCGTACTCCATCTCGGCGGAGCCCAACGGCCTGGCCGTCGACGCTGCGGTGACGACCGATCCGAGCAAGCTCACCGACGCGCAGCGCGCCGCCTTGGGCGCCGGGCCGAACCCCCTGCTTGCCCTCACCCCCTCGAACGCCTTCGCGGTGCTCGCGGCGTCTGGCATCGGCAAACAGTTCGAGGACAACCTGACGCAGGTCGGCCAGCTCGATCCCCGCGCCGCCCGCACGATCGCGCGCCTCGGTCTGATCGGTCCCGACGGCGTCCTGCAGCACCTGACAGGCGACGTCGGGCTCGAGGTCGGGCCAGGCTCCGGTCTGTTGCCGGTCAGCGGCACGGTGATGGTCGGCGTCGATGACGCCGGTGCGGTGCAGTCGTGGCTCGACACACATCTCCCGGGACTGCTTTCCCAGGCCGGTGTCCCCAGCCTCTCGGCGCGCACGCTGAGGACCGAGGACTACCAGGGCGTCAAGATCACCTACAGCGCGATGCCGACCACACGGGTCGCGTGGGGCGTCGTGGACGGCGCGCTCGTCGTCGGCCTGACGCCGAATGCCGTCGAGGACGCCGTCGATCTGAGCCAGGGCAAGGGCTCATCCATCACGTCGGATGCGAAGTTCTCGTCGGCGGTCGGCGGGCTGCCCGGTACACGAACGGTCGCATACATCGACGTCGGTGGGATCCTTACTGCGGTGCAGGGGATCCTGCCGCACGACGCATATCAGCAGTTCCTCGATCAAGGTGGGAAGAACCTGCAGCCGGTCAAGACCGTGGTTGCGGGAGGCGCCGGCACGGAGACGGTGTCGACGTATCGCGTCTTTATCGAGATCCCGTAACGCGAGATCAGTCCGACAAGAACGCGTTCCAGGTCTTGACCGCATCGCACCTGCGGGTATACAAAGGAAGGCGAGACGTCGCTGAGGCCTTCGGGTTTCGGCGGCGTCTCGCTTTTGTGTCCGTGTTCCTTGTGTCGACCAGTTGTCTGCGTCACGATTGGCCGACCCGCGGAGCCTTCCCCGTCCCCTCCGCACACGCGGTGCGACATGAAGAAGCACGTCGTGCAGACCGAGGCGCTCGAGATCGTCGACGAGCAGGGTCACGTGCGCTTGCGCCTCGGCATCTCGCACGACCAACAGCCGTTCATCTCCATGCTCGACTTGAGCGGCGTCGTGCGTGCGCGCTTCGGCGTGCAGGGTGACGGCGCGGCCGGGATCGCGATCGGCGACGAGAACGGCAAGATCCGAGCGACGATGGGGCTCGCGTCCGACGGATCGGCGTCCCTCGCGTTCGGAGACAAGAACGGACGGATGCGCGCGAAGTTCGGTCTAAGCCAAGACGCCTCGCCGACGATGGAGATCGAGGTCGAAGACGGGGAGCTGCACCACCAGAACCGTCTCGCCGAGCAGGGGACTCCGACCCTCGGCCTCTATGACCAGCGCGGGAAGGCACGCATCCGGCTTGGGTTGACCGCCGCGGGGGCGCCGGTGATGCGCTTGCTCGACCACGAGGGAACCGTCCGGGCGCTCGTCGGGCTGGCGAACGACGAGTCGCCGTTCGTCCAGTTCCTCGACGGCTCGGGCAAGAACGCGGTCTGGACCCAGCGGTAGCGGGCTGGGCGCCGACCCGGGGTCGTCCGCCTACCATGCTTCCCGATGACCGATGATGCGCTCGTCGAGCTGCTTCGTGCCGCCCCGTTGATCGACGGACACAACGATCTGTTGTGGGCGCTGCGTGTCGCGCATCTCGAGGCGCCCGCGGATCCCGAGCCCGATGTGTCGGCCGATGTGCCTGCGTTGATGACCGACTTCCCACGACTTCGAGCCGGTGGGGTCGGTGGTCAGTTCTGGTCGGTGTACGTCCCCTCCGACCTGCCCGGCCACGAGGCCGTCACGCAGACCCTCGAGCAGATCGATGCGTTCTACCGGCTGGTCGCGCGGTATCCCGACCATCTCGAGCAGACGCGCTCGGCGGCCGACGTCGAGCGAGCGCGCGACGCCGGCCGGATCGCCTCGATGGTCGGCGTCGAAGGTGGCCAGTCCATCGGCAACTCCCTCGGGGCGCTTCGGATGCTCGCGCGTCTCGGCGCCTCCTACATGACGCTCACGCACAACGACGACCTGGCCTGGGCGGATTCGGCCACCGGCAGCCATCCGCACGGCGGCCTGACCCTGTTCGGCGAAGAGGTCGTCCGCGAGATGAACCGGCTCGGCGTGCTCGTCGACTGCAGCCACGTGTCCGACGACGTGATGCGACAAGCGATGGACGTAAGTGAGGCGCCGGTCGTGTTCTCACATTCCGGCGCGCGAGCGTTGGCCGACGTGCCGCGCAACGTGCCCGACGACGTCCTCGAGTCGGTCGGGCGCACGGGTGGTGTGGTGATGGCGACGTTCGTTCCATGGTTCGTGACGAACGAGGGCGCCGCAGAGAACCGGGCCTGGTGGACTGAGCTTCATCGGTTGCGCGAGGTGCACGGCGACGACCGCGACGCCGTGGAACGGGCGATCGAGGCGTGGGAACGAGCGCATCCGCCGCCTTCGGTCACGGCTGCCAACGTGGCCGACCACATCGATCACATCCGCGCCCTTGCCGGGATCGAGTCGATCGGCGTAGGCGGCGACTACGACGGGGTCTCCACGATGGGCGAGGAGCTGGTCGACGTCTCGACGTATCCACTTGTCTTCGAGGAGCTTCGCGCCCGCGGGTACGACGACGACGACCTTCGCGCCATCGCCGGCGGCAACGTCCTGCGGCTGAAGCGAGCGAACGAAGCCGTCGTGGACCGCCTGGGGTTGCGCCCGCCATCCATAGTCACGATGGAGTCCTTCGACGCCCCCGATCCCTGAACGGCTGTCACAAACATGCTGCCCCAGCAACTCGTCGTGAACGCGCGGGGGGAACCCTGAACGGCGTCTTCCAACACCCAAGACCACGCTCGACCTGCCGTTCCGGTTCCAGCCGTCGTGTGGTGCGTTCGCGGCGCCATGTACCTGGACGATCAAGATGGGTCGTGACGGCGATATGACCGACACCGGCGAGGACACCTCGCGAACGACGGCGGCGTGGGCGTGAAGCCATAGGACTGGATGGATGGCGGCGAGGGTACGGACACGTGCCGCAACGACCACGTCGTCCGCAACTGCGAGAACATCATCTAGCCGAGCTGCGGTCGCAGCGCTGTGACCATCGCCTGCAGGTTCGCCTGCCACGCGTCGTCCGGTGTGACCGGCAAGATGTCGTCCCAGATCGCGGCGAAGCTGCCGATCAACTGTGGGATGCGGGCCGGCCGCGCCATGAACCACCAGTGCAGGTGTTCGGAGCCATCTCCCCAACGACACACGTGCACGCGACCGATGTCCCCGATGCTGCGGATCGCTTGTTCGACCTGCGAAAGCATGACGCCGCACTCGGCCGCGAGGTCGTCGGGCAGGTCGCCCGGCTCGGCGTAGTGCGCCCTCGGCTCGAGCAGCACTACGAGCGGAAGGCCGTTCGGTCTGGCGGGAAGGAGTCGCCACCGCTCGCTGGTCCAGATGAACGCGTCGTCGGGCCTAGCACATGTCCGACAATCCACGCCGTCTTCACCTTGGCGGGGCTCTTCGCGGTCAACCGGGGGCAGGAGGACTCGCGGGCGAATATCACCGTCGAACGGGAACTCTTCCCACTCATCGACGGGCGGCATGCGGAGGGCGTCCTTGGATCGTGCGTAGATCGCTTCTGGTGTCTCGAACATCCGCGCATGCTACGGCGATAGGCTCGACAGATGGAATGGCCCGCATCGTTCTACGAGATGCGATCGGGCGTCGGGTGCCCGATATGCGAGCAGGGCCGCCCTGAGGAGACGCCGCACGGCGCGCGGTTCTTCGCGGGCTCGGTCGTCGATGGGCATCTACGCAGAGCCGACGTCCAGCGCGGTCTGTCGATCGTCCTGTGGCACGGGCGTCACGTCGTCGAGCCGACCGAGCTTGCGTCGGATGAGGCGACGGCGTTCTGGCGAGAGCTCCTAGAGATCGGACGGGCGATCGAGAAGGCGTTCCAGCCCATCAAGCTGAACTACAACCTCCTCGGGAACGAGGTCCCGCACCTCCACGCGCACATCGTTCCCCGCTACGCCGACGATCCTCGCCCCGGGTGGCCGTTCCCATTCCCCGAGGATGGCTCGCCCGACATCCCCGAGGACCGGTTCCGGCGGGACCTCGGAACGCTCCGGCGCTCGACCGGGCACGAGTCCTGATGAGCGAGAAGCCAGACGGGCTCGTTCGTGTTCGGCGTTCGAGCGCGGACCTTCGCGCCGAGTGGGAGCGCAACGCCCCCGCCTGGATCGCGTGGGCGCGAGAGCCGGAGCACGACAGCTATTGGGCGTTCCATCGTGACGAGTTCCTCGCGGGCGTCCCGGGGCCCGGCCGACGAACGCTCGACTTCGGCTGCGGAGAAGGTCGCTTATCCCGTGACCTGACGGCGATCGGGCATCGTGTGATCGGACTCGATGTCTCGCCGTCGATGCTTGGCGCGGCGCGCGCTGCTGCGCCCGAGATCCCCGCGTGCCTCGCGGACGCCGCTCGGACTCCGCTCGCCGACGGAAGCTTCGATCTGGTCATCGCGTTCATGTCGCTGCAGGATGTGGATGATTCCGCGGCCGCGATCGGTGAGGCCGCGCGCCTCCTCGAACCTGGGAGGACGGCTGTGTCTAGCGGTGGTGCACCCGATCAGCTCCGCTGGCCGGTTCGAAACAGAGGAACCCGACAGCGCGTTCCGCGTCGACATCGCGTACCTCGACGTCTCCTACATCGAGGACACCGTCGTTCGAGATGGCCTCGAGGTCCTGTTCCCGAGCGCGCACCGGCCGTTGCAGATGTACTTCGAGGCCATCACGAACGCCGGTCTCTTGGTGGACCGGGTGGCCGAGCCGAGTCTGCCGGATCACGCGGTCCACTCGGAGCGTGCGAAACGGTGGCAGCGGTTGCCGTTGTTCCTGCACGTGCGCGCGGTAAAGCCTGGTTGATACGCCCGCCGTTCGCAGTGCGTTCGGTGAACGAATGCCTGAGCGGCTGCGGAGAACCGGTCTCCTCGCGGTACCGTTCGAACCGCGTTGGAACCTCAGCCTGCGACCGGCCGATAGACTCGGTGCGAAGCGGGCCACTGGTCCGCGATGCGGGGACGTAGCTCAGTTGGTAGAGCACCTGCTTTGCAAGCAGGGGGTCGTCGGTTCGAGTCCGATCGTCTCCACCAGCGAACCTGCTGAAGCCAACGACCGGGGCGGCTTCGCCGTCAGCGCCCGAGGACGATCTCCGCGATCATCGACCGCAGTCCTCGGACCTTCCCGGCGTGCCACGTGTCGCCTTCCACGAACGCGTCTTCGCGTGAGAGCCATACCTCGAAGGCCCAAACGTCATCCGCGTCGCCTTCGTGACGATCAGCGACGTCACCGCCGTGCTCGAACAGGTCATGAGCGACGCCGGACGCGAGCCACGATGGGCGCGAGGCGCCCGCACGTTCGGGTGTGCGCATGACGTCGACGTACCCGGGAGACCACTCGCCGAGACGGGACTTTCGGCTATTTCATGCTCCGCGAGGGTTGAGACGAGTTGGTGCGCCTCCACGCAGCCTGCGACCCGGTAGAGGCGCCGGTCGGCAATGGCCTTGAGCTCGCGCGGCCCGACAACCGGTCGCCCGCATGTCGTGACGGATCACGCGTGCGAACGACGCGAGCTCCTCGGTGGCCGAGCGCATGACCTCGGATTCCCACAGCACCTGAGGCTCCCGATGAACGCGTGCAGCCACAGGAGATCGACGGGCCTGTCGCCCACGGTGTGGTACGCGGGCGAGACACCGTCGGCCGTCCGCGCGTAGTGCGTCTCGGGAACGGGGGAGGTCGCCGTCATGTACGCATCCTGCTGTTGCCGCCGCGGCTCCGCAATCACAGGTCCGGCGGCGCTGCGTTGCGGCTATGACCGATATGGGTAGTGTGCCGGGCCATGGACGCCGACGTGATCGTGATCGGCGCGGGGTTCGCCGGCGTGGCCGCTGCCCGCGACCTAATCGAGGCCGGCCATCGCGTCGTGGTTCTGGAGGCGCGCGATCGGATCGGCGGTCGCACGTGGTACCGACAGATCCCCGACACCGAGGTGTGGGCCGAGTACGGCGGGATGTTCATCTCCCGTGAAACTCAGCCGTCGTTGGCGGCGGAGCTGACGCGGTATGGCATCGGTGTGACCGAGCCCGGGGAGCCCGAGACGATCGGCTGGGTTCGTGGCGATCACCGTGAGGAAGGCGTCGGCGCCATCGACCGCATCCGTGAACAGCTCTCGCACTCCTCGCTGACCGACGCGCTCGACCAGACGGCGAAGGCGTTCGCGAGCGAGGGCCGCGAGGCGCTCGCCCAGCTCGACGTGCCGTCGGCGGGTTGGGTCGACGGGCTCCACGCGCCGGAAGAAGCGGCCGACTACCTGCGGTCGTTCCTGGCCGCGATGGGCGGTGCGAAGGTGGAGAAGACCTCGATCCTTCCATTGCTGTGGGACATGATCGAACTCGAGTACACGCCGGTCGACGCCTATGTCGATCTCGGCGAGCTCATCACCGACGGCACGAAGGCGTTGATCGATGCGATGGCCCACGGGCTCGACATCCGATCCGGTTCTGTCGTCGCGTCCGTTTCGACCGACGATCGGGGCGTCACCGTGACCCTGGCGGATGGTTCGCGACTGGAGGCGCCGGCCGCGATCGTCGCCTTGCCGATCAACGTGTGGGCCGATGTCGCGTTCGACCCGCCGCTCGCCGCCCCGAAACAGAGGGCGGCATCCGAGCGGCACCCGGGGGAGGTGTCCAAGGTCATCGCGATCGTGCGCGGGGCCCCCGCCGGGTATCTCGGTGCAGGGTGGGACACGTCGGTCAACGCCGGATTCGTTCCGAAACCCAGCGACGGAGAACAGCTCTTCATGGGCTTCTCGGTGCAAGACCGGGTGGATCTATCCGACGACACAGCCATGACGGACGCCGTCCACGCGCACGTCCCCGACGCGAAGGTCGTGCGAACGACCGGGCACGACTGGATCACCGACCCCTTCTCGAGAGGGACGTGGCTCGCCGTCCCGCCGACGTGGTTCTCCGACGGCACGTTCGACCAACTGCGCGAGCCGGAGGGCCGGCTGCTGTTCGCCGGTTCGGACATCGCCGGTGAGGGCGCTGGCTGGATCGAGGGGGCGGTGGGGAGCGGACGCGAGGCCGCGTCTGTCGCCGCAGCGCTGCTCGGCCGTTCGTGACGCCGACCTTCGACGAACGCGCCGAGTGGTTCGACCACCACTACGAAACGACGCGCGGTCGTGTGCGGGCGACGCTCGTGCTCGAGCGCCTCGACACGACGTTGCCGCCGCCGCCCGCGACGGTGCTCGACGTGGGCGGCGGATCCGGCGTCATCGCGGTGCCGTTGGCCGCGCGAGGCTACGACGTCACGCTGCTCGACCCCGCTGCCGCGATGCTGGAACTCGCCCGCGGGCATGCGCGTGACGCAGCTGCCGAGCTGCGGTTCGTCGAAGGTGGCGTCGAGCGGATCGCGGAGCTCTCGCCCGGGCCGTTCGATGCGATCTGCTGCCACGCCGTGCTGATGTACCTCGAGGACCCGGCGCCGCATCTGGTCGAGATGCGCCGCGCCGCCACGACTGGCGCGACGCTGTCGTTGCTCGAGAAGAACCGGCTGGCGCTCGCGATGCGTCCCGGCCTGCGCGGCGACTACGGCGAGGCGCTCCGCGTCCTCGACGACCCGGTCGCGAGCGGCAACCTCGGCATCCCGAACCGGTCGAGGTCGTTCGACGAGTGGTCCGAACTGCTCACCTCGGCAGGGTGGCGGCTCGATTCGTGGGCGGGCATCCGGCTCTTTTCGGACCTCGCGCCCGACGCGCTGAGCGATGACGAGTACGACAAGCTGCTGACGTTGGAACGCGAAGCCGGCCGCCGCGACCCGTATCGGTCGGCTGCGCGGCTGATCCACCTGAGCGCGACCGCGGTGTGAGCGCCGATCGCACGAGCGGTCCGGGTGCGAACAGCCCCGTCATCGGCCGTCCGCACCCGCACCACGATCAGGACAATGGCAACGGCGTCACGTTCGCCGCACCGTTCAACTTGGTGAGCCCGAACCGTGCTTCGATCGCCGCGAGGATCGAGTAGTGGTTGTACTGACCGGCGTCAACGCGCGCCGTCACATGCGGCCCCACGACCACCGTGTAGATGTTGCCCCCGCCCGACGTGCCGTTGATGCCGGCGCTCGTCGAACCCTCGTCGTAGGTGAGGATCACCGTTGCGCCGTTCGAGAGCATCGCCGCCACGTGCGCTTGCAGCCACCCGTCGCCGGTCGAGAGCCCGCAGTCGTGCTCGTCGTTGCAGAGGTTCGGCGCGATGAAGCTGACCTTCGGCATGTGCGTCACGTCGAAAGCCGAGAAGGGCTGAACGTGCGCACACGCCGAGGCGTCGTGGTACACCGACCCGAACGGCGTCGCCGGGTTGTGCTTCAGCGCGTACAGCCCGGAGGTCGTCGCGCCGGAGCACGCCGAGGGCATGTCCTCCTCGTAGACGCCCCAGGAGACGCCGGCGTTCTGCAGCTGGTTCCACAAGGTCGGCGACTGCGAGAGCTCGCCGGCGGAGATCGTGTCGGTTCCCTGTTTGCCGTCGGTCGAGCCGTTCCCGAGCGCGAGATAGTTGGGCAGGCTCGGATGCGTCACGCCGTACGAGTGGGTGAAGTCGATGCCCTGCGCCCGCAGCGCGTTCTGATACGCCGCAGAGCTCGATCCGACGACGCTGGACCGCTCCTTGTTCTCCATGTAGATCACGACGAGCGGGTTCGACGTGGGCGGTGGACTCGAGCTGCTTGGCGACGGAGACGACGACGTTGGGGAGGGAGACGACGACGTGGGCGTCGGTGAGATGGACGACGACGTCGGCGTCGGTGAGGGATCGACCGGCAGCCCGTGCAAGACGTCGAGGTACTTGCCGTACCCCGAGGCGGACGCCCACTCGGTGGCCGACTCGACCGCCGTTCCTTCCCCCCATTCGTTGAACGTCGTGATCAGCTGGAACTGAGCGGTGGACGATGCCATCGCTGCGACCTGGTTCTGCCAGCGCGACAGGTCGCGCGTCAGGCGCGGCGTCGTCTCGCCCTTCTTCCAGAAGCCCGGCGAGATCGTGTACGAGTACGGCGACATGTCGCTCGTGGCGGACGCCGGGCCGTACTGATGCCACCCGGCCGGCTGATCGGCGCACGTCTTGTACCCCGAGAACACCTTCAGCACGATGTAGGCGTTCATGGTGTTCGCCTGCGCCCAGCGCGACGCCATGCCGCACCCGTCTGAGCCGTCGGCGTAGACGAAGATGACCGGCCGGCCGTTGATCCGCAGGAACGACGGGTCGTTCCCGTAGTTGTTGACGACGTAGGTCAGGTCGTTGTGGATCTGCGAGACGGTCGGATCGCCTTGCGCTTCGGGCTCGTAGTACAGCGACCACCGGAACGTTGTGCCGTCGGCGGCGCGGAGCAGCGTCGGGATGCGCTGGTCGGTCTTCGAGCCTTGGCCCCACCACGACGCGATGCCGGCTTGGATGCCGCCGTACTGCATCGCGGCGATGTGCTGCGACACCACGCCGATGTCGCTCGAGTCATACCAGCCGAGCGATGGGTGGTAATTCGTGTACCGGTCGGTCGACGGCCCCCATGTCTCGGGGAACCACGGGTAGTAGAAGGCCGCGCGGATCGGCAAGGACGGCTGGACGTCACCGCCGGTGGGGGTTGACGTCGGTGTTGGTGTTGCCGACGGGTCCCCGGTGGGCGTCGGTGTGCCGGTGGGTGACGGGCTTGGGTCTGGCGTGTGGCCGTTTATCTTGATCTTCGGTCCGTGCCCGGTCTCGCTGCTGGCGAACACGGTCCGCTGCCGGTCGGTGCGTAACAGCACCGACACGGTCGTCGACGAACGAGCGACGAGGTCGGTGACGTTCAGGTGCATCGAGTGCCGGGCGCCGCGAGCGGCGCGACCGACGGTGATCGAACCTGCGGGCGCGTTCGCCCCGGTGATCCGCATCTCGTGCCATCCCGACCCGGTGCGCCGAACGTCGATCGCGTGGCGGGGGCCGAGGACGCGCAGGACGAGCGTCGCGCGGTCCAGCACGAGACCGCCGAGGTCCGGCAATGGGAACGTCGCGTACACGCGCGAGCCACCCGGGACGGCGCCGATGACCAGCCGCGGCCGGTTGCCGAAGTTGCGGTGCGGATAGCGACCGAACACCGTCGCGTCGGCGCTCGCGTGCACGACGAAGGTGCGGTTCTTCGCGACAGATGGTGCGGGTGCCACGAGTCCGACGACGACCCCGATGCTCGCGAGCATCAGCACGCCGGCCAGGACCCAGGCAGAGGTACGGCGGTACCACGCCTGCGAGTGCTGCATCGACTTCCCCCTCGTTCCCTCGCGTCTCGCCGCCGCTGTGGCCCCTCCAGAGCGAACGGTTTGGCGCGTCTCCGGGCCCCATATCGGCGGCCGCAGGCGTCCGCCTTAAGGGGCTCACGCATGAACCAGCCCTCCGGCCGTTCTTTAGGTCACCCGCGAAAGCGCCGAAGCCTCCCCACGTGAGGGCCGAGTGGCCCTTCCCGGAACGACGAGGGATCTCTGATGGGCGTTCGCAGTCAAGGCAACGGGCACGGCAACGGTTGGAAGCTCCTGATCGGGGTATCGGTGATCTGCGCGGTCCTGGTGTTCCTGGGCGGGTTCTTGCACCGACGCGCATTGGACTCGGCGATCGGAGATCGTCAGGCAAAGTCCGTGGCGTTCGTCAACACCAAGGTTGCCGCGGCCGCCAAGCACGCCGATCTCTCGAAGCCGATGAAGGATGCGGAGGCTGCGCGCTTCACGAAGCAGCTCGACGTCCCGGCCGGCACCGATCTCCGGCTGTTCTCCGTCACCGGCGTGCCGTTGTACAGCTCGCCAGGTCTCAGCTCGTTCCCCGCTGACACGGAGGGGATCCAGACGGCAGCGGCGGGTGACCAGGGCCGCATCGTCGACGGTGCGGATCTGCGCATCTACACGCCGGTCGACGGCAACGGCGCCAAGCCGGTCGCGATCGCAGCGGTGGTCTCGAACTACACGCAGCTGCGTCATGACGCGTCCGGTCCGCTCGACGCTGTTCGGCTGCCGATCGTCGGTCTCGGCATCGTTCTGCTGATCGCGGGCCTGTTGTTGATGTTGAAGGCGGCGAAGGGCGGCGCGGTTGCGAAGGCTTCCGTGAAGACCAAGGAGCCGGCGAAGACCAAGGAGCCGGCGAAGGGCAAGCTCGGTCGCAAGGGCGCGGAGCCCAAGGCGGCTTCGTCGAGCAAGGGCCGCGTCACGGGCTTCGATCCGGTGCCCATCACGATCGGCCGTCCGTTCGACGCGCCCGACGAGGAACCGGTCGAACAGGAGTCGCGGCCCGTGATGCCCGAGGAGCCGGCCGTTGTGGCCGGGCCCAGCGAGGCAGGCAAGACGGTATTCGGACTCCGGCTGGGCGCGAAGAAGGAGAAGGAAGCGGCGGCGCCGGAGGAAGCTGCCGGATCCGCTCAGATGAAGGTCAAGCGGTCGCTCTTCGCCCGCAAGGAAGCTTCCGCCGATGCTCCTGCCGTCGTCGAGCCGATGGACGGCAAAGCCACATCGGCGTTGGAGCGTGAAGTCGCCATCCGACAGGCGCTCGAGGACCAGCTTGAGCAGCTTCGAACCCGCATCCAGATGCAAGAGGTCGAGACCAACAACGCCACGAAGGAGTTGGTTGCGCAGATCGAGGCCGCGAACCGACGTGCCGAGGACGCAGAGGCACGCCTGAAGGACGCCGGCGCGCCGGTGGCCGCCGCCGCATCGATCTCCGCTCCTGACGAGTCTGCGCTTCGCGTTCAACTACTCGAGCGGGAGATCGCCGAGGCGAGGTCCGTAACGGCGGACGCCGTCGCACGAGCGGAAACCTTGCAGCGGCAGATGGACGAGGCCCTCGCTGCGCCGTCGGCGCCGGCTCCCGACCCGAACGCGGAAAACAAGGTCGCCGAGGCGATGGCCCAGCTCGCCGACGCACAGCAGCGCGCAACAGCTGCGGAGCAACGTGCATCAGCGGCTGAGCAGCGCGCGGCATCGGTCGAATCTGTCCGCGACGAGCTAGAGGTTCGCGTGGCGCAGCTCGGGACGAAGGCGACCGACCTCGAGCAGCGAGCGACCGAGCTCGAGACAAGTCTCAACGAGGCCAATGCGGGCGGTGACGCGGTCCGTGCGGAGATCGCGACGCTCACCGCCGCGCTCACAGCCGCCAACGCCCGCGCGAGCGAGCTGGAGTCTGTTCCGCCGCCCGTTCACAACGAAGAGGATCAGGCCGAGATCGCACGCCTTCGAAGCGAGCTCGCGAACCACATGGAACGTGCACAGGCCGCCGAGGAACGAATCACGACGCTCGAGGCTGATGTCCTGGCCGCCCAACGCGGTGTGTCCGAACTTGAAGACGAAGGGGCGTCGATCGAGCACGTGTCCGCACTGACCGACCAGGCGCCCGCGCTTGTCGACGAGGTACGTCTCGCGTCGCGTTTCGCTCCAGAAGACGACGAGATTTCGCCGAGCGTTCCTGAAGCGGTTGCGTCGTCTGAGGCTCAGGTTCAAACGCGCGAGCCTGAGGTTCGTGAGCCCGAGGTTCGTGAGCCCGAGGTTCGTGAGTCGGCGTCCCAGGAAGCGAAACTTGACGATGAAGAGCGGGTCGTCCCGGCGTTCAACGTGTTCGCTCCCAGTTCCGATGCCGCGGACGAGCCTGTGGGCGCTCTAAGGAACGACGTGGTCGAGTCGACGCCCGAGTCTCCGACGACGCATACGAGCTCAGACAACGCGTGGGGTTCGTATGCGCTGGTGACCCGACAGGACGGCAACGACTCACCTTCCGCGGTCGACATCCAAGAGAGCGATGAGCAGGACCAGGCAGGATCGTTTGAAGCGGCGCCCGGACACGCCGATGTGGCTGATGCTGAGACGCCGGTGGTTCCCGCGATTGGCTCGGAGTCGGATGACTCAAACGCTTCTCACACTGACGCCGAACCGATAGAAGCAACCGGCGACGTGTCACGCTCGATCCAACCCGAGATGGTCGAGACGGTGACTTCGGAGGCGGGAGTTCAGAACGCGGAACCGGTTGAAGCGGAGAGCCACGAGCCGGAACAGGTTCAAGCAGAGAGTTACGAACCGAAAGCGGTGCAGGCCGAGACGCGTGAGCCCGAACCGGTGCAGGCAGAGAGTCAGGACTCCGAACCGGTTGAAGCGCACACCTATTCACGACCGCCTCAGACAGAGAGCGGTTACCGGCAGCCTATTGTCGCGGATCCGGCGCCGGCGGCACCGACGCTGCCTGTGTCAACGCCGGCGGTCGAGTGGCACGCGCCTGCGGTTTCCCCGCCTGCCACGTCAACTGCCTCGAACGGGAGCGGCATCCCGCCGGCTCCATCGGACGACGCTCGATATGACGACATCTGGACCGCAGCCTTCGCGCCGCCGGAACCGGAGACTGCGCGTACGAACGGCGATAAGGACGCTCAACGCGGAGAGACCGCTCACACCGATGTCGAGGCGGACGTGCACACCCCCGGCGGGGAGGCGTCGGCGCTCGAGGTGCCGGCCAACGACGTGTCGCCCGACGATCAGCCGTCTCCTCCTGAGGACGAGATCTCCGCGGAGGACGACATGTGGTCACTGCGTGCGCGCCTCGCCGAAGCGGCCGCTCGCAAGCGGCTTCCACACGAGATCGACTGACCGGCCCGAACCCCCCGTCCCCGGTGGATGATGGCGACATGCACCGCGCAACGACCCTTGTTGTCGTCGCGACGGTTGCGCTGGCGATGACTGTCACCGGCGCGAACGCGAACCCGCCCCCGTAGGCGGTGGGCGCAGGCGGGCGGGCCGCCACCTATCAGGCGTACATCCAGCGACTCAACGCATCCGTCCGCGAACTGATGACGGGCCGCTTGGCACGCGGGCTGCCCGGCTCCGCTACGTGACCTTCGCCTGATCACGCTCACGTATCGGGGCCCCGATCACGCGCCGCACACCGGCAAGCTCGTGGTTCATCGGCGATGGGCGACAAAGGTCGCCCTCATCTTCCACAAGCTGTACGACGCATGGTGCCCGATCCGGCGGAAGCTCGTCGACCGACAGGCGCCGTCGACATGCGGTCGACGAAGGCGCACAACACGTCGGTGTCCAACTGCCGATCGCACCAACGTCTGCATCGGGTGCGAGTGGGGTGGCTCGTCGTGGCCGACCGACTATAAGCACTTCTCGGCTACGAACCGTTGACCGTGTTGATACACGCCGCCGTCAGCAGCGCGTTCGGGTCGACCGCGGCGCCGTCGCCGGGGTGCCATTCGACGTGGTCGTGTGGGCCGGTGGCGTCGCCCGTGGACCCCACGTAGCCGACGATCTGGCCCGCGTGGACATACCCGAGCGACCCGAGCCGGCTGAGGTGCGCGTTGTAGATGTAGCCGGCGGTGCCGAACACGCGGACCTCGAGCCCGCCGAGCTTGCTGCGTCCAGTCGTCGCGTATCCGTCGAACGGCGCGACGATGGGCGAGCCGGCCGGCGCCATGACGTCGTCGCCTTGATGGACGTGCACCGGCACGTGCGGAAGCCGCACGATCACGCCGAAGTTGTCGTAGATCGTCGTGAACGCCGGGACCGGACAGGTCCGGAAGATGCCTTCGTTGTCGAGCCAGGATTGCAGCGACCGGTATCGCGTGTGCAGCGCTGCGAGCCGATGACGCGCCCAGGGATCGAGCCCGCGCAGCCGCCCGCGCGCGAGCACGAGCAGCCGATCGATCGCGGCATTCGTGGCCGGCACCCGGACGTCCTCGCCGCGCGACCCAGGTCCCTGCGGCCGGCGGGACGTCCGCTCGAAGGCGGCGATCTGCGTCCCAAGGTCCGATTCGAGCTGCGCTTCCTGGCGCCGCACCGCACGCGCCTGCTGGACCGTCTGATGTCGCTCGAGCAGCGCGTGGCGCACGCGCGTCGTGGCGGAGGCCGAACCGATGGGCATCGTCAGCAGTAGCGCTGCCGCCAAGATGGGTGCAGCGAACCGCCAGTTCCGTGCCATCGATGGGTTCCCCTCGGCCAGACCCCGCGCGTTCGCGGGTTGGGTTCCCATCGGCTGTCCCTGCCAGGGACCTTGAGCGCCGAACTACGGAGACGGTGTGCGCACCTCGCCTGAGCGGCGCACATAGACCTTGGACCCCAAAGTATGTTGTAGGCGGGTGGCACCCAATGGCCGAGTTCAAGCTCCCGTCTAGTGTGTCGAAACCTCTCCAGACGCTCGTCGGCGCATACGGCATCGGCGAGCATGACGCCTCCGTTCCACGGGCTGACACATGAAGATCATCGATCGCGCGACTCGGGGCATGGCCGCCCGCTTCTTCTGGGGCGGCCTGGTCGTGCTGTTCCTCATCGGGCTGTTCCTGGCTCGGGGCCAGAAGGTGACCGCCCTGAACGATCAGGTACAGCAGGCCCAGGACCGGGTGGCGTCCTACGCCAGGACGACGATCGCCGACCAAGCGATCGTCGACACGCGGGCCGGCACGATCACCTTCGACAAGAAGGATCTCGATGTGGCGGTCGAGGGCGACATCTTCACCGACCCGACGATCGCGCGGGTCCGCGTCTGGAACAAGGACGGCCTGCTGCTCGCCTCGAGCGATCCGAACGAGGTCGTCGGGAAGCTCGTGGTCACGAAGGACGCCAACTTCACGGACGCGTTGACGAACAAGCTCACCCAGTCGCACGTCGTGCAAGAGAACTTCACGTTCGCCACGGTAGGCTCTCCCGCGCTGCCGACCGATCTGCTCGAGGTCTCGACACCTTTCACGGTCAACAACCAGGTCGATCCTGTCGGCGTCGTCCAGATGGACGTGTACTACGCGAAGCTGCAGGCTGCAGCGGAGAGCCCGTGGGACACCATCTCGTTGGTCTGCATCATCGGTGCCGTGATCGCGGGCGTCCTGTTCGTCATCGCGATGGTACGCAAGCCGGTCACTGCGGCGGTCGTCGCCGCGCCGAAGACGGCCGAGGCGGAGCCGCTCGCGGCCGAACCTGCTGCGGTCGCCGCGGTCACGGCCAACCGTGATGCTGAGCTCGAGGAGGAGCTCAAGGTCGCGCGCGAGCAGTTGCATCAAGCCTCCGAGGCTTTCGCGTTCCTAGAGGCACGGGTCAAGGACGGCCCCGGAGGACAAACCTCGGTGGTGGACATCGATGAGGCGACGGGCCGGATCGCCGAGCTCGAGGTGGCGCTCAAGCGAGCGGAGGAAGAGGCCGCCGCGGCGCGGGACGGCTCGGTGTCACAGGAAGAGCTCGACCGGATCAAGCGTGACGCAGACGAGCGCGTCGCCCAGATGGAGCGCCAGATTCAGCGAGACGCCGACAAGGTGGATCCTGAGATCGAGGCGCTCCGTCAGCAGCTGGCGCAGGCAGAAGCTCGGGCTAAGGGCGCCGAGAGCGCGCTCTCCTCCGCGCGCGCCGACGTCGCGGCCGCGATCCAGGAGGCCGAGACGGCGCCGTCGGCGAACGGCGAGGTTCCGGGCGACGTGATCGAAGAGCTCGAGGCGAAGATCGCGGAGGCGGAGGCGCGCGCCAAGGAAGCGGAGGAAGAGGCGATGCGACTCACGCCCGAGGCGAACGATCTCCGCGCGCGGCTGGCGCAGGCGGCGGCGCGCAAGAAGTTCGGCCCGTCGGGCTGACGTATCCGTCGTCACTGACGTGCCGCACTCCGGCAGAGCGAGTGCTTACCAGTGGACGAGCTGGTCCACGCCGTACGTCTCGCGGAGCGAAAGGCCGACCTCATCGGCGGACAACAGCCGGCGGGGCTCCATCCCATATCGTTGCGCGAGCTCGAGGTGCGCCCAGCACAGTGGCACCAGGGCGTCGCGCGTGAACCAACCGACGATGTCTGGGCTCGGCGCGTGCGACCCCCATTGCCAGAAGCAGAACTGACAGATCAGCGTGACGAGCTGCGGGTAGGCGAACTGGGCGCGATAGCCGTGATCGTGCTCGATCACGCGGCCCCAGAGCGCGACCCTGCCGAGAACGGCCGGGCAGCGCGTCCGCCGAAGGAGATCCAGGCCGTGTGTGCCGTGCAAGCCGCACGTGCACTCCAAGCTCGGCGACGCGTGCATGCGCGTGTGCTTGCACGCGGCCTCTGCGATCTGCATCGGCCGCCACGGCCGCGATCGGCCCGCCACCGGTCGAAGCAAGAGGTTCGACCCGTCTCGGTGTCCGGTCAGCGCCCATGTGCGCCACGCGACGATGGGTTCGATCCCGGTCGTGGCCTCGAGCGACCGCAGCGCGGACGCCGTCGTCATGGATCGACCGGCTCGACGGGACTGGGGTCAGGGTTCGGCGCGGGCGCCGGCTCAGGGGCCGGTTCGTACGACGGCAGGTCGGGGGAGGGCAGCGGGAGTGAGACCGGCTCGATCTCGATGATGCGCTGCGGACGCCCGATATCCATGCGTCGTTCCTCCCGGCGGGGGTCGGTCTACCCAGCGTAGCCCAGGTTCCAACTTGGCGCGAGCGATACCCAGTTCGGCCGCGATCACCCGAAAACGCCCCACCAGGCGCCCGTGCTCAGCCGGCGGCCAAGCGGTAGATCCCGTTCGGCCCGCTGAAGTAGATGTCGCCGGCCGGCGAGACCTCGACCGAGTGGACCCCGTCGAGCCCCGTCGCGATCACGCGCGCCTTGGACGAGAACCCGGTACGGGCGGCGTTAAGGTGTATCGCCCGCAACGATGCCGTGTCCACGTCGCCGAAGACGAGTTGACCCCGCAAGGACGCGATCCCGCAGCCGTGGCAGAACGCGGCGCCGGTGATGCCGATCGTCGATCCGGTGAACCACTTCGGGCCGTGGCGAGGCCTCGGGCCGGAGTTGTTCGTGCCGCCCGGCTTCGTCGTGGAGCACGTTTCCTGAGGTCCCCATCCATAATTGCCGCCCTTCACGACGAGGTTGATCTCGTCGGTGCACGCTGGCCCGTTCTCGGTTTCCCACAGTCGGTGCGTGACCGGATCGAACGTGAACCCGAACGAGTTCCGGTGGCCGTAGGACCAGATGCGGCTGCCGAACGGGTTGCCCTTCGCTGCGGTGCCGTCGGGATCGAGCCGCAGGATCTTGCCGCGGTAGTTGTTGGATCGGTCCTGCGCGTTCGCGCTGTTGTGCCCGTCGCCGATCATCACGTAGAGCTTGCCGTCGGGCCCGAACAGGATATGGCCGCCGTTGTGATACGGGTCGGCGCTCGCGGGGCTGGTCAACAACACCTTGAGCCCGTGGCCCGTCCCACCCGAGACCGAAAACCGCACGAGCTGGTTCTGCAGGTGACCGCCTCCATTGCGCGTCACGTAGACGTAGACCACCTTCTTGGTGGGCCAGCGCGGTGAGAGCGCGATCCCGAGGGCGCCGCGCTCGCCGTCGCCGTTCACCCCGCTGATCGTAAACACCCGGTGGTTGTTGCCCGTCTTGGGGTCGAGGGTATGGACCTCCCCGGTGCCGCGTTCGAGGTACCAGATCACGCCGTTCGGCGCGAAGGTGAACCCCGATGGACCGTTGAGGCCCGTCGCGACGCGTTTCACCTTGATGGTCGCTCGGCGGCCGACGATCGCCTGGGACGCCGTTGGCGCCGCGGTGATCGTCGCCAGGATCAGTGCGGCCGCGAGGCCTCGCGTGGCGGTGCGGATCATCCGTCTTCCCCCTCGGTCGACTGTGGGAGGATGGCCGCGGTGACCGTCCCTCCCTCTACCTTCGGCATCCCGGCCTTGCGGACCGAAGACCCTCGGTTCCTTCGCGGTGAGGGTCGCTACGTCGACAACATCGAGATCCCCGGCGCGTTGCGGGCCGTGTTCGTCCGGTCCATCTTCGCGCATGCTGCGGTCGAGTCGGTGGAAGGTCTGGAGGCTGCACGCGCGATGCCGGGTGTTGTCGGCGTCTACACGGCGGCGGATCTGGATCTGCCGCACCAGCTCGCGGCGGGCTCCGTCGAGGTTCCCGGCGGTGAGCTGGACCGCCCGTTCGAGCGCCCGATCCTTGCGTCCGAGCGGTTGCGCTATGTGGGGGAGCCATATGCGGTCGTCGTCGCCGAAAGCCTCGGGCAGGCGCTCGACGCCGCGGAGCTGATCTTCGCGGTCGCGGAGCCGCTACCCGTGATCATCGATCCGGAGGTGGCGGCGACGGACGAGGACCTGCTGTTCCCCGAGACAGGGACGAACGTCGCCACCCGGTTCGAGCAACGGTGGGACGACGACGTCCTGGCCGGTGCAGAGGTGACCGTGCGTGGCCGGTTCGTGAACCAGCGGGTGGCGCCCGTGCCGATGGAGATGAACGCGATCGCCGTGATCCCGGAACGAGACGGCACGTACACGGTCTGGGTGTCGTCGCAGGTTCCGTTCGACGTACGCGCCGACCTGGTGGACGTGCTCGGCGTCGACCGGAAGCAGATCCGCGTGATCGCGCCCGACGTCGGTGGTGGGTTCGGCGCGAAGGTGCCGACGTACCCCGAGTACCTGATCGTTGGGAAGGCGGCCGAAGTGCTCGGGCGCCCGGTTCGCTGGGCCGAGTCGCGCAGCGAGTCGATGATCAGCATGACCCATGGACGCTCGCAGGTGCAGTGGCTCGAGCTGGGCGCCCGCCGCGACGGAACCATCACCGGCTTGCGCTTCGAAGTGCTCACCAACGTCGGCGCGTATCCGCAGCTCGGCTCGTTCATGGGCCAGACGACGGCGGAGATGATCTCGGGCGTGTATGCGATCGCCGACATCGCGTTCCGGGGGCGGTCGGTCGTGACCAACGTGACGCCGCTCGGCGCCTATCGCGGCGCCGGCAGGCCCGAGGCCGCCGCGGCGATCGAGCGCGCCGTCGACCTCCTCGCTGCCGAGCTCGAGGTGGACGCGGCGGACGTGCGCCGGAAGAACCTGATCCCACCCGACGCGTTTCCGTTCCGGACGGCCGCAGGGACCGAGTACGACTCGGGCGATTATCTCGTGGCGTTCGACCGTGCGCTCGAGATCGCGGATTACTCGGCCCTCCGTGCCGAACAGGCTGAGCGACGGGCGCGCGGCGACCGGACCGCGATGGGGATCGGTCTCGCCACGTATGTGGAGATCACCGGGTTCCCGACGAAGGAGTTCGCCCGCGTCGACATCGAGATCGACGGGACCGCAACCGCGTACGTCGGGACGACATCGTTCGGACAGGGACACGAGACGGCGTTCGCGCAGTTGGTCGGTGGCGTCCTGGGGCTCCCGCATACCGACGTCCGCGTCGTCCACTCGGATACCGCGCTCGTCGAGCGCGGGCAGGGCTCGTGGGGCTCGCGTTCGCTGCAGGCGGGGGGATCGGTGCTCGTCACCCGCGCGGACGAGGTAGTCGATAGGGCTCGCGCGCTGGCGTCCGTCGCGCTGGAAGCCGACGTCGCCGATGTCGAGGGCCCGGTCGACGGCGGATTCCGCGTGATCGGCGCGCCGGAGCGGACGATCGGCTGGCGCGACCTCGCGGCGGCGGCCGAGGCCGACGGCGGCGGTCCGCTCTCCGCCAAGGGCGTGAGTACCGACCCCGGCGCAACATTCCCGTTCGGCGCGCACGTCGCCGTCGTGGACGTCGACCTCGAAACGGGCGACGTCCGCTTGAGCCGGCTGATCGCGGTCGACGACTGCGGCCGCATCCTCAACCCGATGCTCGTCCGCGGCCAACAGCACGGCGGCCTCGCGCAGGGAGTGGCGCAGGCGCTGTTCGAGGAGGTGCGTCTGGACGAGGCTGGCAACCCGATCACCTCGACGTTGATGACATACCTCATGCCGAGCGCGGCCGAGTTGCCGGCGTTCGAATGCGACAACACCGAAACGCTGACACCGGTGAATCCTTTGGGCGCCAAGGGTATCGGCGAGTCGGGCTCGATCGGATCCACGCCCGCCGTGCAGAACGCGGTGGTGGACGCCCTCAGCTATCTGGGCGTCCGCCACGTGGACCTGCCGTGTTCACCGGAACGCGTCTGGTCGGCGATCGCAGGCGCACGCGCCGCGGCAACCGCTCAGGGGTAGGGCCGGCGAGACTTACGGCCTACCCCGCGCCCGCTCCCAGTTTTCACCTTGTGGCGCTACAGCGAGTCGCTCAAGTTCGTCACACTCCTGCGAGATGCAGCGCCTCCAACGAAGCTTGATCCGCATCGTCAAGGGCCCCACAGGCGGGTTCTTGGCTTCGCTTGGGATCGCCGCCGTGCTGGGCGGTGTTGCGCTCGCAACCCCGGCGCCGCCCATCGCGTCGGTGCCGGATCATCACCCCGATGTGATCGCGGCAGATCCGTTCGGTTCATATCCGACGTCGAACGTCGTGTACGTGTCGAGCGGTCCGACTCCCTCGGGCGGCGTGCAGACGGCTGCCGACCCAACCGGGCGTGGACCCGTGCTCGATCCTCCCGGCGACCATGGTTCGGGCAACTCCCGGGGTGCTTCTGGATCTGCCGGCGGAGGGTCTGCCGGTGGCCTCCGTTCGGCGGGGGCCACCCCGGCGCATCACGACGGCCGCGACGATCCGCCCGGCGCCCGCGTGCATCACGGACAGCGCCACAACCGGGCCGGTGGTCACCAAGGCTCGGGGCAGGTCCACAGCTCGGGCGGTCAGCAGGGCAAGGGATCAGGTGCCGGCGATTCGGGTTCCGGCGGCTCCGGCTCCGGCTCTGATAGCCGCGGCGGCGGGCGTCAGACCGGCGGGGACTCCGGGCCCGGCAGCGGCGGCGGCGGGCGTCAGACCGGCGGGACCGGTCGCGGCGGCGACAGCGGCGGTGCACCACACTCGGGCAGCAACCCGAACGCGCGCTCGACGCGCTGATCCTGACCCGAGCGGTCGAGCACCCTTCGGTCGGTTAGCCTCCTCGCCGATGAACGGCATGCCGTTGTGGGAACAGCGCCTCCGCGCGCCGGTGCAAACCCTCCCGCGGTGGTCGCGCGATCGCCCGGACCGGTGCGTCTACGAAACCAATTCGTCGGGGATCTGGCAGGTACACGCCTGGGACGTTGCGACCGGTGAACGGCGGCAGGTCTCGGATCACCCGGTCGGCGTCCGGGAGGGCCACACGACGCCCGACGGATCCGAGGTCATCTTCTGGCAGGAGGACACCGGCGACGAGACCGGTGCGTGGCTCGCCCAGCCGTTCGAGGGTGGTGGCTCGGAGCCGTTCCTCGACGGCGCGCCGCGCGGATGGAACGGTGGCATCGCGCAGCGTCCCGGCGTCGTGGTGGCAGGGATCAGCACGGAGGACGGCGCGTTCGCGATCTTCACGTCCGTCGACGGGTCGCCCCTCCGCTCGATCGCGAGTTCGCAGCAATGGCTGAGCGTCGCCGGCGACGAGCACGGCGCTGACCTCGCGGGGTTGTCGGCGGACGGATCTCTTCTCGCGCTGCAGCACGCTGAGCACGGGAACCTGATGCACCCCGGACTTCGCATCGTGGAGCCGGGGAGCGGGGCCGTCGCCGCGGAACGCGGCGACGGTCCCGCGGCGGTGATCGCCAACGCCTGGTCGCCGGTCCCCGGCGACCAGCGGCTCGCCGTGGCCCACGAGCCCGAGGACCGCCAGTGCGTCGCGATCTGGGACGTCGCGAGGGACGACTGGCGCGAGCTCGAGGTTGACCTCCCGGGCGACCATCGCGTCGCCGATTGGTTCCCGAACGGGGACGCTGTGGTGCTGATCGTGGCGCTGGACGGCCGCGAAGAGCTCTTCAAGGTGGACGTCGCCACGGGCGAGGCGACCAAGATCCCGAGCCCGCCCGGCTCGATCGCCGCGGCTCGCGTCCGTCCAGACGGGCGCGTTTGGTTCCAGCACACGGACGGCGTGCATCGGACGCGCGTGCTCGACGACACGGGCGCCCAGCCGATCGCGGTGGATGCGCCCGCCCCGCCGGGGCGGCCGTTCCACGACTGGCGGTACACCAACGACCACGGCCAAGAGGTGCACGGCTGGATCGTCGAGCCGGACGGTGACGGCCCGCATCCACTGATGGTGTTCGTCCACGGCGGTCCGCACTGGCTCTACGACGATCACTACATGCCTGAGGTCCAGGCCTACGTCGACCGAGGCTTCCTCGTCGCGATGCCGAACTATCGCGGGTCGACCGGATACGGCCGCGCCTGGCGCGACGCGCTGACGGGCGATCCCGGCTTCACCGACGTCGACGATGTCACGGCTGGCCTGCGTGACCTGCTGAACCGATCCGACGTCGACCCCGAGCGCGTCGTTGTGGCCGGATGGTCGTGGGGCGGCTACATCACGCTGATGGAGCTCGGCCGCAACCCCGATCTGTGGACCGCCGGCGTCGCCGGCATCCCCGTCGGGGACTACGTCATGGCCTACCAAGAGGAAGCGCCGTCGCTGCAGGCGATGGATCGCGCGCTGTTCGGCGGCACGCCCGAGGACAAGCCCGACCTCTACGAGCGGTCGAACCCGATCACCTACGCGGACAACGTCGACGCGCCGGTGCTATTCGTCATCGGCGAGAACGACTCGCGGTGCCCGCTCGGCCAGGCGCTCGCGTACGTCGACAAGCTCGCGGAGCGCGGCGCCCCGCACGAGGTCTATCGATTCGGAACAGGACACGGCTCGGCCGTGCTCGACGAGGACGTGCGCCAGATCGGCGCGATCCTCGCGTTCCTCGACCGAACGGTGCCCGGGCTGCAGCGGGTCTAAACGACGCCCTGCGAGAGCATCGCGTCGGCCACCTTGCGGAACCCCGCGATGTTCGCGCCGTGCACGTAGTTGCCCGGCACGTCGTACTCGTCGGCGGTGTCGCGGCAGTTCGTGTGGATGGCGACCATGATCGTGTGCAGCCGCTCGTCGACGGTCTCGCGCGTCCACGACCGCCGCTCGGCGTTCTGCGACATCTCCAGACCGCTCACCGCAACGCCGCCGGCGTTCGCGGCCTTGCCGGGCCCGTACAGGATCTTCGCGTCGACGAACCGCTCGACGCCGAGCGGTTCGGTCGGCATGTTCGCCCCCTCGCCGATGATGTACACGCCGTTCTCCAAGAGGTCGCCCGCGTCCTCTTCGCTGATCTCGTTCTGCGTCGCCGACGGGAACGCGGCTTCGGCCGGAACGGACCACAACGGGTTGGTCGAGCGGCTCGGATCGACGGGGGTGAACGTCGCGGTCCGATATTCGTCGACGTACTGCATGATCCTGCCGCGCCGTCGTTCTTTCAGGTCTATCACCCAGGCGAGCTTCTCGCGGTCGATCCCGTCCTTGTCGTAGATGAATCCGCCGGAGTCGCTCAGCGTCACGGGCTTCGCGCCGAGGTCGAGGAGCTTCTCGACGGTGTACTGCGCGACGTTGCCCGAACCGGAGACGAGACACGTCTTCCCTTCGAGCGACTCGTCGCGCGTCTTGGCCATCTCCTCGGCGAAGTACACGGTGCCGTAGCCGGTCGCCTCCGGGCGGATCAGCGAGCCGCCGTACTCGAGTCCCTTGCCCGTCAGCACGCCGGCGAACTCATTGCGGATCCGCTTGTACTGGCCGAACATGAAGCCGATCTCGCGGCCGCCGACCCCCATGTCGCCCGCCGGGACGTCGGTGAACGGACCGATGTGGCGCTGCAACTCCGTCATGAACGACTGGCAGAACCGCATCACCTCGGCGTTGGAGCGGCCCTTCGGCTCGAAGTCGGCGCCGCCCTTGCCCGCGCCGAGCGGCAGGGTGGTGAGCGAGTTCTTGAAGATCTGTTCGAACGCTAGGAACTTCAGCATCCCGAGGTAGACGGTCGGGTGGAATCGGAGCCCGCCCTTGTACGGGCCGATCGCGGAGTTCATCTCGACGCGGAAGCCGCGGTTCACCTGGACGTCGCCGCCGTCGTCGACCCACGGCACCCGGAACATCACGACGCGCTCCGGCTCGACGATCCGCTCGAAGATCCGAGCATCTCGGTAGCTCGGGTTCCGCTCGAGCGCCAGTTCTACGGAACCGGCCACCTCACGGACCGCCTGGTGGAACTCGGGCTCGCCGGGGTCCTTCGAAGCGATCCTCGTCATGATGCGGTTGGCGTAGTCGCCCATCCGGTTCCTCTCCCGCGTCGCCGGGTGTTCGTGCGTCGCTCACCGTACGGCGACGGGCCGCAGATGGAAAGTGCCGCAAGGTGCACCGCCCCGTTCCGGCCTCCGGGAGGGCGCTGCTACCGTGGCCGCATGCCCACCTGGGTCTTGATCCCCGGCGCGATCGTGCTCGGCTACGTCATCTGGCGCGTCGGGATGGCGACGCTTCGCTCGCTCGCCGGACCTGCGCCGGGGACGCTCGACACCGAGAAGCCGCCGGCGGAACCGGAGGACGTCGAGGACCTGGACGTCTACTTGGTGTGCGGCGAGTGCGGAACCGAGTACAAGGTGTCGCGCCTGGGTGAACTGCAGATCCCCCGGCACTGCGGCGAGAAGATGCTGGTGGAGCGGCGTCCAGGAACGGTGTGAGGCAACGGGAGGAGGGGGCGTTTTCCACCGTTCGGCACCTAGGTATCCCCAGGTTTATCCACACGGGGCGGTGGAGGAGACCCGGCGGCGGGCCCGGCTACTTCCAGAACGAGATGCCGAAGAACCCTGCGGCGAGGACCCCGAGGCCGAGCCACATGATCTTCGGATCGAACGAGTTGCCGTCGTTCCGGAAGAAGTTCCAGACGATGATGCCGATCCCGACGACCATCAGTGCCGCCATCGCAGGCGCGAACCACTTGGGGCTGGACTTGGTGCGCTGCTTGCGCTGTGGGTGCAGCTGATAGCGGCTGGCGGCCGTCTTCTTCCGGCCCTTGGACTCAGGCATCGCCGGTCGATGGTACCTGCGTGGGTCGCAGGGTGAGCGTTGCCACGGCGGGTGTTTCGAAGCCGGCCGGCCTGGCCTCGCCGGCTTGGTAGAGCGGGGCCTGGTCGGCCCAGTGCGGAGAGGCGGGGTTGCCGCTGACGCCGCTGGGGACAACGGCGACGCTCCCCTCGAGGTCGCCGAGATCCCAGACCGCTCGCCATGACGGGATCACCGCCGGCGTGTGGCCGCGGAGCGGATCCATCGCACCCTGGCAGATCGTCGATTCGTCGCCGCCGTGGGGCATGGTGGCCGCGGTGAAGAGCCGGTCCAGCCCGGGGATGCGCGCGAGCGGGTGCGCGAGCCTGAGCGCGTGGATCTCGCCCCATGTCCGGCCCTCGGCCAGCTCGACCGCTTCGAACAGCGCTTCGCGGAGCGCCCCGGGATCCAGCCGGTCGGTGCTGTGGGCGAGCATCGCGGGCAGCGTCTCGCCGACGAAGATCTCGCGGAACCCGCTGTACGCCGTGAAGAGCTCGTCGCCGATCCGCTCGCCGACGAGTCGTCGCATGATCGCGCTCAGCCACAGCTCGTAGATCGCGGCTTCTTCGGAGTCCGGCGAGAGGTCGCCGTTCCAGCCGGCGAGCCGGTCGAGCACCTCGCGCTGCTCGTCGTCACCGGGGTGGAGCTTGAGCAGGCCGGGCAGCACCTGGTCAACGGTGCGCGAGACGGTGTCGGTCTGCATCGAACGCATCGAAGCGACGTCGTGTCCGTCGCGTTCCGTGATGCGCTCGACGATCCGGTCGCGTCGCGCCGGCCGGTGGAAGTCGGCGCCGATCAGATGCGGGTAGTCGGGTGGTTGCATATCGTTGTTGGCCGTCGCCAGCCATCCGCGCTCAGGATCGATCTCGTGCGGAAGGTCGTCGGCGGGGATCCACCCCGTCCACTCGTGGTCGCCGTCCCATCCCGGGACGGGTCGTGTGCCGTCGCCGTTCGCGCGGATCGGGAACCGGCCCGTGCACTGATACGCGATCGCGCCGTCGACGTCGGCGTAGACGAAGTTCTGGCCGGGGCACGCGATCTGCAGGACGGCGTCGCGGAAACCGTCTGGGTCCATGGCCTGGCCTGCCTCGAGCGTCAGCGATGGACGAAGCGTCGCGTCGTGCCCGGTCCATCGGAGGGCGTAGGTGCGCTCGATCGGGCGGTAGACGGTCTGAGAGACGCCGCCGATGCCGTGCGTGAGGATCGGACCGTGTCGAGACTCGCGCACCGTGAGGATGCGAGGTTCGGCGTCGCCGCGAACGAAGATCCGCTCCTCGTGGACGGTCAGTGGTTCCCACGCGTCTTGGAACCGAGCTGCAGTGCCGTCCTCGTTCAGCTGCTCTTCGAAGAGGTCTTGCGAGTCGCCGGTGACGTTGGTGGCCGTCCACGCGTGGTGGGGCGTCGCGCCGAGGATGATGCCCGGGAGGAAGGGGAGCGCGACGCCGCGCGCGTCGTAGCCCGGCGCGCGTAGGTGCAGCTCGAACCACGTCCCCGGCTGGGTCACGAGCAGGTGGGGGTCCCCGGCCAGCAGCGGCTTGCCGCTCTCCGTGCGGTCGCCCGTGACCGCCCAGTTGTTCGACCCGATCCCGCCGCGCGAGGACGAGGGCAACAGCAGATCGGTCGTCGCGTGCTGAATCGTGTCGTCGAGCTCGGCGCGCAGCAGCTCGGCGTCCCAGTTGCTCGAGAGGTTCCAGGCAAGCAGCGCGATCGCCGCGGCGTACTGTGCGGCGGCATCCGGGATCGCGGGCTCGAGGTCGAGCAGTTGGTACTCGATGGGCTTCGCGGGCATCTGGCCGATCCACGCCTCCACCCCGGCGTGGAACCGAGCGTGCATCGCGTGATCGGTTTCGTTCCATGCCTCGACGTGCTTGGCGCCCGCGCGGTTGAGGCCGATCGTCCGCATGAACACGTCGTCTTGGTACGTGAGTTCGCTGAAGATCTCGGAAAGGCGTCCGGTCGCGAGTCGCAGCGCAAGCTCCAGCTGGAAGAGCCGTTCGCCGGCGGTGACGAACCCCTGCGCGAACCACAGGTCGTCGAGCGAGGTCGCGGTGATCCGCGGGATGCCGAATGCGTCGCGCTCGACGGTAACGCGTTCGGTCAGCCCGGGCGCGCTGAGCTCGCCGTCCAGCGGGAAGAGCGATGCTTCCGCCATCGCGCGCATCGGGTCGGACATGGTGAGCGAGCCTAGCGCGAGCCTCGGATCTAGGCGGCACCGCGCCAGACGATGTGTTTCGGGTGTGGGTCGCCGTGCCTCGTTGTGGTCGTCACCAGGCACGTGTCCACGTCGAACGTGAAGAGTTCCTGCTCGTCGAAGCCGTCGGGCGGTTCATTTGCAGTCGTGGACCGCCGTCCGCACGAACGGTGGCCAGGAACGCGCGCCCGACGCCGACCTGATACAAGCGAGTGCGAGCCGCCTCCTCGAGATCGCGTCGAAGTTCGCGAAGGCGAGCCCACGTGACCATCCGAGCGCTTCCCTCGCTGATGCTGCCAGCCTACGCAAGAGGGATGACGCGGGGAGTCGCATGCCCCAACTAGGCGGCGCCGTCTTCGCGGACGTTCCCGAGCCAGGAGCCGTAGAGCACGGCGTACGTGCCGTCTCCAGCGGCGAGCTCGGTGTGTGTTCCCTCTTCGACCAGGCGGCCGGCGTCGAACACGAACACCTTGTCGGCGCCTTCGGCCGTCGAGAGCCGGTGGGCGATCGTGATCACGGTTCGTCCGGCGGATAGGCGGCGCAGCGCCTCGGTGATACGGCGTTCCGTCGCCGGGTCGACCGCCGACGTCGCCTCGTCGAGGAGCAGCAGCCCGGGGTTCCCGAGCTGCGCGCGCACCAACGCGACCAACTGGCGCTCACCGACCGACAGGGCTTCGCCACGCTCGCCGACCTTCGTGTCGAGCCCGTCGGGCAACGTGTCGACCCAGTCGCCGAGCCCGAGCTCTTCGAACGCCGTCTCGACGTCGCGGTCGCTCGCGCCCTCACGGCCCATCCGGACGTTGTCGCGCACCGTCGTGTCGAACAGGAACCCGTCCTGCGGCACCATCCGGATGTGTGTTCGGCGCGCGGTCGGCTCGATCTCCCGGAGGTCGATGCCGTCGATGAGCAGCGACCCTTCCGTGGGGTCGGCCAGCCGCGACACCACCTTCGCGAACGTGCTCTTACCGCAGCCGGTCTCGCCGACGATCGCCACGTGGCCGCCCGCCGGCACCGACAGCGAGATCCCGTGCAGGACCTCCGGGCCCTCGCGGTACGTGAAGTGGATGTCCTTCGCCTCGACCGACAACGCGCCCCGAGGGAGCTCGACGCCCTGCAGCGGCTCCACGATCTCGACCGGCATGTCGTGGACCGCGAGGATCTTGCGCCACGCCGCGATCGAGTTCTGCGTCTCCGAGTAGACCTCGGGCAGGTCGGTGAACACGTGCAGGAACACGTCGGCGAGGAACAGGAACGCGACGACCTGGCCGAACGACATCCCCCACTTCGGACCGTAGAACGCGCCCAGGACGACGACCGTCGACAGCGACATCGCGTAGAAGACCGACGAGAGCGGCCACAGGGTCGCCGCGCGGAAGTGCGCCATGATCTCAGCGCGGTAGCGCTGGTCGATCGCGCGCTTCACCTTGCGGTCGGTGTGTTCGTCGAGCCCGTACGCGCGAACCACCGCCGCACCCATCACCGACTCCGACACCTCCGAGAGCATCTCGCCGACCCGCGTGCGCGCCGTGTTGAACGCCAGTGTCAGCTTCGCCTGCATGGACCAGACGATCAGCACCAGCGGCACGATCAGGATGCAGATGCCGAGCGTGAGCTGCCACGCGTAGATCAGCATCAGGATGAGCGCGCCGATCACCTGCGTGATCGAGATGATCCACGCGATCCCGCCCCACTCCATGAACTGTTGGAGCGCGTCGATGTCGGCGGTGACGCGTGCGACGAACACGCCTCGCTTCTCTTCGGACTGGTCGGCGATCGACAGCGCGTGGATGTGCGAGAACGTCGTGACGCGCAGCTGCATCATCGCGTTCTCGGCCGCGACGACCAGCCGGCGGCCGGCGATCCGGGCGGCCAGGAACGCGACGAGCACCAGCGCGAACCCGATGGCACAGATGGTGTACGTGTACTTCGCGTTGAACGGGTTCAGACCGTGGTCGAACACCTTCTGGAGCAGGATCGGCGTCACCAGCGAGACGACCGTCACGCCGAGCGAGACGACGACGGTCAGGCCGAGGCCGCGACGGAGCTCGGTGCTCTCGCCGACGCCGCGCTTGAGAACCGCCCACGCGCCTTGGAGCTCCTCGGGAACCGGCAGCGCGTCGTCATCCGTTTGGAAGGAGGCGAGCTCAGCGCTCATCGAGCACCTCCTCCACGTTCCGGCGCTCGTATGCGCGGATGATCGAGGCGTAGCCGCGCTGGGTGGCGAGCAGTTCGTCGTGCGTGCCGGTGCCGGCGACCGTGCCGCCTTCGAGGTAGATCACCCGGTCGGCGAGCTTGATCGTCGACAGGCGATAGGCCACCACGATCAACGTGGTGTCGAGCTCGCGCCGCAAGGCGTGCAGGATGTTCGCCTCGATCGTCGGGTCGACGGACGACGTGGCGTCGTCGAGGATCAGGATCCGCGGCTTGCGCGCAAGCGCGCGAGCCAGCGCGACTCGCTGACGCTGCCCGCCCGACACGGTGTGCCCGCGCTCGCCGACCACGGTGTCGTAGCCGTTGGGGAGCTCGCGGATGAACCGGTCGGCGTTCGCGATCATCGCCGACCGCACGACTTCGTCGGCGGCCACGGTGTCGTCCAGCGCGATGTTCTCGCGCACGCTCGCCGCGAACAGGAAGCTCTCTTGGAACACGATCGACGCCGCGGCCCGCAGCTCGAGCGGGTCGGTCTGGCGCACGTCGACCCCCCCGACGGTGATGATGCCCTGGTCCGGGTCGGCAAGGCGAACCAGCAGTTGCACGAGTGTCGACTTGCCCACGCCGGTCGAGCCCACGATCGCGACCGATTCCCCGGGTTCGACGTCGAAGCTCACGCCGTTCAGCACAGGCAGACCGTCGTAGACGAGCTTCACGTCCTTGACGGAAACCCCCAGCGGTCCGGACGGCAGCGGCACTGGGTGCTCGGGTGGCGTCACCGTGACCTGTTCGGCGAACACGGTCTGCAGCCGGTCGTGGCCGACCACCGCGCGCGGCAGCTCGGCGAGGATCCATCCGATGAACCGCATCGGCCACGACAGCAGCCCGAACAGCGCGACGAACCCGACCAGGTCGCCGGTGTTGATCGCGCCCTGATGGATCCGCCACGCGCCGACCGCGATCAGGATGACCGTCGCGAGCGTCGGCATCGCGTCGAGGGCCGCCTCGAACGTTGCGCGAACGTACCCGCCGCGCACACGGTCATTGCGGAGCGTCCGCGCCGCGTCCTCGAGCTTGTCGGTCTCGAGCTGCTCGCGGCCGAGCGTCTTCACGACGAGCGCGCCGTCGATCGACTCATGGGCGACCGCCGAGACGACACCGATGTCCTCCTGCGCCATCCGGGCCGGCTCTTCCATGTGCTTGGCGAAGTTGTGGTTCATCAGCGCGAGCGCTGGGAATAGCAACGCGCCGACGAGCGCGAGCCAGGCGTCGACCCGGAGCATCTGGATCATCGCGAGCACGACGAGCGCGATCACGCCGACCGCGAACGGGACCGGCCAGAACACGTCGACCGCCGCCTTGACGTCGGCCTCCATGTGGGCGAGGAGCTCACCGGTCGGCGTCTCGCGGTGATACTGCAGCTGGAGCTCACGGTAGCGGTCCGAGACGTTGCGGCGAAGGGTCGCCATCACCCGCTCGCCGGCGACGCCCGAGTAGTAGCGGCGGACCATGATCCCGAGCGCTCGTCCGCAGCCGAACGCCATCAGTGCGAGAACGGACAGCCATACGGCCTTCGCCGTGAACACGACGGTGGTCGAGGAGGGGTCCAGCGCCGGGGCAAGCACGTTATTGGTGGCGCGCGCGAGGGCATCCGTCAGCAAGATCGACGACACCGCGAACAGGAGTGCCCCTGCCAGGGACACGATGAATGGCTTGGGGTGCAACTTGATGTAGTCCCAGACCAGCCGCATGCCTGCCATGAACAGGCTGCCTTGCCGCTCCTCGGTTGAGGGCGCGTTCGTGTCCTGCAAGGTCGTTGCCATGCCGCATATCATGCCGCGCATGAGCGGTGAACGACCCTGGGTCGCGTCCTACCCCTCCGACGTGCCCCGTTCGATCGCTCCGTTCCCCTCCGAAAGCGTCTTCGGACTGTTGGAATCGGCGGCGGGCCGGTTCCCAGACAGACCCGCGATCGCCTGGTTCGGCAAGCACCTCAGCTACAAGCAACTGCTGCAGGAGGTGGAGCTCTGCAGCGCCATGCTGGCCGGTCTCGGCATCCGTAAGGGCGACCGGGTGGCGCTGATCATGCCGAACTCGCCGCCGTTCACCATCGCGTTCTACGCGTGCATGCGGATCGGCGCGGTGGCGGTCGGCAACAACCCGGTGTACTCCGCCCGCGAGATGGAACACCAGCTCCGCGACGCGGACGTGAACGTCGTGCTCGTCGCCGACCTGATGTACGGGGACTTCGCCGACGTGTTCGCCGCGGTCGGCATCGAGCACGTCGTGATCACGCGGCTCAACGACTACATGCCCGGCTTGAAGAAGCTCCTCGCGCCGGCGTTGAAGTTCAAGAAGCAGCAGCTCGCGGCCGGCAAGCCGTGGCCGCCGGTACCGAAGAACGCGCAGGTTCGTCGTTGGCACGAGGAGATGGCGTCCGCGGGCCCGATCCCACCGGTCGCGACGGTGCAGCCACAACAGGACACCGCCGTACTGATCTACACCGGGGGCACGACCGGGATCGCGAAGGGCGCCATGCTGTCCCACGCCAACCTCGCGGCCAACGCCCGGCAGGCCTGGGCGTGGATCACGACGATCGAAGAAGGGCACGACGCGGTGCTCGCGGCGTTGCCGTTCTTCCACTCGTACGGGCTGCTGGCGATGGTGCTCACCGGGCTCATCGCGGCCAAGCTCGTGCCGGTCCCGAACCCGCGCGACATCCACCTGATCCTCGAGATCTCGCAGGAGGAGAAGCCGACGTTCTTCCCTGGTGTACCCCGGCTCTACGTGGCGATCAACGAGTTCCCCGACGTGCAGAAGTTCGACCTCAAGTCGGTGAAGGCGTGTGTGTCGGGCGCGGCGCCGCTGCCGCAGGCGGTCGCCAAGCGGTTCGCGGAGGTGAGCGACGGCGCCGTCCTGGTGGAGGGGTACGGCCTGACCGAGTGCTCGCCGGTCACGCATGTGAATCCGCTCGATGGGCGCGGCCGGCCCGGGTCGATCGGCATGCCGATCTCCGACACCGATGTGCGGATCATCTCGCTTGATGATCCCGACAAGGAGATGCCGCAGGGCGAGCCCGGCGAGCTCTGCATCAAAGGTCCGCAGGTCATGCTCGGCTACTGGCGGCGCCCCGAGGAAACCGCCCTCGCGATCCGCAACGGCTGGTTCCACACCGGCGACGTCGCGGTGATGGAGCCCGACGGATTCTTTCGGATCGTCGACCGCCTCAAGGACATGGTGCTCGTGTCGGGGTTCAACGTGTACCCCAACGAGGTCGAGGACGTGCTGTACCACCACCCCGCGATCTCGAAGTGCGCGGTGATCGGCGTCCCCGATGACCGCACCGGCGAGCGCATCAAGGCGTTCGTCGTGCTCAAGGAAGGTCAGCAGTTGACCGCCGAGGAGCTGATCGCCTGGTGCAAGGACCCGGCGCAGGGCCTGACGGGCTATCGCGCGCCGAAGGACGTCGAGTTCCGCGACGCCCTGCCGGAGACGCTGGTGGGCAAGGTGCTTCGGCGGGTTCTGCAGGACGAGGAGCGGTCCAAGCGCGAGACGGCCACCGCCGCGCCGTGAACCCGCTGTTTCGGGACCTCGGGGACGGCGCGGTCGTCCGTACCTACACGCTCGATGACGCGCAAGCGCTGTACGACCTGATCGACGCCAACCGCGACCACTTGCGGCCCTGGATGATCTGGGAGCACAGCACCAAGAGCGTCGACGACACCCGCACCTTCATCCAGAGTTGCCTCGACGACCGGGTCAGCATCGAAGGGAACGGGATCTTCGTCGACGGGGAGCTCGCGGGCGGCATCGGGCTCGACATCGACACGCTGTCTAACAGCGGAGAGATCGGGTACTGGCTCGCGCAGGAGTACGAGGGCCGTGGCATCGTCACGCGCGCGTGCGAGTGGTTCTTCGACCTTGCGTTCGATGAGCTCGGGCTGCATCGGATGGAGCTGCAGGCGGCGTCGGACAACGAGCGGTCGCGAGCGGTCGCCGGCCGGCTGGGCATGCGGGAGGAGGGCGTCTGGCGTGACGGCATCCGCGTCGCCGACGGATACCTCGACTCGGTCGGCTACGGCATCTTGGAGGACGAATGGCGAGCACGTAGGGTGCGGACGTGAGGTCCGACCTGCGCATCGAGCTCGGCGGCGGCGCGGTTCTCCGACCGTATTCGACGACCGACGCGGACGCGTTGTTCGCCGTGATCGATTCCAACCGGGTGCGATTGGCGCGATGGTTCCACTGGGTGGACGACGCGACCGCTGCCTCGTCGCAGACGGCATACATCGAGTCGCGCGTCGATGACGGTCGCTCGCTCGACGGCAACGGCATCTGGGTCGGCGACGACCTGGCTGGCGGATGCGATCTGATGATCAGCGGCTCCGACGACGTGGGCGAGCTGGGCTTCTGGCTCGACGAGGAGTTCGTCGGCCGCGGGCTGGTGACGCGCGCTGCGCAAGCGCTGATGACGCGTGGGTACGAGGACGAAGGCCTGCACCGGACCCAGCTGCGCGCCGGCGTCGACAACCTGCGGAGCCGCGCGGTCGCGAAGCGACTCGGCATGCGCGAGGAGGGCGTCCTCCGGGGCGCCGGAAAGGTCGGCGGCGGGCTCTACGTCGACCTCGTGATCTACGGCCAGGTCGTGGACGACTGGCGCAAGACCGTCTGACGTGCCGTTCCGCGCCGTCATCTTCGATCTCTACGGGACGCTCGTTCCCGAGTTCCCCCACCAGGACTTCTACGCGTCGATCGACCATATGGCGACGGTGCTCGGCGCGGATCCGGACGCGTTCCGCGAAGCGTGGAACGAAACGGTCCTCGAGCGACAGACGGGCGTGTACAAGACGATGGACGAGAACGTGCTCGCGATCTGCGAGGCGATCGGCTTGCCCGAACCCGGTGCGGTCGCGGTCACCCAGGCGCTGAAGCGACGCGCCGCGATGTACGACGCGTGGTTCCGCCCCCGTGATGGTGCCGTCGAGACGTTGATCGAGCTGCGTGCGAAGGGGTTCGGGCTGGCACTCATCTCCATGTGCGCGCCCGACACCCCGCCCATGTGGGAGGCATCCGCCTTCGCGCGCCTCGTCGACGTCGAGGTGTTCTCGAGCGTGGTCGGTCTTCGTAAGCCGGATCCGGCGATCTATCGGTTCGCATGCGACGCCCTCGGCGTTGCGCCCGAAGAGTGCCTGTACTGCGGCGACGGCGCGTACCGCGAGCTCACGGGCGCACAAGAGTTCGGCATGACCGCCGTCGAGATCCGCGACCCGGCCGTCGACGTCACGACGTTGCTTCACCTCGAGGGTGACGACTGGTCCGGCGCACGGATCGCCGACCTCAGGGAACTCCTGGACATGGTCTAAAGCGTCGGTGTCGTGGCGATGAGGTGAGCGAGCCCGATACCTCGCCCGAACCGTGCACGCAGCGGGTACCAGTGGGGGGTGCTTTGTTCGCCAATGTTTGGGGCGTGTGGGGCGGCGCCGCGTTCGCCAAGGGGATCGTCTACGTCGGGTCCGGGCGCGCGGACTACGTTGCCGACTACTCGACGTCGTCGCCGGCGATCGCGAACGGCGTCCTGTACGTCGCCTGCTACGACACGCCGCTATACGCCATACGGACGCGTACCGGCAGTCTGCTCCTGGCGCCGAGTTGGAATGGACCTGGATCGAGGGTTCAACTCGAGCCCCGCGATCGCGAACGGCCGCGTGTACATCCGTTGCCGTGACGGCTCGCTGTATGCCTTCGGCATCGGCTGACGATGACTCGAGCCGGCCCTACCGTGCCGTCCGCTGCACCCGTTCATCGGTGATGGCCGTCACCTGCTGAGGGATCGCCGCGACTTCCCCGACGATCAATGTGGCGGGCGGCCCGAGGCTGGACGCTGCAGCCACGGCCGGAAGGTCCGTAAGCGTGCCGATCACCGTTCGTTCCTCCGGGGTGGTCGCCCACATCACGAGCGCCGCCGGCTCGTCCGCGTCGCGGCCCGCGTCGATCAGTGCGCGGCAGGTTTCCGCGAGACGGCCGGCCGCCATGAGCAGCACGAGTGTGTCGACGGCGGTCGCGATGCGGCTCAGGTCGACGGCGTCCGATCGGTGGGCGGTTCCCGCGGTCGACGCCGTCACGACGGCGAACGAACGAGCGACGTCACGGTGTGTGACCGGGATCTGGGCCGCTGATGGTGCCGCGATCGCGCTCGTGACGCCGGGGATGACCTCGCACGGGATACCTGCGCGGGCGCACGCGAGGAGCTCCTCGCCGCCGCGGCCGAAGACGAACGGGTCACCGCCCTTGAGCCGCACGACCGTCCGGCCGAGCAGCGCCTGCTCGACGAGCATCGCGTCGATCTCGTGTTGCCTCATCGCGTGCCCGCCGGGCTCCTTCCCGACGTAGATCCGCTCCGCGGTCGCCGGCGCCAGATCCAGCAACGCCGGCGCGGCGAGCCTGTCGTAGACGACTACGTCGGCCTCGGCGAGCGCCTTGGCACCCTTCACCGTGATGAGCTCCGGGTCGCCGGGGCCGGCGCCGACCAGGACAACGTGTCCCGTCATCGATGCGCTCCGTCGAGCAGTCGCGAGACGAGCCGGCCGCGTAGTTCGTCCGCGCAGCCCGCTTGCACCAGGGCCGCAGCTTCGTCGGGATCGAGCGCGTCGCGCCAACGGGCCGACCGCTCGCGGATGTCCGGGAGCAGCGGCAACGTCTCCTCGCGCACCTCTCGAAGCACACGAAGGATCTCGGCCCACTCCGGGCCGTATTCGGCCTCGAGCCGCTCCCGCATCTTGCGCGCGAGCGCCGGGGACGCGCCGCCCGTGCCGATCGCCACCAAGAGGTCCCCGCGCCGGACGATCGCCGGCATCGCCCAATCGCACGCAGGGATATCGTCAACTACATTGACCAATGCTCCCGCGCGCCGGGCAGTCGCCGACAGCCGCGACCGTTCGCCGGCATCCCGGTCGTGTGCGATCACGAGGAATGAACCCGCGAGGTCCGCCGACGTCCAGGTGCGACGAGCAACGGTGATGCCTTCGAGCAGCTCGAGCTCTGCCAGATGATCCTCGGGTTCGGTGGACACCACGAGGACGTCGGTCGCACCGCCCGCCAGCAGCGCCTCCACCTTGCCTTCCCGGATCGGCAGCCCGCCGATGACGACGCAGCGGCGGCCCGCGAGCTCGAGCAGCACGGGGAAGCCGAAGGGCGCCATCGCTAGCAGGCCACCGTGTAGTGGTGTGATCGGAACGGCGGGGGCGAGGCCGCGTCGCGATCCGTGCCCTCGTAGTCGTCGAGGTGCTCCGTGTAGCTGATCCACAGCGGTCCCTCGGGGTCGTACTCGCGCTTGAGGTTCTTCTTCGCGCGATCGAGGTTGCGCAGGGCCAGTCGCTTCACGGCCGAGAGGTCCTCGATCGGCGCGTCCTCGAAGGCGCCCGCGGCGCGCACCCATGCGTCCATGCCCGCATCGGTGCGGATCAACACCGTCGAGGTCCCCGGCTCTGAGCCGATGTTGCCGACCACGAGGTCGGCGCCGAGCGCGGCGAAGTCGGCGCACTCGTCGCAGCCCTTGAGCGATGCCTGGTGGAAGTCCTTCACAGGCTTCTTCATCAGCTCTTCGCCCTCGGACGAGGCGGCGACGAGCTTTCCCTCGCGGATGTCGATCTTCGACACCTTGCCGAGATTGACGCCCTCGGCGGCGACCATCGGGATCAGCTTCTTCGGGTCGAACGAGCGGGTACAGAACAGGCCGATCGCGAGCGTGACCTTGCTCGCGAGCGTGTCGCGGCGCTCCCACGGGAACTTCTGGATCGCGCGCAAGCCGCTGATCTGGCACGGCGTGCCGACCAGCGCGATCCGCTCGACGCCGTCGGGGCAGCGCTCGTTCAGCATCGAAAGGGCCTCGGACTGGTGGTAGACGCTGCCGACGCCGGTGAGCACCTGCTCGACCGTCGTCGCGAGCACGGGCGTGCCGATGAACGCGTCGAGCTTCTGCGTCTGGATGACCGCGTCGATCACGCCGCGTTCCATCAGCGTTGCGAGCAGCGCAGTGACGGCGCCGCCGTCCTGCGCTCCGTCGGGCCGGGCGAGCGCGCGGGCCGACACGGCCTGCTGCATCGGGCCAACCGGGTCGTCCTCGACCTGGTGATTGAGCTTCTCGGGGCGGAACCCGGCCATCGGGCAGTAGTCCCAGCACGCGGAGCAGCCTGTGCACATCCGGACGAGGGTCGGAAGGCCGTCGGTGCCGACGCCGATCGACCGCGAGGGGCAGGCCGCGATGCACGCGCCGCACCCGACGCACCGGTCGGCGTCGATCACGGCGCTCGCCGTCTTGTGGAACCAGATCTTGTCGAGCATCTCCGGCACGCCGTTCGCATCCATGATGTCGTCGCGAACGTCGCGCGCCGGATCGACGTGCGGCTGTTTCCCGCCGCCCTCGACTCGTTCCGCCGTGTCAACCATGTCCGTTCCCTTCGAAGTAGCGGCCGACGCCGGCCGGGGTGAGGTCGTCGAGGGACAGCTCGCCCGCGCATACCGCGCGGAGCACCTCGGTGATCGAGTCGTAGGCCTCGTCAACGGGGTCCTCGAGCCGGACCCACGCGCCGAGGCGTGCGTGGCCGAGGTCGCCGCCGAGCGAGATGTCGAGAGCTTGGCTGTAGGCCTCCTCGTCCTTGGTCATCGTCGCGCGCACGCCGATGTGCGCGGCCTGCACCTGCGCGCACGACGCCTTGCACCCACTCATGTGGAGCTTGAGCCCGTCGAGGCGGTCGCGCCCGGCGAGCGGCAGTGTCTCCTGTAGGTGGGCCACGAGCTTTTGCCCGTTGGTCTTCATGTCGTCGATCGCGAACTTGCAGAAGGGCGCGCTCGTGCACGCCACGATCGCGCGCTCGAACGGGTCGGGCTCGGGCTTGTAGGTCTGCACGAAGTCCTCGGCCAGCAGCGCGTCGACGTCGTGGATGCCGGTGAGCAACAGGTTCTGACGCTGCGACATACGCACGCCGCCGTCGCCGTGCGTGCGCGCGAGCCGTGCGACCTCGAACCACTCGTCGTCGGTGAGGCGCCCCATCGGGATGCAGAGCCCAACGAAGTGCGTGCCGCTCGCGTCCTGATGCACGCCGAGGTGGTCCTCGGGCTCGCCGGTCCACAGCGACTCGCCGGCGCCCGCGGTATCGCTCGCGAGCCGCGACCGGATCTCCTCGGTCACCTTGTCCGGCCCGATTTGATGCACGAGCACGCGGAACCGGTTGACTGCCTTCATGTCGAAGTCCCCGAACGCGCGGTACACCTCGAGCGTGGCCCGGACGGTGTCGGTCACCTGATCCGGCCGGACGAACAGGTCGAGTGCGTCGGCGATCCGCGGGGAGTCGCTCAGCCCACCGCCGGCGTGCACGTTGAATCCGAGCCTGCCGTCGGCAGCGCGCGCCGGCGTGAACGCCAAGCAGTGCAGCTTCACCACCGCGCAGTCGGTCGGGCACCCGGTCACGACGACCTTCCACTTCCGAGGCAGGAACGCGGTCAGCTTCTCCTCGTCCTTGGAGAACGTCCGGAACTCGTCGATCAGCGGCGCGACCGGCAGGTGGCCGCGCGGATCGGCGCCGTCGGCGGGGCACGCGGTCGGGTTCCGCATCGAGTCGCCGCAGGCCTGGGCCGTCGTCATGCCGACGGCGTCGAAACGCCGCCAGATCTCAGGGAGCTGCGTGAACTCGACCCAGTGCACTTGGATATCCTGGCGGGTGGTGATCTCGCCGAACCGGTCGGGCTCGGTGTGGCCCTCCCATCCGTTGCCGAAGTCGCGGATCACGCCGGCGACCGTCTCGAGTTGGTCGGCGTTGATCTGGCCGCCCGGGATCCGGATCCTGAGCATGAACCGGTTGCGCTGGCGGTCGTCGTAGACGCCCATCAAGCGCATCCGGCCGACGGCGATCGGCCCCTCAGTCTCTTCGATCGCCTCCCAGGGGTTGTGATCGTTCTCGGCGACCTGCGTCTGCACCGCGGCGCGGACCTCGGTCGGCCCCTGCGTGCGGTCGAAGACCTGCTTCGGCTGTTCGCTCATGTGTGCACTTCCTTCAATGAGCCTTCCGACGCCTTCTCGCTGTCGGACTTCGAGCCGAGCAACTGCACGGAGCAGTGGATGCCGCACTCCTTATCGGTGTCCTGCTCCCACCACCAGCGGCCGGCGCGCTCGGGTTCGCCGGGCAGCACCGCGCGGGTGCAGGCCGCACAGCCGATCGAGGTGTAGCCGTGGTCGAACAGCTCGTGGTACGGGACCTCGTTGTCTCGGATGTAGTCCCAGACGCGGTCGAGGGTCCAATCGGCGAGCGGGTTCAGCTTGACGATGCCGCCGTGCTCGCGGTCGAGCTCGACCTTCGCGATGTTGCGGCGGCTGACCCACTGCTCGCGCCGCAGGCCGGCGACCCAGGCGTCGAGCGTCGTGAGCTTGCGCTTCAGCGGTTCGACCTTGCGGATCGTGCAGCAGGTGGTGCGGAGATCGACGCTGCGGTACATCGCGTTGGGTCCGTTCGCCGTCTGGAACGCGGCGACCCCTTGGGCGTCGGGCACCTCGAACTCGACGTCGATGCCGTACTTGTCGCGAACCTCTTCGAACAGGATGTAGGTCTCTGGAGGCAGACGGCCGGTGTCGAGCGTGAACACGCGGATGCTCGGGTCGATGCGCCACGCCATGTCGACGAGCGCCATGCCGTCGACGCCGCCGGCGGCGCTGATCGCGAGTCGCGGGTGGAAGGTCTCGATCGCCCACGCGAGCAGATCCTCGGCGCTCGCGTTCTCGAACCGGTCGGCAGCGTCTTGGACCCACGTCGACTCCTCGTCGATGACGGCCAGCGTCGGCTCGTGGATCGGTTGGATCGGATCTCGGTCTGCCATCGGTTCCTCGGTCCGCTCGGTGTGGCTCCGGTGGGGTCCAGGTACGGGAAAGGCCGCCTGAGCGGCGGCCTCGGGTGGTGCGATGACGGGTTTCGGCTACCGCAGGCGGTGGCGAGCGGGCATCCCCATGCCCGCGGCGCTGCGACAGCACAGGCGCGACGGCACCATGGCCGCGACCTCCCCGGCAGCGCGTGTCTGGATCACAGAGCCTCCATCGGCAAATCCTGCCCGTCTTGCAGGTGCAACAGCGTATCGGCAGCCCGCGAGACACGTCAAGGAAGCCAGTTGCTTCTTGGCCGCAGCGGTTTCTCGTATTACCAGGGTGTCGGCCGGAACTCATCGGGAACGTCGACCGCTTCAGGCGGCGCTTCGTCGGAATCCTCGACGTGCACGACCGGTGGCTCACCTGAGCCGGCCTGGACCCACGCCAAGGCCATCAACCCGAGCGCGCCGACGGCCAGCGACCCGAGACCGCCGACGACGAGCGCCTGTTTGCCGCCAACCCCGACCACCAACGCGCCGCCGAGCGCCGTCGCGATGATCTGCGTGCTGCTCACGAGGCCCATGTACGCGGCGAAGACCCGTCCGTGGAGCGCCGAAGGCACTCGGCCGTGGATGAGCGTGCGCGCCGCCACGTTCTCGATCCCGTTGCCGAGGCCGGCGACGACGAACAACGCCGCCGCCGGGATGAGCGCGCCCGACGCTGCGCCGATGACGAGTGCACCACCGCCGAGGATGGCCCCGCCGAAGACCCAGATCGGCGCACGGTTCGTGTCTGCGCGCCGGGCCAGCAAGGCGCCGATCACCATCCCCGCCATCCAGGTGGACGCCAAGACGCCGTATCCGATCGCGGGCTGGTTGAGCGTGTCGCGCGCGAAGAACACCTCTGCGACGTTGTCGGTCGCGGCGAACAGCACGATCCCACCCATCGCGATGAACACGAGCAGCAGCAGGCGGTCGCTCACCACGTACGCGAAGCCCGCACGTGCCCCGTCTGCGGCGTCCGCCTCGTCCGCGGTCGGAAAACGGCGGATGCTCATCCCGAGCGTGCCGACGGCGAGGACCAGGAACGTGAGCGCGTCGATCAGGAGCGGCGCGGCGGTGCCGCTCTGGTGCGCCACCAGACCGGCGACGAGCGGACCGGAGATCCAGCCGGCGTATTTCGCGATCTCGATCTTCGAGTTCGTGGTCGAGATGTCGCCGTCTTCGTCGAGCAGCGGCACCAGCGCGAACACCGACGGACCTGTGACGCTCGCGAGCGCGCCGAGCACGAATGCGAGGACGAAGACGAGCGGCAGGCCGACGGCGAACGCCAGTGCCGTCGCCACCACCGCTTGCGCGAGCGAGAACCACCGCAGCGTCTGCACGGTTTCTCGGCGGTCGGTGAGCCAGCCCGAGACCGGCGCGAACAGCACGTGCGGCAGCGCCGACACGATGAACAGCAGCGCAACCATCCCCGCGGAGCCGGTGAGGTCCTCGACCCGGAGCGCGAGTGCGACGATCGCAAGCTCGTCCCCGAAGGACGAGAGGCCGATCGCCGCGATCAGCGCTCGGCGGTCACGCGTGCGGTGCATCGGGTGCCAGGGTTATCCAAAACCGAGGCCGTGTCGAACCGCCCATCGGCCGATTTTTCGGCCCGCACCGCCGTCCCTCAGGCGAGGAAGCGGGCAACCAGATCGTCGAGGCGAGTCGATCCCGTCGCCGTCGAACCCGGTGCCGAGGTCGCCGCTCGCGGCTGCGCGGGCACGGCGACGGACAGCACCGCAAGGGAGATGGAGCGATGAAGAGAGTGGCCCCGCGTGTTGTTCAGAACTGGTGGGATTCGGTGCTTCCTTCAAGCGCGAGCGTCGACGACGAGCCCTGCATGATCGTCTGGCTCACCTGATCGAACCAGCCGGTGCCCACCTCGGCCTGGTGCTTGGCCGCCGTGTACCCGTCCGGCTCCATCGCGAACTCCTGTTGCTGCAGCTTGACGTAGGCGGTCATGCCCTCCGTCGCGTAGCCCTTCGCAAGGTCGAACATGCTCGCGTTGAGCGCGTGGAAGCCCGCGAGCGTGATGAACTGGAACCGGTAGCCCATCGCGCCGAGCTCCTTCTGGAACTTGGCGATCTGCGCGTCGTCGAGTGTCTTCTTCCAGTTGAACGACGGCGAGCAGTTGTAGGCGAGCAGCTTGCCGGGAAACTCCGTGTGGATCGCCTCGGCGAACGCCTTCGCCTCGTCCATGTCGGGCGTCGACGTCTCGCACCACAGCATGTCCGCGTAGGGCGCGTAGCTCATCGCGCGGGCGATCGCGGCGTCGATCCCTTCGCGCGTGCGGAAGAACCCTTCGTCGGTGCGGTCGCCGGTCGTGAACCGCTGGTCGCGCTCGTCGACGTCGCTGGTGACGAGCGTCGCAGCGAGGGCGTCGGTGCGCGCGATGAGCACCGTCGGCACGTCGAGGACGTCGGCGGCGAGCCGCGCGGCGGTCAGCGTCCGCACGAAATGCGCCGTCGGGATCAGCACCTTGCCGCCGAGGTGGCCGCACTTCTTCTCGGAGCTGAGCTGGTCCTCGAAGTGCACGCCCGCGGCGCCGGCCTTGATCATCGAGCTCATCAGCTCGAAGGCGTTGAGGGGGCCGCCGAAGCCGGCCTCGGCGTCGGCGACGATGGGCGCGAGAAAGTCGGCCTCGCGGCCGTCGGACCAGGCGATCTGGTCGGCGCGGCGCAACGCGTTGTTGATCCGCTGGACCACGGCAGGGACGGAGTTGGCCGGGTAGAGCGACTGATCGGGATAGGTCTGGCCGGAGAGGTTGGCGTCGGCGGCGACCTGCCAGCCGGAGAGGTAGATCGCGCGGAGCCCGGCCTTGACGCACTCGACGGCCTGGTTGCCGGTGAGGCATCCGAGGGTCGAGATGAAATCCTCGGTGGCGAGCAGGTTCCAGAGCTTGTCGGCGGCTTGGCCGGCGAAGGAGTGGGTCTCACGGATCCGGCCACGCAGCCGGACGACCTCTTCTGCGGTGTACGGGCGCACGACGCCGTTCCAGCGCGCCTCAGAATCCCAGCGGCGTTCCAGTGCAGCTGCTTCGGTAGTGATCTGCTCCGCGATCCCCATCGTCGGTTCCTTCCCTCGTGTCGTCGTCGGGAAACGAAAGACCCCCCGGCGATGCCGAGAGGTCGTCTGCGCGCGTGCGGCGTCGGGCCGCGGCGCGCGGTCAGCTGGCTACGTACCGGTGCGCGGTCTTGAACGACCGTTCAAACATGCTTCGCATGGTGCCAGAAAGAACACCACGAGGTCAAGTCCGGTGCCATCGGCCGTTCGATGTCAGTTCCGTGGCAACGTGACCTTCGGTCGCCGTCGGGATCCCGACTCACCGATGTCGCAGGAGATAGATGAAGGCGACGAGCCCCGCGATGGCCACGATCACAGAAACCAGCAGGATGAGATTCGGCATCGGTTCGTAGTCTCCTTCGCGACCGCCGCTAGCTGAGGATGCGGGCTAACGCGAACCGTGGGACGCCGCCCCGCCAGGACTGGCCGGCCACGACGAGTCTGCCGTTGGGCTGCAGCAGACCGTCGGCTGCGGCGTCGGTCGAGCCCGAAACGTCGATCCGGAAGATCCCGTCCCCGCTGAAGGACGTGTCGAGTCCACCGCCGGCGTTCAGCCGGATCAGGCCGATGTCGTCGTCGGTCCCGTGGATCCTTCCCACCAGATACGCCTTCGCGCCATCGCGGACGATGTCGGCGGCTTCGTCGAACGCGCTCGTCAGATGCACGACCACGTGGCCATGGTTGCCGTAGCTCTGATCCGGGGTGCCGTGCGGCGTGACCGCGAGAACAGCCGGGTCGGCGTTGGCGCCCGCGTAGCCCGCAAGGAGGTAATCGCCGTTCGCGGCGACGATCAGCGCGTTGGCGACGTCCGGTCCCGGGACGATGTCGACGGTCGAACTTCCGTCGTCGGCGGTTCCGAACGATGTGTCGAGCTTCCCGTCGCTCCGGACCTCGAGGACGCTGAACCGCGGGTTCTGTCCGTTTTCGGCGTCGCCGCCGGCCACGATCGAGCCGCCCGGCAAAACGCGAATGTCGTTGATCTGCTCCGCACCAGACCCGATGTCGAAGCTCACCATCCCGTCCCCGCCGAACCCCTTGTCGAGGGAGCCGAGCGCCGAAAGCCGGGCGAGCGCCGAGCGTGCGCCGACGCCGTTCGACGTGTAGCCACCGACAACGATCTTGCCGTGTGACGTGAGGGCGACGGCGTTCGCGCTCTGCAACGGCTTGCCGAAGTCGATCAGCTTGACGCCGCGGTGGCCGAAGCTCGATGCACGCGAACCGTCGGGCCGCAACCGCAGCACGAACATCTTGTCGTGCGCCTTCGACGTTCGGCCGACGACGACGATCCCGCCGTTCGGGGTCACGGCCGCGTCGAAGGCGTAATCGGCGCCGCCGAGGTCGTAGGTGCGGTGGCCGTGCGCACCGAACGACGTGTCGGGCGAGCCGTTCGGCTCGAAGCGCGCCACGGCGACGTCGACGTGCTTGCCGGTGGTATAGCCAACCGCGAGGAGCCGACGCTCGCGGTCGATTCCGATCGCGGTAGCGACGGCGCCGTGGGTGAACGCCGTGACGATCCCGTCGCCGCCGAACGCGCTGTCGAGCAGATCCACGGCTCGCGCAGGCAGCGCGACGAGGGCGAGCGAAAGCGCAAGGAGCAACGCGGGGAAGCGGCGCATCGGAGCCCGAGGGTACCCCCGGGCCGCGTTCCTCAGGGGACGATCTTCGAGATCGGCAGTTCGAGGATGTCGCTCCCCCCGGCGGCCTTCAGCTGCGGGATCAGGCGGTTCACGCCTCGCTTGTCCACGACCGTCTCGATCGCGAACCCGCCCTCGGCGAGCGGCGAGACCGTCGGCGCCTTCATCGACGGCACAACGGCGAGCACCGCGTCGAGGTGCTCCTGCGTGACGTTGAGCTTGATCAGCACGCGACCCTCGGCCTCGATCGCGCCACGAAGGAGCGTGACGATGTCGTCCATCGCCGCGCGCTTGGCCGGGTCGGCGGCCGCCTCGCGGTTGGCTACGAGCACGGGATCGGACGTCAGGAGCGTCTCGATGATCTTCATGCCGTGCGCGCGGAGTGTGGATCCGGTCTCGGTGACGTCGACGATGGCGTCGACGATGTCGGGGACCTTCGCTTCGGTCGCGCCGAACGACCAGCTCACCTTCACGTCGATGCCGAGGTCGGCGAACGCACGCTTCGTGAGCTCGACGAACTCGGTCGAGATGCGCGTGCCGGGCGGGATCTCCTTGGCGCTGTTCGCCGGGTGTTCGTTGGGCACGGCGAGCACGACCTTGGTGCCGTGCCCGGTGCCGGTCTTCGCGTAGGTCAGCGTCGTGAGCACCGCGACGTCGGCGTCCGTTTCGGCGATCCAGTCCTGGCCTGTGATCCCGAGGTCGAACAGCCCGTCCTGCACGTAGAGCGGGATCTCCTGCGGGCGCAGGATCGAGACGCGCTCGATGCGCTCGTCGTCGATCGCGCCGTGATAGTCGCGGTCGGAGCCGCGGCGCACGCGCAGGTCGGCCTCTTCGAACAGACGCAAGGTCTGCACCTCGAGCGAGCCCTTCGGGATGACGAGCTTCAACATCGGAGCGGCGAGTGTACCGGCGAGGTCCCGCACGGCGTTCACTGCCCCATTCACTGGGAGATGCGGATCAATCCCGCGACGCCGAACAGATAGAACAGCAACACGATCCACGAGTCGATGCCCAGGCCGAGGACCTTGCGCGGCGGGCGCACCACGAGGCCGAGCGCATAGACGGCCGTGACGATGACGCCGATGCCGCCGAGCCACGCAGAGCCCGTCGTCACCGTTTGCAGGACCGGCTTGCCGGCCAGGATGTCGGCCATCAGGAACAGCGTCATCTGCACCTGGTTGCCGCCGAAGATGTCGCCCATCGCGAGGCCGACGCGGCCGAGGCGCACCGCGCGGATCCCGGTGCTGATCTCCGGGAGCGCCGTCACGGCGGCGAGGATCGTCGCGCCGAACACGACGCCGTTCACGCCCCAGGCGTCGGCCAACGCGCTGCCAGATCGTTCGAGCGCGACGCCGGCGACGAGCGTCACGACCGCCGCGAACACGAAGCCGCCCACGGTCAGCGCGGTGCTCGTGTCCTCGAAACGGTTCGGGCGCACACGTTCGGACGGCTTGGGGGAGGGCAGCGTCATGTGCGGTGCGACCGCCGCCGCGGCTGCCTGCCAGCGTTCGGACTTCTTGGTGCGATCAAGCACGATCAAGCCGCCGACCCACACGACGACCAGCACGATCGAGATCGGGCTCGCGGGCCCGACCGCCACACCGGCAGGTAGCAGCGGCCCGAGCAGCGCGATCGACACGAGCAGGATCACGAACTGCGCCTCGATGATGGGCTCGAGCACGCGCGACATCGAGCTGAGCGGCGTCTCGCTGCGAGACGTGAGATCCATCAAGACGAGCACGAGGGTCTGCATCGCGATGCCGCCGAGCAGGTTCCCGACCGCGATGCTGAGGTTGCCGCTGATCGCCGCCGACGCGGTGATCGCGATCTCGGGGAGCGTGCCGGCGATCCCGAGCAGGATCAGACCGCCGATCGCCTCACCCAGGTGGAACCGGTCGTCGAGGACGTCCGTGCTGTCGGCCAGGAACAGCCCCGCGAACCACGTTGCCGCCGTCGCGATCAGGAAGACGACGCCGACGGCCGGCGTGCTGAGCCCGCCCACGGCGGGAGCCTATCCCGGCGCCTGACCCAAGCCGCGGAAGAAGCAGGTTCGTTCGCCGGTGTGACAGGCGGCGCCGTCTTGATGGACGCGCGCGAGAACGACGTCGGCGTCGCAATCGACACGGAGGTCCTCGACGTGCTGGACGTGGCCGCTGGTCTCGCCCTTGCGCCAGAGCTCGGACCTCGACCGCGACCAATAGACCATCCGGCCCTCCTCGAGGGTGCGCTCGAGCGCTTCGCGGTTGGCCCACGCCAGCATCAACACGTCGCCGTTCTCGGCGTCCTGCGCGATCACCGGGATCAAGCCGCGTTCGTCGAAGGTGAGCTCGTCGAGGTTCATCGCCGCACCGGGATCCCCTCGGCGGCGAGGTGGTCCTTCACCTGGCCGATCGTCAGGTTGCCGTCGTGAAAGCGGCTGGCGGCGAGGACCGCGTCGGCCACGCGAAGCCCGTCGGCGAAGTGTTCAAGGGTGCCGGCACCGCCGCTCGCGATGAGCGGCACATTCGTCGCGTTCCGTACCGCTTCGAGCAGCTGGAGGTCGTAGCCCTCGCCGGTCCCGTCGCGATCCATGGAGGTGAGCAGGATCTCACCGGCGCCGCGCTTGGCCGTCGCCTCCTCCGCCCACGCGATCGCGTCGCGGCCCGTGGACGTCCGCCCCGCATCGACGAAGACCTCCCAGCCGCGCTGTGTGCGCTTGGCGTCGATCGCGATCACGACACATTGCGCACCGTAGGTCTCGGCACAGCGCGACAGGAGCTCGGGGTCGCGAACGGCCGCGCTGTTGAGCGCGACCTTGTCGGCGCCGGCGCGCAGCAACCGCCGGACGTCGTCGGGCTCGCGTACCCCCCCGCCGACGGTCAGCGGGATGAACACCTGCTCGGCGGTTCGCGCGATCACGTCGTGCGTCGCCGCCCGGCCTTCGACGGTCGCGGTGATGTCCAGGAACACCAACTCGTCGGCGCCGTCGGCGTCGTAGCGGGCCGCGAGCTCCACCGGATCGCCGGCGTCCCGCAGGTCATGGAACCGCACACCCTTGACCACGCGGCCGGCGTCGACGTCGAGGCAGGGCATGATGCGCTTCGCGAGCATGCGGCCTTCCTCAGCCCCGGATGACCTGCGACAGCTTGAGGGTCTTCTCGTACAACGCCTTGCCGGTGACCGCGGCCTCGCAGCCCTCGTCGCGGAGCGCCCAGATGTCGTCGGCGGTGCGAACGCCGCCGCTCGCGATCACCGGGTGTTCGGTCAGCGCGAGCACCTGCTTGTAGAGGCGGAGGTCCGGCCCGTCGAGTGTGCCGTCGCGCGCGATGGCGGTGACGAGGTAGCGCGGCGCGCCCGCCTCGTCGAGCGCCGCGACGGTCGGCTCGAGCTCTGGCCCTTCCTGCTGCCAGCCCTTCACCATGACGTGGCCGCCGCGCACGTCGATCGCGACGAGCACGCGCTCGGCGAACTCCTCAACCGCGCGAGCGACGAACGTGGGGTCGAGCGCCGCCGCCGTCCCCAGGATCGCGCGCGACGCGCCCAGCTCGATCACTGCCTGGATGTCGGGGAGCGACCGCACGCCACCGCCGATCTGCACCGGGATCGCGACCGCCTGGCAGATCTCACGGAGCACCTCGCGGTTCTCACCCTGCTCGAGCGCGGCGTCGAGGTCGACCACGTGCAGCCGCCGTGCGCCGTCCTCCTGGAACCGCGACGCCACCTCGACCGGATCGTCCGCGTACGCCGTCTCGGCGGACGGGTCGCCGCGAAGCAGCCGGACCGCGCGACCGCCGCGCAGGTCGATCGCCGGGATCACGATCATGCGGCCACCTCGCGCGCGATGTTGGCGTACAGCTGCAGCCCGGCCTCGCCCGACTTCTCCGGGTGGAACTGCGTGGCGAACACGTTGTCCCGTGCGACCACCGCCGCGAACACGCGGCCGTGCTCCGTCGCGCCGACGGCGTCGACGCCGAGATCGGGCGCGTACGAGTGCACGAAGTAGAACGACGTCTGGTCCGGGATGTCGGCAACGAACGGGTGGCGGCGGCCGGCCCATGCGACGGTGTTCCAGCCCATATGGGGCACGCGCACCGTCTCGGGCAAGCGCCGGACGGCGCCGGGCAGGATGCCCAGGCCGGGCTCGTCGTCCTCTTCGCTCGCCTCGAACAAGATCTGCATGCCGACGCACACGCCGATCACCGGCCGGCCGGCATCGATCGCCGCGCGGATCGGCGCCTCGAACCCGGCCGCGCGCAGCGCTCGCGCACACTGACCGAAATGGCCGACGCCCGGGATCAGCAGCGCGTCGCCGCCGACGTCGGACGATCGTTCGACGATGCGCACGTCTGCCCCGACATGCGCGAGCGCGCGGGAGACCGAGTGCAGGTTCCCGCTGCCGTAATCGAGCACGGCGACCGTCGCGGCCATCAGCCCGAGAGCGTTCCCTTGGTGGAGGGGACGCCGTCGCGACCGGTCATCGAGCACGCGTCGCCGAGCGCCTTCGCGAGCGCTTTGAACGTGGCCTCGCAGATGTGGTGTGGCGAGCGCCCGTACCGCAGGTGCGCGTGGATCGTGAGCTCCGCGCTCTGCGCGAACGCCCGCACGAAGTCCTCGAGCAATCCCGTGTCGAAGCCGTTGATCGTCTCGTTCGGGACCGCCACGTCGTAGACCACGAAGGTTCGGCCCGCGAGGTCGAGTGTGACCTCGACCGCCGCCTCGTCGAGCGGCACGACGATCGAGGCGAACCGGCGAACGCCCGCCTTGTCGCCGAGGGCTTCCTGCAGCGCCTCACCGAGCGCGATCCCGCAGTCCTCGACGGTGTGGTGGGCGTCGACCTCGAGGTCCCCCTTACACGTCACGGATAGGTCGAAGCCGGCGTGCTTGCCCAGCTGTTGCAGCATGTGGTCGAAGAACGGGACCCCCGTGTCGGCGACGGCGTTGCCGGAACCGTCGAGCGCGAGCTCGACGCTAAGGTCGGTCTCCTTCGTCGCGCGCGTGATCGTCGCCGTTCGGTTCATGCGGCCAGGACCTCCTTGATCGCGATGAGGAACTGGTCGGTCTCGTGCTCGGTCCCGGCGGTGACCCGCAGCGCGTTCGGCACGACCGCGCTCAGGTCGCGCACCAGCACGCCGCGGTCGAGCAGGCCCTGCCAGACGGCCCCGGCGTCGACAGGCGGCGCGAACAGGACGAAGTTCGCGTCGCTCGGATACACGGTGACGTGCGGGATGATGCGCAGCTCGCGGCTGATCCGATCCCGCTGCACCCGGATCGCGCCGAGCAAGGCCGACGCCTCCGCACGGTGGTGGAGCGCGACGATCGCAGCCGTCTGCGTGAGCGCCGACAGGTGGTAGGGGAGCCGCACCCGTTGCACGTCTGCGATCGTGCCCGGCGCCGCGAGCAGGTAGCCGATCCGCGCGCCCGCCAGCGCGAAGGCCTTGGAGAACGTCCGCGTGATCGCGATGTTCGGGTTGGTCGCGATCAGCGCTTGCGCCGAGGCCGCCGGCGCGAACTCCCCGTACGCCTCGTCGACGATCACCAGCGCGTTCGGCAGCCCCTGCGCGATGCCGACGATCGCCGACAGGGGCTGCGCGTTGCCGGTCGGGTTGTTCGGCGAGCAGACGAACACGACGTCGGGCGTCGCGGCGATCACGGCGGCGACCTCGGCGTCGCCAAGCACGAACCCGTCCGGCAGGGCGAGGCGCTCGACCTCCGTGTGGGTGAGCCGTGCGAGCCGCGAGTGCAACAGGTAGGTGGGTTCGAACACCGCCGCACGCCGGCCGGGGCCGCCGTAGGCCTGGAGCAGCTGAGTCAAGACCTCGTTCGACCCGTTCGCCGCCCACACGCCGCCGACGGGATGCATGGACGCCGCGGCGAGGTCGGCGAGCAGCCTGCGCATGTGCCCGTCCGGATACCGGTGCAACGGCAGGTCGCGGATCGTCGAGGCGAGCTCGTCCATGAAGTCCTCGGGCAGCGGGTGGGGGCACTCGTTCGTGTTCAGCCGAACCGGGACGTCGAACTGCGGCGAGTCGTAGACCTCGATGTCGCGGAGACCCGGCCACGGTCCGGCGCCGACGCTCATGCGCCCCCGGCTTCCTCGGCGCGCGCGTCCATCGCCTTCGCGTGGCCCACGAGCCCTTCGGCCCGCGCGATCGCCGAGGTGCCGGGGGTGAAGCGGCGGGCCGCCTCCGGGGACATCTGGATCACCGAGCTGACCGTGACGTAATCCGACGCGCGCAGGCCGCTCGAGAACCGAGCGGTGCCCGCGGTCGGCAAGACGTGGTTCGAGGCGACCCCGTAGTCGCCGTAGGGCACGGCGGTCCAATGCCCGAGGAAGATCGCGCCCGCGTTCCGCACCTTCGGCAAGACGTCGTCGACGTCCGAGACGAGCAGCAGCACGTGCTCGGCGGCGAGGTCGTTGACCACGTCGATCGCGTGGTCGAGGTCGCGAACCAAGATCAGCTTCGTGTGCTTGATCGCCTGCTCGACGATCTCGGCGCGGCCGGCCTGCGGGAGTTCCTGCTCGAACGCCACGTTGATCTTCTCGATCAGCGCCTGGTCGGGGGTCAAGAAGTAGGTGCAGGCGTGCGGGTCGTGCTCGGCCTGCGCGATCAGGTCGAGCGCCGCCATCCGCGGATCGACATCGCCGTCCGCCACGATCGCGAGCTCGGACGGTCCCGCCAGGCCGTCGATGCCCACGAACCCGGCCACCTGTCGTTTCGCCTCGGTCACGTACACGTTTCCGGGCCCGACGATGCGATCGACCGCCGGGATCGACTCGGTTCCGTACGCCATGGCGGCCACGGCTTGGGCGCCGCCCGTGCGCGCGACGTGTGTCGCGCCCGCGCGCCTTGCCGCGTACAGCACGGGCGCCGGGACGTTCCCGTCCTTCTGCGCCGGCGTGCAGACCACGATCTCCTCGACGCCCGCGACCACCGCCGGAACGACGGTCATCGCGACGGTCGACGGGTATCGCGCGCGTCCGCCGGGCACATAGCAGCCGATCGTGCGCAGCGGCCGGACGATCTCGCCGAATCGCACGCCGTCGCGCTCGTGCCACCACTCGCGTGGTGTCTGGCGCGTCGCCAGGTCGCGCAGCCGGTCGATCAGGTCGTCGAGCGCCTGCTTGAGATCGGCAGGCGTCTCGCGGTCGGCGCGGGCGAACGCCGCGTCGTCGACGAGGATCCCTGTCTTCGACAGGTCGGCCTTGTCGAACTCCGCCGCGAGCTCGACCAGCACCTCGTCGCCCTCGACGAAGACGCGCTGGAGGATCTCGCGGACGGTTTCGGCCGTGGCGGGATCGATCTCGAGCTTGGTGGGTTCGAGCCGCCCGCCCCGCTCACGCAGGTCGAGGAGCGTGAGCATCAGGAGTCCTCGGGGACGCCAGGATGTTCGTGCACGTCGGCCGGCACGCTCGCGGGACGGCTCCGCGACCACACGACCCACCCGCAGATGCCCACCGCGCACGCGGCGACCGCGAAGGTCACCAGAGAAAGGAGGAATGTCGCGTCGCGGTCCATGGAAGGGTGTCAGGGTACCGAAACACCCCTGGTGGCGACCCCACAGGCGAGTGGCTCCCTCACCTCCAACGGTGGTGGTCGTGCGGTCGTTGCGCTTCCGAGATGCCCGTACCCTCGTGCGCGATGAGCATCCCGGACGAGGACACCCCTGCGCTCCGCCTGCTCGGCGTGCGCAAGACCTTCGAGGCAGCGGATGCGGACCAGGTCCCCGTTCGGGCGCTCCGAGGCATCGACCTCGAGATCGCGCCGGGGGCGTTCGTCGCGATCATGGGTCCCTCGGGATGCGGCAAATCCACCCTGCTGAACCTGGTAGCCGGCCTCGACGCGCCGACCGACGGCGACATCGACATCGCTGGGGAACCGATCGCCGGCCTGTCCGACGACGATCTGGCCGTGATGCGCCGGCGTCATATCGGGATCGTGTTCCAGTTCTTCAACCTGCTCGAGGGGATGACGGTGCGTGAGAACGTCGCGCTGCCGGCCGTGGTCGCCGGCCGGTCGCGCAGCGCCGCGGAGTCCAGGGCGATGGACCTGCTCGACCTCCTCGGCATCGCCGACAAGGCGTCGAGCTCGCCCGGCGTGCTCTCCGGTGGCCAACGGCAACGGCTCTCGATCGCGCGGGCGCTCGCGAACGAGCCGACGTTGCTCCTCGCGGACGAGCCGACGGGCTCGCTCGACTCGGCCGGCGGCCTCGAGATCCTCGAGCTGTTCCGTCGACTGCATACCGGCGGCCAGACGATCGTGATGGTCACCCACGACGACGAGGTCGCCGACTCGGCCGAACGGATCGTCCATATGAAGGACGGTCGGATCGACGACGGGCGGCCGGAGGCGGCCGAGCGCACGGACGCGGTGTTCGGGGTGTTGCCGGAGGACGCCGCGCCGTGAGCGGCGTCCGTATGCGCGCGCGGGCCGACCTGCGCAGCCGGCTCGCGTCGGTCGTGATATTGACGATCGCGACCGGCACCGTCGGCGCCGTCGCGATCACGGCGTTCACGTCGGCGCGCCGCTCCGACACGGCCTACGCGCGCTTCCGTGAAGCGACCCAGGAACCCGAGGTCGTCGTCGCGGGATGCCACGACGGCGTCTTTCCGCCGCTCGATATCGATCGAGTGGCGAACCTGCAGATGGTCGCCTCAGCCGATCGGTTCCTGTTGGTGAATCCCGTCGGTTCGTTCCTCGCCGACGGCAAGACGTCCCTGTTCGGCCGCGATCCCTTCGACGGCGGCCTGCTGGCGCCCAAGTCGGCGACCGGCCAGCCCGCGCTCAAGGTGATGGAAGGGCGGTTGCCGGAGACGATCGACGAAGCGGCCGTGGCATGGGGCCCAGGCAACGAGCACGCCCAGGTCGGGGACACGATCGTGGTGCGCATGTTCTCGGACAAGGTGTCGCCGCAAGACATCTTCTCCGGACAGAAGCCGACGGCACAGGACTTCGAACCCGACATCAAGCTCACCGTCACGGGGATCGTCCTGACGCCGAACGACCTGAACGGATCGGACAGCACGGTCCTCACGACCCAGGCGTTCTACGAAGCGCACAAGGACGCCGCGCTCGGCTGCCAGGCAGCGGCCCTGCATCTGCGTGACGGGCTCGCCGGTATCCCGGCGGTCGGCGAGGCGTTGTCGCAGATCAAATCGAACGCGTTCTTCTTCGACATGACGTCCGAGGCGGTCATCGCGAGCCGGTCCACGCACCTGCGCTCCATCGTCACCCGCCTCTTCGGATGGTTGGTCGTGATCGCAGGACTCCTCGTGGTGGGGCAGGCGCTCGTGCGTCGGACCGTGCTCGCCTCGACCGATGACCCGATCCTGCGGGCGCTCGGCATGTCGCGATGGCAGATCACTCGAGTGGCGCTCGCGACCGGCATGATCGTCGGCCTCGGCGGCGCGCTGATGGCGATCGTGGTCTCCCTGGCGGCCTCGCCGTTCACCCTGTTCGGCGCCGCCAAGCTGTTGGACCCGGTCACCGGGATCTACGTCGACCGCTTCGTGACGATCGGCGGCGCGATGGCGATCGTGGTCGTCTCGTTGTTGCTCGTCGGGGTGCCCGCGTGGCGGCTCGCAGCGGCGCGCGGAGGGGTTGCCGGCGCGGTCGAGCTCTCCGGGTCCGGCCGACCGTCGCGCCTCGCATCGATGCTGGCGGCGACCGGCGTGCCGGTCACCGCCGTGGCGGGGGCGCGTCTGGCGTTGGAGCCCGGGCACGGCCGTACGGCGACTCCCGTGCGCAGCGCCGTCGCCGGCCTCGCGTTGACCGTCGCAGCGATGATCGCGGCGGTCGGGTTCGCCGCGAGCATGCAGCACTTCGTCTCGACGCCGGAGCTGTGGGGCATCACGGGTGACTTCGGCACGGGGAACCCCTACGCCGGCGATCTGTTCGCGACCAAAGCGCTGCCGTTGATCGAGAAGAGCTCGGGCTTCAGCGACATGACCGTCGGCAACTTCCAGAACGCCGTCTATCTCGGAACTCCTGATGGCGAGAAGATCGCGGTGAACGCGTGGGGCCTCACGCCCGTCAAGGGCGAGCCCGTGGTGCCGACGATGCTCGCCGGCCGGTGGCCGGAGCGCGACGACGAGATCGCGCTGGGCGAGGTCACCCTTCGGCAGATCGACGCGCACATCGGCGATGTCGTGCATGTGTCCGCGGGGACGCACGCGAAAGACCTCACCATCGTCGGCGAGCCCGTGTTCCCTGACCTGGGGTTCGGTCCGGGCTTCGGCCAGGGAGCGGGGATGACGTTCGAAGGGCTCACGCAGTTCTATCCCGACGCCCAGATCGCGCTCGCGATCGGCCGGTTCGCGCCGGGCGTCGATCAGCAGGCGGTCCTGAAGCCGATCGAGCCGACGCTTCGGCAGATGGGTGCCGGCTTCCAGCCGGGCGACCTGGCGCAGCTGGGAGACTCCACGAAGGAAGCGCAACGGTCGCAGAACGTGCCGCTCGTGCTCGCGTCGCTCTTCACGTTGACGGCGCTCGCCACGCTCGTACACGTGCTGATCACGTCGGTGCGCCGCCGACGCAAGGACCTCGCGATCTTGCGCACGCTCGGCTTCACGCGCCGGCAGGTCGCCACGACCGTCGCGTGGCAGTCCGTCGTGCTTGCGGTCCTCGCGTTGCTGATCGGCGTCCCCGCGGGCGTGCTGATCGGCCGGCTCGGCTGGTCGCTGTTCGCGACCGGCATCGGTGTCGTATCGGTGCCGGTGATCGCGTGGGTTCCCGTGATCGCGGCGATCCCCGCGACGATCGTCGCTGCGGTGCTCATCTCGATCGGGCCGGCTCTTGCTGCGCGCCGCACGATGCCCGCGATGGTCCTCAGAGCCGAGTAACGGTGCTTGCCGCGATCAGGTGGTTGGCGTGGGGGGCCTTGGTGGCCGTTCTCGGCGTGTTGGTCGTGTGGGGTCTCGACGCGCTGTTCGGGCACGACGTGAACCCGTTGCTCGGGGCACTTGCCGGGCTCGTGTCGATCGTGCCGTTCGTGCTGGCGACCCGGTCGGCTCGGATCGCACGCGCCGCCGGTCCTGCGCTCGTCGCGACGCTGTCGCTCGCCGCATTGCTCGCGATCGTCGCGGCGGCGTACGCGATGGTCGTGCTGGTCGCCGGCCGGCAGCCGACCGATGCCGAGCGGTGGTTCCTCGGGATCGCGATGATCGTCGTCGTCGTCGCTGCGCTCGCCTACCACTTGCTCGGGCCGAGGATCGATGCGTGGGCGCGGCAGCTCGTGTACCGCGACCGCACACCGAGCACCGACCTGACCCGCACGTTCAGCGCTCGGATGTCCCGAGCGATCCCGCTGGACGAGCTCGCGCTCCAGTCGGCGGAACAGCTCCGGGACGCGCTCGCCCTTCGCGCGGTCGAGCTGTGGACCTTGCACGGCTCGACGCTCCGACCGTGGATCGGCGATCCCGAGATCGACCGCCCGCCGATCGACCTCGGGAGCCTGGAGCCGGTCGTCATCGTTCAGGCCGGCCTGTCCGGGCACGGGTGGCTGAGCGTGTGGATGCCGCAGATGCTCGGCGGTCGGGAGGACGCGTACGTCCGCCTCGCGCCGATGGCGCACGCAGGCGAGCTGCTCGGCGTCCTCGTGATCGAGCGCCCGGTCACCGCCACGACGTTCACCGCGGAGGACGAACGAACCCTTGTCGAGATCGCGCGTCAGCTCGGCGTCGTGCTGCACAACGCGCGGCTGGACTCCGCTCTCGAGGAATCCCTGCAAGAGGTGCGCCGGCAAGCCGACGAGCTCCAGGCCTCACGCGGTCGCATCGTCGCGGCGGGGGACACCGCGCGCCGGACGATCGAACGGAACCTGCACGACGGCGCGCAGCAGCACGTCGTCGCACTCGGCATCCAGGTGAAGCTCGCCCGGCAGTTGATGGACAAGGATCCGGCGCGCGCGGCCCACGTGCTCGACGGTTTGTCGACCGCGGTCGAGGACACGCTCCAGGAACTGCGCGACCTTGCGCACGGGATCTATCCGCCGCTGCTGGCCGACCGGGGGCTGCCCGACGCCTTGCAAGCCGCCGCCCGGCGTTCGGTCTTGCCGACGACCGTGCGAACCGACGGCCTCGGGCGCTTCGCGCCCGAGGCCGAAGCGACCGTCTACTTCTGCGTGCTCGAAGCGCTGCAGAACGCCGGGAAGTACGCCGGCGAGGGCACGACCGTGACGGTGACGGTCGAAGCGCGCGAGCCGGGGCTGACGTTCGTGGTTAAGGACGACGGCGCCGGCTTCGACACGCGCTCGAAGGGGATGGGGGCCGGGTTCCAGAATATGCTGGACCGCCTCGGCGCGCTCGGCGGCACGCTTCGCGTCGAGTCGGCGCCCGGCCGTGGAACGCAGGTGACCGGCGCGTTGCCCGCCGCCCCGCTCGAACCGGCGCCCGCATAAGGCATGTGCTCGCCGCAGCCGGCCTCGCTTATGCCACGCCGTCGAACGTCTCGTCGGCGTGCGGCGCCGCGTGATCCAACGCATCGCCGAGCACCTCGTCCGCAAGCGCGAACGCGTCGGCGCTGACGTCGCCGGTCTCGCCGTTCGCCAGGATGATCACCGTCGTGCGTTCGCTCGGGAAGCGGACCATCTTCGATGTCCATCCGGGGAAGCTCCCGCCGTGGCTCTGGATCGGAAGGCTGCGGTGCGTGCGGATGGACAGCCCCCAGCCGTAGTGGATCGGGGTGCCGTCGTCGAGCGCGCCACGCGCCAAGAGCCGCGACGCGATGGACGCGTCGTCGTAGAACGCGGCGTCCCATCTCGCGAGGTCGTCCACCGTCGTCCAGAGCCCACCCGCGCCGACCGCGTGGAATCGCGCCGGCTCGACGTAGATCCCGCCGTCGTCGGCGATGAAATGTCCGCGTGCGGCCTCGGGCGGAAGCGTCGTCTCCTGATCGCGGAAGAACGACGCCGTCATGTCGAGCGGCGCGAACAGTCGTTCCTCGGCAAGCAGCGGCAGCGAGCGTCCGCCGGCCGCCGCGACGACCTGACCGAGCAGCTGGTAGCCACGGTTCGAATACGCGTATCGCGACCCCGGCGGGAACGAGGTCGTTCCGAGCGATCGGATGTCGGCCATCACGTCGTCGTTGCCGATGGAGCGAACGCCGCGTGGCGGTGGCGGCGGCCCGGCACGATCGCGATCAGAGATCCCGGCCGTGTGGTGGATCAGGTGACGGATCCGGACCTCGTCACCCCACGGCGGCAGCGTCGCGACGTACTCGGACACGTGCGCCTCGGGGTCGAGCGCGCCGCCGTCGATGAGCGATCGCGCGCAGGCGGCCACGAACTGCTTCGCCAGCGACCCGACGTAGAACCGCGATGCGCGGACGAGCGGTTCACCGGTGTCTGCATCCGCGAGCCCCTCGACGGTCACGTGCGCCATCGCGCCGTTGCGGATCACCGCGGTGACCCGCCCAGATGGATCCGTACCGGCGTTCACGCGTGCGTAGCCGCCTCGGCAGCCTCCAGGTCGGGCAGCACGATCGGATCCTCCGCACGCTCGATCGGCAGCAGCACCAACAGCACGAGCATCGCGAGCACGAACGCGTTCTCCGCGACGACCCCGAATGGGCCGAGCGGCACGCCGGCCCGGCCCCACAGGGGCACATCGGCGAGGAACAAGAGCATCGTTCCGCCCCACGCGATCCATCGGCCCTGCGCGCGTCCGTCTCCCAGCAGCACGCCGGTGACCGGCACGATCCACACCGCGTGGTGCACCCACGAGATCGGTGAGATCAAGACGCCCGCGAGCGCCACGATCGAGACCGCCGCGAGCTCGTCGCCCGCGACGTGCGCGTCGCGTGCGCGCAGAAGTCCGACCGCCAACACGGCTGCGGCGACCACCGCCCACACCGCCGTCGACGACCACATCGTTCCCTGGCCGGCGCGCTGCAGCATCCCGTTCAACGATTGGTTGAAGACATCGGACGCGTCACCCGCCCGTTCCGGGTGGATCGCGATCTGGAACCAGTACGTGCTCGACACGCTGGGGCGTACGAGCGCGGTCAGCGCCCAGAGCCCGATCGCGGTTGCGCTTGCGATCGCGGCCGCCCGCCACCGCTTCGTGATCGCCCAGTAGAGGACGAACACGCCCGGCAGCAGCTTGATCGCCGTGGCGATCCCGACCAACACGCCGCCCGGCAGCCGTCTCGTTCGAGGCAGCGCGTCCGCGAGCACCAACGCCATCAGCACGATCCCGAGCTGCCCGAGGTCGAACACCGACAGAACCGGCGCGGTGAGACCGCAGACCGCGATCAAGCATGCCCACGCGATCCATCGCCGCCCGCCGAGCCGGTCGAGGAACCGCGCGTACGAGATCCGCACGGCCCACACGAGCAGCGCGAGGTCGACGAGCGTCCACGCGACGTCGACGGCCCGCCACGGCAGCCAGGCGACGAGCGCCATCACCGCAGCCCACATCGGGGGATATGTGTACGGCAGCGGCGTCGGCAGCGCCTGCCCGAAACGCTCGCCGTACAGCGTCGCCCCGTCGCCGAACCGACGTCCCGCGAGCAGATAGACCTCGAGGTCCTTCATCGTGCCGACGCCGAGCGCGACGGTCAGGATGACGGCCGATGCCGCGACGAGGATCAACCCGGCGATGATCGCGTTGCGTCGCTCGGTGCGAGAGAGCTCTGCGGAACGCACCTCCCGAGGATAGGCGCGGAGCCGGTGCGAGCTAGCTCCGCGCCTTCCGTTCGCGCTCGGTCCGCCGCTCCGCCTCGAGGCGCTCCAGGTCGACGTCCTCGTACGAGATGTGCGTGAACGCGGCGCCGATCGCAGGATGCACCGCCGAGATCTGCCGGTGCATCTCCTGCGCGACCGTGCGGTACACCGGGTGCCCCGCTGGCTGGGACCGGAGCTCCGTGAGGTGCATCGCTTCCCGCGCCGTCATCTGCATCACGAACCGGATCCGGTAGGCCATGGACACCGCGTACTGCGCGACATCCGGAAGGCCGGCCGCGGCGATGGCCTCGTACGTCGCGCGCGAGCGCGTCATGACGTGATCCCACCGGTCGGCCAGGCCTGCCTCGGTGATCGCCTCTGGGACGTCGTACCCGAACGCCGGCGTCAGCCGCTGCCACTCGAGTGTCAGCGGGCGGTGGCGCTGCAGGTCGCGGTAGGCGCCGTAATCGCAGAGCACGTCGAAGCGGTACTGCGTGCGCTCCCATGCACGGCCGGGCTTGTGCCGGCGGTTCCCTCGGTCGCCGATGCTCGTCGCCAAGATCTGGGCGCGATCTTCGTCGGTCATCCTGCGGACGACCTCGAGCAGCTGATCGTCGGGGAGGGCGCTGTGCGCGTAGAGCACCGCCGCGGTAACCTTCTGCTCGCCGTCGGGGTCATAGTCAACCAAGTTGACCAAGCCACGCGGCTCGGGTTCGATGTCGCCGACGAGCTTGTGCGTGAGCTCGTCGGTCCGTTCCCGCACGGCCTTCCAGTAGTCCGTCCAGGCGATGCCCCGCTCTTGTTGGTCGACCCGCTTCAGGAACTCAGGGATCAGCGTGCGGAGCTCGAGCAGGATGAGGTCGCCGTAGTCGCGCATCTCGGCGAGCGGATGCTGTGCCAGGCGCATCAGGAGCTGTTCGTAGGACTGACCGGTCGCGTAGATGCCGAGGTTGGATCGCGTGCCCGCCGGCAGGAGCATCCGCAGCGTGTCGCAGGTCTTGGCCAGCATCGTCTGGCGGTACACGAACTCGGTGTCGTCGGGCTGCTTGGGGAACCGCTCCTTGAACCAGGGCTCCAACCGCTCGTACAGCTCGCCGTAGATCGTGAACGCGTCCTCGAGGAACGCGGCGTACGTGTCGGCGAGCGGCGTGTGCTCCAGCTCGGCGGGCACGGTCGCCCGCCACCGGCCGCCGGGCTTGTCGTCGTAGCGCATGTAGCGCGTCGACTGCTCGAGGTACGCCCCCAAGCGGCCCCACTCCAACGCCTTGGCCAACAGCTGCGACGACTGTTCGCAGGCGAGGTGGACACCGCCGAGCTGCGCCACCGAGTCGTCGCCGTACTCGACGAAGACGCGCTCATAGATCCCCGCAGCGCGTTCCGACCGACCGCGCGCCTCCGCCGTCCCGAGGCGCAACACGTCGTCGGCGAACTCGTCGAGGAACAACCGGCGAAGCGACTTCGTCGTGCGCGAGTAGCGCGCGAACATCGCGCCCTTCACCGCCTCGGGCAGGTTCGTCAGCGCGAACACCGGACCGTCGAGGTTCGAGACGAACGGCTCGAGGGTGGCGCGCTCCTGCGGCGTGAACTGTTCGATGACGTACTCGGTCACGGCGACGGACTCCCGGTCGGCGACGGGCTCTCTGCCGAGCCCGTGTAGAGGTTCACGGTACTGCCGACCGGCACGACGGTCCCGGGCGGGGGCTGTTGGAGCGCGACGAAGTTCGGGTTGGGGCATTGTGCGAGCGGTGTCGTGCTGCCTCGATACGCGACGACGAGCTGGAGCTTCTTCAGTTCGGCCTTCGCCTTTCCGAACGGCACGCAGGTGTAGTCGTCGAGGGTGACGGTCGTCGGCGCGGTGGGGTTGAGCGTCACGTCGACCAAGGTGCCCTGCTGCACCTGGTCGTTCGCCGCCGGGCTCTGGTCGATGATCGCGCCGGGCGGACACGCGGTGTCGGGCGTCGTGGCGGTAACCTTCCCTCCGAGGGACAGTCCGGTCGGGAGCGCGGCCTGTGCCGCCTGCAGGCTCAAACACCGCAAGCTCGGCACGACGACCTCGGGCGGCTTCTCGGCGACCGTCAGGATCACGCTGGTGCCGGGCTCGACCGGGTCGTTCGGGTTGATGTTCTGCGCCACGACCTGTCCCGGCGGAACCGACGGCGTGGTCTTGGCGTTCTTGCTCACGGTCAGGCCGTACTGGTTCTCGAGCGTCGCCTTCGCGTCGGTGTACTGCTTGCCCACCACGTTCGGCATCGGCTTGCTCGTCGCCTTGTTGCTGTCGAAGCTCTGCGCAAGGAGATATCCACCGACGCCAAGCAGCGCAACGATGATCGCGCCGATCAAGACGCCGAGCCACACGCGCTTGGACGACCCCTCGGGCTCCGGCGGCGCCATCACCTCCGTCGGCTGCCGCGCGATCACTTGCGTTGCCGTGGCGTCGCCGACCACCGGCAACAACGGTGTCGCCTCGACGTCGATGCCCTGGCGAACCCGTTCGAGGTCGGCGATGAGCTCGCCGGCCGTCTGGTACCGGTTCGCCGGGTTCTTCGCCAGGCACTTCATGACGACGGCGTCCAGACGCGGCGGCACGTCGGGGTTGGCCGCCGAGGGCGGGGGCGGCGTCTCGTTCACCTGCTTGTAGGCGATCGCGACGGGCGTATCGCCGGTGAACGCCTGGTGATGCGCGAGCATCTCGTACAGGACGCATCCCAGCGAGTAGATGTCGGAGCGCGCGTCGACCGGCTGACCCTGCGCCTGCTCGGGGGAGAAGTACGCGGGCGTGCCGATCACCGACGACGTCTGCGGCGCGGTCGCGTCGGTCTGCAGCCGCGCGATGCCGAAGTCCATCACCTTGACCGCGCCGGACCGGGTGACCATCACGTTGGCTGGCTTGATGTCGCGGTGGATGATGCCGTGCTCGTGCGCGGCTTGAAGCGCCGAGGCGACCTTCTCGACCAGCTCGACGGCCTGCATCGGCGTCGGCTCGCCGCCGCCGGCAAGGAACGACGCGAGCGTGCGCCCCTCGATGTACTCCATGACGATGTATTGCGTGTCACCGTCCGAGCCCGCATCGTACACGCCGACGATGTTCGGATGGTTGAGTCGCGCGGCGGCCTGCGCCTCTCGGCGGAACCGCGTCACGAAGCCGGCGTCGCGGTCGAACGGGTGTCCGAGGATCTTGATCGCGACGGTCCGGTCCAGCTGCGGGTCGAAGCCACGGAAGACCTCGGCCATGCCGCCTTGACCGATGCGAGCCTCGACGGTGTAGCGCTCGCCGATCGTCTGTTGTTCCACCCGCTCCGGTCCCTTCCGTCTCAGCCGCGCTGTAGGTAGGACTCGATGACCTGCTTCGCGATCGGGGCCGCCACCTGGCCGCCGGTGGCCTCGCTCCCGAGGGCGCCACCGTCGAGCACGATAACCCCCACGGCGATGCGCGCCGTCTGTCCCTGTCCCGCCGGCGCGAACGATGTGAACCACGCGTTCGGCGGCCCGTGGGTGTTGGCGGATGTGCCCGTCTTACCGGCGACCGTCACACCGGGGATCTGCGCGAGATAGCCGGTGCCGTTCGCGACGACGTTGACCATCATCTGGCGGAGCTCGGTCGCCGACGTCGACGTCAGCGGGTGGCTGTAGTCCTGTGGGTCGAAGGTCGTGATCGTCTGGCCGGTGGTCGCGTCGCGGACCTCCGTGACCAGCCTCGGTTCGTACAGCGTGCCGCCGTTCGCGATCGCCGACGCGATCAGCGCGATGTGCAGCGGGTTCAGCAGGTCGTTGTCGAGGCCGATCGAGGATCGCGCCAGCGCCGGCTCGTTGTTGTCGAAGTACTGCGCCTCGGGGAACCGCCCCGTCTGCCACGGCAAGATGAACGGGATCGTGTCGTTCAGGCACGGCGCCGGCTGTCCTTCAACCGGCGCGATCTTGCACAGGCCGTAGGCCTGCGCCTGTGCGGTCATCTTGTCGGCACCGAGCGCCATCCCGATCTGGGCGAACGTGACGTTGCACGACTCGGTGAACGCCTCTTCCATCGTGACGGTCGACGAGCCGCCGTTGCAGAGCTCGTTGCCGAAGTTCTGGATGGTGCTCGTGGTCTGCGGCAGGTCGAGCTGGTGCGGGTTCTTCCATGTCTTGGACGGTGGCCAGTTGTTCTCGAGCGCGGCGCTCGCGGTGATCGTCTTGAACGTCGAGCCGGGCAGGTACAGGTCCTGGAACGCGTGCGAGACGAGGGGGTGAGCCGGGTCGGCAATGAGTTGCTGCCAGGCCTTCTCGATCTCCTGGTCGCTGCCCGTCGATAGCGCGTTGGGGTCGAAGCCGGGGTTGGAGTACATCGCCAGGATGTCGCCGTTGCTCGGGTCGATGGCAACGACCGCGCCCTGGTGCGAGCCGAGGGCCTTCCGCGCCGTCGCCTGCACGCGCGGGACGAGCGTGGTGATGACCGTGCCGCCCCGTTTGGGCCGACCCAACAGGATGTCGGTCAGGTTCTGCGTCGCGAACTCCGGCGCCGTCCCGGAGAGGAAGGAGTTCATCGCCTGCTCGAGGCCGGTGCGACCGTAGATGCGCGAATAGTAGCCCGTCAGCTGACCCCAGAGCTCGCCGTTGGGGTACTTCCGCAGGTACTTGTACGGGGACGACGTGTCGGGGTTCGGCGTGGACTCCGCGAGGACGGTCGTGCGGTTCGAGGCGAGGATCTGGCCTCGTTCGACCGCGTACTCGGCCTTGATCTGGCGAGGCGCGTTGGCGGGTTCGTTGGCGATGCGGTCGGCGGCGACCACCTGCACGTAGGCAACCTGCCCGAACAGCACCGCGAACAGCGCGACGAACGCGATCCCGAGGCGACGGATCTGGCGGTCCATCTAGGCGGCCACCTGCGTGTCGTCTCGTTCGGTCTTGGCGCGCACGCGACGTTTCCGGAAATAGGGACCGGCGGATGTGCGGAGCAGCAGCGCGATCGCGACGGCCGACGCCACGCGGCTCGTACCGCCATAGCTGACCAGCGGTAACGGCACCCCGGTGAGTGGGATGAGGCGAAGGACCCCCGCGGCGATCACGAACACCTGCAGCCCGAGCACGGTCGTGATCCCGACGGCGAGCAGCTTCTCGAAGCTGTCGTGCCGCTCGACCGCGATCCGCAGGCCGCGACCGACGATCACCAGATAGAGGAGCAGGATCGCCGCGACGCCGAGCATGCCGAGCTCTTCGCCGAACGCCGCGAGGATGAAGTCGCTGCCGACATAGGGGATCAGCGTCGGCGAGCCGAGGCCGAGGCCGGTGCCGACCATGCCGCCGGACGCGAACGCGAACCACCCTTGCGCGAGCTGGTAGCCCTCGTCGTTCACCTTGCCGGGATCCATCGCGTGCAGCCATGCATCCACGCGCACCTGCACGTGCGAGAACGCGAGGTAGCCGACGTACGCGCCGATCGCGAACAGGATCAGTCCGAGCACGAGGTAGGCCCATCGGCCGGTCGCGATCCAGAGCATCACGATGAACACGCCGAACAACAGGAGCGACGCGCCCATGTCTCGCTCGAGGAACAACACGAGCAGCGACGCCCCCCACGCGAGCATGATCGGGCCGAGGTCTTTGACGCGCGGTAGCCCGAACCGGCCGACACCCGTGGCCAGCAGCTCGCGACGCTGCCCGAGGTAGCTCGCCAGGAAGATCACGATCAGGATGCGCCCGGCCTCGGCCGGCTGGAAGGTGATGAACCCGAGGTTCACCCACAGGCGCGCGCCGTTGATCTCTGTGCCGATCCCCGGAACGATCGGCAGCAGCAACAGCGCGATGCCGGCGAGGCCGATCGTGTACGTGTACGCGTCGAGCTGCCGGACGTCGCGGATCAGCACGAGGGTGCCGACAAGCACGCCAAGCCCGATCGCGAGCCACACCGCTTGTTCCGTCGCGAACTCGGGATGCGCGCGCGCCGTCATCAGCCGGTAGAGCATCGCGAGGCCGAGCCCGCCGAGCAACACCGCGGTCGGGTAGAGCACGGGGTCGGCCTCGCGCGCGAGCCGGCGCACGGCGTACCAACCGCCGAGCGCGAGCACCGCGAACACGACCCCGTAGACGGCGAGATTGGCCGGCGTCTGGCCGTCGAGGCCGAGCCCCTGCAGCGCGTACGCGAGCACGCTCGCGATGACGGCGACGATCGTCGCGGTGAGCCCCGTGCGCGTCCGGATGCGCCGCGTTCGTGCGGCCGGTGCCGCGGTGACCACGCTCACTGACCGCCACCCCCGCCGTTCTTCTTGTTGTGATGCTGCTGCTGCTGTTGGTGCTGTTGTTGTTTCCGAAGGTCGGCCCGCATCTGCGCGACGGTCTGCAACGCGCTATCACGGCTCGTGTACGTGATCCCTTCGTTCAGGCCTTGATAGCTCGGGAACTTCGCGATCGCCGTCACGTCGATCCCGGTATCGAGGTCGACGTGCGAGAGGTGGATCCCGAACGGCTCCGCCGGGATGCCTTGGTAGAGCGCCACGTGACCGTCGCTGACGCCGAGATACCACTGCCGCTCGAGGTACGAGCGGAACACGGTGTAGGCGACCAGCAGCAGCACGATCGTCGCGAGCACGACGGTGATCGCGCGCCACGGCACGCGCCGCGTCGAGAGCTCGGACGCGGTCGGCCCGTCGGCCACCGTGCCGACCTCCGGTTCGCCGGGCTCGACCTCCAGGACGATCGCCGTGATGTTGTCGATTCCCCCCGCGCGATTGGCCGAACGCACCAGTCGGTCGGCGGCATCCTGCGGCGCGCCGCGCGCGATGTCGAGGATCGCCGAGATCTGGCTCTCGGTGACCATGTCGTGCAGTCCGTCGGAGCAGAGCAGCACCTGATCGCCCTCGAGGAGCCCGAGGTCGAGCGCCTCGACGTCGACCTTCGGCTCGGTGCCGAGCGCGCGGATCAACACGTTGCGGTGCGGGTGTACGTCGGCCTCGTCGCGACTGATCTCACCGGCCTGGACCATCCGGTCGACCAGCGTGTGGTCGCGGGTCAGTTGGCGGAGCGACCCCGCACGCAGTAGGTAGGCCCGGCTGTCCCCGACGTGCACCAGGTGGAGCGCGTCGGCCGAGGCGAGCGCGGCGGTGACCGTCGTGCCCATCCCGGCGAACTTCGCGTCCTCGCCCGAGCGGGCGAAGACGACGCGGTTCGCCTCGCGCACCTCATCGTCTAGCGTGGTCTCCCCGGCGCGCTGCATCTCGCCGATCGTCTCGAGCGCGAGCTGCGACGCGACCTCGCCCGCGTTCGCACCGCCCATCCCGTCGGCGATGGCGTAGAGCGGCGGCTCGACGATGTACGCGTCCTCGTTGTGGTCGCGCACCCGGCCCGTGTCCGTGGCGACGCCGGCGACGATCCTCATCGCCGAAGCTCCACGATCGTCGTGCCCACGCGGATCTTGTCGCCGGGCGTGAGCATCGCCGGTGCGACGAGCTTCTGCTCGTTCACGAACGTGCCGTTGGTCGAGCCGAGGTCCTCGACGTACCAGTTGCCGCCGCGGTCGAAGATCCGCGCGTGCTGCTGCGACACGTACGTGTCGTCGAGGCGGAGCTCACATTCGACCGAACGGCCGATCGTCGTCGAGCCGTCGAGCCTGGCCGACCGCGGCTTCTGCCCGTCCGACGACACCATCAGCATGCTCGGTCGGGCGGGCGAGTCGGGTGCCGCGCCGCCGCCGGTCGCGGCGCCGGGCGGCGTCCGGTCGACGTTCAACCCGCGCACCACCCAGCGCATCGAGCGCCAGACGAACAGGAAAAGCAAGGCGAGGAGCCCGTACTTCAGCGCGGAGAGCGCGAACGGCTCGACCGCCGCCAGCATCACGCGCTCCGGTATTCGATCTGCGTCGCTCCCACCGTGATGCGGTCGCCGTTCGACAACTGCGCCGACTGCACGTCCCGCCCGTTGACCTTCGTGCCGTTGGTCGATCCGAGGTCCGTGATCGTCGAGACGCCGTCGGCAGTGCGGATCTGCGCGTGCCGGCGCGAGGCACCTGAGTCGTTGACGACGACGTCGCACTCGGACAGGCGGCCGATCGTCAGCAGCTCCTTGTCGACGGGGACCGCGCGGACGCCGTCCTGTTCCATCACCCGGAGCTGGGCACGTTTGGGCGGCACGGCGGCTGGGGCAGCGGGCTTCGGCGCCTCGACCGGCTGGTCGCCCTGCACGAGTGCCCCCGCGACCTCAAGGTCGCCACGCTTCAACTTGTTGTCGACGAAGAACTCGACCTCGGGCGGGCCCACAAGGCCCCAGCCGCGTTCGGCCGCGTTGTCCAAGATCACCGTCTTCAGCTCGGTAACCAGGGCGGTCTCGATCTGCTGGAACTTCGGGCCGTCCTCGCTCGACAGCGAGATCTCGAAGTGGTTCGGCGCCCACACCTCGTTGACGGCGACCTGCTTGCCGTCGTCCATCGCGCGGACCACGCGCTTGGCGATCTCGACGGGTTGCACGCCGGACCGGAACGTCTTCGAAAAGAGGCCTTCGACCAGGCCCCCCAATCGGCGCTCGAAGTTCCGGAGGTTCGGCACGGGTTTGGTTGGCGGGGAAGGTCGCTCGTCCGCTCCGGGTCATCCTACCCCGCAGGGTGTTGCGGACCAGTGACTAGAGCATGACGTCGATAGGGCTCGGCCAGGTGGCCAAGAAGGCACTGCTACGATGCCGTTCCCCACGGGCGAGTGGCGGAATTGGCAGACGCGCAGGATTCAGGTTCCTGTGTCCGAAAGGACGTGGGGGTTCAACTCCCCCCTCGCCCACTTCGCACAAGCAATGATCCAGTGCAGCGCTCGTGCGGGCATACCCTCGCTCGTCTGACCGGTGAGGAGCATGAGTGGATCGGAACGCGGGCTTCTGGATGAGCGGACGAGACGTCGCGCCTGGACATCCGGATGGACGCTGAGGACGGCCACAACTGATCGAGATCAACACGTTGCCCGGGATGCACTACGATCCCAACCTGACGTCCTACCTGCCCGTCTCGGCCAGAGCCGCTGGCTGGGACTACCAGCGTCTGATCGCGCGGTCCTCGATCGGACCATCGCACGCGTCACAGGGAAGTCGGAGCTAGGACCCGTGGTCGTCGTCCCGGAGCTCGCGCCGACGACGGACCCTGCCCGGCTGCTTTCTTGGTGAAGCCGGCCCGGTGGAACGCAGGGTCGCCTCCTACGGGAAGCTGATCAGCTGGAGCGGCGCCGGGAGCCCGTGACTGTTCCCGACGATGAAATCGGTCGTCCCGTTGCCGTCGTAGTCGATCGGTTCGGCGTATCCGGCGCAGCCCTGGCGGGTCTCGGGGATCGAGACCCTCGTGAAGCTCGCGCCGTTTCCGCCGTTGAGCAGCATCAGATCTGGCAGGTTCGGGCCGCCGACCCGACATCCCTGCACGACATACAGATCGGGCGCCGTGTCACGATCCACGTCCCCGAAGGCGACCCAGGCCCCTTTGCGGAGTGCTCGCGTGTACACCGGCTTCCGGAACGAACCCCGCCGCTGGCGCTGGACCTCCAAGGCGTGCGCGCCGACCCGCACAAGGTCGAGCTTGCCGTCCCCGTTGACGTCCACCAGCTGCGCGCTCGCGGCCCCGCCGTGTATCCCCCAGGCCTTCGTGACGTCCGAGAACCGCCTGCCCGCGTCGTTCTTGAACAGTCGCAGTCCTCGACCGCGCTTCCCACAGACGAGGAGGTCCTCCCATCCGTCCCCGTTGACATCCGCCGCATCGGCGCAGCGGGCGCCGAGCTGTTGGGTCACGGCCGTTCGGAGTTCCTGGAAGCGGACGCCTCCATCATCGATGAACAGGCGGTTGGGTGACCGATGGCCGTCCGGACGCGGATACTCGTTCCCGACGAACAGGTCCGGGTAGGCGTCGTGGTTCACGTTGATGAACGTCACGGCGCGGCCGCGGCCGAACGGATCGGTCACGCCGAACGCCTCCGCCTCGTTCACGAAGGTTCCGTCGGGCTGCTGCATCCACAGCTGGTTCTTCTTCATGATCGTGCCGTGGACGGCGCCGACCGAGCAGAACAGGTCTGGCCGTCCATCCTGGTCGACGTCGCCCCACGCGCAGTCGTGCCGGTCGTGCGACTTGGTCGAACCGGCGTCGATCCCGGCGTTCACGTCCTCGGTGAAATGGGCGCCGTCGTTCAGATAGAGCCGACCGACGTCGCGATGTCGTCCGAGGAAGAAGTCCGGTAAGCCATCCCCGTTGACGTCCGCGACGGCCGAGCTCCAGGTCGGCGTCAGCTCGAAGATCCCGGCCTGGACGGCGACGTCCGCCGCGGGGCCGGCCGCCGTCGCAGGTGCGGCGATGAGGACAACGATCGTTCCGACGATGCACATCGTGGATCTTCTGCGCCCGTGCAACGGTGCTCCTTCGTTTCTTTGCGGGCTTCCAGCTGTGTGCCGCAAGGAGACAACGGAAGTCGCTCGGCGTCAAACCTTTTGGCAGGAAGCGTCCCGCCCGTGTCAGAAGAACCCCTAGGCTCGCGGATCATGCCGCTGCGGAATCGGATGACGCCGTTCGGAGAACCGATCGCGGTGGAGGCGCGCGGGCTCGTCTACGCGAACCGCGGGAACATGCACGACGCGCACAAGCGCATCCGCCGTCCGTTCGGAGTGAAGCGCTGGATCGCGTGCCAGCTGTCGTTCCGCGGGTGGCATCGCGCACGGTTGATGCAACCGGGCCGGTTCACCGAGCTGTTCTTCCTGGACGAGGCGACGGCGCTCGCGGCCGGACATCGGCCGTGCCGGCTTTGCCGGTACGTGGACTACGAGGCGTTCGTGGATGCCTGGACCGCTATCCATCCGTCCGCACCGACGAACGCCGACGCGATCGACGAGGTGCTCCATCGGGAACGGTGGGACGCCGCTGAACGACGGCAACGACACCATGAGGCACCGATGCGTGATCTGCCGGACGGCACGTTCGTGATCAGCGACGGTGCCCCATGGCTGGTGCTCGGTTCTCAACTGTTGCGGTGGACGCCCGCCGGCTACACCGACCGCCAACCCCGGAAACGACGCGGGACCGCGACCGTCGTCACGCCGCCGTCCTTGGTGAGGGTTCTTGCGACCGAGCGCGCACCGCTCGTCCCGTTCTTGCATCCCTCGTCGCTCGACTGACGACGGCGTTCAGCGATCGGTCGCGAGCCGCGACCACATCTCTGAGTCCTCCCACCGACCTGGCACGACGAACATCGACCGAAGCGTTCCCTCGTAGTGGTAGCCGTTGTGCTCGGCGACACGCTTCGAGGCTTTGTTGTCGACCGAGATCAACAGCTCGAGTCGCACGGCGTCGAGGTCGCTGAACGCCCACGCGGTGAGTCGCTCGAGCGCGACGGTCGCCACGCCGCGGCCGCGTGCGTCGGGATGCACGACGTAGCCGAGCTCCGCCGTCCGCTCGTCGCGGCGGATCGCAGGCGCCACGGCGATCCCGAGGAACCGGCCGTCGAGGGGATCCTCGATCGTGAACGCCTCTCGCGTGCCGTCGGCGCGACCGTCCGCGTAGCGCTGGAGCCACGTCTCGACGAAGTCGTCCGGCGGCGGGTCCGGAACCCTCGTGAACCGCAGCACGTCGGGGTCGTGGATCAGATCTCGCATGCCCGCCGCGTGGAGGAGGCTCGACGGCACCAGCCGGATCGGCGGCGTGGACACCGCTAGGCGCCGCCGCGGCTGAGGCGAGGCGGAGGGATGGCCAAGCCCTTGCGGCGCATGCGAGAAGCCAACCACACGTCTCGCGTGGCGCGCTACCGCCGTTTAGGGTGAGCCGCGAAGCCATGGCGATGATCGAGATCGATGGGCTCCGGAAGGAGTACCGCCGTGTGCGCGGTGGCCGCACCGTTGCCGTCGACGGTCTCGACCTCAGTGTTCCCGAGGGCGGCGTGTTCGGGTTCCTCGGACCGAACGGCGCCGGGAAGACCACGACGATCCGATGCCTGCTCGGGCTGGTTCGGCCGAGCGCCGGGCGGCTCTCGCTGCTCGGAGCCGACGTCGGCCATGCCTTGCCGAGCGTGATCGGGCGCGTGGGCTCGATCGTCGAGGCGCCGGCGATGTTCCCGCGGTTCAGCGGCCGGCGGAACCTCGAGATCCTCGCGCGGATCCACGGCGACGGCGAGTTCGCGATCGACGCCGCCCTCGAGCGGGTCGGGCTCCGCGACCGCGCGAAGGATCCGGTGAAGACGTACTCGCTCGGGATGAAGCAGCGGCTCGCGATCGCCGCGACGCTGCTCCGTGATCCGACGCTCCTGATCCTCGACGAGCCGGCGAACGGGCTCGACCCGGCGGGGATCGTCGAGGTGCGCGAGCTCGTGCGTTCGCTCGGCGCCGAGGGCCGAACGGTCTTCGTGTCCAGCCACATCCTGTCCGAGGTCCAGCAGACCGCCGACCATGTCGCGATCGTCGCGAAGGGCAAGCTGATCAAGGCCGGCCCCGTGAGCGACGTGCTCGCCACCACCGGCGCGAGCGGCGTGATCGTGAAGCTCGCCGATCTCGAGGCCGGTCGCCGCGCGCTCGCCGACGCGAACATCCCCGCGACGATCGAGGCCGGTGCGATCCGCGCCGAGCTTCCTCCCGATCAGAGCGAGCGCATCAGCCGCACGCTCGCGCAGGCCGGCCTGTACGTCACTGAGCTCCGACCCGACACCGTCGACCTCGAGACGGTGTTCCTCGAGCTGACGAAGGATCAAGGGGTGGGCGACTGATGCGCTTGCTTCGGTCCGAGCTCCTGCGCGCACGTTCGCGGCGCATGGTCTCGATGGTCATCGTCGGTGGCCTGATCGGCATCGTGATCGGTCTCGGGATCGCGTCGTTTTATTCGCACAAGCCGTCGGCCGCGCAGCTCGCATCCGCGCAGCAGCAGTACGACGCCACCTATCAACGGTGTCTCAACGGGAAGTACCTGGGCCCGAACCAACAGATCGACGCAGGGGCCACGTCGGTCGCCGACGTCTGCAGTACCGCCGTCACGCCACCGCTGGACGGCATCATGCTGCGTGACATCGAGCAGATCCTCGAGCACATCTCGACGTTGGTGATCCTGCTCGGTGCGTTGCTCGGTGCCTCCCTCGGCGGCGCGGACTGGACGAGCAACACCATGGGAACCCTGCTGACATGGGAACCGCGCCGGATGCGCGTGTTTCTGGTGCGTGCCCTGGTGGTCGCGATCTTCGTGGTCGCGGTCACGCTGTTCCTGCAGATCGTGTTCGCGCTCGTCTACTGGCTGGCCACCGACGTGCGGGGCGTCACGGCGATGCTTCCTCCTCACCTGGTGGGGGACACGTTCGCGACGATGCTGCGCGTGTCGTCGATGGCGATCGCGTTCGGGCTCGTCGCCTATGTCCTCGCGATGATCGGACGCTCGACCGTCTCATCCCTCGGCGTGCTGTTCGGCTACCTGATCCTGTTCGAAGGGATCGTCGCCGGGTTCCGCCAGTCGATCGCAGGAAGCCTGCTCGTCCGGGCCGCGACGGTGGTGATCAGCCGTCAGCCGATCCTGATGGAGCCACGTGACTTCTCCGGCCCCGGTGTCCCGGTGCCCATCGTGCTGATGGACGTCACGAAGGCGTGGACCGTGGTCGCGGTCTATGTGCTTGCGCTCGGCGCGATCTCGCTGGTGCAGTTCCGCCGCCGCGACGTGACCTGAGCGCTCGGAGCGGTCGGGATATACTCCCCACTCCCTCGCAGGAATCGTTCGTGCGCTGCATGTTCCGGCGTCAAAGGACACCACGATGACCCTCTCGGATCGCACGCTGACCCTGATCGCGATCATCGCGATCGGCCTGTCGCTGCTCGCGGTCGTGTTCGTGATCCTCGGCGGCGCCAAGAGCGGCGACCGAACGGCGAACCTGACCGGCGACGACGCCGTCGGGGCGCTGCTCGGGAAGATCGACCGTCTGGAACAAGCGGTGCGATCCCTGAACGCGACCGACAAGCGGCAGCAGGTCCAGATCGAGGGAAGCGTCAGGCGCGTGGGTGTGTTGCGATACGACGCGTTCGAGGACGTCGGTGGCAGGTTGTCGTTCTCGTGCGCGCTGCTCGACGACCACGGCACGGGCGTCGTACTGACGTCCATCAACGGGCGGCAGGAGACGCGCGTGTACGCGAAGCCGGTGACGACGGGACAGAGCTCGTACAACCTGTCCCAGGAGGAGGCGGAGGCGATCCGACAGGCGATGCACACCGACGAGCGGACGGCGGCCGCGCGATGATCTGGCGCAAGGACGAGGCCGAGGCGGAGCACGGCGAGCATATGGCGCCGCCCGCGCGGGAGCGAAAGGACAAGCAGATGGCGGACAACAACGCTGAGGTCACGATCGTCGGTGCGGGCGCACGGCTCGAGGGCAACGTGGTGTCGGCCGGCAGTTTGCGGATCGACGGCCAGGTCAAGGGTCAGATCAACGCCGACGGCGACGTCACCCTGTCGCCGCAGAGCCAGGTCGAGGCGGACATCCGCGCCCAGAACGTCAGCGTGGCGGGCCGCTTCACCGGCAACATCGTCGTGAAGGACCGCGCGCACCTGGCGAAGGGCGGGCGGATCGACGGCAACATCACCTCGAAGACCCTCGTGGTCGAAGAGGGCGGCGTCTTCCACGGCCAGAGCATCATGGATGCCGGCGCCTCCTCGGGTTCGCGATCGTCCGGACAGGCCGGCTCGTCGTCGACGGGTTCGGCCGGCACGGAGACGAAGGAACCCGATCACGTGAAGGTGTGAGGTAGATGCTCGATGTCAAACGACTCCGGGAGGACCCGGAGCCTTTCCGCGTTGGGCTGGCGCGGCGCGGGATGCCCGAGGCGGTCGACGAGTTGCTCGCCGCCGACGAGAACCGACGCGAGCTCACGACCCGCGTGGAAGAACTGCGCGCGACGCAGAACCGGGCCTCGAAGGCGATCGGCAAGGCCGAGGGCGACGAGAAGCAGCGGCTGATCGCCGAGGTCGGCGCGGTCAGCGCCGAGCTGAAGGAACTCGAGCCCCAGCTCGCCGATGCCGAGGCCACGCTGAACGGGCTGCTCGCGTCCACGCCCAACCTGCCCGACCCGAGCGCGCCCGACGGCGGCGAGGACGACGCGGTCGAGATCAAGCGGAACCACGACCAACCGCCGGTGTTCGACTTCGAGGTGCGCGACCATGCGGCCCTCGGCGAGCTCCTCGGCATGCTCGACACCGAGCGCGGCGCGCGGACCAGCGGCTCGCGGTTCGTCTACCTGCTCGGCGACATCGTCCTGCTGCAGTTCGCGCTCGTGCGCAGCGCGATGGACATCCTGATGCAGGAGGACTTCACTCCGGTGATCCCGCCGGTGCTCGTGCGCGAGGAGGCGATGTACGGCACGGGGTTCCTCCCGGCGGACGCGGTGAACATCTACCGGACCGACGAGGACGAGCTCTACCTGGTCGGCACGGCGGAGGTGCCGCTCGCCGCGCTCCACATGGGCGAGATCATCGACGAAGCCGACCTGCCGCTGCGCTACGCCGGGTATTCGACGTGCTTCCGGCGTGAGGCCGGGAGCTACGGCAAGGACCTCGGCGGGATGTTCCGTGTGCACCAGTTCGACAAGGTCGAGATGTTCATGTTCACGACGCCCGAGCGGAGCGCCGACGACCACGAGTTCCTGCTGAGCGTCGAGGAGAAGGTCCTCGGCAAGCTCGAGATCCCGTATCGCGTCGTGAACATCGCCGTCGGCGACCTCGGCGCTCCGGCGACCAAGAAGTACGACATCGAGGCGTGGCTGCCAGCCCAAGGGAAGTACCGCGAAGTGACGAGCTGCTCGAACACCACCGACTACCAGGCGCGAAGGTTGCAGACGCGTGTGCGCCGGCCCGACGGCTCGCTCGAAACGCTCCACACGCTCAACGGCACCGCGACGGCAATCGGGCGCACGCTGATCGCGATCCTCGAGAACCACCAGCGCGCCGACGGCTCGGTCGAGGTCCCCGAGCACCTGTGGCAGTACCTGCCGGAGCGCGCCCGGGTGCTGCAGCCGAAGAACGCGAAGCAGCCGGCCGGCTAAACGGGTGGCGCAAGCCCGGCGTCCTGGGCGGCTTCCGCCGCCCGCGACGCCTCCACCCGCGCTGTCACGTCGATCCCGACGCCGTGCCACACGGTCGTTCCGGGCGGGGCGTCGAGCGCGCGCTTGCCCAGTGAGTGCAACCACCGGACGGAGCCGTCACGGTGGATCACGCGGTAGACGGCGTCCCAGTCGCCGGTCTGGTTCGATTCGGCCTCGAGCGCGCTGACGTACTGCTGGTCCTCGGGGTGGACGAGCCGGCGGAAGTGCTCGCGTTCGGCGAGGAGCTCATCGGCGGTATACCCGACGAGGTCGAAGCAGCCGGGCGACATGTAGGTCTGCCGCGTGACGCCGGTCGCGAGGTCGGTGACCTCGGTCCACATCGCTGCCGGCGCGTTGGATTCCACCGTCGACAGCGTGTCCAGCCGCCGAGCGAACTCGTCGCGCTCGGTCCGGCTGTCGGTCACGTCGATGATCGTCCCGATGAACCGGCTCGGCCGGCCGCTCTCGTCGCGAGCGACGCAGCGCATCCGGTCGGCGAGCCACACGACCGAGCCGTCCGCGTCGATCACGCGGTACTCGCCGATCCGGTCGGCGCCGGTGTCCCACGCGTGGTCGACCGCGGCCTGCACCGACGCGTGATCGTCGGGGTGGACGGCGTCGATCCACCGGCGCGGGTCGGCCAGCAGCGTCGGGTCCGTCATCCCGAGGTACGAGCCGAGCTTCGGGCTGACGTAGACGATCTCGGGCGTCCTGCGATCCTCGCCGCCGAGCTCGTAGCAGTACAGCGCGGCGGTTCCGAGGTCGAGGAGCTCGGCGAGCTGTCCGGTCGCGCTCTGCGCGGCCGACTCGGCCTCGTGCTGCAGGGTCACGTCCACCATGACGCCCTCGAACAGCAGCGGTTCGCCGGCGTCGTTACGGAGGACCAGCGTGGCACGGTCGTTCACCCAAACGACGCGACCGTCGCGCGCGAAGTAGCGGTACTCGAGCTGGAACGGCACGCCTCGGTCGATGCTCTGCTGGGCGGCGTCCTCGACGCGGAGGCGGTCGTGCGGGTGCACGCGCTCGCGCCAGTTGGAGTCGTCCCATTCGTCGGGGGTGTAGCCGAGGAGCTCGGCGATCTGGTCGCCCACGTAGGTGAACCACTCGCCGTCCTCGCGCTCGCGCGCCTGCCAGAGGTAGACGACCGCCGGGACGTTCTCGAGCAATCGGACGAGGCTGCCGGACGCGCGGTCGCGCTCGTCCTCCGCACGATGCCGTTCCGCGATCTCGAGACCCATCGCCTCGTTCGCCTGTTGCAGCTGAGCCGTGCGCGCGCGCACCCGGAACTCGAGCTCGCTGTTGACGCGCTCGATCGCGCGCTGCGCCTCTTTCTCGGCGGTGATGTCGACCATCACGCCCTGCCAATGCAGCGCGTTGCCATCGGCGTCGCGCATCAGCGTCGCGTGGTCGCGCACCCATACCACCTGGCCCTCGGAGCCGATCAGGCGGTACTCGCGCCGCCACGGATCGCCGGTGGCGGAGTGCAGGTCGTGCGCGGCGAGCTCCACTTCGCGGTCGTCGGGGTGGAGGACCTCCATCCAGATGTCTTCTTGATCGAGCCACTCGTCCATCGTGTAGCCGAGCAGTTCCTCGATCTTGCGGTTGACGTATCGCGTGCGCCGGTCGTCGTCGGGCACCATCTCGTAGACGACCGCCGGGAGGTTCTCGAGCAAGGCCGCGTACTGCGCCGCGGACGCCTCTGCCGACTGCTCGGCCTCGACGCGCTGAGAGATGTCTTCCATCACGCCCTGCCAGACGCGGCCGCCATCGTGTCCCGGGACCACCATGGCTCGGTCGTGTACCCACACGACCCTTCCGTCGGGGTGGACGTACCGGTACTCCATGTCGAACGGGTCGCCGAGCGCCCGGGTCCGCCTGTAGTGCTCGGTCATCGGCGCGACGTCGTCGGGATGCATGAGCGACGTCCAGTCCTCGCCGAGCGCCAGGAACACGTCCGCTCCGTATCCGAGCAACGCCTCGACGTTGGGAGACATGTAGATCGTTCGCGCGACCGGTTCCTCGTCGGTGGCCACGTAGACCACGACGGGAAGGTGCTCGACGATCTCCCGGTACGGGATCTGGGGGTCTCCAGGGCGGCTGGACATCGTGCCCAGGGTATCGGCGCGCGCGGCGCGGCGGAAGATTCGCCTTCCGGCGGTTGACAAGATCCCTGCAGCGGGCTGCGCTGATGGACCGCGGAAGACGCGTCGCGGCGTATCCTCGCGCCATGGCGTTCGTGGTCGCGATCGTGATCGGGTTCATCTTCGGTGCGATCGACCAATACCTCGGCACCGTCCACGTCACGTCTCGCCTCGGCTGGTGGACCATCACGGTGAGCGGCATGTCGGCGCCGTGGCTGATCCTGCCGTTCCTTGCGGGGATGACGCAGGAGCGCGCCAAGCGGGCGGTCGCGCTCGGCGTGGTCATCGTGATGTCCGCGCTCGCCGGGTACTTCGCGATGTCGAACAGCGTGTTCGAAAGCGTGCCGGTCGCGCACTTCTGGCCGCGCACCGTGCGGATGGCCACTACGGAGTCCAACCTGCTCTGGATCGTCGGCGGCCTGATCACGGGACCCATCTACGCGTACTTCGGCCACCGATGGCGCGTCGCTCGCTCGTGGGCCGGGGCCGCGCTCGTGACGCTTGCGCTTTGTCTCGAGCCGGTGGCGAGGTCCATCGCCGGCACGGACTTCGTGGGGGGCGGGCTGAACGGCTCACGGGCAGTCTGGGGCGCTGAGGTTGCGCTCGGCTTGGTGGCGGCAGCGGTGTTCGTGACGATGCACGTGGGCAGGCGCCGCGACATCTCCCGCGCCGTCTGACCTCCTCCGTCGCTGTCATCGATCGTCGGTAGGCTGGGTCGCTATGGCAGGGGGCCCCATCATCCGTACCGATGCGCTCGAGCGACGCTTCGGCGACGTCGAGGCGTTGAAAGGCATCGACCTCGCGGTCGACGCCGGTTCGGTGCGAGGAATGTTGGGGCCCAACGGCGCCGGCAAGACGACGTGTGTTCGCATCCTGACCACGCTGCTCCTTCCCACGGCCGGTCGCGCCGAGGTCGACGGGCTCGACGTTGTGAAGGACGCGGAGGAGCTTCGCTACCGGATCGGTCTCGCCGGCCAGAGCGCGGCGGTCGACGAGAACTTGACCGGCCTCGAGAACCTGGAGATGGTCGGGCGGCTCTACGGCTTGCCGAAGGAAGAAGCACGCAAGCGCAGCGGCGAGATCCTCGAGCGGTTCCAGCTCTCCGACGCGGTTGACCGTCAGGCCAAGACCTACTCCGGCGGCATGCGTCGGCGCCTCGATGTCGCCTCCAGCCTCGTCGGCCGTCCCGACATCCTGTTCCTCGACGAGCCTACGACCGGCCTGGATCCGCGCAGCCGCGTGGACGTGTGGGCGTTCGTTCGCGAGCTCCAGGCTGACGGCACCACGATCCTGCTCACCACGCAGTACCTCGAGGAGGCCGATCAGCTGGCCGACCGCATCACGGTGGTTGACGTCGGCAAGATCATCGCCGAGGGCACGTCGGACGAGCTGAAAAACCAGATCGGCGGCGAAGTGCTGGAGCTCACAGTCGAGGACACCGCGCAGACATGGGCCGCCGCGGAGGCGCTGAAGGGCATCGGCACCGGGGCGCCGAACGTCGATGTCGACGAAGGCCGCATCCGTGTGCCTGTCGGCAACGAGGGCGCCGAAGCCCTCCGCGACAGCTCGCGCCAGCTCGACGAGCAGAAGATCAAGCTTTCAGGGTTCGCCGTCCACCGGCCCACCCTCGACGACGTCTTCATGGCCCTGACGGGTCACTCTGCCGAAGATGGCCAGGAGCCCGTGCAGCCGGAGAAGAAGCGCGGCCGGCGCAGCCGCAAGCAGAAGGAGAACGCATGAGCGCGACCATCGCCCGCTCGTCCACCGCGCGGCGCGCGCCATCGGGCGTCGGTGCGCGTAGCGCCCGCGCGATCAACAACGGCCTGCTCCTGGCGCGCCGCAACATCGTGACGATCACGCGCGTCCCGACGGTGTTCATCTTCGAGCTGGTGCAGCCGATCATGTTCGTGCTGCTGTTCCGGTTCATCTACGCGAACAACGTCGCGAACTTGCCCAACGGCTTCGACTACGTGTTCTTCTTGATGCCGGGCATCTTCATCCAGAACGCGATCTTCGGTTCGACGACGACGGCGATCGGCCTGGCCGAGGACATGAAGGAAGGCATCATCGACCGCTTCCGGTCATTGCCGATGGCGCGTTCAGCGGTCCTCGTCGGGCGCACCACCTTCGACCTCGCAAAGAACCTGATCCTTGTCGCGATCGTCGTGGTGATCGGGTATCTGGTCCAATTCCGGTTCCTGAACGGGTTCATCAATGCCCTCTGGATGTTGGTGCTGGTGATGGCCGTCGGGTTCACGTTCTCCTGGATCTGCGCCTGCGTCGGGTTGTCACTCAAGAAGGTGGAGGCCGTGCAGGCGGCGACGTTCACGATGATCTTCCCGATCGTGTTCGTGAGCTCGGCGTTCGTGCCGGTCGTCGGTATGGCGCCGTTCTTGCAGGTGATCGCGCGCAACAATCCCATCACGCACTGGTGCAACCTCGCGCGATACCTCGCCGTCGGTCCCAGCGCGATCGTCGACTCGCAGACGCACCTGCCGGTCAACACGTTCCACGCGCTCGTATTCCTGTCGGTGATCTGGATCGTCGGGCTGCTGGCGGTCTTCGTGCCGCTCGCGAACCGCCTCTACCGCAAGCTCACGTAACGCGGCGGCTCAACCGAAGGGGTCGGTCACCGGCACCGTTCCCGGTGGCCAGTCGGGGAAGTTCGACGGGTAGGTGTACGGATCGCCGAACGTCTTCGCGCGCTGCGTGAATACCGACGGCGCGCGCGGGTCGTGCTTGAAGTCGAACAGGTGCTCCATGTTGTGCGCGTTCTTGATGCGTGGGGTCAGCGGAGTGAGCCCCCAGTTGTCCGAGATGAACCGCAGCGGCGTCGAGAACTCGCCGACCTCGTCGTCGATCAGCCCCGGGCGCGTGAAGGGGCTGATCGTGAGCAGCGGAACGCGGAACCCGAGCCCGCCCTCGTCGACAACCGGCGGTACGACATGATCGTAGAAGCCGCCCCACTCGTCCCAGGTGAGGAACAGCACGGTGCTCGACCAGATATCGCTCGTCATCAGCGCGTTGACGACGTCTTGCACCCAGTTATGGGTGAACGCCGAGGACGACGGCGGGTGATCCGACAGCTGGAAGTGCGGGACCGCCCACGTCACCGGGGGCAGGTCGCCCGCTTGGATGTCGCCGATGAGGTCATCGATGCTGTGCTGCGCGTGCTCGTGCCACAGATCGGTGTGGAACACCTCGTCGATCGCGTTGTACTGGTTCCAGAAGTAGCCAAGGTATCCGGGCAGCGGCGCGTAGTACCGCCAGTCGATCCCCTTGTCCGATAGCTGGCCGCCCACCGTCTGCAGATGGAAGCACGTGTTCCGCTTGTGATCGTTGCCCTTCGGGTCGGTCTCGACGATGTAGACCTTGCTGTCGCCGAGCGGCACGGCGTCGCATCCCCAGCTCTTGAAGTGTCCGCCGCCGGGCTGCCCGGCCGTCGCGTCGAATGCCGCCGTCCCGATATTCTCCGGGTTGTCGTAGACGCCGGCCGATTGCCCCGCGATGAAGAAGAAGTGGTTGGGGAAGGACGGTCCCATCACCGACGAGAAGAAGTGGTCGCTGAGCGCGTACTCCTGCGCCCAGTGCCAGTAGGCGGGGATCTCGGGACCCTGGAACTGCGTGTACGCCCACGGGTCGCCGTAGAGGTTGATCCCGAAGTTGTCGAGCTTGCCGTCGTCGTACTCGGCGAGCGCGGAGCCGCGATCGTGCCCGAGGTCGCCCGGGAGCCAGTCCGGGCAGCGGATCAGCGGCTTCTCCTTGCCGAGCATGTTCCCGACGGTCGTCCCCTCGACGCCGGGGAACCGTCCGAACAGGTTGTCGAAGCTCCGGTTCTCGAGCATCAGATAGATCACGTGCTTGACCGGCCATCGGGTGTCGAGCCGCATCGCGGCCGTGCTCGACGGGCTCACGCGCGGCGTCACCGAGCCGCCCGTGCACGAGAACAGCACGCCGCCCGCAACCGCCATCGCCGAGCGCTCCAAGAAGCGCCGACGGCTCATCGGCCGGGGGTGCGGATCGTCGGTCATCGTCAGCGAGGGTACCGAGCGTTCGTTGCGTATCCGTGACGGAGGCCGGATCCCCCGGGATGGGTTGCTACGCTCGGTCCCTCACGGTGCGCTCGCGCGCGGGCGGACCGACCTCTATGCGCGCCCCCTTCGATCGCCGCAGCCGCCGCTCCACCGCGTTCGCGGTGGGAGTGCTGATCGTGCTCGCGGCCTGCACGACCGCGACCTCCGGTTCGGACGCGCCCGGGTCGACCACAAGCGCCACCGATCAGCCGACCTTGAACTCCGCAGCGCCCGTGTTCGCCGGCGACGACGTCCCGACCAAGTGGCCCATCAAGCACGTCGTCATCCTGATGCAGGAGAACCGCTCGTTCGACCACATGTTCGGGACCTTTCCCGGCGCCGACGGCGTCACGGTGGGCTTGGATCACGGACAGCGTCGCCCGCTTACCCACCTGACCGCGCAACGCATCCCGGACGTGCCGCACTGCTGGGTCTGCGCGACCGTCGACTACAACCACGGCAACATGGACGGGTTCAACCAAGACCCCATCTCCGACAAGTACGCGTACACGCAGCTGTACCGATCCGATGAGCCCAACTACTGGTCGTGGGCGTCGCACTACACCCTCGCCGACCACTTCTTCTCTGCCGAACGTGGGCCGTCGTACGCCAACCACCTGTACACGATCTCTGGCCAATCCGCCGGTGCGCACGACAACCCGTCGAGGCACAAGGTCCTCGGTTCTCTGACGTGGGGCTGCGACTCACCGCCGAAGGAGAAGGTCCGGGTCGTCAACGAGCAAGGCCAGTCGAGCTGGGTTCATCCGTGCTTCGACATCCCGACCATCGAGGACCGGCTCCGCGCGAAGAACATCCCGTGGTCGTTCTACTCGGCCACGTCGACGCAGCCCGGCTACGTGTGGTCGTCGTTCTCCTCGATCAAGCCGGTGTTCTACGGCGACGCGTGGAAGCGCCACGTCTTCCCCGTGGATCAGGTGACGCGGGACATCGACGCCGGTTCGCTCGCGTCGGTCAGCTGGATCACGCCGCGCTTCCAGCTCTCAAATCACCCCGGCTCGAACTTCTGCTACGGCGAGAACTGGGCGACCCAGGTGATCAACTCGATCATGAAGAGCCCCGCGTGGAAGTCGACCGCGATCTTCCTGACGTGGGACGAATGGGGCGGGTTCTACGACCACGTGAAACCCCCGACCGTCGACCACTTCGGGTACGGGTTCCGCGTGCCTCTGATCGTTCTGTCGCCGTACGCGAAGCAGGGCTACATCGACCACCAGACGAGCGAGTTCGATTCCATGCTGAAGTTCATCGAGGAGAACTGGGGACTCGCGCCGTTGACGTCGCGAGACGCGCACGCGCCGAGCCTCGCCGGTGCTTTCGATTTCGCGCAGACGACGACGAAGCCCGATCCGCTGCCGTTGCGGACCGACTGTGTCGGCCCCAAGTGGACGATCACTGGCTAACTCGCACCAGCGTGGTCTCACCGTGCCGTTGCCGAAGTCGTACGTTCCCGGCCCGGAGCGATCGTGTCGTTCAAGACAACGGTGCGCGCGGTTGTCGCGATGGAGCTGCATCGAGGTTCCCGCGTCCTTAGATCGGCAGCGGCGTGACGCTCGACGCGCCGCCGAGCTTGGCGAGATCGAACCGCTGTTCGATCCCGGCGAGCAAGCTGTAGTGGTTCATCGGCGCGGTGACCGTGACACCGCTCGCCACGCCGGCTCCGGCTTCGACAGCGAACACCCGCCCGCCGCCCGTCGCACTACCCGCGCCGAGATC
>DATAPH010000012.1:0-17165 GCA_036265325.1 Actinomycetota bacterium | reverse complement strand
GCGTTTCTGAGCAGAGCGTGTGGCAGGAGAGCGCAGTCGGGGATGCGCTTACGGCGAGCGTCGCGCGATGGGGTGCCGGATCACCGTCCGGAGCCGTTCGGGGGCGCTCCGGCGAGGATCGCCCACGTAGACCTCGTGATGCCGTCCGCGTGGCTCGTACCCGGCGTCTGCGATCCCCGCGTGGAGCCGCTCGATCGACGGCCGCTCCTCGGCGTACGGGCCTATATGCAAGACCTGCGCAACATCGCCTTCTTCGAACCACTGCCTGCGCAACGACGCCGCGATCACCGGGTCCACGTCGGACGCGCGGAGAAGGGACCCGAGGTCCTGGAATGAGCAGGACCAACGGGGGTATCAGCAGGATCTCGGGGACGTCACGCTGGCACTCAGGAGCGGCGCCGGGTCGGCGTCGCGCCGGCGAAGGGAGGTCTGCCATGAAGGCGATCGTGTATCACGGACCAGGGCAGAAGGCGTGGGAGGACGTGCCCGATCCGACCATCCAGGCCAACACCGATGCGATCGTTCGCGTCGATGCCGTGACCATCTGCGGCACCGACCTGCACATCTTGAAGGGCGACGTGCCGGCGGTGACCGACGGCCGGATCCTCGGTCACGAGGCCGTCGGGACGGTCGAGGAGGTCGGCTCAGGGGTGACGACCGTTCGTCCGGGCGACCGCGTGCTCGTCTCGTGCATCACCTCGTGCGGCCGCTGTCGGTTCTGCCGTGAGGGACGCTACGGGCTCTGCACGGGCGGCGGCAGCTGGATCCTCGGCCACAAGATCGACGGCACCCAGGCGGACTTCGTTCGCGTTCCGTTCGCGGACACATCGACGCACCTCGTGCCGGACGGCGTCGCGGACGAGGCCGTGCTGATGCTCGCGGACATCGGCCCGACGAGCTATGAGGTCGGCGTGTTGAACGGACACGTCCGTCCTGGCGACACGGTCGCGGTCGTCGGCGCGGGCCCGATCGGGCTCGCCGCGATCCTCACCGCGCAGCTGTTCTCGCCGAGCCAGATCGTGGCGATCGATCTCGCCGAGTCGCGCCTCGAGGCCGCGAAGCAGTTCGGCGCGACCGTCCAGGTCCAAAGTGAGAACCAGGACCCGCTGGAGGTTGTGAACGAGCTCACCGACGGACTCGGCGCCGACACGGTGATCGAGGCGGTCGGTGTTCCCGAAACGTTCGAGCTCTGCACGAAGTTGGTGCGCCCGGGCGGCAGGGTCGCCAACGTCGGTGTGCACGGCCGGTCGGCGACGCTGCACCTCGAGGACCTATGGATCAAGGACGTCACGGTCACGACGGGACTCGTCGACACCTACTCGACGCCAACGCTGCTCAAGCTCATCAGGACGGGGCAGCTCGATGTCGGAGGGTTCGTCACCCATCGGTTCCCCTTCGAGCGCTTCCTCGACGCCTACGACACGTTCGCGCGTGCCGGCGACACGGGCGCGCTGAAGGTCGCACTGACCCGCGGTTAATGCAGCGACCTGGGCGGCATCTCCGCGACGATCGGTCGGGAGGTGCCGCCCCGATCCTTTCTCGAAGGGCACGGGCCATCCGCGCCGACCTACGCGCGTAGATCGGCGGGTGTCGCGGCGCGGACGCGTGCATCGACGACGGCGGCTCCGCGTGGCAGCCCCATCAGTGGGTTGAGATCCAGTTCGGCGATCCCAGGGTGGTCCTCGACTAGCGCGCTCACACGCAGAAGAACGTCTTCGATGGCGGCGACGTCCATCTTCGTGGCGCCGCGGTAGCCGTCGAGCAACGGGAACGTGGCGAGCTCGCGGAGCATCTCGCGCGCGTCGAGGTCGGTGATGGGCGTGATCCGAACGGCGATGTCCTTCATGAGCTCGACCGCCGTGCCGCCCGCACCAACCGCGAGCACCGGCCCGAACGTGGGGTCGACCGTCATCCCCGTGAACATCTCGGTGCCGTCGGCGATCATCGGCTGCACGAGGTAGCCGGTCGTCTCGATCCCGTTCCGTCGAAGGTCCTCGGACATCGCCCGGGCGCGTTCGGCGGCGTCTTCGGCTCGGACGTTCAGGGCAACCGCTCCCACGTCCGTCTTGTGGACGAGTCCGGGACCGACCGCCTTGAGCACCACGACGCCACCGATGCGGCGAGCCGCGTCGGCCGCCTCGTCAGGTGTTGCAGCTGTGGCCGACGTCACTGTCGGGACCCCGTAGCAGGCCAGCAACGCATCCGTTCCTCTCGGATCGAGCCACCCGTCGCCACGCTCCAGCGCGGTCGCGACGATGCCGGCCGCCTCGTCGACACGCAGGTCGGCGAAGCGCGGGACCTGTCCGCGCTCCTTGATCCGCCAGTCTCCGTATGCACACACGCGCGCGAGCGCGATCGCCGCCTGCTCCGGGAACGTGTACGAGGGGAGTCGCACAGTGGCGCTTTGGAGTTCCTCCGGGAGCCCTCGCGCCGACATGAACGTCGTCAGGATCGGAACATCGCCATCGATCTCGGTCGCCGCCTCGACGATGCCGCGTGCGACGTCCGAAGCCGCCGATCCGAGTGGCGGGATGTACAACACGATCACCGCGTCGATCCCGGGGTCGCGTGCCACCTCGACGATCGTGCGCCGGTAGTCCTCGCCGCTCGCGGACGCGACCATGTCGACCGGGTTCGTTGTGGATGCCTCCGCAGGCAGGAACGCCGAGAGTGCCGCGGCCGTCCGTTCGTCGAGCGGCGGGATCTCCAGGCCCTCGGCCTCACACGTGTCCGCACACAAGATGCCGAGGCCGCCGGCGTTGGTGACGATCCCCACGCGATGGCCTCGCGGCGTCGGCTGGTTCGCCAGCAGCGTCGCGACGTCGAACATCTCCTCGAGCGTGGCCGTGCGGATGACGCCGCTCTGCCGGAACAAGGCATCGACCGATATGTCCGACGCAGCAAGCAGGGATCCGGTGTGTGATGCCGCCGCTCGCGCCCCGGCGCTGCTGCGTCCAGACTTCACCACGACGATCGGCGTTTCGCGGGCAACCGTCGGCGCCAGGCGCGCGAACCGCCGCGCATCCTTGATGGACTCGAGGTACAGCAGGATGACATCGGTGCGGGTGTCGCGGCCCCAGTAGGCGATCAGGTCGTTGGCAGCGATGTCCGCCTTGTTCCCGACCGAGACGAACGACGAGAGCCCGAGCCCCAAGCGGGTCGCGTGCTCCATCACTGCGAGCCCGAGCGCCCCGGATTGCGACATGAACCCGACCCGGCCGACGGGCGGTTCGGTGCTCGCGAACGTGCCGTTCATCCGGATCTCGGGGTCGGTGTTCACGACGCCCATGCAGTTGGGCCCGACGAGCCGCATCCCCGCGGCGCGGCAGATGTCGAGCAGGTCCCGCTGGCGCGCAGGTCCATCGCCACCCGTCTCGGCGAACCCGGCGGAGATCACCACGAGGTTGCGGACGTGGCGCTCGGCGGCATCGCGCGCGACGGCCGCGACGTGGTCGGCCGGCACGGCGACGAACGCGACGTCGACGGCTTCCGGCACATCGGTGATGGAGGCGTAGGCGGGGACGGCGTGCACGACGTCGGCCTTCGGATTGACCGGATACACAGGCCCGTGGAACTCGCCGCCGATCAGGTTGTGGAACAACCGGCCACCGATGCTGTCGGGATCGCGCGATGCACCGATGACCGCGACGGCCGACGGCGCGAGGATCGTCCGGACGGCGTTGATCGAGGCTTCGCTCCGACGCCGGTCGAACCGTTCGATCGCCTCGGGTGTGGTTGACGTGGGGAACTCGACGTCGATCGAACCGGGCTTCGCCCTGATCGAGACCTCGAAACCGCTTTGCCGAAAGACGTCGATCATCGCGTGGTTCTCGGGCAAGACATGCGCGACGAACGTGTGCACACCGTTCCCGTCCGCGGCCGCCGCGAGCCGCTCCAGCAGGATCGAACCGAGACCGTGACCTTGGAGCTCGTCCGCAACGCTGAAGCTCACCTCGGCGCGATGGTGATCTATCGCGAAGTACTGAGCGCCCCCGATGATCTTCCCGTCGTTGCCGCCGCTGAACGCGAGGAGTGTGAGGTGGTGGATGAAGTCCTGGTCCAGTGCGTTGGCCGTCACGGCGGTCACGTCGACCGACGCGCCCCAGAAGCGCAGCCGGCGCGTCTCGGGCGACATCGCGATGAAGTAGTCCTCGAGACGGTCGTGATCGGTTGGCTGTGCCGGGCGGATCAAGACCGTCGATCCGTCTCGGAGCACCGCGTCGCTCTCCAGATGGACCGGGTAGGTGGACTCGGCCACGCCCTGCACGATAGTCCAGCGTCGTAGGCGTCGTTCGCCGCGATGAGAGCCAAAGTCGATCCCGTCACTCTTAACGTGCCATCCACCTGGTAGAAGGGTGCGGATGCGAGCGATCCAGATCCAACGGTTCGGCGGACCCGACGTGCTGCAGCTCGTCGATGTGCGTGATCCACAGGCCGGCCCCGGCCATGTTCGCGTCGCGGTGCACGCGGCGGGCACGAATCCCGTGGACGCGAGCAACCGGAGCGACGGCTCGTGGGCGGGGCTCGAGCTTCCGCACATGCCGGGCTATGACGTCGCGGGCGTCATCGACCAGGTCGGCGACGGTGTCGACACAGTCGCCGTCGGCGAGCGCGTGATGGCGATGACGCCGTTCCCAGGCGGCGCCGGAGGGTACGCGGAGCTCGTGGTGCTGGACGCAGCGCTCGTTGCGACGGTGCCCGACTGGGTTTCGTTGGTCGAGGCGGCCGCCGTGCCGCTCGCGGCCGGCACGGCGCTCGACGTCCTCGATCGCATCGACCTTCCCGCCGGCGCGTGGGTGCTCGTGCACGGCGCGAGCGGCGGCGTGGGCACATTCCTCGTGCAGCTGGCAGCCGCACGCAATCTGCGCGCCGTCGCGGTCGCGAGTGCGCGGTCCCACGATGTCCTTCGTGACCTCGGCGCCTCCGGCTGTGTCGACTACCACGACAGGGACGTCGTCGGCGAGGCCCGGGGGATAGCCGGTGGCCGTGTGGACGCGATCGTCGACCTGGTGGGCGGCCGCGCGCTCGGAGAGAGCCTCGCCGCGGTGCGTGCTCACGGCCAGCTCGTGTCGATCGCGACGCCCGAACTCGATCTCGATCCGGTTCTTGACGAGAACCTCACCTTCCATGGAGTCCTCATCTCGGACAGCGATGTTCGCATCCGTGCGCTCGCGCGGTTGTTGGATGCCGGCTCGATCCGACCGGTGATCGCCGATGTGCTTCCGCTCGACCACGCCGCCGAGGCGCACCGCGGGTTGGAGACGGGACACACCGGCGGGAAGATCGTGCTGCAGGTCCGCTCGGACGGGTAGTTCTCCGGCGCACGATATCGTCCGATGTCCGACCTGACGATCGAGCGCGCAACGCCGTCAGCAGCTGCTTCGGTGATCGGCCTGCTCGACGCCGCCGCGACCTGGCAGCAGCGTCACGGCATCGATATGTGGGAGCCGGGAACGTTCAATGAGGACGTCCGCCAGACGATCGAGAACGGGGACCTATACGTCGCTCATCGCGACGACGCCATCGTCGGATCATTCATGCTCGACGACGGCTCGCCGCGGATGACCCAGTGGCTCCTCGATCAGGGCCGAGAACCATCGAAAGGTGTGGTCGGGCGCTTGGTCGTGGCGCGCAACGCCGCTGGACGGGGACTGGGACTGCAACTTCTGCGTCACGCCGAGCGACTCGCTCGCGCCGAAGGCGTCTCCTTCCTCAGGCTGGAGTGCCCGTCGAACGATGAGCGGCTACGCCGTTACTACGTCGAGGCGGGGTTCACCTACTGTGGCGACAACGACCTGCCCGGCCCGCACGCCGAACCGTGGGTGTCGAGCGTCTACGAGCGGCCGATCGCCGCCGACGGGCCATGAGCGAGAGGGGACGCGCGTGCCGCTGGTCACCGTCTACAACCTTCGGGAGGACGACGCGCTGGAGGCGATCGAGCAGAGGATCGTCCGCACGCTTTCGAGCATGCCGGAACTCGCCATCAACGACTGGGAGGTCGACGTCATCCCGATGCGTCGGCCGGATGGCTTCGAGGCGGACACGACGAGGATCAACGTCGACCTCTGGGAGCGTCCGGAGCGCAGCAAGCAGGCGCTGCAGGAACTGGCAGCGCGCGTGGCCGAAGGTTTCCGGTCGGTGGTGGGGCTCGACCGGCATGTCAAGATCGTGATTCGGCCCTACGACGTCGGCACCGCTGGATGGGTCTCCGCCTGAGCGAGCGGTCAGATCACATGCGGTGGTCCGATGAACAGCAGGACCAGGACCAGTGCCACCACGACGATGACCGACGCGATGATCCACTCTGCGCGAGACGGCCGTTGCTGCACCAACGGGTGCTTCGACGGCGGCGGGGTCGCTTCCGTCGGCGGGTCGAACGCATGATGTATCGACCTCGACGGGAACAGCAGCTGGAGCGACATGGTGTCCTCCTTCCTCTCACGTCCAACCTAGGACGCGCTCCCTGTCCGAGGAGGGGCCGACGGTCTTGCCATCGCAGGGACGTTTCGCGGCCGAGCAAAAGATCGGCTGGGCAAGGCCGAGATCGAGTGCCCATATGACGGGCGAGCGGTTGCCCGGCGGCAACCTTGGGGGAGCGATCCGCGTCGGCGACACGGTGCGTAGGCGCATTGGGCCATGGACCCCGTCCGTAGCGGCCCTCCTCACCCACTTGGAGAAGAGGGGCTTCCCAGGTGCGCCGCGATACCTCGGCATGGACGAGGAGCACCGGGAAGTCCTCACCTTCATCGAAGGCGAAACCGTTGGCGACTCGAAGCCGTGGCCAGGGTGGGTCTACGCGGCGGAGACGCTGGATCAGGTCGCCGATTGGCTCCGTGCGTTCCACGATGCGGTCGCCGACTTCACGCCGCAGCCGGATGCGGCGTGGAGGTTCAGCCAGCCGTGGCGAGACGGACTGATCGTCGGCCACAACGATGCGGCGCCGTACAACGCGGTGCGGCGCAACGAGCGCATCGTCGCGTTCATCGACTGGGAGTTCGCGGCGCCTGTGACACGGGAGTGGGACCTCGCATACGTCGCGTTCAGCTGGGTTCCGCTCCACGCGCGCGATGTTGTCGAGGCTGAAGGGTTCACCGACTTGCCGGCGCGGCCCGCGAGGCTGCAACAGCTGCTTCACCGGTACGGATGGCAGGGCGATCCAGCGGCTTTCGTCCACGTGGTTCGGACACGAGCGCAGTCGATGGCGGACGGTCTTCGCGGCCTCGCCGACGACGGCGATGAGGACGCGATCCGTCTTGTCGCCCAAGGACATGCGGACAGCTGCGAACGCGCCGCAGCCGAACTTTCCGACTTCATGCTTTGATGCTCGCTCCGTAGGCGCCTTGGCGGAGAGGATGTCGTCCATGAACCGTGCTCTCTCGATCTCCGCGGATCGCGATGCCTGATCGTGTCGGGCCGTGGCAGCGGGTCAACCGTCCCCTCGTCGCGCGGCTCGGGCTTGCGGCGCTGTTCCGAGTTCGCGATCAGATGCCTTCTCTTCGCGATGGCTCCAACCGCGGTGTCTCCTCGCCGGAGTCCGTCGCGATCCCTTCCAGCAGCTGCGTGACGGCCTCGATCGACGTCATCCGAGGCGCCCACCCGAGTTCGTCTCGAGCCCGCTGCGTCGACATGATCGGTGTCGCGAGGCCCATCGCGAGCCACCCTGGGTCGGTCGGTTGCAGATGCAGCCGCCACGAGAGCTCGACCGCAGCTCGCGCGACCGCCGCCGGCACCGGTACGGCCCGCGCGTCGAGCACGTCGGCGATCGTTCGCGCGTCGATGACCGGTTCGGCGGCAACGTTTAACGCACCACGTACCGGTTGCCGGATCGCGCGATGGAATGCGTCCGCGACGTCGTCGGTGTGGATCACCTGCGTGCGGAGGCCTGCAACGTCCGGCACCATTCGGACACGGTCGGGGCGGAACAGCGCCCGGGGGATCAGCCGGCCGAGGAAGAACCGCGTTGCCTCCGCGGCCTGCCCCCGTTTGCAGATCAACGACGGCCGCATCCGGACGATGCGGATGTCCGACCGTGCGCTCTCCACGACGTCGAGCATCGTCTCGACCGCGGCCTTCTGTCGGGCATAGGAGGAGTCCGGGATGCCGGTCGCCGGCCACGACTCGTCGACCGCTCGGTTCTTCGGCCCTCGCGCGTACGTTCCGATCGACGACGCGTAGACGAAGGCGGGAACGTTCGCTCGGTTGACGGCCTCGAGCAGACGGGCGGTGCCGTGGACGTTGGTCCGCGCCAGCGCGAACTCGTCGTGTGACGGCTGCACCTCCCACGCGAGGTGTACACACGCGTCGGCGCCGGCGAGCACGGGGTCGAGGTCGTCGTGCACGATGTCGGCGGCGTGCCACGACAGCTTCGCGAGCGTGAGATCGTCGGGCGGCCGTCGCGCGACGCCCACGATGCTGTCGACGGACGGGTCAGCGGACAGCATCGGCAGCAAGCTCGTCGCGATGTTTCCCGTGGCGCCGACGACGACGATCCGCATATGCCAGAACTACCCGCCGGCGGCGCCCACAACCTCGTCAGCTGTGTTCGACCTCGCGCAGCTGGTCGAACGTGCAGCCCGCTGGGTCTCGATCCGGCCGCCACCGAAGGAACCGAGCGGGGTGGCGCAACCGGTCTGCGTCGAACCGGTCGTACTCGACCTCGCACACCCGGTCCAGCCGGATGGGCACCCAATCCATCGCCATGTCGGGCGTCCAGCGGCCGGCCGCTCCCTTGAGCCGCCCGAGCGGGCTCGGGTCGATCAGGAACCCTTCGGCCCATGGGTGCTCGCCGAGCGCGATCGCCGATGGCGCGAGCTCCTCGAGGAACCGCGCACGCGTGGCTTCGGTGAACGAGCTGGCGACGCCGATGTGGCGGAGTTCGCCCGCCTCGTCGTACAGGCCGAGCAAGAGCGATCCGATCGCGTCCCGGTCGTTCATCCACCGGTAGCCCGCGACGACCGCATCGAGCGTGCGTCGCGTCTTCACCTTGACCATCGCGCGCGTGCCCGGCTGGTAGGGCGCATCGGGATCCTTCGCGAGCACGCCGTCGATGCCTGCGCCGTCGGGTGCGGCGAGCCACTCCATCGCGACAGCCGGATCCTCCGTCTGGGGCGTCGGCGTGACGCGCAGCGGACCGTCCCCGACGACATCCAGGAGTTCGGCGCGGCGCTCGCGGAAGGGCTTGTTCCGCAGGTCCCGGCCGCCGCGCCACATCAGGTCGAACGCAACGAACCGCGCCGGCATCTCGGCGCTCAGCCGACGAACGCGCGATTCGGCCGGATGCAGGCGCGAGAGGAGCCCAGCGAAGTCAAAGCCCCGCTCCGTCTGGATCACGATCTCGCCGTCGACCGTGATGTCATCGTCGCGCAGCTGGAGGAGCGCCTCTTCGAGTTCCGGGAAGTACCGCGTGAACGGCCGTCGACGGCGGCTGACCATCCGGACGCCGTCGCGGTCGCGTGCGGCGACGCATCGGAAGCCATCCCACTTCGGCTCGTAGAGGACGTCGCCGCGGGGCAGCTCCGACGAAAACCGCGCGAGCATCGGATCGACGAGGATGGCCACGAGCGGTTCCTACCCCGACACCGGTGCCGGGACGCCCGCCTGGGTACGAACGCCGCATGGCCGCGACCGAACCCGATGCGATCCGCGTGTCCCTCGAAGGACGAGACGTTCGTCTGACGCATCTCGACCGGGTGTTGTGGCCGGCGACCGGCCTCACGAAGGGATGGCTGCTTCAGTCCTACCTCGCACTCGCGCCGACGTTGCTCCCGCACCTTGACGGACGCCCGATCACGATGTGGCGCTATCCCGAAGGCGTCGACCACAACGGCTGGTGGCAGAACGAGTGCCGCGGAGCGCCGGGATGGGTGCACGTCTACACGTACACCGGCAAGGACGGCCGCGAGCACCGGCACTGTGTGATCGACGATGTCGCGTCGTTGATGTGGCTCGTCAACCTCGGCACCATCGAGATCCATCCCTTCCCGTTCACCGGGACGAGCGAGCAAGCGCGGCCGAGCTGGCTGGTCTTCGACCTGGATCCGGGCGAGCCCGCGGGACTGCGTGAATCGTGCAAGGTCGGGATGGTCTTGCGCGACGTCCTCCAGGCGCAGGCGCTGAACCCCGTCGCGAAGACCTCCGGTGTGAAGGGTCTCCACGTCTTCGCTCCGCTGGATGCGGCGGCGACGTTCGACGCGGCGAAGTCCTATGCGCGAACCGTGGCCGCCGCGCTTGCGTCGGAGCTGCCCGACCTCGTCGTCGACCGACAGGCCCGAACGCTTCGCACCGGCAAGGTGCTGCTCGACTGGCTCCAGAACGACCGCTTCCGGTCAACCGTGGCGCCGTACTCCCTTCGCGCGACCGATCCGCCGTCGATCTCGACGCCGGTCACCTGGGACGAGGTTCGCGCGGTCGGGACCGGCGAGGCGCCACCCACGTCGCTTTCGTTCGGCCTCGAAGACGTCCTCCAGCGCGTCGATTCGCTCGGCGACCTCTTCGCCTCCGTGCTGACGAACGGCGCGGCCGTCCCGCGGTGAAGGCGTCAGCGCGTCTTCATCTCTTGCCGTTCGTGGCCGGCGTGGCGGGCACGCTCGTCGCAAGGAAGCGGAGCACGTGCAGCGCCTCGGCGTCCCCAGGACCACGTCAAGACGAAGGAGGGTCACCGGGTGTCGGGGGGTGGTGGAGGCACCCGCGCACGTCCGGCACGCATCGAGCAGACTTCGGTAGATGCAGAAGCAGGTCACCCTGACGTCTGGCGTGTCATCGCCGGGCGGGCTCCGCCCCACGCCGACGGTCGTCCTCGGCGTCACCATCGCGCTGTCCGTGCTGGCCCTCGGCATGCTCCCGGTCGCATGGGGGCACCTCGATCCGTCCGACGCGATCCCGGCTCCCGCGCTCGGGATCGCCGCGACGTTCTTCGCCTACCTCGGATGGCTGATCGTGCGGCGCACGACGAACGCGATCGGATGGCTGCTCCTCGCGGAGGGCGTCGCCAACTCGCTGATGCTCGTGACGTCGCTGTACGCGGTGATCGCGGCGGCGCACGGACTTCCCGCGTACACGGCGGTCGGTGCACTCTCGGAGCTGCTGTTCGTGCCGCTCGTTATGGGTCTTGCCTTCGTCCTGCTGCTGTTCCCGACAGGGCGGTTGCCCTCGAAGCCGTGGCGACCGGTGGCGATCGTGATCATCGCGGCGACGTCGCTGGTGTTCCTCGCGTTCCTGCTGACGCCGCGTGACGTCGCGCTGCCAGCGCCGGGCGGCGTCTCGCTCGTATATCCGAACCCGTTCTCGATCGCGGCCCTCGATGGGACGAAGCTGGGCACGATCCCCGGTCTTGGACTCATCACCATCTTGGCGTTCGGCGTTGCGGTGGCCGCGCTCGTTGTGCGCTTTCGCTCGGGCGACACCGAGCGGCGTCAGCAGATCAAGTGGGTTGCGTTCGCCGCGGCGTTGTTCGTCCTGACGCAGATCGCGCTCACGATCGCCATCGTCACGGTCGGGAACGGGTCGGGCGTGACGACCACGATCGGGTTCGCCTCTGCGCTGCTCGCGCTCATCGGGTTCCCCGGAGCCATCGCGATCGCGATCCTGAAGCACCGGCTCTACGAGATCGACGTGCTGATAAACCGAGCGGTGCTGTACGCGATCGTCGCGGCGGCGATCACGGTGGTCTACGTGGTCATCGTCGCCGGCGTCGGTGCGTTGATCGGCGTCCACGGCGGACCGGTCCTGACCATCACGGCGGCGGTCGCGGTCGCGCTGTTGTTCCAGCCGCTGCGGAACCGCGCTCGGACGATCGCGAACCGGCTCGTCTACGGCGAGCGCGCGACGCCGTACGAAGTGCTGAGCGCGTTCGCCGACCAGATGGCGAGAAGCGTGCCGCTCGATGAGCAGCTCGACAGGCTCGTGTCGCTGCTCGCGAGCGGGGTCGGCGCCTCTCGGGTTGAGGTGCGGTCGCGAACGTCCGCGGGCGAGCGCGTGATCGCGACGTGGCCGGATGGTCCGAGCAGGGCACCCGGCGGCGTGACGGCCGTTCCGGTGCGACAGGGTGACGAACTGCTCGGGTCGGTTCTTGTGACCAAACCCGTCACCGAACCGCTGACGCCGCCCGAGGGTGCGCTCTTGGAGCACGTCGCCTCCCAGGCGGGGATGCTGCTGCGGAACCTGCGGCTGACCAACGAACTCCGCGCGAACATCGACGAGCTGCGCGCGTCCCGACGCCGCCTGGTCGAGGCGCAGGACTCCGAGCGGCGACGGATCGAGCGCAACATCCACGACGGCGCGCAGCAGCAGCTCGTCGCGCTCGGCGTGAAGCTGTCGCTGGCGCAACGGCTCCTGCGGGGCGACGTCGACGCGGCCGACCGGATGATCGATGACCTCCGAGGCGAGACGACCCAGGCGCTCGAGGACCTGCGCGAGCTTGCGCGCGGGATCTATCCGCCGCTGCTTGCCGACCGAGGACTGGTCGAAGCCGTACAGGCCCAGGCGCGGAAGGCGCCACTGCCGGTCCGGGTCGAGGCGGCCGGCGACATCGGCCGCCAACCACAGGAGCTCGAGGCCGCGGTCTACTTCTGCGTGCTCGAAGCACTGCAGAATGTCGCGAAGTACGCGAAGGCGTCAGCCGTCGACGTCCGGCTCGTCACATCGGACGGCTCCTTGTCTTTCGACGTCACCGACGACGGAGCGGGATTCGACACCAGCGCGACGTCGTACGGCACAGGGCTGCAGGGCATGACGGATCGGCTCGGGGCGCTCGGCGGCGAACTGACCGTGATCAGCAGCCCCGGCGAAGGGGCGACGGTTTCGGGCACGGTTCCATGGGGTGGCCCGGACCGCTGAGCGGCCTACGTTCGAGCGGCGGCAACGCGGATCGCCTGGATAGCCGACGGGTCCTCGAGCGTCGACACGTCGCCGGGATCCTCGCCCGTCACCGCCGCGCGGACGGCGCGCCGGACGATCTTCGCGCTGCGCGTCTTCGGGAGGGCGGCGGCAAGGACCACCCGCGCCGGCACGAACGACCCGCCGAGATGGTCGCGCACGAGCGCGCGGACCTGCGGTTCCAGATCGTCGAGCTCGTCGTCGGGCGGCTTCGGCACGACGACGACCCAGATGGATTCGCCCTTGACCGGGTCCGGGACGGCGACCGCCGCGCACTCGGCCACCGCGGCGTGCATCGCCACGACGGACTCGACCTCCGCCGGGCCGATCCGTTTGCCCGCGATGTTGAGCGTGTCGTCGCTGCGCCCGTGCAGGTACCAGTAGCCGTCGTCGTCGCGGCTCGCCCAGTCGCCGTGGACCCAGACGTCTGGGATCCGACGCCAGTACGCGTCGAGGTACCGCTCGGGGTCGCCCCAGATGCCTCTCGTCATCGACGGCCACGGTTGCCGGCATACGAGCTCTCCGACCGCGCCCGCCGATACCGCGTCGCCCTCTTCGTCGACGATGTCGATATCCATGCCCAGCGCGGGTCCGCCGACCGAGAGCAGCCGCGTCGGGACGACCGGATGCGGCGACAGGAAGCAGGCACCGATCTCGGTTCCGCCCGAGATATTCACGATCGGGAGCCGTTCGTCGCCGACCTCGCGGTGGAGCCAGAGATAGGAATCGGGGTCGATAGGTTCGCCGGTGGAGGCGAGGACGCGCAGGGAACTGCGGTCGTGCTTGTCGGGCCGTGAGCCGGCTGCGCTGAGCGCTCGGACGAGCGTCGGCGAGACGCCGAGCGTCGTGACGCCGTGCCGGGCGACCTGTTCCCAGAGCCGGTCGGCCGTCGGATGCGTCGGGGCGCCTTCGGTCAGGAGCACGGTTGCGCCGAGCGCGAGCGCGCCGACGATCTCCCACGGGCCCATGATCCAGCCGAGGTCGGTCGACCAGTGCAGCAGCTCGCCGGGGTGCAGATCGGCCTGGTACGCGACCTCTTCGGCGATCTTGACGAGGAATCCGCCGTGCACGTGAACCGCACCCTTGGGGCGTCCGGTGGTGCCGCTCGTGTACCCGATGAACAGTGGGTGCTCGGGGTCGAGCGGCGTCGCGTCGAGCGGTACGGCGTCGGTCACCGTCTCGGCCCAAGGGTGGTCTCGCGCCGCGTTCAGATCGCCGAACCCATCGAGCCGTTCCCAGACGAGCACGTGCTCGACGACGGGCGCTTGGTCGATCGCGGCGTCGGCGACGTCCTTCATCGGGACGGGCGCGCCTTTGCGGAGGGAGCCGTTGGCGGTGAGCAACACGCGGCACCCGGCGTCGGCCAGCCGGGTCGCGAGGGCGTCGGGTCCGAAGCCGCTGAAGATGGGCACGAAGATGGCGCCGACCTTGGCGCAGGCCATAACGGCGGCGACCGTCTCGATCGACATCGGCAGGTAGATCCCCACGCGGTCGCCATCCCGCACGCCGAGCGTGATGAGCGCTCGCGCGAGCGCGTCCGTTCGCTCGCGAAGCTCCGCATAGGTGGCGGCGCGGACCTCGCCGTCTTCGCCTTCCCAGACCACGGCCGGCGCATCGGGCGTTCGCTCGGCCCATCGGTCGACGCATTGACGCGCCAGGTTCGTGCGGCCGCCGACGAACCACGTCGCCCACGCCGGACCGTTCGACAGGTCGAAGACTCGTTCGTACGGCGTCGAGAACTCGAGGTCGAGGTCGTGGACGATCGCATCCCAGAACCACCAGGGTTCCGCGATCGACCTTGCGACGAGCTCATCGAAGCGCTCGATGCCATGCGCATGCATCAGACGCGTGACGTTCGCGGCCTCGATCTGGTCGGGCGTCGGTCGCCACACCTCGGGGTGGGCAGTGCTCATCGGTCGAGGCCGGTGAGCCCGCGCCCGATCAGCATCCGGCGGATCTCGTTCGTTCCCGCACCGATCGTGTAGAGCTTCGCGTCGCGGAGCAGGCGCCCGGCGCCGGTTTCGTTCAGGTAGCCGGCGCCGCCGAGCGCCTGGATCGCTTCGAGCGAGACGTCGACCGCGCGCTCCGAGGCGTGCAAGAGGGAGGCGGCCGCTTCGACCGAGCGCCGCCGACCAGGATCGGCGTCGAACGCTTCGGCCGTGCGGTACGCGAGCCCGCGCGACGCTTCGAGCGCGACGTACATGTCGGCGAGCTTCCCCTGCATCAGCTCGAACGAACCGATCGGCACGCCGAACTGCTTCCGCTCGCGGACGTAGGGCAGGACGAGATCGAGCGCCGCCTGCATGATCCCGATCGGTCCCCCGCAGAGCACGAGCCGTTCGGTGTCGAGGCCCGACATCAGCACGCGAACGCCGTCGCCCGGTGCGCCGAGGAGGTTCGCATCGGGGATGAAGCAGTCCTCGAAGAGGAGCTCGCAGGTTCCCGAGCCGCGCATCCCGATCTTGTCGAGATGCTGCGCAGTGGTGAACCCGTCCATCCCGCGCTCGATGACGAAGGCGGTGATCGGCGACGCGCCGCCTCCGTTTTCGGTCCGCATGTAGACGATGAGCACGTCGGCCTCAGGGCCGTTGGTGATCCACATCTTCGAGCCGTTCGCGATCCAACCGCCGTGGGCGCGGCGCGCCGCGCAGCGCATCGAGCCGAGGACGTCGGAGCCGGCCTCCGCTTCGCTCATCGCGAGCGCGCCGAGGTGCTCGCCCGAGAGCAGACGAGGGAGCCATCGGGCGCGTTGCTCCGGACTCCCGTTCGTCCACACGTTGTGCACGCAGAGGTTGGAGTGCGCGCCGTACGACAGGCCGACCGACGCCGAGGCGCGGGAGATCTCCTCCATGACCACGAGGTGGGCGAGGAAGCCGAGGCCGGCGCCGCCGTCTTCCTGTCCCACCGTCGGGCCGAGAACCCCGAGGTCGCCGAGCTTCGGCCACAGCTGCCGAGGGAACGTGTCGGTCGCGTCGATCTCGGCCGCGAGGGGCGCGATCTCCTGTTCGGCGAAGGAGCGCACGGCATCGCGGAGTTCCTCGAGCGTGATGCCGTCCGTCGTCTGCGGCGCTTCCATCCGTCGTCCCTTCCCACCCTACGCCGCAGCGAACCTTGGCGCGCACGCCGCGGTAAGGTGGCCGAACGGCGCCCGCCGACGAGCGTCCGCGGAGGAGCGATGCCCCGACTGGCCACGCACGTCGACACCGCCACGCAGGCCTTCCGTGACAACGCGTCGACGATGCAGGCGCTCGTCGACGACCTGAACGTCCGGCTCGAGCGGATCCGGCGTGGCGGCGGCGATGAGGCGCTCGCCAAGCACGAGGGCCGCGGAAAGCTCGCGGCTCGAGCGCGGATCGAGGGGTTGCTGGACGCCGGCGCTGTGTTCCTCGAGTTCTCGGCGCTCGCCGCGGAAGACCTGTACGACGGCGCCGCGCCCGGCGCGGGCGTCGTCACCGGTATCGGGCCGGTGCACGGCCGGCCCTGCGTCGTGATCGCCAACGATGCCACGGTGAAGGGCGGCACGTACTTCCCGCTGACGGTGAAGAAGCATCTGCGGGCGCAGGAGATCGCGGCGGACAACCGCCTGCCGTGCATCTACCTGGTCGATTCCGGGGGCGCCTTCCTGCCGCTGCAGGCGGAGGTGTTCCCGGATCGCGATCATTTCGGGCGGATCTTCTTCAACCAGGCACGGATGTCGGCGGCGGGCATCCCGCAGATCGCGGCCGTGATGGGCTCGTGCACGGCGGGCGGCGCGTACGTGCCGGCGATGTCGGACGAAACCGTGATCGTCCAGGGGACCGGGACGATCTTCCTCGGTGGCCCGCCGCTCGTGAAGGCCGCGACCGGCGAGGACGTGACGGCCGAGGAGCTCGGCGGCGCGGACGTGCACGCGCGCGTCAGCGGGGTCGCCGACCACGAGGCGCGCGACGACGAGCACGCCTTGCGGCTGGTGCGTGAGATCGTCGCCAACCTGAACCTGCCGGATACGCGGGCGTGGAGCGTCGCCGATCCGGTCGATCCCGCCGTCGATCCCGGCGACCTGTACGGCGTGATCCCGCAGGATCTGCGCGAGCCGTACGACATCCGCGAAGTGATCGCCCGGCTGGTCGACGGATCCGTGCTGCATGAGTTCAAAGCGCTGTACGGCGAGTCGCTGGTTTGCGGCTTCGCGCGCATCTTCGGTCATCCGGTCGCGATCCTGGCGAACAACGGGATCTTGTTCTCGGAGTCGGCGCTGAAGGGCGCGCACTTCATCGAGCTCGCGTGCGAGCGCGGCGTTCCGCTGCTCTTCC
>DATAPH010000011.1:0-14478 GCA_036265325.1 Actinomycetota bacterium | reverse complement strand
GCGGCACGCTTCGCGCGGTCCTTCACCTTTCGCTGCCGGTCCTTAGAGCTCCGCACCTTCTTGAGGTCACCACGTCCCATGTTCGGTAACTCGCTTTCAGTCGTCGTCCTCGTCGCCGCCTTGCGCGAGCTCTTCGCTCCGCTTCTTGGCCGCGTCGATCGCGTTCAGGAATGCCGCCCGCACACCCGCTTCCTCCAGGCGACGGATCGCTTCGATGGTCGTGCCGCCCGGTGAGGTCACCATCTCTCGGAGCTCGACCGGGTGCTTGCCTGTGTCGCGGAGCATCTTCGCCGAGCCGAGCATCGTCTGGATGATCAGCTCCGTCGCGACGTCGCGTGACAGCCCGAGGAGGATGCACGCCTCGATCATCGCCTCGGCGAGGAGGAAGAAGTACGCAGGACCGCTGCCGCTCGTTGCGGTCACCGCGTCCAGATGCGACTCTTTCAGGCGGAGCACCTTGCCGACGTAGCCGAGGAGTTCCTCCGCCAGTCCCAGATGTTCGTCCGTCGCGACCCGCCCGGCGGCGACGACCGACATCGCCTCGTCGACCATCACCGGCACGTTCGACATCACACGGACGACCGGCACGTCTTCCGGCAGATGCTTCTCGACGAACGACGTACGGATGCCGGCCGCGAAGCTGATCACGAGCGTGGCCGGGCGGAGGTGCGCACGGATCTGGCTGAGCAGCGTCTCGATGTCCTGCGGCTTCGACATCAGGACGAGCGTGCGCGCCCACGTCGCCGCCTCGGCGTTGTCGAGCGTCGCCGCGATGCCGTACTTGCCGCCGAGCTCACGGGCGCGCTCGTCGCGCCGGCACGTGACCATGATCTCGTCGGCGGTCCGGCCGCCGGAACGGATCAGCCCGCTGATCAAGGCCTCCCCCATCTTGCCGCCGCCGAGGAAGGCCACGGTGCGTTCGGTCATCACGTCCTCACAAGGTTGCTCGCGAAGAACCAGAGGTTCGCGGGTCGTTCCGCCAGCCGGCGCGTGAGGTACGGGTACCACTCGGTGCCGTACGGGATGTACACGCGCACGGGATATCCCTGGCCGGCGAGCTGCGCCTGCAGGTCCCGGCGGACACCGTACAGCATCTGGAACTCCACCCGTTCGCGCGCGTCTGCGTTGCCGTCGAGGCGTTCCTGAACGCCTTCTTGTATCCGCTCGTCATGGGTCGCGACGTCGATCCGGTGTCCGCGATCGAGCGCCGTGACGAACAGGCGCGTGTAGGCGCTGTCGACCTCGCGCTTGCCGCCGACCACGATCGCAGACGGCTCGAGGTAGGCGCCCTTCACCAACCGGATGCGGCAACCGGTTGGCAGGGAGAAGAGATCGTCCGGCGTGCGCCGCAGATACGACTGGATCGCGAGACCGGTGGTCTGCGCGCGCGCATGCGCAGCGTGGAACACCTCCAACGTGCGGTCGACATAGGTGTGGTCCTCCATGTCGATCATCACGCTGAGGCCGGCCTCGGTCGCCGCGTCGAGCACCGGCTCGAGGTTGGCGTTGCACGCCTCGACCGACTCGTCGAGGCCGAGCTGCGTGAGTTTCACCGAGATGACGATGTCGAGCTCGGGCGTGCCGGCGGCGGCGGCGATCTCTGCGAGGTACGCCTCGCGCTCGTCGAGGGCCTCGCGGTGCGTGGTCACGTTCTCCCCGAGGTGGTTGAGCATCACCGGGATGCCCTGGTCATGCAGCGCTCGCGCGGCGGCGAGGGCGTCCGGGAGCGTCTCCCCAGGAACGAACCGGCCGGCGACCGCGCGGCCGACCGTCGACCGGGTGGCCAGGTGCTGCACCCACGGATGGTGCGCGACCTTGAGGATCGCCGGGCGAAGCACGCTGGAAGACAGGCCCACGGGCGAAGTCTAAGCAGGAGCCGAGTTGCGCGGGGTCAGTCGTCCTCGCGGGCGAGGATGCCGTCACGGAGGATCTCGACGAACTCCTTGATCCGCATCCCGCGGCGCTCGGGGCGCCGGTGGATCAGCCCCGGGTCGAGGTCCACGGAGACGAGCGCGTCCTGGAACTTCTCGGCGAGCCAGTCGAGCATCGACGCGAGCATCTCGACGTCCACGTCGTCACGGACCTCGCCGTGCGCGACGCCGAACTCGACGAACTCGAGCGTCCCGTACGGATCCTCGCTCCGCATGAAGCGGTCGATCGGCTGACGCAGGCCGAGGCCGGTGTCGTACCGGCCGATCTGCGCGATCCGGTTGGGCACCGGGTCGGACGTGACGAACTCCTCCGTGCGAACGAGCCACCAATCGAGCGTCGCCCAGAATCCCTGCTCCACGATCTCTGCTGGCGCGTCGAGCCACGCCGGCAAGAGCCGGACGGCGCGCTGGTACGCAGCGAGGAAGAGCGCTTCCTTCGAGCCGAAGTCCAGGAAGACGGTGCCCTTGGCGATCCCGACCTCGTGCGCGATGTCCTCGACGCGTGCGCCGCGGAACCCCTGCTCGGCGAAGTGCTGCATCGCGACGTCGACGATCCGGTCGCGCCGTTGCTCCGCGTCGACCGCGCGTTTGGTCCGGGCCGGCGCACCGTCGCCGCTCATGTGCGGCACATAGTAGAGCCCGAGAGACCGCCGGTGATCTGGCGCCGAAGCGTTTCGATCTCCGTGGCCCCTCGGGCTCTAGTGCCCCGGGCGACGTTTCTTTCCTGGCGGAGAGTTCCGGACGGCCGGTGCTGCCGGCGTCTCGCGACGCCTTGCGCACCTTCGTCGCCCCTGCGGTCCTCCTGCCGGTCTTGCGACCGACCGGCGGCTCGTGGTTCGCGTGCCGGCCTCGCGGCCTGCCCGCGTCCTCGGGCGACGGTCCCCCGACGGGACGATCTTGCGATCATCCCGATCGGGCTGCCGGATCGGGTCTCGCGACCCTCCCCGGCCCCGGGGATCCAACCCGGCTGAGTGACCTTGCGGCCTCTCTGCCTTGCCGTTCACCCCGGTCGCACCGTCTCCGTCCGTTCGGTGTTGCCACCGCCGGTCGGCTCCGGTGCCTCGTCCGGTCTCTCCTCCCGGCCTTCCAGCCGCTCGGAGCGATGCGCAATGTACCGACGGCCCCACACAGGGTCAAGCCGGCGTTCCTGCAGGTCAGACCCCGAATGCGCAGGTCAACGCGCTAGGAGAAAGAGTGACAAAGCCGTTACGCAGAGACGACGTCGCGATACACGCGCGCCACTTCGTCGGCGGTGCCGTCCCACGTGAACCGGAGCGCGCGATGCGCGGCCTGGACGCCGAAGCGTGCTTGGCGCTCTCCGTCGCGCAGCACGTCGAGCACGCGCGCCGCATGCGCCTTGGGATCGTGCCCGTCGACCAAGAACCCGGTGGCGCCGTCGTCGACGACGAACGGCAGGCCGCCGACGCGCGCCGCAACGACGGGCGTGCCGCACGCTTGCGCTTCGAGCGCGACGAGGCCGAACGACTCCGAGCGCGAGGGCACCAGCACGACGTCTGCCGCCGCGTAGAAGTCGGCGAGCCGCTCCTGCGGCTGCGGTGCGAAGAACATGACGCGGTCGGCGATCCCGAGCGACGTCGTCAGGTCGACCAAGCGATCGAGCTCGCCGCTTTCGTGGCCGCTCGGGCCGCCAACGATCGCGAGCTGCAGATCGCGCGTCGTTTCGGGGTCTCGGCCGATCGCGTCGGCGATCGCTCGGATCGCGATGTCGGGCCCCTTGTGCGCCTGCAGCCGTCCGACGAACAGCGCGAGCCGCAACCCCGACAGGTACAGCCGGCTCCGCGCCTGCTCCCGGTCGCGCGGCGTGAACACCCGGTGGTCGACGCCAGGCGGCACCAAGCGGATGTGCTCCGGGGACGCCCGATAGAGCCCGACGAGCTGGCCGGCCTCGGCCGGCGTCGCCGCGAGGATCCGTTCGCTCGTCCTGATCACTCGGGCTTCGCCGTCGATGCGCGCCCGGGGCTCCGGACGCTCCCCCGGCGCGAGCGAATAGTTCTTGACCTTGCCGAGCGTGTGGAACGACGAGACGAGCGGGACGTCCCACAACTCGCGGAGCGCGTTCCCGACCCACCCGGACAACCAGTAGTGACTGTGGACGAGGTCGTACGTGCGGTCGTTCAGCTTGGCGTGGCGCATGACCCCGCCGAGGAACTCCGGCAGATAGCGCGGCAGCTCGTTCTTCGGGATGGGCTCGCACGGGCCAGCCTTGATCGACACGACGTGCGCGTGCTTGGTGAGGTGCTTGGTTTCGTGGTCGACGCCGCCGCGGCATCTGGTGAACAGGTCGACGTCGATGCCGCGCTGCTCGAGTCGGGTGGCCACCGAGCGGATGTAGACGTTCATGCCACCGGAGTCACCGGTGCCGGGTTGGTCGATCGGCGACGTGTGCACCGACAAGATCGCCGCGCGCGGTTCGTCGCTCGATGTCTGGGCCATGCGGGTGTGCGGCCTCCAGTGGGGTGTCGACCTGTGTGGTGGAACCGTTTCCAGGCTACGTCTGTTCCCGCGAAAGCTGGAAGACCGGCATGATCGTGGCGGCAGGGCGGTCGCCGCCTCGGAGGGTCGGCCGCCAGGCCGAAGCGAGGCGGCGGCGGGCGCCCGGTGGGAGGAGGCCCAGCTGGTGGAGCGTCTCGATGGTGGCGGGACCGGCTGCTCGGTAGCCGCCGTCGTGGATCTTCACGGCGATGCCGATCCCGGCACTTCGCACGAGCACACAGTCGAGCGCCTCGGCGCCTTCCTTCATCACGAGATCGGGCGTCGCCTCCATCACCGCGGTGTCGTCGCGCTCGCGACCGCCGACCAGATACGGCTCGGCGTGCATGGCGTCCAGCACCCGCAGCAACGCGGGATGGTCGTCCGCTGCGACCGACATCCGCGCGTACATCGTCGCGTGCGCGCGAAGCGGCATGCCGTGCACCGGGATGCCGCACCCGTCGACCCCGATGACCGGGTCGGCGGCCGCCAACCGGCGGATCAGCGGCAAGAGCTGGCGGTGGTGCGGATGTGCCCGGCTGCGATAGGAGTCGAGCGGCCAGCCGGCGTAGGCGCTCGCCACCAAGATCCCGGCGTGGTTACCGCTGCAGTCCTGATAGATGCGCGCGGGTTCCTTCACGCGCGCGGCCGCGTCGGCGTCGATCGGCCGGCCGGGTGGGTTGCGGAGGACGTCTTCGTCGAGCCCCCCTCGCTTGAGCAAGGAGCGCACCGCCCGGACGTGCACAGGCTCGCCGTTGTGCGACGAGCACATGATCGCGACGTCTCGATCGGAGATCGGCCCCTCGATCGACGCGAGCGAGACGGCGCCCTGGAGCGGCTTCATGCACGACCGGGCGAAGGCCACACGGTCGGCATCCCCGACGGATGCGATCAGCGCGCCGGACGCGTCGCACACCGCGATGTCGCCGAGGTGCACCGACTCGAGCAGACCGGAGCGGACGACCTCAACCAGGGGAACGGGCATCAGACCCGCAGCGTAGAACGGTCAGCCGACGACGGCCGGTTCGAGCCCGACGACCCAGGGCTCGTCGTCAACCAGGTCGAGGAAGATCTGGACGACGTCGGGGTCGAACTGCGTGCACGCCCCGAGCGCGATCTCGTCGATCGCCTCTTCGACCGGCAGCGCAGCGCGGTACGGGCGGTCGTTCGTCATCGCGTCGAACGAGTCGGCGATCGCGAACACGCGGGCGGCCAACGGGATCTCCTCGTGCCGCAAGCCCATCGGGTACCCGGTGCCGTCCCACCGCTCGTGGTGGCTCCGCACGACGTCGACCGCGCCTTTCAGGAACCGGATCGGCTCGACGATGGTGGCGCCGATCGTCGGGTGCTCGCGCATCACGAGCCACTCCTCGCGGTCCAACGCCGCGGGCTTGCACAGGATGTGCTCGGGGATCCCGACCTTGCCGATGTCGTGCAGGAAGAACCCGTAGCGCGTCTCCGGCAGCGCCGCCATCGCCGGATCGACGGCCTCGGCGAGCTTCAATCCGAGCCATTGCGTTCGATCCAGATGGCCGGCCGTCGTCCGGTCTTTCGCCTCCACCACCTGGGCGAAGGACGTCATCGTTGCGAGGTACGTGTCTTGGACTTCCATGAGGGCCAGATCCAGCTCCCGGCTCCGTGTGCGCTCGGCCGAGTACAAGGCGCCGACCTCTCTCGCGAAGACGGTCAACTGCGCCTGCAGTGCAGGGAATTCCGGGTCGCGGACCCGATCCCTGAGAGAAAGGAACGGTACGTTCATCTTTGGGGGCCGTGACGCTACACCCGGGTAGGTGCGGCGCAAAGCGCATCCAACAGGTTCCGAAGCGCCACAACCATCCTGCACCCGGCCCATCCTGTGGAAAACCCAGGACCACGCCGCATCCCCCGTTGGGAGGAGTGTCGCCGCAACGCGGCTCAGCGGAGCGAGAGGCTCGGGTCTTCCTTGTAGCGGCGCTTGAGCTCGTCTTGGAGCTGGTCGAGCACGTCGATCACCTCGCGACGGGCCTCCGAGACGCCTTCCTCTTCGGTCACTAGCGCGTCGATGGCCGCGCCGAGCTCCTCGTCGTTCAAGGCCGACGGGTCCGAGAGCGTGCTGTCGGCGGCCAGGCGCTCGACGCGCCGGCGCGCGAGCAGCATCTCTTCCTCCGGCACCGCGACCCGAACCGCCTCGCCGCGCGAGGTCACCGGGTGATCGTCGTCGGCGAGGATCTGCGACAGGCGATCTACCAGCGGCGCCGAGTCCCCGCCGGCACGCGACTCCGCGTCGGCCTTGAGGATCTCGGCGCGTCCTTGTAGCAGCCGCCGCAGAAGCGAGAGGTACTCACGCTCCGCCAGGCAGTCGTCACGCCGGGCCCGCACGTCGTCGAGGCTGAGCCCCGACAAACCCTCGACGAACGACGGGTCGCGGATCTTGTCGATGCGCCGGTTGCCGCCGCCCGCCTGGTCGCTCACGGGCGCGATGCTACACCGAGCGTCCGACCGGGTCGCCTCAACCCTGCATCGCCGCGATCAGGATGTCGGCCACCTCGGGACGGCTGAACTCTTGCGGCGGACGCTCGCCCGCCGCCAGCATCGCGCGCACCTTCGTGCCCGACAGGATCACGCGGTCGTCGTCCTCATGCGGGCACGTCTTGGGAGAGCCCATCCCCTCGCACTTCTTGCAGTAGAACGAGTGCTCGAAATTGAGCGTCTGGATGCCGAGCTCGCCGGGCTCGAACTCCTCGAAGATCTTCTGCGCGTCGTACGTGCCGTAGTACTGCCCGACGCCGGCGTGGTCACGTCCGACGATGAAGTGCGTGCAGCCGTAGTTCTTGCGGGCGATCGCATGCCAGATCGCCTCGCGCGGGCCCGCGTACCGCATGGCTGCGGGGAAGACCGCGATCATCGCGCGGTCGAGCGGGTAGTAGCCGCGGAACAGCGCCTCGTAGCACTGCATGCGCACGTCCGGCGGCACGTCGTCGGCCTTGGTTGCGCCCATGAGCGGGTGTACGAACAGCCCGTCGACGATCTCGAGCGCGCACTTCTGTAGATACTCGTGAGCACGGTGGATCGGGTTCCGCGTCTGGAACCCCACGACGGTCTTCCACCCGCGTTCACGGAACACCTCACGCGTCTCCGCCGGGGTGAGCCGGTAGTTCTGGAAGTCATCGTGGGTCGGAAGCGCGATCACCTCGAGGGTTCCGGCGACGCACGTGTCGCCGCTGTCGTACATCGCCTTCACGCCGGGATGCTCCAGGTCGTCGGTCCGATAGACCGAGATCGCTTCCTTGTGCTTGTCGCGCTTGAACTGGCCCTCGACGCGAAGCACCGCGATCGGATCGGCGCCCTCTGCCGGCACGAGCGCGATCGCGTCGGCGTTGCCGACCCGGTGTAGGTCGTCGTCGGCGAGTCCGAGCACGACCGGGATGGCCCAGGGCACGCCGTTGGCCAGGTGCATCGTCTCGAGAACCTGGTGGTAGTCGTCTTCACCCTGGAAGCCGGTCAGCGGGCTGAGCGCGCCGACCGCAAGCATCTCGAGATCGGAGAGCTCGCGCTCGTTGATCACGAGCTTGGGCAGGTTCGCGGCTTCGCCGGCGAGATCGGCCGCGGCGTCGCCGGTCTTGAGCAGATCGATCAGGGTGCCGCCGTGCGGCGCGATCGGGTCGGTCTCGGACATGATGGAAGAGCCTTTCGTCGGTGTCCCGTCAGGATACGGAAAGCCCGGCGACGGAGTCAGTTCGCCGTTATGCGACAACCCAGAGCGCTTCGCGGGCGAGCTCGATCTCGAGCCGCCGGTGATCGCCGAGCGGGTCGCCGTCCACCTGCACCGGGAACGGCTCGGCGGCGGTCACCAGGACGTGCGAGGCGTCGTGCGCGTACTCAAGGTCGCGGCCCTGGACGTGCCGCGCCGAGCCGAACACCTGCCACGCGATCCGCGGCACGTTCCGACGGCTGAGCTTCCGGATCGTCAGCACGTCGAGCCCCTTCTCGAGCGAGGCATCCGGCGTCATCCGCAGGCCGCGGTCCTTGTAGAACGTGTAGGGGTCGGTGCGCCCGACCATGATCGACAGCGCCTGCATCGGATCGCTGCCGTCGATCTCGACCGATAGGTCCGGCGACTTGCCCGCGTAGCCGACCATCAGTTCCCAAGACACCGCGCGGAACGCCGCGCGGTCGAACTTCGTCTTCGTGTCGGGGTACTTCCTGTCGAGGCGCCGCATCGCGGCCGCGTCGATCCCCGCGCCGCAGTTGACCGCGAAGTACCTGCCGTCGGCGCGCCCGAGGTTGAGCGGGATCGCCTCGTCGTCGAGCGCCTTGGGGATCAGCGTCCCGGTGCACTCGACGGGGTCGGTCGGCAACCCGAGCGCACGAACGAGCACGTTCGTCGCGCCGCCCGGTAGCACCGCGAGCGCAACGTCGGTGCCGGCGAGCGCGTTGACGGCCTCGTTGATCGTCCCGTCGCCGCTGAACACGACGACGAGGTCGATGCCGTCGTGGACGGCCTGCGCGGCGAGCTCGCTCGCGTGACCCTTCTCCTTGGTCTCGGCAACCTCGAGCGCGAAGTCCGCGGACAGCGCCTTCTCGATCACCGCGAGCGTCGGCTTCGCGACGGTTCGGGCCACGGGGTTGACCACGAGCAACACTCGGTGGAACCGCATCGCGGGAGTATCCCAGGGGCTTCGGATGGGTGCGACTCCGCAGGACATACCCTTGCGGTTCGTGACGCGTTTCTTCCTCGTGCTTCACATCCTCGGCGCGATCGTCGCCGTGGGATTCTCGGTGTCGTACGGGATCTGGACGGCGCTGGGCGATGCGACGGGCGCCGCGGAGCGGGCGTTCGCGCTGCGCTCGATCTCGTGGATCGACCGGCGGATGACCACGCCGGCGTTCGTGCTGCAGGCCGTCACCGGAGCGATCCTGGTGTGGCTGACCGGGACGGCGTTGCTCGCCCAGACGTGGCTGCGCGTCTCGATCGGGTTATACGTCCTCCTGACGGTCCTCGCGATCGTGAAGTTCGCGCCCTTGCATCGTCGACAGCTCGCGCTCGCCGAGCAGATCGCCGCCGGGGAGACGCCGGACGAGAACTACGCCACGGTCGCGAGCCGCGCGCGCAACTGGGGCGTCGCGGTCGTGCTCATCACGCTCACGATCGTGGTCCTGATGGTGAGCAAGCCGGGCGTGTGATCAGCCGCCGCTGACCGGCGGCAGGATGGCGAGCTCGTCGCCGTCGGCGAGCACCGTTTCCCGAGTGGCGCGGCCGCCGTTCACGACGAACGTCGAGACCGCGGCGATCTGGGCGAAGCGCTCTCCGTGGGCCGCGGCGAGCGAGTCGCTGACCTCGCCGACCGTGCGGCCAGACGCCTCCAGCCGGGATGTGCCCGCGAGCTCACGGAGCGCCGCGAACACCCGCACCTGGATCGTCATCGCAGGTCAAGGGTACCGGCGGCGGTGCCGACCCGGTACGGTGGAAGCCTCCCCATGCCCGTGATCCTCTTGCTCTCGGACCGATCGACCGCGCAGGCGCTGCCCGCGCTCGAAGACCTGCGCCCAGACCTGAAACACGTTCCGCTCGCCCTGAGCGCGATCGGTCACGCGCTCGAACTGCAGCCCGACGTGCTGCTCGTGGACGCCGGCGAGAACCCCGGGCAGGCCTGGTCGGTGCTCACCGCGCTCAAGGAGCGAGACGCGCACGCTCGCACGATCGTGATCGTCGAGCGGCCGGACCTCGGCCGCTACCCATGGCCTGAGATGGCGGATGAGTTCGTCTACCCCGGCGCACCCGAGACGGAACTCGAGGTGCGGTTCGCGATGCTCCGACACCGCGCCGGTTCGGGTGACGGCTCGATCGTGACCCTCGGCGACCTCCGGATCGACACCGACACCTACAAGGTCACCGCCAAGGGACGTTCGCTCGACCTGACCTTCAAGGAGTTCGAGCTCCTTCGGCACCTCGCCACCCATCCAGGGCGCGTGTATACGCGGCCGGCCCTGTTGCGCGAGGTCTGGGGCTACGACTTCTACGGCGGCACGCGGACCGTAGACGTGCACGTCAGGCGGCTGCGCGCGAAGCTCGGAGCCGAGAACGAGAACCTCATCGAGACCGTGCGCTCGGTGGGCTACCGAGCTCGGGCCGACGACTGAGCCCTTCGACCTACCTCCCGGCCTCCGGCCCCATGACCTAGCACGTCGCGACCACCGGGAAATGACTCCATGGGACTCTGCGCGCGGGAGAGCCGCGGGGCCGATGTCTTGGCCATGAACACCTGGCTCACGACAGCGAAGCTCGTCCCCGCGTTGGGACTCATCCCCCTCGGCGCCGCCGTCGCAGCCACGTTCATGCAGCGCGAGCCGGCCAAGATCCGCGTCCGGTCGACCGGAGAGGACGACCGGAAGCGGAGCCGCTCGCGCGACTGGTAGCACAGATCTCACCCATCCCCCCCTGGCGCACAAGGGGCCGGCGCTTCGGCGCCGGCCCCTCGCCTCGTTCTGGGGTCGCTCAAACCGAACCGACACGCCTTCGCCACACCCGACGCATAGGCTGCTCAGTCGATGGCGGCGCGCGCGGGCATCCGATGGCGGTGGTGGATGCCGGTCGTGGCGCTCGCCCTCGCCGCCTGTACCTCGAACATGTCGCCGCAGTCGGGATCGCCGAGCGCGTCGGGCGCGCCGCCGACGTCCGCGATCCCGAGCGGTCCCGCGCCATCGGCCCAGACCGCAACGTCGGTGAAGTTCGTCCGAGCGCCGCACCAGTTGCCCGCCCCTGTGGAGCGCGAGGTCGCCGTCACCGACGGCAAGCAGATCCTGATCGCGGGCGGGCTCGACTCGACGGGCGCCTCGACCAACGGTGTGTTCTCGTTCTTGCCGGCGACCGGGCACATCGCGAGGATCGGCACGATGCCGCAGGTCTTCCATGACGCCGCGGGCGCGTTGCTCGGCGGCAAGCTCGTCGTGTTCGGCGGCGGCTCTTCGACGTCGGTCGACACGGTGCAGGCGTTCGATCCCTCGACGCGGAAGGCCACCGTCATCGGCCATCTCCCCATGCCGCTGTCCGATCTCACGGCCGCGACGATCGGCAAGACGGTCTACCTCGTCGGCGGCTACGACGGGAAGACCGCCCAGCCGGTGGTCTGGTCCACGACGACAGGCACCAGCTTCAAGAAGGTGGCGACACTGCCTGCCGGCGTTCGCTACGCAGCGGTGGCGGCGGCCGGGAACAGCCTGATCGTCGCGGGCGGCATGCTGCAGAACGGGAGCGAGATCGACCGCATCTCCCTTGTCGACCCGTCCAGTGGCTCGGTCAAGACGATCGGCACGCTGCCCGTCGCGACCGCGCACGCGATGGCGTTCACCGAGAACGGCACGGTCTACGTCGCCGGTGGCCGGGACGCCGTCGGCAACGCGCTCACGACGGTGACCGCCATCGACCCGTCGACCGGCCAGACGACGAAGGCGCCGGCGCTGCCGATCGGCCTGTCCGACGCCGCGATCACCGAGGCGACGGACGGAACGGCGACGCTGCTCGGGGGCGCCGCGGCATCGACGACCTCGACCGTGCTTCAGACGAAGCCGATCACGCTGCAGTCGGTCACACCGGCCGACACGCACCCGCTCCAGCTCTCGACGCCGTTCGCTCAGCACCTGCCCGCGTCGGCGGCCGCGCGCCCGTTCGCCGGTCACCTGCTGATCGCCGACCGCGGCAACAACCGGCTCCTCGTGTTGAACCCGGCCGGCCACATCGTCTGGCAGTACCCGTCGCCCTCGCTGCCGGCGCCGACCCTTCCCTTCTACTTCCCCGACGACGCGTTCTGGGTGCACGGTGGCAACGCGATCCTCGTGAACGAAGAGGAGAACGACGTGCTGGCCGAGATCGCGTACCCGAGCGGAAAGACGCTGTGGACATACGGGCATCCGCGCGTCGGCGGCTCGTCGCCCGGGTACGTGCACCAGCCCGACGACCTCTATCCGTATCCCGGCGGCGGGCTGGTCGTCGCCGACGCGAAGAACTGCCGGATCTTGTTCTTCAGCCCGGCCGGCTCGCCGAACGGGCAGATCGGGAAGACCGGAGATTGCACCCCCGGCCTGCCCAACACCGTGGGATACCCCAACGGTGGCACGCCGTTACCGAACGGCAACCTGCTGATCTCCGAGATCAACGGCGCGCACATCAGTGAGCTCAGCGCGAAGCGCAAGGTGATCTGGTCCACGCCGGTGCCCGGCCTCCACGTGCCGTCGGACCCCCAGCCGCTGGCAGATGGTTCATTCTTGGTCGTCGACTACGCGCATCCCGGCGCGGTCATCCGGTTCACATCCGCCGGGAAGGCGCTCTGGACGTACCGTCCCACCAGCGGATCCGGAGTCCTCGACCACCCGAGCCTTGGTGCCCCGTTGCCGAACGGCCTCATCGCGGTCAACGACGATTACAACCACCGGGTCGTCCTGATCGACCCGACGACGAGCAGCATCGTGTTCCAGTACGGGCACACCGGCGTCGCGGGCACCGGCCCCGGCTACCTGAACACACCCGACGGCCTCGACCTGCTCCTGCCCGGGGGGGTCATCCCGCTCCACGCCGACTTCCCCTCAAGCAAGGTGCAGCAGGGGCGTCCGTAACGAAGAGTTAACGTCGGAGTGATGGAACCGGCGCACCTCGCCCCTACCCTTTGTGGGTCCGCAGTCGGAGGGGAAGGAGCAGCATCGTGGGGAGCCCGAAGTCGCCCAAGGACGTCATCGCCATGGCCAAGGAGGCCGGGGCACAGATCGTGGATCTGCGCTTCACCGACCTGCCGGGCCAGGTGCAGCACCTGTCGCTACCGATCCACGAGCTGACCGAGGAGAAGTTCGCCGAGGGCCAGCCCTTCGACGGCTCCTCCGTCCGCGGGTTTCAGGAGATCCAGGAGTCGGACATGCTCTTGGCTCTCGACCCGAGCACCGCGTACGTGGATCCGTTCACCAAGCACCCCACGCTGAACATCACGTGTTTCGTGAAGGACCCGATCACGGGTGAGGACTATTCGCGCGATCCGCGCAACATCGCGAAGAAGGCCGAGCTCTACCTGGAGCAGACCGGGATCGCCGACACCGCGTTCTTCGGGCCCGAGGCGGAGTTCTACATCTTCGACTCCATCCGGTACGACCAGAACGAGTTCGAGGGCTACTACCACGTGGACTCCGTCGCGGGCGCGTGGAAGTCGGGTTCGGAGGAAGAGGGCGGGAACCTCGGGTACAAGCCGCGCTACAAGGGCGGCTACTTCGCGTTGCCGCCGATGGACAAGTACCAGGACCTGCGCACCGACATGGTGCTGAACCTCGAAGAGGTGGGACTCACGATCGAGGTGCACCACCACGAGGTCGGCACGGCGGGCCAGGCCGAGATCGACATGCGGTACGACACACTCTTGACCACTGCGGACAACGTCATGAAGTACAAGTACGTCGTCAAGAACACGGCGTACCAAGCCGGCAAGACGGTGACGTTCATGCCGAAGCCGCTGTTCATGGACAACGGCTCGGGCATGCACACGCACCAGAGCCTGTGGGCCGGCGGCGAGCCGCTGTTCTGGGACGAGGTCAACTACGGCGGGATCAGCGACCTCGCGCGCTGGTACATCGGCGGGCTGATCCAGCACGCGCCTGCGCTGCTCGCGTTCACCAACCCGACGACCAACTCGTACCGCCGGCTGGTGCCGGGCTACGAGGCGCCGATCATGCTCGTGTACTCGCAGCGGAACCGGAGCGCCTGCGTGCGGATCCCGGTCGGCGGGCGGAGCCCGAAGGCCAAGCGGATCGAGTTCCGGACGCCCGACCCCTCGTGCAACCCCTACCTCGCGTTCAGCGCGATGCTGATGGCCGGCCTCGACGGCATCAAGAACAAGGTCGAGCCGCCGGAGCCGATCGACAAGGACCTGTACGACCTGCCGCCCGAGGAAAAGGCGAACGTGAAGCAGGTCCCCGGGGATCTCGAGGAAGTGCTGAACGCGTTGGAAGCGGACCACCAGTGGCTGCTCGAGGGTGGCGTCTTCACGCAGGACGTGATCGACACCTGGATCGAGTACAAGCGGCTGGAGGAGCGCGACGCGGT
>DATAPH010000010.1:0-3330 GCA_036265325.1 Actinomycetota bacterium | reverse complement strand
GCGCTCGCCATCAGCTATCCCCTGGCGTACTGGATCGCGTTCCGGGGCGGCCGCTGGAAGAACCTCTTCCTGCTGCTCGTCATCGCGCCGTTCTTCGTCACGTATCTGATCCGCACGCTCGCGTGGGAGACGATCCTCTCCGACAACGGCGTCGTCGTGTCGGTGCTGAAGGACGTCCACATCCTCGGCTCCGACGGCCGCCTGCTCGCGACCTCCGCCGCCGTCATCGCAGGTATCACATACAACTTCCTGCCCTTCATGGTGCTTCCGCTCTACGTCAGCCTCGAGCAGATCGACCACCGTCTGATCGAAGCGGCGTCCGACCTGTACGCGTCGCGTCCGACCTCGTTCCTCCGCGTGACGCTGCCGTTGTCGTTGCCGGGCGTCTTCGCGGGGGTGCTCCTGACGTTCATCCCCGCTGCGGGAGACTTCATCAACGCCCAGCTGCTGGGGACGCCGCAGCAGTACATGATCGGCAACGTCATCGAGTCGGAGTTCCTGTCGCTGCGCGACTACCCGACCGCCGCCGCCCTCTCCTTCGTCCTCATGGGCTCGATCCTCGTTCTCGTGCTCGTGTTCGCGCGGGCGCTCGGCACCGATCGTCTCACTGCCGGGACGGCCGCATGAGATGGGTGCGCCGCCATCTGCTCGACGCGTATGCGCTCGTGGCCGTCGTCTACCTGTTCGTGCCGATCAGCGTCGTCATCGCCTTCTCGTTCAACAACCCGATCGGCCGCTTCAACTACACGTGGCAGGGCTTCACGTTCGACAACTGGCTGCATCCGTTCGGCTATCCCGGCCTGGGCGGAGCAGTGAAGGTGAGCATCGAGATCGCCCTGCTCTCGAGCGTCCTGGCGACCGCCCTCGGGACGCTCATCGCGCTCGCCCTCGTGCGCTACCGGTTCCGCGGCTCGGCGACGACGAACCTCCTCATCTTCATCCCGATGACCACCCCCGAGATCGTCATGGGCGCGTCGCTGCTGACGCTCTTCCTCAACTGGAAGGTCCCTCAGGGATTCACCACCATCCTCATCGCACACATCATGTTCAACATCTCGTACGTCGTCGTGACGGTGCGCGCTCGGCTCGTCGGCTTCGACCGGCATCTCGAGGAGGCGGCGATGGATCTTGGCGCGAATGAGCTCGTGACGTTCTTCCGCGTAACGCTGCCGCTGATCGCCCCGGGCATCCTCGCCGCCGGGCTGCTCGCGTTCGCGCTTTCGATCGACGACTTCGTGATCACCTATTTCAATGCCGGCTCGACGATCACGTTCCCGCTGTTCGTGTGGGGAGCGGCGCGCGTGGCCCTTCCACCGCAGATCAACGTCATCGGCACCGGCATCTTCGTCATCGCGGTCGGCGGGATGCTCGTCAACATCATCTTCCAGAACCGGCGCGCGCGGCGCCTCTCGACCGGTTAGGCCGACGCCTGGGTCTCGCCTACGTCCGAGACGACGCCTCAGGGCTGCGCGTCATGCGATTGCCTCCTCTGCGGCGTGCAGGGAGCGGCGCGCGACACCGGTCGCATCCGCCGCCTCGGCGACGGCCGCCGCGACTGCGGGCGCAACGGCACGGTTGAAGACGCTCGGGACGACGTAGTCGGCGGAGAGCTCGTCGTCGGCGATCGTCTGCGCGATCGCGCGCGCGGCCGCGAGCTCCATCTCGCTGTTGATCGTGCGGGCTCGGACGTCGAGCGCGCCGCGAAAGACACCGGGGAACGCGAGCACGTTGTTGATCTGATTCGGATAGTCGGAACGTCCCGTCGCGATCACCTCCGCGAGATCCTCGATCGCCTCCGGGTCCACCTCGGGCGTGGGGTTCGCCATCGCGAAGACGATCGCGCGCTCGGCCATCCTGCGCACGCCCTCGATCGAGACCGCCCCGGGCACGGACACGCCGATGAAGACGTCGGCGCCTTCGAGCAGCTCGTCCGCGGCGCCACGCAGGTTCTCGGGGTTCGTCGTCTCGGCATAGTCACGCTTGGCGTCGTTCAGATCGACCCGCCCGCGATACAACGCGCCGCCCTCGTCGCAGCCGACGATCCACGCGGCGCCTGCGCGCTGCAGCGCTCGTGTGACGGCCATCCCCGCGGCTCCGCATCCGGTGGTGACGATGCGGACGTCCTCGATGCGCTTGCCGACGACGCGTAGCGCGTTCAGCAGGGAGGCGAGGACGACGATCGCCGTCCCGTGCTGGTCGTCGTGGAAGACGGGGATGTCGAGCGACTCGCGCAGCCGCCGCTCGATCTCGAAGCATCGCGGCGCGGAGATGTCCTCGAGGTTGATGCCCCCGAACCCGGGCGCGATCGCCTCGACGGTGCGCACGATCTCGTCCGGATCCTTCGTGTCGAGACAGACCGGGAACGCGTCGACGTCGCCGAACTCCTTGAAGAGGACCGCCTTTCCCTCCATCACGGGCAATGCCGCCTCCGGCCCGACGTCGCCGAGCCCGAGCACGGCCGTTCCGTCGCTGACGACCGCGACCGTGTGCCGCTTGATCGTCAGGTTCCAGACCTTCTCCGGATCGTCGGCGATGGCGCGTGAGACGCGGGCGACGCCGGGCGTGTACGCCATCGAGAGGTCCTCGCGCGTCTTCACCGGGAATCGGGGCCTGATCTCGATCTTGCCTCCGAGATGCGCGAGGAACGTCCGGTCGGAGACATGGAGGACGTCCACGCCGTCGACGGCCCGGACCGTCTCGACGATCGCGTCGAGGTGGGCCTCGTTCCCTGCCAGCACGTTGACGTCGCGGATCTTCGTCGTGCGCTCGACGCGCACGAGATCGATCGCGCCGAGCAGGCCTCCGGCTTCGCCGACGCCCGCAGCGAGCCGCGCGAAGGCGCCGGGATGGTTCTCGATGCGAACGCGAATGGTGGCGCTGAACGACGCCGACGGGTGCATGCACGGACGGTACGCCGGGCCGGACCGCCCGTCATCGTGGCCAACTACGCTCTGTCGGTGCGGCTAACCCTCTGCGACGTCGGGCCGCGCGACGGCCTCCAGAACGAGCCCGAGACCCTCGCCCCGTCGGTGCGCGCCGAGCTCGTCGGCCGCCTGGGTGCGGCCGGGCTTCCGCGCGTCGAGGCCGTCAGCTTCGTGCGCGACGACCGAGTGCCGCAGATGGCCGGCGCCGAGGAGGTGGTCGCGGCGGTCGAGCGGCGCCCGGGCCTCGAGCTGTCGGGCCTCGTCCTCAACGAACGGGGCTGGGAGCGCTTTAGGACCGCCGGCCTCGACCGTGTCAATGTCACCTTCGCGGCCACCGAGTCCTTCAACCGGGCGAACGGCAACGTGTCCATGGACGGGGCGGTCGCGACGGCCGAGGCGATCGTCG
>DATAPH010000009.1:0-65475 GCA_036265325.1 Actinomycetota bacterium | reverse complement strand
CGCGACAACCAGCACGATAGCCGTCCGTGTCCCTCGCACCTCCCAGTCATCGGCCGCGCGGCAGGCTACGGTTGAGCGCGACATGGCCCATGCCCCAGCCGAGCGGACCGGCTTCCTCCAGCGTCCGTCCACCGGCTTGTTGGGCGGTCTGGTCGCGATCCACCTGCTCATCCTCGTGGTGATCGTCGCAAAGGCGTCATCTCTGGGCGCCATCGACGCGGACGTCGGCCGCGCGTTCCGGATCGCGACGTCCCCCGCGATCCCCTATCGCAACTTCCCCGTCGAGTTCATGCCCCTGCAGACCGGTGCCGACCGGTTGCTCGCGGGCGGCACGATCGGCGCGGCGGCGACGCGGATCGGAGTGCTCGCGTTCGTCGGCGACGTGGCGGCCGCGGGCGCGCTTTTGTGGAGCTGGGGTCGCCGGGTCGCGGCCACCTACCTGATCCTGTCGCTTCCGCTCCTGCCGTTCCTGTACCTGCGGTTCGACCTGGTCTCGGTCGCGCTCGCCGCATGGGCCTACGCCTGGTTGCGACGGGACCACGAGGAGCTCGGCGGCGCCGCGCTCGGGCTCGCCGTGATGGCGAAGCTGTGGCCGATCGCGCTCGCGCCCGTCCTGTGGCTCCGGCGCGAGCGACGGGGATTGATCGTCGCGGCCGCCGTGTGCGTGGTGGTTGGTCTGTGGTGGTACATCACCGGCGGCCCGAAGGGACCGTTCCAGGTCCTGTCGCTCCGCGACACCCGTGGATGGCACGTCGAGAGCGTGATCGGCTCGTTCCTATGGGTGCTGCACCGAGGCGACGCCTACCGCGAGGCCGACGCGATGCGCATCGGGGACGTCGCCACCTGGACGAAGGCGTTGCTCGGACTCGGGCTGGTGCTGGTCGAGGTGTTCATCTGGCGGCGCGCGGCCATCGACCGGCGGGATGCGATGGGCGCGGCGTCGCTAGCTGCGGTGGCCGCGCTCGGCGTCTTCGCACCGATCCTGTCGATGCAGGCGGCCGCGTGGCTGCTCCCGTTCGCCGCGCTCGCGCTCGACGGGGATCACGACGAACGGCACACCGCGGGCGTCGCTGCGGTCGCGATCGCCCTCACCGGCGTGATCGCGATCGTCTGGCGCGACCACGCGACCGCGCCGGCCGCGTGGGTGCCGTGGCTCGTCCTGCTACGGAACCTCGTGTGGATCGACGTCGTGGTGTCCTGGGTCCGCGCGCCGGTGCTCGAGCGGCCGGTCGTCGAACCGGAGCCGGTCCCCCAACGCCGCGCAACCGATACCGATCCTGAGGGCATCGAGGCGGTTCTGCCGTTCGACGCGGAGTAGCCGGGCCTCAGCCGGCGCGCTCGACGGCTTTCTCCGCCGCGACGGTCCGCGCCTCGGCCAGCAGCGCATCGACGAGCTCGTCCTCGGGCACCTTCGCGACCGTCTCGCCGCGGCGGATGACGAACCCGAGGCCGTTCCCGCTCGCGATGCCCACGTCGGCCTCGCGCGCTTCGCCGGGCCCGTTCACGACGCAGCCCATCACCGCGACGCGGATCGGCACGTCGAACTCCTCGGCATGGATGGCGGCCTCGACCTTCTTCGTCAGCTCGAGGACGTTGACCTCGGCGCGGCCACACGACGGACACGCGACGAGGTCGAGCCCGCGCTCACGCAGGCCGAGCGACTGCAAGATCGCGTTCCCGACCTTGACCTCCTCGACGGGGTCGTCGGTGAGTGAGACCCGGATGGTGTCGCCGATGCCTTCGGCGAGGAGCGTCCCGATCCCGACGGCGCTCTTCACACCGCCCATCGGCATCGGCCCCGCCTCGGTCACGCCGAGATGCAGCGGGTAGTCGCACGCCTCGGAAAGCTGGCGGTACGCATCGATCATGACCGCCGGGTTCGAGTGCTTGACGCTGATCTTGATGTCGAAGAAGTCCTCGTCCTCGAGGATGCGCGCCTCGCGCATCGCCGATTCGACGAGCGCTTCGGGCGTCGGCGACCCGTACGTATCGAGCAGCTCCTTCTCCAGGGATCCGGCGTTCACCCCGATGCGGATCGGGACGCCGTGGGCCTTGGCCTCACGAGCGATCAGCCGCACCTTGTCGTGGTACTTGATGTTGCCGGGGTTGATCCGGAGGCCCTGGATGCCGGCCTCGAGGGCGGCCATCGCGTACTTCCACTGGAAGTGGATGTCGGCGACCACCGGAACCGTGGACTTCGCGGCGATCGCGACGAGCGCCTCGGCGTCCTCCCAGTGCGGAACCGCGACACGGACGATGTCGACGCCGGTGGCGACGAGCGACGCGATCTGCTGCAGCGTGGCGTTGATGTCGGCGGTCTTGGTCGTCGTCATGGACTGCACGGAGACCGGCGCATCGCCGCCGATCGCGACGCGGCCGAGCTGCAGCTGCCGGGTCTTCCGTCGTTCGATCATGTCCTGAACCCAGTCTCCCAGCGGATGCGGCTAGCCGCCGAACACGTGGAACGTGACCGTGCGGTCCTTGGGCTCGTCCATCTCGAAGAAGATCAGACGCTGCCAGGTGCCGAAGGCCGGCTCGCCGGCGACGACAGGGATCGCATGGGAGGTCGCCGAGAGCAGCATCGCCTTGACGTGGGCGTGCCCGTTCTTGCGCTCGTCCTCATGGAGGTTCTGGGTGCGGATATCGAAGTCGTCGTGCTGGTAGTAGACGCCGTCGTGCGGGACCGCCTCGGTCACGTGACGGCGGAAGTCGGCGAGCGCACCGTCCTCCCACTCGTTGATCAGCAGCGCACAGGTCGTGTGGGCGCAGAACGCGACGGCCATGCCGTCGGTGATGCCGGCGTCCTTGACGGCCCGGCGAAGGTCATCGGTCAGGTCGAGATAGCCGTACCGGCCGTCGGCGACGACGGTCACGGCCGTGGTCGCGGACTTCACGTCGCGGGCCTCCTGTCGGTTGCGGGCATCGCGGCGTGGGCCGCGGGGAGATCGAATGTGAACGTCGAACCGTTCCCGGGCCGGCTCGCCGCGGTGATCCGGCCACCGTGCCCCTCGACGATCGAGCGCGCGATGGCCAAGCCGATGCCGGTACCGCCGCCATCGTCGCGCGACCGTGCGGGGTCGGCGCGATAGAACCGCTCGAACAAGCGCGGCAGGTGCTCGGGCGCGACGCCGACGCCGGTGTCGTGCACCTCGATCTGGACGCGATCGTCCTCGCGCCACGCGCGGATCGTCACCGCACCGCCAGGCGGGGTGAACCGCACCGCGTTGTCGACCAGGTTGAAGAGCACCTGGTGGATCCGCTCCCGGTCGGCCTCGACGCCGAGGTCGTCGGGAACGTCGGCCGTCAGCGAGAGGTCGGTGACCGCTCGGCCGACAGAGAACTCGGAGATGACTTGATCGACCGCTGCGGCGAGCATCATCGGCTCGAGCTGAAGCGCGACCTCGCCACTCTCCAGCTTGGAGAGATCCAACAGCTGGTCGACCAGCCGACCGAGCCGCTCGGTTTGGTTGAGCATCACCTGCATCGTCTCGCGGTCGGGCTGTTCGATCCCGTCGGCCAGGTTCTCGAGGTGTGCGCGGATCGCGGTGATCGGGGTCTTGAGTTCGTGCGAGACGTTGGCGACCAGGTCGCGCCGCGAGCGCTCGAGGAGCTCGAGCTCGGCGCTCATCCGGTTGAACGCGATGGCGAGCTGTCCGACCTCGTCGCGGCTGCGGGTCTCGACGCGCGCGGTGTAGTCCCCGACCTCCATGCGGCGGACGGCGGCGGCCATGTCGCGGAGCGGTTGCGTCATCCCGCGCGCGAGCCATCGCGCGATCAACAGGGAGATGAAGCCCGCGACGATGCCGGCGAGCAGGAACTGCCACCACACGCTCTGGAGGAACCCGAGCGTGGCGGAGATCCGCCCGAGCGTGCCGCGCGAGGGTGACGGTTTCATCGCCGTGATCCAGCCGCCATCCGCGGTCGGGATACTGGCGTACGTGATCCTCCCGACGACGCCCCAGTGCGGAACATTGTCGTCGAACCCCTGCGGATTGACAGGGAAGTGCGCGCCCTCGATCGTGATCGTGCCCGAAGGCGATTGCGTCACGATCGACACGTCGGGAGGGATGCTCGTGAGCTGTCCGTTCGCGGCCGAGCGCGCGAGCGCCAACGCGTCGATCGCCTCGCTGTCCTTCGGCGAGTTCCGCAAGGCGAACCCGATCACGAGATAGCTGACGAGCAGGGTGAGCGCGACCGCCAGGACGATGACCGAGCCGAGCTTGGCGCGGATCGACCGGAACCGTTCAAGGGGACGCGTCGACACCGCGCTCACTCCTTGAACGCGTACCCGACGCCGTGCACCGTGCGGATGAACCGCGGCTCGTTGCCGTCCTCGCCGAGCTTGCGGCGGATGCGCGCGACGTGTGAGTCCACCACGCGACCGCCCGCGTAATCGCGATACCCCCAGACACCGTCCATCAGCGCGTCGCGACTCAACACGACACCCGGGTCACGTGCGAGCGTGAGCAGAATCTCGAACTCGAGCGGCGTGAGGCCGACCTCCGCGCCGTCCACCTCCACGCGCCGCCGCGCGGCGTCGATCAGCATCCCGTTGCGCTCGATCGCCCCGACCGGCTCGGCCGCGCCCTTGATGCGATCGACCCGGCGGAGGATCGCCTTCACGCGGACCGTCAGCTCGCGAAGGCTGAACGGCTTGGTCAGATAGTCGTCCGCCCCGACCGCGAACCCGGCGACCTTGTCGGCCTCCTCGGCGCGAGCCGTCAGCATCAGGACCGGCGTCCAGCCGTCGCGCTGGATCTGCTTGCAGACCTCCAACCCATCCATGCCGGGCAGCATCAGATCCAGGACCACGAGGTCCGGGCGGTGCTCGGCATGGGCCTGGATCGCCTCGGGGCCGTCTGCCGCCGCCACGACGCGGTAGCCCTCAGACTCGAGGCGGGCTCGGACCGCTTCGGCGATCGCTTCCTCGTCATCGACGACCAGGATCGTCTGCTCGCTCACCGGCCCATCGTACGCGGGACCGGTTGCGCGCGAACGGTCGTGCGATGGAGAAACTGTGACGGGCGACCAGCGTTCCCGCAGGTCAGCCTACGTGCCGGGGATGGGCTTCCAGATGTCGAGGATGATCGCGGAGATCGAGAAGAACCCGAGGATGAGCAGGACCACGGCCGAAACCGGGACCACCTTTTTCATGTCGATGGCGTGCCCCCGGACCTTCTCGATCAGCGCGATCGCGACGTGGCCGCCGTCCAGCGGTGGCAGGGGCAGCAGGTTCACCAGGCCGATGAACAGCACGACGGTCGCGAACAGGCTGAAGAAGTAGGCCCAGGCTCCCTGGGAGCCGGCATGTCCGGCGGCCTGCGACGCGCCGACGAGGGAGACGGCGCCGTCGGTCTGCCGCGGCGCGCCATCGAACAGCGAGCTCAACATGGCGTGGACCCCCGACGGCCCGAACACGTGCACGAGACCCCCGACGGCCGCGACGGTTGTGTCCCACACCTGGCCTGCGCCGTGGGCGAGCGCGACGAGCGGGGGCTCCTTCACGCCCGAGAGCTCGATCCCGACGCGCGTGATCTTCGTGCCGTCCTTCAGGGTCGTTTGCACGGGGGTCATGGTGAGCGTCACGGACTGCTCGTTTCGGTCGACCACGTAGGTGATGGGTTGGCCGACGTGCGCGGCCTGGTACGTGCCGATCTGGTCGCGCGTCGGTTGGTTCAGGTCGCCGATCCGCTGGATCACGTCGCCCGGCTGGATCCCGGCCGCCGCCGCCGGCGACGGCTTCCCATCGAGCTGAGGCGTCACGCCGACGATGCCGGGGATGTTGAAGTTGGCCGAGAACATGAAGACCGCCGAGAAGATCAGCCACGCGACGATGAAGTGCGACATGGGACCCGCGAGGATCACGACGATGCGCTGCCTGATCGGCTTCGCGCCGTACGCGCGGTCCTCGTCGCCGGGCGGGACGTCGTTCTCGAAGGGGTTCATCCCGGCGATCTTCACGTAGCCGCCGGCCGGGATCGCCTTCACGCCGTACTCGATCTCGCCACGCCGGAACGACCACAGACGCGGCCCGAACCCGATGAAGTACTCGAGGATGCGGAAGTTGTAGAGCCGCGCGCCGAGGTAGTGGCCGCCCTCGTGGATCATCACGATGGCGAACAACGCGACGACGAACAGCAGGATGGAGAGCCCGAAGGCCACGGGGTCAGCGCTCCTCGATGATCTCGGCCGCTCGATGACGCGCCCACGCGTCGGCACGCTCGATGTTGACGACCGAGACGATCGAGGCGGGCTCATGCTCGTCGACGACCGTCTGCACGGCATCGACGATCCGGGTGAGCGGGATCTTCCCTTCCAGGAAGGCCATGACGGCGACCTCGTTCGCGGCGTTCATCACCGCCGGGAACGTGAGCCCCAGACCGCCGACACGGTATGCAAGATCGACCGCGGGGAAGGCTTCACGGTCGACCGGTTCGAAGGTGAGCTGCCGCTCCGTGAGCGGCACCGGCTCGACGCCGGTGGGCAGGCGCTCCGGCCACGCGAGCGCGAGCTGGATGGGCAACCGCATGTCGGCGGTCGCCATCTCGGCCCGGAGGCTCCCGTCACGGAACTCCGCCATGCCGTGGACGATCCCCTCCGGGTGCACGAGCACGTGGATCTGTGAGTAGTCGAGGTCGAACAGGTAGTGCGCCTCGATCACCTCGAGGCCCTTGTTCATCAGCGTCGCCGAGTCGATCGTGATCTTCGGTCCCATCGACCACACCGGGTGCTGAAGCGCCTCCTTGAGGCTCGCGCGCTGCAGCTCGCCGTGGGTCCATCCGCGGAAGGGTCCGCCGGATCCGGTGATGACCACGCGCTTCAGGTCCTCGCGTCGCTCGTGGCGGATCGCCATCGCGAGCGCCGCGTGCTCGGAGTCGACGGGCAGCAGCCGCTCGGGCTCGCCCTTGACGAGATCCATCACGAGCTCGCCGCCGACGACGAGCGACTCCTTGTTGGCCAACGCGAGGGTCTTGCCGGCCTGCAGGGCCGCGAGCGTCGGACCGAGGCCGGCGCTGCCGACGAGCGCGTTGACGACGAAGTCTCCCTCGGTCTCGCGCGCGAGCCGCTCGGCGGCGTCGGGGCCGACGATGAACTCGACGCCTTTGACCTGCCCAAGGTGGTCCTGGATGTCGCGCGCGGCCTCCTCGTCGGCGATCGCGACATGGGGCGGCAGGAACTCGCGGATCTGTCCGACGAACAGCTCCTGGTTCATGCCGGCGGCCGACAGTCCAACCACCTTGAACCGCTCCGGGTTGCGGCGCACCACATCGAGCGCCTGCGTGCCGATCGATCCCGTCGACCCGAGGATGCCCAGCTGCCTCATGCCGTCGAGCTTACCCCGCCCTCGGCGCAACCCCGCTGAGCGCTCCGAACATCACCTCAACCGAACACGATGCGGAACAGCAGGAACGTAGCGGGCGCGACGAACAGCAGGGAATCGATCCGGTCGAGCACCCCCCCGTGGCCCGGCAGCAGCGTCCCCATGTCCTTGACCCCGATGTCGCGCTTGATCAGCGACTCGGCGAGATCGCCGAACGTGGCGGCGATCGAGATGACCAACCCGAGGGCCACCGCCGCGAGCCGGCGGCCTTCGAAGACGCTGACGAACGACGTGACGAGCGCCGCCGACGCGAGCGTGGTGAACGCCGCGCCGATGATGATGCCCTCCCACGACTTCTTCGGGCTCACGTTGGGCGCGAGCGGCCGTTGGATCCAGCCGCCGCCCGAGATCGAGCCCGCCAGGAACGCGGTCGTGTCGAATAAGAAGGTGAGCAAGATCACCGACAGGACGAGCGTGTTGCCGTCTGGCAGCTTGAGCGTTGCGATCAGATAGCCGCCCAGCAACGGGATCCACGCCATGTTGAGGACCGTCATGCCGAGGTCGCGGACGACATGGACGCGCTGGTCGATCGGAACGGTCATGAACCACAGGAACGCGGCGACCACACCGAGTGCGAACATGGCCGGCGTTGCGGCCTCGCCCCGCCAGTAGGCGCCAAGCATCATCAGCCCGCCGGCGACGAGGCCGATCAACGATGCCGGTCGCGCGTGATGCTTGACGAGGACGCCGAAGAGCTCACCCTGCGCAACGAGCACCAACAGCCCGGCGAACGCGGCGAAGTACGCCGGTCCGGCCCACAGCGACACGACGGCCACGGCGGCCAGGCCGACGCCGGTCATGAACGCGGCGGGCACGTCTCGATCACCGGACGGGCCGCGTCGGTCGATCTCGGCGCCCACCTCGACGGCGGCAGGTTCTTGCCAGCTCGGGCCGCTCGTGCCCTCGCCGCCGACGACGACGGTGCGCGGCGCGGAGGATTCGTCGATGTCGGAGAGCAGCTCCTCTTCGATCTCCTCGGCGCCGAGGTCGCTCAACAGGTCGCTATCGCGGCTCTCGCCTCCGAACACGTCTACGGGTTCGGTCGGATAGGTCTCGTCGTGACCGATCGACCCGGCGAAGTGCTCCGCCGCGGCTTGCAGCTCCTCCTCGGAGGGTGCGCGCACGACGACGGCTTCCTGTTCAAAGCCGGCGCTCGGTGGCTCCTCCCACACCGACCGCATCTCGGCGGGCTCGGCGGCCGCGGCATCGCCCGGGGGCTCCTCCACCTCGCCGAGCGTCACGACGTCGGGCTGCTCGGGCTCGCCCAAGATCTCGTCGATCTGCTCGAGTTGGCCGGTGTCGTGCCATGCCTCGTCGTCGTCCTCGATCGCGGGAGGCGGCGGCTCGGGTGCGGACGCCTGGGGCATCGAGACCTCGGCGACCGGATCTTCGGTCCGCACCGAGACGTGCTCCTCCGACGGCGTCACGGCGGCCGGCTCCTCGGGCTCCTCCCAGTCGACGTCGCGGATCGGCGCGAAGAACTTGTCCAGATCTTCGAAAAGCTCGTCGCCGTTCTTCTCGTCAGGCATCGGGCTAGACCTCCATCAGTTCCTGCTCCTTGTGACCTTGGATCTGGTCGATCTCGGTCACGAACCGGTCGGTCAGCTTCTGTAGGTCCTTCTCCGCCCTCTGCAGGTCATCTTCCGAGATGTCGCCCGCGTGCTCAAGCTTCTCGAGCTCGTCCTTGGCGTGGCGGCGGACGTTGCGAACCGCCACCCGGCCTTCCTCGGCCCGACCGTGGACCTGTTTGACCAGCTCTCGGCGGCGTTCCTCGGTCAGGGGGGGAAACGCGAGCCGGATCACGTTGCCGTCGTTGTTGGGCGTGATCCCGAGGTCGCTCGTCTGGATAGCCTTCTCGATCGCCGCGATCGCGCTCTTGTCGAAGGGCTGGACCTGCAACAGCCGAGGCTCGGGGACATTGATGCTCGCCAGCTGGTTGAGCGGCACCGGCGTGCCGTAGTACTCGACCTGCACGCGGTTGAGCACGGCGGGCGTCGCGCGCCCGGTGCGGACGCCGGCGAGGTCGTCCTTGAGGTGCGTCACGGCCTGATCCATCTTGTGCTCGGCGTCGCGCATCGAATCGTCGATCGTCACGGTCGCTCCCTCAATGGATCGTCGTCCCGATCTGCTCGCCGGTCACGACGCGGCGGATGTTGCCGTCGTCGCGAAGATTGAACACGAGGATCGGCAGCTTGTTCTCCATGCAGAGCGACACGGCCGTCGCGTCCATCACGCCGTAGCCCTCTCGAAGGAAGTCCGAGTATCCGAGCGCGTCGATCCGGTCGGCGGACGGATCGAGCACCGGGTCGGCGGTGTAGACGCCGTCGACCTTGGTCCCCTTCAGCAGCGCGTCGGCGTTGATCTCGAGCGCGCGCTGCGCCGCGCACGTGTCGGTCGAGAAGTACGGCACCCCGAGCCCGGCCGCGAAGATCACGACGCGTCCCTTCTCGAGGTGGCGGATCGCGCGAAGCGGGAGGAACGGCTCGGCGACCTGCGTCATCGCGATCGCGGACTGCACCCGGGTCGGCACGTGGATCTTCTCGAGGGCGTCCTGCAACGCGAGCGCGTTCATGATCGTCGCGAGCATCCCCATGTAGTCGGCACGGTTGCGCTCGATGCCCGGTGCCTGACGGCCCCGCCAGATGTTGCCGCCGCCGACCACCACGGCCGGCTGGATGCCGATGTCGACGACCTCGGCGAGCTGCCGCGCGATCAGGCCGGTGGACGCGTCGGAGATCCCGGAGCCCGAAGCCGGCGCGAAGGCTTCGCCGGAGAGCTTGAGCAAGACCCGGTGGTACGTGGGTCGTGCGCCGTCATCCATGCGTATCGCGATCCTCCCTCGGGTCCGCGGCCGCCAGCGGGGCGTGTGGCCGTCGGGTCGCCTCAGCTTACTCCGGCGCTACGCGGCGTCCTCGCCGAGCTTGAACCGGGCGAACCGCTTGACCTGCACCTTCTCGCCGGTCTTCGCGCCGACCTCGTCGAGGTACTGCTGGATCGTCTTGCTGTCGTCCTTCACGAACGGCTGATCGAGCAGCACGTTGTCCTTCAGGAACGCCTCGATCTTGCCCTCGACGATCCGGGGCACCACGTTGTCTGGCTTGCCGGACTCGCGGGCCTGCGCTTCGGCGATCTTCTGCTCGGCCTCCAGGATCGAGGCCGGGACCTCGTCGCGGGTGACCCATCGCGGCGCGGACGGGCTCGCGACGTGGAGCGCGAGGTCCTTCACCAACTGGCGGAACTCGTCGGTGTTGGCGACGAAGTCGGTCTCGCAGTTGACCTCGACCATCGCGCCGACGGTGTTGTTGAAGTGCACGTAGGCGTCGATCAGGCCTTGGTTGGCACTGCGGCCGGCACGCTTGGCGGCGCTGGCGAGGCCCTTCTCGCGCAAGAGCTCGGTGGCGCGCGTCAGGTCGCCATCGGCCTCGATCAAGGCGCGCTTGCAGTCCATCATGCCCGCGCCGGTCGCCTCGCGGAGCTCCTTGACCATCGCGGCCGTGACGTCGGCCATCAGGACCCCTCCCCCGCAGGAACCGGCACGTCCTCGGGCTCGGCGCTCGATGCCTGCTCTGATGCCGTGTCCTCCGCGACGATCTCGTCGCCCTCTGGCTCCGCCGACGGCACATCCGGCTCGAACACGGTGGTGGCGGCGATCGCGGCGGCCTCTTCGGCGGAGGGGGTGTCGTCCACGGCGGCCGGCGCGGCCTGGGGCTTGGCGCCGGGCGCTCGCGGCGCGCGCGCCGTCACCTTCTCAACGACCTCTTCCCTCGCCATCGCGTAGCCCTCGGCGAGCGAGTCGGCGACGACCCGGGTGACCAAGTTCACCGCGCGGATCGCATCATCGTTGCCGGGGATCACGTAGTCGACCTCGTCGGGGTCGCAGTTCGTGTCCACGATCGCGATCACGGGGATGCCGAGCTTGCGCGCCTCTGTGACGGCGATGTGCTCCTTCTTGGTGTCGATCACGAAGACCGCGTCGGGCAGGCGTTCGAGCGAACGGATCCCGCCGAGGTTGCGCTCGAGCTTCTCGCGCTCGTGGCGGAGGCGGATCGCCTCCTTCTTCGGGAGCCGCTCCATCGCGCCGGTCTCCTCCATCTCGACCAGCTCGCGCATGCGAAGGAGCCGGCCGCGGATCGTGGCGAAGTTGGTGAGCATGCCGCCGAGCCAGCGGTTGTTCACGAACGGCATGCCGACGCGTGTAGCGTGGTCGGCGACGACCTCCTGGGCCTGCTTCTTCGTTCCGATGAACAGGACGATGCCGCGGCGACGGCCGAGGCCTTGGACGAATCCGTGGGTTTCCTCGAGCCCGTCGAGCGAGCGCTCGAGGTCGATGAGGTAGATCCCGGAACGCTCCCCGAACAGGAACGGCTTCATCTTCGGGTTCCACCGGCGGGTCTGGTGGCCGAAGTGCACCCCTGCTTCGAGGAGCTCCCGCCGGGTGACGACCGGCATGCAGGTGCTCCTTTCGGTTTTTTTCCGCCGCCCGGATCTGCTCGTCGCCGGCCCTTGCGGGACCCCGGTGAACGATCCCCGGACGTGTGAGCTCGGCGCTGGCGCGCCGGCGCGGGCGAGTCTACCAGCGGCGTTTGTGGCGGACCGAGAGAGGGCTAACGCGTTGCGGCCCGCGCTCGCGGCGGCGGCTGCTCGGGAACCTCCGACGCGACCACGAGGTACCGGTAGACCAAGATCGCCTGCACGAGCACTCCGAACAGGTTGACCAAGATGCATGCCGCCCAGGCGCTGATGGCCGGCGTCACCCCAACCGCGGATCCCGGCAGTGGCGCGACGACCGTGATGAGCGCGAGCAGGACGTAGCCGATCGCGAACCAGAGGTTCGCGGAGCCCGGCATCCGCGACGCGCGCACGCTCCGGATCAAGATGTCGGACACGCGGCGGTCCTCATCGGCAGCGATCGCCGGCGCGAACCCGAAGAGATAGATGCCGACGACCATCGACCCGACCAGGCCGAGGATCACGCCGATGCTGCCGAACAGGGCGGCGATCAAGTTGCCCGCCACGAGCAGACCGAGGCCGAGGAGGCCGATCGCAGCGGTCGTTCGGATCACCCGAAGCGCCCGGCGAAGCGCCCAACGGCTCGTCCCCCCGGTGCGGAGCTGCTCGACGCAGAGCGTCGCGATGACCGCTGAGAGCGCCGCGTGCACCAACAAGAGGCCGGCGAGACCGACGAAGCCCGGCAGGGTTGCAGAGAGTCCCGTCGCGTCGACCGCCGCACGGAAGGTTCGGCCGGCGACCTGCGCATCGGCGAACGTCGTGACCGGCGGGATCGCGAACGTCACGTTGAGCGCGGTGAACGGCCCCTGGAATCCGAGGGCGACCAAGATGAGCCACACGACGAGCAGCACGACGGGGATCGCGATCAGCAGCCCCGGGATGCCGAGCGCCGTCTGTGTACCCTTCGCGATCGTCGTCCGGAGCTTCGGCATCGGCGATGCGCCGGGCGTGCGCGGCGCGAGCAACCCGTCGAGCAGGCCGCGTCGCGGCTGCTCGGACTGCGCGGGCGTCCGATAGGTCGACGTCGAGCCGGACGGCCCCTTCCGCTTCTTCTTGCCGTTGCTCACGTCTCGTCATCCTCGAGGTCGGCTTCCCACGGGTCGACCGGGAGTTCGTCCTCATCCGTCGGTGCGAGGAGCGGCTCGCTGCGCCGCTCGTCCCAGGAGCGGCCGAGCAGCACCAGTGCGGCGGTGAGCGGCAGCGCCGCCGCGAGCCATCCGATCGCGAGGCCGGAAGGATCGGCGGACGTCGGGCTCGGGACATCGGTCAGCGTGCCCGACGGGTCCGCCTGCAACGCGGTCAACCCCGGCGTGGAGCCGGTGTGGGCGGCGACGATGAGGTCCGAGGTTGCTGCCAGGCCGAAGATCGCGCTGTCGGCGACCGAGCCGTCCCAGATCTGGTGACCGGTGTCGGGCGCGATCGCCGTCACGACGCCGTCACTCGTCGGCTGGAGGACGGCCGTTGCGGACACGATCGGCGCTCCGACCGCGCCGTGGTTCGTGGCGAACCGCCACCGCTCGGCGCCGGTCGAGCGATCGAAGGAGTAGACGGTTCCGGACTGGTCCGCGACGTAGACGGCGTCCGATGAGACGGCGGGCGGCGATCCCGACGTTGCGGTGTACAACGCGTCGGCCCAGAGCTGCGTTCCGTCGGCGCCGATCGCACGGAGCGCTGCGTCGGAGCTCACGAGGTACACGGTCGAGGTTCCGGACTCCATCGCGACGGCGGGCGCACCGAGATCCACCACGGATCCGGTCGGTTGATATCGCCACGCCTCCGAGCCATCGGTGAGCTTGAGGGCGACCAGCTGTGCGGTGCCGTTGCTCTCCGGACGCACACAGACGTACACCTGCGCGTCGTCGGCGGCCATCGGGGCCAACACGTGGTCGCCGACGTCCACGCGCCATGCCTGCTCGCCCGTCGCCGGATCGACCGCCGTCACTGTTCCGTCGTCGGCACCGACGAGCGCCACTCCCCCTGCCACCACGACACCGGTGTGGCTCACGCCGGAGAGCCCGATCGTCCAGAGGCGGTGCCGGGTTGCGTCGTCGATCGCCACCAAGGTCGACGTGGTGGTGGTCGCCGACGGCGACGCGACGGCGCTCGGTACCGACGACTTCACGGGTGACGAGCTGACCGACGCCGTCGCACTCGGCGATGCGGACGGAGAGCCCGAAGCCGAGACAGATTCATCGCCCCCGCCCTCGACGAACAGGACGGTGTTGCCCACCACCGCCGCGGGCGACGACGGTCCGAGCGACCGCGGCGCGCTCCAGGCAACCTGCCCGTTCGCTAGATCGACCGCATCGACCGACTCGCGGCCAACGACGATCGCGTTGCCATCGGCGATCACCGGCGCAGGGATACCGGCCGCGTGACTCGCGTCACCGATGTCCGTCGCGGCCGACCATGCGACGGTGTACGGCGGTGCTGGAGCTTCGGTCGCGTCGCCCGTCCGGGCCGCCGATCCTTGGTACTGCGGCCACGGAACGTCGGTTGTCGCCGCGGCGGCGACCGATGCCCCCAAGGCGACGACGGCCAACGAGGGCACCACGAGGAGGAGGCGGGTACGCAAGGCCCGACATCCTACCCAGGGCCGATGCGCTCAGCGCCACAGCGGCGCTGGACCCGAGCGGCGCGAGCCGGATCAAGCCGGAGACGGACAACGGGCCGAGGAACGCCATCGGGTCGACGTACGTGCCGTTGGATCGAACGCCGAAGTGCAGCTGCGGCATCGGCATCTCCGGGTGCCCCCAGCCAGTCGTCGCCACCGGCTGTCCTCGCGTGATGTGATCGTTCTTACCGACGAGGACGCTCGTGAGCCACGAGCACGTGCTGGAGATGCCGTGCCCATGATCGATGGTGAGGAACAGCCGGCCGCCGACCTTGCCGGCGAAGGTCACGACGCCGTCGTCGGGGGCGACGACCACCGTGCCGACGGCAGCCGCGATGTCGATCCCGCGGTGTCCGGCGCCATAGGGATCGTCCGGCGGGTCGAAGCCACGGACGATCGGTCCTGTGACGGGCCACGTCCACGGAACCGCCGCGCGCGCACCGAGGGACGGCCACCACACCACCGCGACCACAACGAGGACCGAACAGAACCGTCGCATGACGGCGACGCTACCGCTGACGTTCGGACTGACCCGTGACGAACGTCACGGTGGATGAGCGCTAGTCGTACTCGGTCATCTGACCGCGCAACACGCCGACGGCCTTTGTATGGATCTGGCACACGCGCGACTCGGTCACACCGAGGATGTCGCCGATCTCCGAGAGCGTCAGGCCCTCGAAGTAGTAGAGCGTGACGACGATCTTCTCGCGCTCCGACAACTCGTTGATCGCCGCGGCAAGCAGCCCGCGTGTCTCCTGGGATTCGACACCCGTGCTCGGATCGAAGCCCTTGTCGGCGAGTGTGTCGACGAGCGACACCTTCTCGCCACGATCGGCGCCGACCGACACCGTCTCGTCGAGGGCGAGGACCGACACGAACGAGATCTGCGTGATCACCTCGTGCAACTCGTGCATCGACATCCCAAGGCGTTCAGCGAGCTCACGCTCGGTGGGCTGGCGCTTGAGCATCGATTCGAGGTCGGCGAGCGCCTTCTCGATCTCACGCTGTTTGAACCGCACGGAGCGCGGAACCCAGTCCATCGCGCGCAGCTCGTCGATGATCGCGCCGCGGATGCGCGGGATGGCGTAGGTTTCGAACTTGTTCCCGCGGACCGGCTCGAACTTCTGCAGCGCGTCGATCAACCCGAACATGCCGTAGGACACGAGGTCGGCCTGATCGACGGATGCAGGCAGACCGGTCGCAACGCGCGACGCGACGTACTTCACGAGCGGCGCGTACTGCAGGATCAGTCGCTCGCGCGCACCGATGTCGCCCGTCGACTTGAACGCGTGCCAGATCGCGGCGAGCGCGTCGTCGACCTGCGGCGGGACGGTCGCCGACACCGCGCGGGGATCCTGTTGCACCGCCGCCTTGGTCTTCGGCTTCGGCTTGGCCTTCGTCGCGGTCTTGGCTTTCGTGGCGGTCGCCGTGGCCGCCTTCGCACGTGGAGCGGCTGCGGTCGCGGGCTTCTTCGTCGGGCTCACGCTCATGCCCTCGGGTGCGCCTGCTCGTGCGCCTGGAACAGCCGAGCGCGTGAGACGTGCGTGTACCGCTGCGTCGTGGCGACGCTGCTATGTCCGAGGAGCTCCTGCACAGCGCGGATGTCCGCCCCTCCTTCGAGCAGATGCGTCGCGTACGAGTGGCGGAGCGTGTGAGGCCCGACGCGTCGTCCTGGCAATAGGCCCCCAGCATACCCACCGACCATCGCTCGGACGTCGCGCGGCGACATGGGCTTGCGCCGGCGGTTCCAGAACAGCGAACCGCCGGGAGCGGCGGCCATCTGCGGGCGTCCGTCCGCGAGCCAGACCCGAACCGCCGCCACGGCATCGTCGGAGACGGGAACCCGACGTTCCTTCGAGCCCTTTCCGCGAACGAGGACGTAGGCGCCGTCGAGGTCGAGGTCATCCCTTCGCAGCGCCGTGACCTCGCTCACGCGAAGCCCTGAACCGTACAGCAGCTCGAGGATGGCCCGATCACGCAGTGCGATCGCGCGCTCGAGCGGATCGTCGAGCTCTTCGGCGTCGGGGCCCTCGACCAGGTCGGCGGCTTCACCGGCGCGGAGCACGGTCGGCAAGCGGTTCGCGACCTTCGGCCGCCCGAGCAACAACGACGGGTCGTTCGCGACCCGGCCGTCGTCGACCGCCCACCGGTAGAAGGTGTGGATCGCGCCGACGCGACGCGCGATCGATGCCCGGGCGTACCCGAGCGCATGTTGCTGGGCCAGGAAGCGTCGAAGGATCGCGTGGTCGGCGTCTTCGAACGAGGAGGACGAACGGTGCAGGAACGTGGCGAGGTGGAGGAGGTCGGTCCGATACGCCGCGATCGTGTTCGCCGACAGATGCCGCTCCAGACGCAGATGGGAGGTGAAGCCGTCGATCAGCGCGAGCTGCGGTCGCGGAAGCGAAGGGTCATCGGATGCGGGCGACACGAACCTCTCCAGGCATGCCGGCGGGTCCGGCCGCTGCCGGGGCGTATCGTCCCAGCGCGTCGGGGGTGACGCAATCACCCGGATGGGCGTCGCCCAGCTTCGCCCCGGCCTTTCGGCAGATGCCGACGGTGCGGGGCGTGGGTGTCTCTCGGCTACCTCGGTTCGGGTACCCGCGCCGTCTCGGCGCCGTCGGCCGTCGACCGATACCTGCCGCCCTCGCCCCTGATCAGGCCGCGCAGCTCGAGGTCTGTCAGCGCGCCGAGCGCCGCGGGCAGCGTGACCCCGGCTGCTGCCGCCACCTCCTCGGCCATCATCGAGCGGTCGAGCACGCCGAACACCAGCGACTCCATCACGGGGAGCCCTTCGGGCGTGATCGCACGTTCCGCCCGGTCGATGCCGAGGTCGTCGAGCAGGTCGCCTGCAGAACGGACCAGGTGCGCGCCGTCTCGGATCAACGCGTTCGGGGCTTCGGACAGCGGCTCGGTGACGTCGCCGGGTACGGCGAACACGTCGACCCCCACCTGCGAGGCGAAGTCGGCGGTGCTTCGCGTGCCGCTCGAGGCGACGCCTTGCACGATCACGACGCCGATCGACAGCGCGGCGATGATCCGGTTCCGTGCGGGGAACCGGAATGGCTCGGCCGGCACGCCCGGCGGGTATTCGCTCACGAGCGTGCCCCGCATCTCGATCTGGTGGAGGAGCGAACGGTTCGTCGCGGGGTAGTCGCGGTCGATGCCGCAGCCGAGCACCGCAACCGTGGACCCGCCCGCCTCGAGCGCACCCTCGTGCGCGCGTGCGTCGATGCCCAGCGCACCGCCGCTCGTGACGACGAGTCCCGCCATCGCGACGCCGCGCGCAAGCGTCCGAGCGACATCGATGCCTGTTACGGACGGCCGGCGCGAGCCGACGACCGCAACCCGCCGGTGCTCGCGGGAGAGAGTCCGGCCGCGATAGAAGATCCCGACCGGCGGGTCGTTCAAGCGGAGCAGCGCGGGCCAGTACTCCGGGGAGCTGGGGCGCGCGAAGCGCGCGCCAGCGCCCAAGAGCTGTGCCCTGATCGCTGACGCAGATGCCGACGCCAGCCAGTCACGATCTCGATCCGAGCCTGCCGCGCCGCCGGCGATCGCCGCGACGGTTGCCGAAGCGCTCCCTTCGCGCCAGACGAGGCGATGGAGGGCACGCGGCGAGATCCCGAGCAGACAGCGCAGGAGCAGCACCGCGTCGGCCTCGCCGCGCCCATCGCCGAACCCGACCGGGAAGCCGCTCGGGATGGACTGATCCTCGCTCGGTGCGGACCGGTTTTCGCTCTGCGTCGATCCGTCTCCTTCTCTCGTTGATTCAGCTCGCACTCTGCACCCGTCCGATCTGATCGAGTGCCTCTCGATAGGACAACGCCTCGCTCACGTGCTCGGCGTCCACTCGGTGTGAGCCGGCCAGATCGGCGATCGTTCGTGCGACCCGAAGAACGCGATCGAATCCCCGGCCCGACAGCGCCGCCCGTTCGACCGCCGCCCCGAGATACCGCTCCGCCGCGGCGGTGAGTCCGGCCTGGCGCCGGACGATCGGACCCGGGAGGTGCGCGTTGCACATGATGCCGATCGATGCGTATCGGTCGAGTTGGCGTTCGCGCGCCGCGACGACCCGAGCACGAACCGCCGCCGAGGGCTCCCCCGCATCGGCGCCGAGCAACTCGTGTTTCGTGAGTCGCGGGACCGACAGCCGGAGGTCGATGCGATCGAGCAGCGGACCCGACAGCTTCGCCTGATACCTCGCGAGCTGATCCTCGCGACACGCGCAGCCGCGGACCGGATCACCCCGGAAGCCGCAGGGGCACGGATTGGCCGCGGCGACCATGGTGAAGCGCGCCGGGAAGGCGACCGAGCCGCCCGCCCGTGCGATCACCACGACGCCATCTTCGAGTGGCTGACGGAGCGCCTCGATGGCGTCGCGGCGAAACTCCGTGAGCTCGTCGAGGAACAGCACGCCGCGATGGGCAAGGCTCGCTTCGCCCGGACGGAGCACCGTCGACCCGCCGCCGAGCAAGCCGGCCGTGCTGATCGTGTGATGCGGCGAGCGGAACGGCCGCTCTCGTAACAGCCCCCGCCCGGCGAGGAGCCCGGCGACCGAGTGGAGTTGCGACGCCTCGAGCGCCTCGTCGCGCGTGAGCTCCGGAAGGATCGACGCGAGCCGACGTGCGAGCATCGTCTTGCCGGCGCCGGGCGAACCGACGAACAGCAGGTTGTGGCCGCCCGCCGCGGCGACCTCGAGCGCGCGGCGCGCTTGCAGCTGTCCGCGCACGTCGGCGAGGTCCGCATCCGGCGCCTGCCACCCCTCGGCCGACGATCCCGGCATCTCGGCCGGCCGCCAGCTCCCACGGAGATACGCGACGGCGCGTTCGAGCGTCGAGACCGGCACGACGTCGATGCCCCCGACCTGTGCGGCCTCGACCGCGTTGGCCTCCGGAACGACCACCGTTCGATAGCGAGCACGCACCGCAGCGATGACCACGGACAGGACCCCCGGCGTCGAGAGCACCTCCCCGCGAAGCGACAGTTCGCCCGCCAGCACGACGCCGGTCAACCGGTTCGAAGGGATCTGCGCAGTGGCTGCGAGCACGCTGACCGCGATCGGGAGGTCGAGCCCCGCGCCCTCTTTGCGGAGGTTCCCCGGTGCAAGGTTCACGACGACACGACGCAGCGGCCACTCGAGCCCGGCGTGCTCGACCGCCGGGCGGATCCGCTCCCGGGCGTCCTGCACCGTCGCACCCGGCAGACCGGTGACGATCAACGACGGCAGACCGCGCCCGACGAACGCTTCGACCGTGACGGGCCTGCCGCCCACCCCGACGACCGTCATCCCCATCGCACGCCCGTACATCGCGCGGACGCTACGTGCGCATGGCCGCGCGGGCTGTGCGTCTCGTCACGCATCGCCCTTAGTAGCCTCCGGCCGTGCGAGACGATCTGCCGAACGTGCCCGATCCTGCGCTCCTGAATGTGCGCGCCGAGGGCGCGCGCGCCGCGCTCGAGCGACTCGTCGACGACACCCATCGCGAAGCGTTCGATTGGTTGTTCGGCATCGCGCTCGACCGGCCGATCCATCCGGACAGCTATCCGGAGTCGCGCGCGCGGTTCTTCGGCCCCACGGGAGAACCGGCGTCCGCTCCGGAACACGGGTCGCCAACTGGCGACGTCCTTCGCGCCTTCCGCGAGCGCGTCGCGCCGATGACGTTCAACGCCCAGCACCCCGCGGCGTTCAGTTACTTCACGCCGCCGCCGCTCGCGATGTCGGTTGCGGGCGAGACGCTGGCGCAGTGGCTCCAGCAAGGGATCGATGTCTGGCACGCAGGGCCCGTTGGGGCGTTCGTCGAGGAAGAGGTCACGCGATGGCTCGCCGACCTGATCGGGATGCCGGCCGACGGGTGGGGCGTCCTCACAAGCGGCGGCGTGATGGCCAACCTGATGGCGCTTGCGGTCGCGCGCGAGGTTCACCTCCGAACGGTGCTCGACCTCGACCACGCGCCGAGGGGTCGCGACCTGGACGGCGCCCGCGTGTACGCGAGCGACCAGACGCATTTCTCGATCGCCCGCGGACTCGATGTCTTGGGATTCCCGCCCAGCGCTCTGCGCGTGATCGCATCGGACGATGCGTTCCGCCTGCAAGCTGAACCCGTCGCGGCCGCGATCGCCGCCGACCGCGCGGCGGGGCTCCGGCCGTTCGCGATCAGCGCCGTCGCCGGCTCGACCAACACCGGCTCGGTCGACGACATCGCCGACCTCGCGTCGCTCGCACGACGGGAGAAGCTGTGGTTCCACATCGACGCTGCCTACGGTGGCGCGGCGCACCTGTCGGCGCGCGACGCGGAACGCGTTCCCGGGCTCGACCTCGCCGACTCCGTGACGATCGATCCGCACAAGTGGTTCTTCCAGGCCTACGACATCGGCGCGTTGCTCGTCCGCCGACGAACCGACCTGGTCGCGACGTTCAGCCGGTCGCCCGAGTATTACGCGTCGAACCGCCCGGAGGATCAGCCGCTCAACTGGTACGAGTACTCGATCGAGGGAACGCGCCGGTTCCGGGCGTTGAAGCTGTGGATGAGCTGGCAACACCTCGGCACCGAGGGACTCGGTGGCCTGATCGAGCACAACGATGACCTCGCGGCGTACCTCGCTTCACGCCTGCGTGAGGCCGATGACTTCGAGCTTGCGTGCGACCCGGAGCTGTCGGTAGTGTGCTTCCGTCATCTTCCCGAGGCGGTCGCCGGCCGAGACCCCGCCTCCATCGATCGCTACCAAGCGGCACTGCAGCGGGCGCTCGAGGTCGACGGGTCGGCGTGGGTCAGCGTGACCACGTTGCGAAGCGCGACGTACCTCCGCGCAGGGATCGTGAACCCGCATGCGACGCGGAGGGAGATCGACACGCTGCTCGACGCGTTGCGACGTCTGTCAAAAGGCGTCGTCGAAGATCTCTACCGCAGCTGACCCGTCGGAGCGGAGCCGCACGCTCGCGACGTCGAACCGGATCGACGACGCGCCGACGGGATGCTGCAGGCAGAACGCCTCCGCGAGCGCCCGGAGTTTCTGCCGCTTGCGGGCGTCGACCGCCTCGTAGCCACCGCCGAACCGAGTGCCGCGCCGCGTCTTGACCTCGCAGATCACCACCGTCGCGCCGCGCGTGACGATGAGATCCAGCTCGCCGATGCGGCATCGCCAGTTGCGGGCCACGACGCGGTAGCCGCGCGAGACATACATGTGTTCGACCGCCGTCTCGCCCCGGCGACCGACCTCGATGCGCTCGTCCACCGCCCGACGATAGGGTCCTGGCCTGACATGCCCGAGCTCGTGGAAATCGTCGACGGAACGCCGACCGCCGAGGAGTACGCGGCCTTCCGCGCGCACGTCCGATGGCCGGCGGTCGACTCCGCGCAGGCAGCCGAGGGGCTTCGCGCATCGCTCGCGTCCGTCCTCGCCCGCGACGTCGACGGCACGCTGGTCGGGATGGGCCGCGTCGTGGGCGATGGCGGCGTGTATCTCTACCTGCAGGACGTCATCGTGCTCGAAGGCTGGCGGAACAACGGGATCGGCACCCGCATCACCGAAGCGCTCCTCGATCACGTCCGCGAGCTCGGCGGCCCCGGGACGTTCGTCGGCCTGATGGCTGCGACCGGCGCCGGGCCGTTCTATGAGCGGTTCGGGTTCCAGCCGCGCGGCGAGGATCGCCCCGGCATGTGGCTGACCCTCTGAGGGCTACGCGTCGATCTCGGGCGTGTCGGGGATCGACGTCTCATCGCGGCGGAGCTCTTCGACGTTCACGTCACGCCGCGTCATCACCTGGACGCTCGAGACGAACCGTGCCGGCCGGAACATGTCCCACACCCATGCGTCGGTGAGATGCACCTGCACCCACCCCTCGTCGACCGGCATCATCTCGACCTTGTTCGCGAGGTAGAAGCGCCGCTCCGTCTCGATCACGTAGGCGAACATCGGGAGCACGTCCCGGTACTCCCGGTATAGCTCCATCTCGCGTTCTTCCTCGAAGCGCTCGATGTCCCCGTCGTCCATCGGTGGCAATGCTCTCACGCAAGAACGGCATCGGCCTGGCCGAACCCCGGAAGGAACGGCTGGCCGACCCCGGCGAAGCTCAGCCGGTGAACCGGCGACGGCCCGTGCAGCTCGATCGCGCGTCGGTGCTCGCTCGTGGCGTAGCCCTTGTTCTCGCAGAAGCCGAACGCGGGGTACCGCCGGTCCAAGCGCAGCATGATCCGGTCACGCGTGACTTTGGCGATGATCGACGCGGCCGCGACGCTCGCGCTCACCATGTCGCCCTTCTTGATCCCGAGGGACGGACAGGGCATCCGTGGCACGGGAAACCCGTCCGTCAGCGCGTAGTCCGGTTCGAGCGCGCGCGCGGCGCGACGCAACAACGCGATGTTCGATCGGTGCAGGCCGCGGGTGTCCAGCACAGGCGGTTCCGCCTTCGCGATCGCGAACGCGCACCCTTCGACGATCCGCTCGAAGGCCGCTTCACGTTGCTTGGCCGTGAGCAGCTTGGAGTCCCGGATCCCGGTGGTGTCGAACCCCGGCGGGATCACGACGCCCGCGGCGACGAGCGGTCCCGCCAGCGCGCCCCGTCCGGCCTCGTCGACCCCGACGATCCGCGAGAAGCCCTGCGCCCACAGACGCTCCTCGTACCGGTGGAGTCCGGCGTCTACAGCCATCCCCACCTCGAGGGCGGATACACGATCACGAACGCCTTCCCGATCACCGTGTTCTCCGGAACGTATCCGAGGCCGGTCGGCGGCGCGAAGCGCGAGTCTCCCGAGTGCGCGCGATTGTCCCCAAGCACGAAGAGCATGCCATCTGGAACCGTAGCCGGACCGAAGGGCCGCGTATCGACTTCGCTATCGAGGTACGGCTCGTCGACCGCTTCACCGTTCACGTAGAGCTGGCCGTCATTGAGCTCGACCACGTCACCGGGCAACCCGATCACCCGCTTCACGTAGTCCTTGTTCTCCGGCTGCGCGACGCCGAGGCCTTGCCCCAGCCAGTGCAGTAACGACTCGACGGGGCCGCGGTCGACCGGCGGACCGGGATGCGGGTTGGAGAAGACGATGATGTCGCCGCGCTGGATGTCGCTGACATGCACGCAGATCCGGCAGACCAGGATCCGGTCGCCCCTCTCGAGGGTTGGCTCCATCGAGATCGACGGGATGTAGAACGCCTGGATCAGAAACGTCTTGATCAGGATCGCGATCGCGAGGGAGATGAGCACGAGGATCGGAAGCTCGCGCCAGAAGCGATCGGGTTTCGTGCGTTGGGGTGCCTCGGCGGCCTTCGTATCGGTCGCCGGCTCGGCCGGACCGTCGTCGGATCGAGTGTCCGCCGGTGGGTCGGACGGGACGACGTCGTCGTCCGCGTCGTCAGGCATGGTCAGCCCTCGGCGGGCTGCCCGTCGGGCTCGGTTTCGGCCTCCGCCTCAGCGGCGGCTTCGGTCGACTCCGTCGCGCCGGCATCGGCCATGACCTCGGCGCTTTCGGCGGTAACCTCGGGAGCGTCGGCCTCGGGCTCGTCGTCCGCGTGTTCGGCCTCCGCTGCCTCCACCTCGGCGGCGGCCGCCTCCATCGCGGCGAGCTTCGCATCGTCGACACGACGCTCGCGGATCCGGGCCTTCTTGCCGCGGAGGTCGCGCAGGTAGTACAGCTTCGCCCGCCGGACGCGGCCTCGCTGGACGATCTCCAGCTTCGCGATCGACGGAGAGTGCAGCGGGAACGTGCGCTCCACGCCGACGCCGAACGAGATCTTACGGACGGTGAACGTCTCGCGGATGCCGCCGCCGGAGCGCGCGATGACGACGCCCTGGAAGACCTGCACCCGCTCGCGGTTCCCTTCCACCACGCGGACGTGCACCTTGACGGTGTCACCGGGGCGGAACGCCGGGAGATCGGTGCGCAGGAACGGCTGCTCGATCAGGTCAGTACTGTTCATGGCAACGGTCGGCGATTGTACCAGCGGGTCTGCGCCCGCCAGTCGGAAACAGGCCTAGCGCCGCAGGTCAGGCCGGTTCCTGGCGGTCTTGGCCTCGGCAGCCTCGCGCCGCCACACCTCGACCGCCGCGTGGTCGCCCGACACCAGCACCTCCGGTACCCGCATCCCACGGAACTCCTGCGGCCGTGTGTAGACGGGGTGGTCGAGCAGGCCGGGCTCGCTGAACGAGTCGCTGCGGTGTGACGCCTCGTTGCCGAGGACGCCGGGGACGAGCCTCGTCACGGCCTCGATCAACACCAGCGCGGGCAGCTCTCCACCTGACACGACGTAGTCGCCGATCGAGACCTCCTCAGCGGGGAGCCCCTCGATGACCCGCTCGTCGAACCCCTCGTACCGGCCGCAGAGGAGGGTGACGTGCGGTTCGGCGGCCAACTCGACGGCGAACACCTGGTCGAGCATCCGCCCCGCCGGTGACATCGCGAGCACCCGGCCGCGGTCGGGGTCGAGCGATTCGACCACGGCGAACAGGGGCTCGGGCTTCAGGACCATCCCCGGTCCGCCCCCGAACGACTCGTCGTCGACGCTCCGGTGGCGATCGGTGGTCCAGTCGCGCAGGTCGTGGACCTGAAGGTCGAGCGTGCCGCCCTCGATCGCCTTGCCGATCAGGCTCTCGCCGAGCACCCCGCGTACCAGCGACGGGAAGATCGTGATCACGTCGATCCGCACCCGGCGAGGCTACCCGGACCGTCGGGCGGTGCGCGGTTTGCCATGCGGCGCACTGTCGACCACGATGCGTCGGCAGAGGATCCTTGGGAGGACTGTGTGCGGTACCTGCTCTTGGCCGCGATCGTGATCGGGGGCGCAGTAGTCGTCGTCGACTCCGTCCGCCAGCGTCGTGAGCTGCGACGGATCGTGCCGATCCAAGCTCTCATCGCATCGGCACTCCGGCGAAACCCGGCGACGGGCCGTGGCCCATTCGCGATCCCGAACCAAGCCGTAAGCAACGAGGACGTGTGGGAAACGCTCACCGAGCGCGTCGACCCCGAAACCTTTGTGCCGATCTTCGCGGCGGGCGGCGAGGTGAAGATGTTTCGGCAACGGTGGGGCAACGACTACGCGATCGTGGCGCGCCCCGATCGCTCGTTGCATTACGAGTTGCAGCCGTGGGAGGCGGAGCTGATCGCCAGGATGGACGGCACGCAGAACGTGGGCGAGCTGATCGTCGAGCGATTACAGACGGACGGTGATCTCGACCCCGGCGCGGTGATCGGCTTGGTCGAGGCGCTTCGCCGAGGGGCGTTCCTCGACCCGGCTCGTCCCGACGTCAGCGCTCTTGTGCAGGACCACCTGGATCGGGCGTCACGTGGTCGACGCAAGCTCCGAGAGTTCTCGAAGAGCTTGAAGATCGGATGGGACAACGCGGAAGGCTTCGTCGAGAGCGCCTACCGGGGAGGGCTGAAGGTGTTCTTCCGCATCCCGGTCGCGATCGCTGGGGGCATCGTGGCGATCGTCGGCTTCGCGTGTTTCGTCGTGGTCGAGCATTCTGGGCGGTATACGTTGTCCGCGACCGCGGCACCCGCCGAAACCATCCTGTTCCTGGTTCTCGCGTTGTTCCTCACGTTCTGTCATGAACTGGGGCACGCGCTGGTGCTGGTGCACAGCAAGCGCCGCGTCCTGTCGGCCGGCTTCTTCATCTTCTTCGGATCGCCGGCGTTCTTCGTCGATGCGTCCGACGGCCTGATGATGGATCGGGGCGATCGCATCGTGCAATCGTTCGCGGGGCCGTTCGCAGAACTGATGCTCGCCGGGATCGCGTCGATCGTGATGATCGCGACGCCCGGAACGACGGCCGGCGCCTTCCTCTACAGGTTCGCGCTGATCAATTACTTCGTGATCTTCATGAACCTGATCCCCTTGCTCGAGCTCGACGGGTATTGGATCTTCAGTGACCTCATCCAGGTGCCGGACCTACGTCGCCGATCGCTGACATTCATCCAGCACGATCTCTGGCACAAGCTGCGCGTGTGGGAGCGCTTCAGCTGGCAGGAGGGCGGACTCGCGTTCTATGGGATCGTCGGCACCGCGTTCACGATCCTCTCGTTCTACACGGCCTTCTTCTTCTGGCGCGAGATCTTCGGCGGCCTGGTCACGAGCCTGTGGGACGGCGGCCTGGTCTCCCGCATCTTGTTGATCTTGCTCGCGCTCGCGTTCATCGGGCCGTTGATCCGTGGACTCTTCACGCTGGGCAAGACGATCACCAAGCGGATCCGGGAAGTCGTCGCGAGCGCCCGGTTCCGCGCAGAGCGATCGTGGCGGATCGAAGCCGCCTCCTTGATCGACGCACTTCCGGCCTTCGACGACCTCAACGAAGAGGTCCTGTCGGACGTCGCGGGCAGGGTCACGGTGATCATCCTGCGCGACGGTCAAACGATCTTCCGCCGAGGAGACGCCGCCGATGCCTTCTACGTCATCCGTTCCGGCACGATCCATATCGAAGACGTACAGGATGACGGCGACGTCCTCATCCTGAGCGCTCTCGGCCGCGGCGACGCGTTCGGCGAGCTCGGCCTGCTCGGGTCGGCGCCTCGGGCCGCCACCGCCCGCGCGAACGGGGACGTGACGCTGTTCCGGATCGACAAGGCATCGTTCGACGCACTGCTCGCCGACGACATCGACGCGCCGACGTTCGCGCCCACGATGCAGGCCTACGCCGAACTTCGTGCGCTTCCCGTCTTCCGCACCCTCACGACGGCCGACCTCGCACTGGTCTTGGACCACGGGACGTGGCTCACGCCGGCACCGGGTGAGGAACTCATCAAGCAAGGGGAACCGGGAGACGCGTTCTACGCGATCGGCGCTGGTCAGGTCGATGTCCTTCGGGATGGCGCGTCGGTCGCAACCCTCGGACCCGGCGACCACTTCGGTGAGGTCGCGCTCCTCACCGATGCGCCACGGAACGCGACCGTCACGGCGCACACAGCGATGCGCGTGTTCCGACTGGACCGACAAGGGTTCAACGATGTGGTCGCTCGGTCGCTGCCCCGCAGTGCCATCGACCGGTCGCCGGACCGCAATATGGAGCACTGAGACGAGGAGGAACGGATGGTCTGTTGGCACTGCCGGCGCACTGCGGTTGGCTCGTGTCGGTTCTGCGGGCGTGGCGTCTGCGAGGACCACGCCAAGGAGCAGCCGTATGTGTTGGAACTATTCCGCGGCGGAGACACGACGCGAGCACTTGTGGTTGAGGATGCCCTCTTTTGCGGTGCCTGTACGCCCCGTCCAGACCCCGTCGATCTGCCTGAGCTCGACGAGTGACGTGCGTCACATCCTCGGCGTGATGGGAAGCACCCGGTGGATGTGACAGCCGCTACCACGGCTCCGAACGGCACGGGGGCATGATGCGGGGGTGATGAGGGGCCACAGGGGCCCCGGAGACAGAAGGAGCCTCGGAGATGGCCGAGAAGAAGATCCAGCCGAAGCGCCCCGCCACCGAAGAGCCGGCCGCTGGTTCTCGCAAGGCGACGAAGACCAGCGCCCACAAGGCCCTGCACAAGGCGGTCGCACATAAGGCTCTGCACAAGAAGGTCGCCAAGAAGTACTGATCCCCATCAGGAACCTCGGGAGCCCGGGCCACGTGCCCGGGCTTCTTGCTATCCGGGGCCCGTGCGGACACGACTGGCACGAAGTTCCCAGCGGGGCTAGGCTCCCGCCGTGCCCGATGTGACGCACCGCGCCTTGATCGCCGCGATGTCGGCAGTCCCCGTGCTCGCGGGGATCGCGTCCAAGGAGATCGAGCGGCTCGCGGACACCGGTCTCGTCCACACGTTCCGTAGAGGGACGTATCTCTGCCATCAAGGCGATCCGTCCCCCGAAGTCTTCTTCCTGGTCCAGGGACGGGTCGAGATCAGCTCCATCTCGGCGACCGGCAGCCGCGTGCTCCACGCATCCGTCGATTCGCCGCAGTTCCTTGGCGAGCTGGGCGTCCTGGGGGATCTGCCAAGGAGCGCCGACCTCCTCACGCTTGATGACTCCGATGTGTGGTCGACGCCGGGCGAGGACTTCGTTGAGTTCGTTACCGCCCAGCCGAGTGCCTCGCGCCAGTTGCTCTCGGCACTCGCCCGCCAGATCCAGGAGCACCAAGCCTTCGCCGACGACCTCCTGTACCTCGACCTGAAGGGACGGGTCGCGAAGAGGCTGCTGCAGATGGGCACCTCGTCCCTGGATGAGCTGCCCGAGCCGGGAACGAGCGTTGGGACGATCACGCACGCCGACCTCGCGAGCCTCTGCGGCGGTAGCCGGGAGAACGTCACGCGCGTCCTCACCGAGCTGCAGAAGCGCGGCCTCGTGAAGCGCGACGGCCAGCGCTACGTGCTCAAGAAGCCGGCGCAGCTCGCGAGGATCGCGGGGCTCTAGGACCCCTCGAGCGCCGTCAGCCCGGGCACGTCTCGAACGACCGCGGATCGACCCGCGAGGTCGACCGACACGATGAACGCGTCGACCGCCGGGATCAATGTCTCGACGCCGTCGGCGTCGACCACACGCCAGAGGTCCTGCGCCGGATAGGCGAGCACCTCTTCCACCGTCCCGAGGTCCCGGCCTGACTCGGTGCGAACGGCGCACCCCGTGGCTTCGTACGACCACCACGAGCCTTCCGGTAGGGGCGGTAGCCACGACTCCGGCACCTGGAGTGTGGTGCCAGTCAGCTGTCCGGCGTCGTTCCGGTCCTCGATCCCCTCGAACGTGACGAGCAGCCGGGCGCCGTGTGGTCGCACCGTCCGGACGGTGAGCGATCGGCCCTGGTCGTCGAAGACGACGGCGCCAGGGGCCCAACGATCGGGATTGTCGGAGTGATTCTCGACGGCGACCTCTCCGTGGACACCGTGGGCCTTGGTGATCCGGCCGACGGTGACCGCCGGCTCCTCCACCTCAGTCCTCGAAGTCGACGCGGGCGGCGAGGCGCTGACGCGACGCGGCCGCGCGGACGACGGTGCGGATCGCCTTGGCGGTGCGGCCACCACGGCCGATCACCTTGCCGAGCTCGCCCGGTCCAACGGTGACGTGATACGTCGGCCCCCGTTCGTCGAACGATTCGGTCACCTGGACGGCGTCGGAATCCTCGACGAGCTCACTGCACAGGAACTCGACGAGCTCCTTCACCTCAGGCCTCTGGCGAGTCCTCGGCCGCGGCGTCCGGCGCCGCGGGCGCTTCTGCTTCCACGGGCGCTTCTGTTTCCACCGGCGCTTCTGCTTTCGCGGGTGACTCCGGTTCGGCTGGACCCTCAGGCTGGGTGGGAGCGGCCTCGGCGGGCGCCGGCGCTGCGGCGGCCGCCGGCGCAGCGGCGGCCTGCGACGCTTCGGCGGCCCTCGCCTGCGCCTTCTTCGAGACCTTCTCCTTGGCCTGGCGCTCGGGCTTGGTGCTGAGGACTGCGGCCTTGGGGCGCTCCGTGACGAACACGTCCCAGATGCCGGTCTTCTGCATGAGGTTGCGGACCTGGTCGGACGGCTGGGCGCCGACGCGCAACCAGTGCAGCGCGCGGTCCTGATCGATCTCGATCACGGAGGGGTCGTTGAGCGGGTGGTACCGCCCGATGTTCTCGATGAAGCGGCCGTCGCGGGGCGACCGCTGGTCGGCCACCACCACCCGGTAGAAGGGGCGACCCTTCGATCCCATCCGCCGCAGCCGGATCCTCGTCGACATGTCGTTCGTTCCTCTATCTCGTCTATCTCGTCGGGAGCTTCGTGGGCATCTTCATGCCCTTCATCCCCTTGCCGCCCATCATCGTCCGCATCATCGTGCGCGCGCCGTCGAAGTCCTTCAGGAGCGCATTAACGTCCGCGGTCGTTGCCCCGGAACCGTTCGCGATCCGTAGGCGGCGGGACCCGGAGATGATAGCGGGTTCCCGGCGCTCCTGGGGCGTCATGGACAGGATGATGGCCTCGGCGCGCGAGAGCTCCCCTTCATCGACCGCTTCGGCGAGTTCCTTCATCCCGGCCTTGCCGCCCGGCACCCCCGGCAGCATCTTCAGGATGTCCTGGATCGGCCCGAGTTTCCGCATCTCCCGGAGCTGGATCAGGAAGTCCTCAAGGGTGAACTGCCCCTTGAGCATCTGCTCGGCGGCCTTGGCGGCGGACTCTTGATCGACCTTGTCCTGCGCCTTCTCGATCAGCGTGAGGACGTCGCCCATCCCGAGGATCCGTCCCGCCATCCGGTCCGGATGGAAAGGCTCGAGGTCGTCGACCTTCTCCCCCGTGCCCGCGAAGAAGATCGGCTTGCCCGTGACGGCGGTCATCGACAGCGCAGCGCCACCGCGCGCGTCGCCGTCGAGCTTCGTGAGGATGAACCCCGTCGTGTCGACGTCGCGCATGAACGCGCGCGCCTGCACCACCGCGTCTTGACCCGTCATCGCGTCGCACGCCATCACGACGTGATGCGGCTTGGTCACGTCCTTGATCTTGCGGGCCTGCTTCATCATCTCGGGGTCGACGTGCAGACGGCCCGCCGTGTCGATGATCACAACGTCGGCGCCCGAACGCTGAGCCTCCTTCACGCCGTTCTTCGCCAGACGGACGGGGTCGCGGCCCTCGGACCAAACCGGCACGCCGATCTCCTTGCCGAGCGTGCGCAGCTGCTCGACGGCGGCGGGCCGTTCGAGGTCGGCCGCGATCAGCAGCGGCCGCTTGCCCTTGCCCTTGAGGTGCTTCGCCAGCTTGGCGCAGGCCGTCGTCTTTCCCGAACCCTGGACGCCCGCGAGCATGATGACCGGTGGCATCCCACGCGGCCCGGCGCCCGGGAGTGTGAACGGGTGGAACTCGCCGCCGAGCGTGACGGTGAGCTCCTCGTCCATGATCTTCACGACCTGCTGGGCAGGGGTAAGGCTTTTGGTCACCTCTTCGGACAGCGCCCGCGTTCGTACGCGCCCGAGGAGGTCGTCGGCGACCTCAACGGCGACGTCGGCCTCCAGCAGCGCGGTCCGGATCTCGCTGAGCGCGTTGTCCACCTGCTTGGGATGGAGCTTGCCCCGGCTGCGGAGTTTCTTGAAGACGCCGTCGAGTCGGTCGCTCAAGGTGTCGAACATAGGAACGGGTATCGCCGTGGCCTGCAGCGATGGGCCTAGTGTATCGAGCGGGCGTGGGGCGCCCGGAAACGCTTGCGAGGGTTGCGATGGAGACCGAAGCGACGGGGGATGCGCTGCGCCTGGAGCGCGAGCTCGCCATCCTGCGGTGGTTCGTGGCGGCCTTCGGCGCCGTCCAAGTGGGCTTCGCGATCCGCGACCGGGGCCACGACCCCGGCTTCGCGCTCCCCCTGGCCTTGGCGTTGGTGCTCGGCCTGACGATCGGGAACCTGGCGATCGCGAACGCGCTTCGGCGCCAGCTCGACGTCGCGCAGCTCCGCTCGATCGGCATCGCAGCGTTCGTCCTCGATGCTGTGGTCCTGTCGGGACTGGTCTGGGTCGTGCCCAACGGCCCGGCCGACCCCGTCTGGGTGATCGGGTACCTGATCCCGCTCGAGGGCGCCGCGCGGTGGGGGCTGCGCGGTGGTCTGGTGGGTGCGGGCGTGTTCCTCGTCGAGCAGTTGCTGCAAGAAGCCGCGCGCGCGGAGATCGCGGCCGGCGCGTCGCAGGTGGCGTTCCGTGCCGGGATGGCGTTCGTGATCGGCGGCGTCGCGGGGTCGTTCGTCTCGTCGGTGCGGCGGGCCGCCGACGAAGCGGCCGCGCGGACGGCCGAGGCCGCCGCGGAGGCGGCGCGGGCCGAGCGTTCCGCGTCACAGGCTGCGGAGGCGCAGCGCGAGATCGCCGCCTTCCATGCCGCGGTGCTTGCGGATGCACAGCCGGAGCGGCTCGCCGAGATCCTCCACGACACGGCGACGCGGGTCGCGCAGGAACTCGGCTGCCAGGCCCTCGGCCTGCTGATCCGCACGACGGGCATCGCGGGCGAGGATCGGTTCGACGTGACCGGCGTCGCGGGCGACCCGGGATATCTCTTGGGCGACGCGCTGTTCCCGGCGTCGAGCCCCGTCGCCGCTGCGGCGACCGAAGGCGTGGCCGTCGCGGCAGGCGAGGACCTCGTGGTGCCGATGCGGCTTCGCGGCGCCGTGGTCGGCGCACTGCATGAGCGCGGCGCCGGTGGGGCAAGCATGGCCCGCGTCGACGCGCTGCAGACGATCGCCGACCAACTCGGTGTGACCCTCGAGGCGACGCGCCTGCGCGCGGAACAGGCCGCCATCGTGCAGCGGCTCACGGAGCTCGACGCGATGAAGACCGACTTCGTCGCGATCACGAGCCACGAGCTGCGTACGCCGCTGGCGGGCATCCGCGGCTTCGTCGAGATGCTAGTGCGGCGGAGCGACGCGCTCACGCCGGCAGAGCGTGACGAGTTCCTTCAGATCGTGCTGACACAGACCGACCGGCTGATCCGCATCGTCGATGACCTCCTCGTCGTGTCGCGGATCGAGGGCGACGCGCTCGTCCTCGAGCCGGTCGAGGTGGATGTCCGCGGGATGCTCGCGTCCGTCGTCACGACCCTCGGAGAAGACGGCGCCCGCGTGATCATCGACGCGGGAGCCGACGCCCCGGACATGATCGTGCTCGACCCGAACCGCTTGATCCAGATCCTCACGAACCTGACGCACAACGCGTTGAAGTTCTCCCCGTCCGACCAGCCGGTCCGGATCCGATGGTCGGCGCCCGCGGAGGGGACGGTGGAGTTCGAGATCGTCGACCGCGGCCAAGGCATCCCGGCGAACGAGCAGACGTTGATCTTCGAACGGTTCCGTCAGCGCGGCGATCACCGCGAGCACTCGGAGGGGTTCGGGCTCGGCCTGTACATCACGAAGATGCTGACCGAGGCGATGGGCGGCTGGCTCGACGTCGCGTCGGCGCCCGGGGACGGCGCAACCTTCCGCGTCACGCTCCCTGCGTCGCGCCTCCTGCCAACACCCGCTCGACCGTCTGCAGCAGTGCGGTCGGACTGAACGGCTTCGTGAAGTATTCGTCCGCGCCGAGGCGCATCGCCTCCGCGCGGCTCTCCTCGCCGGCGGCCGTGACGACGATCACGCGCACATCGGCGCACGCGGGGTCGGCGCGCACCGCCTCGAGCACGCCGGTCCCCGGCGTCCCGGGGATGTTGAGGTCGAGGAAGAGCAGATCCGGCGGCGACACCTGGATCGAGGCGAGCGCCGCCTCGCCGTCGGCCGCCTCTTCGATCACGAACCCCTCCCCCTCCAGGACTAGCCGCATCGCCTCGCGCATCGTCGGGTGATCCTCGACGATCAGGATCCGGCGGTCGGCGCCCATCGTCATGCGAGTAACCGATCGGCGAACGCGGCGGGGTCGAACGGCCGGAGATCGTCGGGGCCCTCGCCGACGCCGACGTACCGGATGGGAAGGTCGAGCTCTTCGCGAACGGCAAGAACGATCCCACCGCGGGCCGAGCCGTCGGTCTTGGTCAAGATGACGCCGGTCACGTCGACGGCGTCGGTGAACGCACGCGCTTGCGCGATCCCGTTCTGCCCGGTCTGCGCGTCGAGCACCAGCAGCGTCTCGGTCACCGTGCCGCCCGCCTTCTCGATCACGCGCTTGACCTTGGCCAGCTCCTGCATCAGCGGCTCCTTCGTGTGGAGCCGGCCGGCGGTGTCGACCAGGAGGACGTCGACCTGACGGGCCGTCGCCGACGTGACGGCGTCGAAGGCGACGGCGCTCGGATCGGCGCCACGGTCCTGGCTCACCAGCTGCGCGCCGGACCGCTGCGCCCAGACCTCGAGCTGCTCGCCCGCGGCCGCGCGGAACGTGTCGGCGGCGGCGAGGCTGACGCGCTTGCCGTCGCGGACCAGGCGGCCCGCCAGCTTGCCGATCGTCGTCGTCTTGCCCGAGCCGTTCACGCCGACGACCAAGACGACGTCCAGCCCGGGCGCGTCCAGGTCGAGCGGCCGCTCGGGGCCGAGCACCGCGAGGATCTCATCGCGGAGGAGGTCCACCGGGTCGCCGTCGCCGCGCGCTCGCAGCCGCTCGAGCAGATCGGCAGACGCTCGTGGCCCCACGTCGGCTTTCAGCAAGACGTCCTGGAGCACTGCCCACCGGTCGCCGTCCGAACCCGTGCCGAACGCCGCCCGAACACGAGCCCCGAGGCCGCTTGGTCCGAACCCGCCGGCCGACCCGGTCGGCGGGCGACGGGTGGGAGCGGACGCCCCGCGTGTCGTCGTCGTCGTCGCTGCCCCACGCCCCCGTCGGGTGAAGACGACGACGAACAGAGCGACGACAACGACGAGCGCGACGGCAACGACGACGACCGGAGCCACGGTCTCGTCAGCCTACCGGAGGGCTCGTGAACTCCTCGGTCGCGGGCACGGCGACGACAGGCGGCGCCTCGGCGGACGCGTGGTCGAGCTTCTGGGCGACCACCTTCGTCGTGCCATCGGTGTTGAGCGAGATGCCGTAGAGCATGCCCGCGATCTCCATCGTCCGCTTCTGGTGGGTGACGATCAGCACCTGCGACCGCGCCGCGAACCCATCGACGAGCTTGAGGAACCGGTGCAGGTTCACGTCGTCGAGCGCGGGCTCGACCTCGTCCATCAGGTAGAAGGGAGATGGGCGCGCGGTGAAGATCGCGAACAGGAACGCCATCGCCGTGAGCGACCGCTCGCCGCCGGACAGCAGCGAGATCCTGCGCACGCGCTTTCGGCCGGGGCTCGCCTCGATCTCGATCCCAGACTGGAGCGGATCGGCGGGATCTGTCAGCACGAGCCGGCCCTGTCCGCCGGGGAACAGCTCCGCGATCAGACGCTCGAACTGCTCGGCCACGTCCCGATACGCCGACGTGAACGCCTCGGTGATCTGCCGGTCGATCTGCGTGATGACCTCGAGCAGGTCGCGGCGCGCCTTGCGCACATCGTCGAGTTCGCGCTGCATGAAGTCGTGCCGCTCCTGCAGGGCATCGAGCTCGCCGGTGGCGAGCAGGTTCACCCGTCCGAGCAGCGCGAGCCGCCGCTGCACGAGTTCCTGGCGCTTCTCGATCGTTTCGACCGAATCGTCCTCCGTGAGCGTTGCGAGGAGCTCGTCGGGGTCGGCCTGAAAGCCCTCGCGCAGCAATCGCTCGGCCTCGCCGATCCGCCGTTCGATGTCACCGCGCAGCCGGTCCTCGTCTTCGTACTGACGGCGAAGCTCGTCGAGCGACGTCGACGCCTCACGCCAGCTCTTGTTGATCGCGGCCTCCCGCTCCGCGGCCTCGCGCTCCGCGACGGCTGCAGCCTCGCGCGCGGCGGTGGCGGCCGCGAACGCATCGTCGGCCGTCGAGACGGCGGCCTCGGCGGCGGTTCGCGCGGCCTCGGCCGTTGCAAGCTCGTCGCGCAGGCGCACGGGATCGTGCGCGGCTAGCTCGTCGCGTTCCGAACGGAGCTCATGCGTCCGGCCGTCGAGCCTGACGCGTTCGCGCCTGAGCGTCTCGACGCTCACACGCAGGTGGATCGGCGCCTGGGGCAGCGGCGGGAGATCGGGGATCGCCGCGTCCACCGCGGGTCCCATCGCGGTCAGGCGGTCGCGCGCAGCGGTCGCGGTCTCGCTCACAGCCGCGAGGCGTTGCGCGAGCAGATCGGCTTCCGTCCGCATCGCCACGAGCTCACGCTCGGCGGCCGTCGAACGGCCCGCGGCCTCCGTGATCTCGGCGTCGGCCGCGTCGATCTGCTCCTGGAGGAACGTGACCTCGCCGCCGATCTCCTCGAGGCGCGCGGTTCGCGGCCGGAGCTGCTGATCGGTCGCCGACAGGTCGTGGGCCAGCACTTGGAGCTCGGCGAGGATCTCGCGAAGGCGCACGTCTGCCTCGCGAGCGGTGTGGATGACGGCCGGCCCGACCAACACGCCTTCGGCGGTGACGAACGACGCGTGGGGATGCGCGCCTTGCTTCTCCGCGGCCTGCTCGACCGAGGTCGCGAGATACACGTCGCGAAGCACCGTCGACACGATGCCTCGAGCGGCGGGGTCGGCATCGACCGCCGCGAGCAGCTGCCGCTCGCCCGCGAGCCCGATCGGCACCGGGCCCCCGGCGGCGATCGCGAGGATCGCGCCGTCGCCGTGCGGCGCATCGGCGAGCGCGAGCGCTCCGTCGTCGTACACCACCGCGTCGGCGAGCGGCCCGAGCGCCGCCACGAGCGCACGCTTGAGCCCGTCCTCGATGCGAACGAGATCCTTGAGCAGTCCCACCGCACGGCCGCCGTGTTCGGCGAGGAACCGCGACCCCGGCGTCTCCTCGATGTCTCGACGGCGCGCGTCCAACAGGTCCTTTCGCGCCTGCATCCGCACGCGCGCCTCAGTCAGCTCCTCGATCCGATCGACCAGCGTGCGCCGTTCGTCGTCGAGCTGCCTGCGGCGCTCGGCGAGCGGCGCGGTCTGGCCGTCGAGGTGCTCGATGTCCGCCTCGATCTCACCGCGCTCGGCCTCGGCGGTCGCGATGCGATCGCGGAGCACGTCGAGGGAGCCGCCCAGCCGTTCCTGTTCGTGCTCGGCGCTCGCGAGGGTGCCGCGGATCGCGTCGGCCTCGGCCCGACGGGATGCCGCCTCCTCGCCGATCCGACGGCGCTGCTCCTCGATCTGATGCCGCTCGTCTTCCGCGCGGCGGTGCGCGTCCTCGGCGGATCCGAGCTCTGCCTCGCTGCGCTCCAGGTCGGCGACGGCGGCGGCCGCTGCATCGTCGACGCGCGCCAGCTCCGCGGCGACGGCGTCCATCCGAGCGGCCATCGTGGCCTCGCCGGCCAACGACTGCCGGGCCGTCGTCTCCCGATCCACCGCGGCGCGGTACGTTTGCTCCGCGCGCTCGCGGTCCATCGCCGCGCCGCGGAACGCGCGCTCGGCGTCGGCGAGCGCCGTCGTCGCCTCGGCCCGTGCGTCGGCGCCGGCGAGCACCTCGCCATCGAGCGCATCCAACCGCTCGCGAGCGGCACGGCGTTCGTCCATGCCCTGGTCCCACCCGCCCCGGCGTCGTTCGCGTTCGCGGCGCAACGCGCGCAGCCGCGCGGCCGCAAGCTTGCCCGCGAGCGCATCGGCTTCGGCGGTCAGCTCCTCGTGTTTCTTCGCCGACTCGGCCTGCTGCTTCAGCGGCTTCAACTGGCGCCGAAGCTCGGTCAGCACGTCGGCGAGCCGCAGGAGATCCTGGTCGAGCCCCGAGAGCTTGCGCTCCGCGCGCTCCTTGCGCCGACGGTGCTTCGCGATGCCGGCCGCCTCCTCGATGTAGCGGCGGCGATCCTCGGGCCGCGCGAGCAGCACCTCCTCGAGCTGCCCCTGCCCGACGACCGTGTGCAGCGCGCGGCCGATACCAGACTCCGACAGCAGCTCCTGGACATCGAGCAGACGCACGACCTGGCCGCCGATCCGGTACTCCGATTCGCCGCTGCGGAAGATCGTTCGGCTGATCTCGATCTCCGACATCGGGACAGGGATCTTGCCGGCCTCGTTGTCGATCAGGAGCTTGACCTCGGCCATGCCGAGCGCCGGCCGTGACGGCGTGCCCGCGAAGATCACGTCGGCCATCTGTCCACCGCGGAGCGCCCGCGCCCCCTGCTCGCCGAGCGCCCAGCTGATCGCGTCGACGAGGTTGGATTTCCCGGATCCGTTGGGGCCGACGATCACGGAGACCCCGGGGACGAACTCGAGCACCGTCTTGTCCGCGAACGACTTGAACCCGCGGATCGTGATCGAGCGGAGGAACATCGCGCGGATGCTAACAGGCATGTGATTCTCCGAAGGGGAAGCGCGCGACTTCCACTATCGCCGCTGGTCACGGCCGCCGTCTAGCCCGTGATACGGAACTCCTCGAGCCCTTCAGGTGGCTCGTCGGCCGCCTCGACGCCGTCGACCCGTGCGCCGTCCGGACCACGCCTGCACCATGCCGTCATCGCTTCCACCGCATCGCCTTCACCTTCGAAGACGGCCTCGACGCTGCCGTCCGCAACGTTGCGCACCGAGCCTGCGAGGCCGCGTCGAGACGCTTCGCGCACGCACGTCGCGCGGAAGAAGACACCCTGCACCGAGCCGAAGATCCGAACACGGCGCCGAACGATCACGGGGTTAGACGGCCGGCGCCTTCGTGCGCTGGACGCGGAAGTCTTCGTCCCGGCCGTGGCCGGCTGCGACGAACGCCTTGGCCGCTTCCTCCGCCGACCGCTTCGTCGGGAAGCGCCCGATCACCAACCACTTGTCCCCGTCGGGGTGACGATGCTGCAATGTCCAGTCGGGGTCACCCGCTGCGAACGCCCGCTCGTTCGCCGTCGCGAGCGCCGCCAGCCGGGGTGCGTTGGGGCCGCCTTGGGACAACCGTGCCTCCTCGCTCTGGCGTCCTAGCTCTGGCACTGCGGGCAATAATAGGAGGAGCGCTGCGAGATCTTGATCGACTCGATCGGCGTCCGGCATCGCCGGCACGGCAGGCCGGCACGATCGTAGACCCTGAGCTCGTTCTGATAGCCGCCTGGCTCGCCGAACAGGTCGAGGTACGCCTCGTCGGAAAGCGTCGTGCCGCGCGCCTTGATCGCCTCCTGCAGCACTTCCTGGATCGCGCGATACAGCCGTCGCACCTCCTGGGACGACAACGTGTTGCTGATCCGGTCGTAGCGCAGCCCCGCCCCGAACAGCACCTCGTCGGAGTAGATGTTGCCGAGCCCGCTGATGAACTTCTGGTCCATCAGCAGCTGCTTCATCTTGGCGCCCTTCTCGGCGAGGAGGTACTGGAACGCCGGCCACGTGAAGACCTGATCGAGCGGGTCGATCGCGATGTGCTGCAGGTCCTTCACCTTGCCCATCTCGTCGGGCGACACGACGAACACCTCGCCGAACGTCCGCGGATCGATGAAGCGCAGATCGCCACCCTGCTGGAACGTCGCGATGACGTGGGTGTGCGGCGCGAGCGCCAGGCGCCCGTTCCCGCGTTGGAACCGCCCGCTCATCCCGAAATGCACGACCAAGATGTCGCCGCCGTCAAGGTGCAGCAGGATGTACTTGCCGCGCCGTTCGGTCTTGATGAGCTTGTGGCCAGCCAGACGCGACGTGAAGTCCTTCCGTGTCTTGTGGCGACGGATCGCGCGCATCGCGTTCTTCGTGCCTTTGACCTCGACGGTCTTGATCTTCTTCCCAACGACGTCGCGGTCGAGATCGCGACGCATCACCTCGACTTCGGGAAGCTCCATCGCCCCTCCTCGGATGTCTCCCCGTCGACGCGCCCGCGTAGACGTTCGTAGGCCTCGCGTGCCGCATGTTGCTCAGCCTCTTTCTTGGTGCGACCGGCGCCCGCGCCGAGCCGCTCTCCCGCCACCAAGACGGTGGCGGTGAACTCCTTCTGGTGGTCCGGACCGGACTCATCGACCTCGTAGGCCGGTAACGCTCGCTGGCGTTGCGACGCGAGCTCCTGCAGCGCGGTCTTGAAGTCACGGTCGCCCTCGCCGCGGACGTAGGCCTCCATACGAGGGCGGAACAGCCGCTCGATCAGCTCGGTCGCGACGCCCAGGCCACGATCCAGATACACCGCGCCGAAGATCGCCTCGAGCGCGTCGGCCAGGATGCTCGCCTTGTCCCGACCGCCGGAGCCTTCCTCGCCCTTGCCGAGCAGCACCAGGTCGCCGATCCCGAGGCCGCGCGCCACGTCGGCCAACGCGTGCATGTTGACGATCGCGGCGCGAAGCTTCGCGAGCTGCCCCTCGGCGAGTTCCGGATACGACCGATACGCCATGTCGGTGACGATCAGCCCCAACACCGAGTCGCCGAGGAACTCCAGGCGCTCGTTCGTCACGTCGAGCCCCTGCTCGAACGCGTACGACCGGTGGGTCAGCGCGGCCTCGCGGAGACGGGGATCACCGAAGGCGACGCCGAGCGCCTCGTCCAGCGCGCCGACCGGAACCGCCTCGGGTGATCCCACCTCGTTACTCGACCTCGATCGCCTGGCGACCGGCGTAGTAGCCGCAGTTGCCGCAGACCCGGTGCGGCTGCTTCGGCTGCTTGCACTGCGGGCACGCGCTGTACGCGCTCGCCGACGCCTTCCACGTCGCGCGACGCTTCGCGGTGCGTGTCTTGCTCTGCTTCTTCTTGGGAACTGCCATCGTCGGTTCCTCCTGAGATTCCTGTTGGGCTGGGATTCAGTTCGGGTCGTCGGCGGTCGGAAGGTCGGTCAACAGGTCTGAGAGCACGGCGAAGCGCGGGTCGATCGCGTCGTGGCCGGGGCACTCGCCGAGGTTGCGGTTGCCGCCGCACGTCGGACACAAGCCCTGACAGTCCGGGCGGCACAACGGTGCGAAGGGCATCTCCACGCCGATCGCGTCGCGGACGATCTGATCGATGTCGATCTGCTCCTCGACGAGCGCGTAGCCGTCGTCGCCCGCATCTCCAACGACCGGCGTCACGAGCTCGGCGATCTCGACCGTGAACGGCCGCGTTTCCTCCGTGAGGCATCGGGCGCACCGAAGACGCCACGTGCCCGTGATCGTGCCGCCGACGAAGATCCCTTCGATCACCGACTCGAGCGACAACGGGCCGCCGAGCATCGCGTCGTCGGGCACCGCGACCACTTCGGTCGCGAGGTCGTCGATCGTGCCGAGGAGATCGACGGTCCGCGCCATCCCCGGGTGTCCGAGCAGATCGTGCACGTCGAGCATCGGCAGGCTCATCCGAATCCCTCCCCGCCCGCTTCGGCGTCGAACAGATCGGAGGGCTCGGGCTGCAGGTCGGGGGGGGCGAGCTCCTGCTCGGCCACCGTCGTCGGCGAGCGCAGCCGGTCGCGGCCGACCTCGACCTGGTCGAGCGTCTTCGCGAGCCCACGGGCGGTGCCCTGCGCGTCCTCAAGGATCTTGCGCAACGCGATCTCGAACTGCGCGAGCTTGCCGTCGACGTAGTCCTCGGCCTCGCGCCGCATCTCCGACGTCGTGTCCTCCGCCTCCTGGAGCATGCGCGCGGACTCCTCCTGCGCACGCTTGGCGACGGCGTCTTTCATCGCCATCCGACGTTGCTCTTCATGCGCCTGCTCGATGATGCGGTCGCCCTCGGCGCGCGCCTTCGCGAGGAGCTCCTCACGGTCCTTCACGACCCAGCGCGCCTGCTTGATCTCCTCGGGCAGCGACTCCTGCATCTCGTGCAACATCTCAAGGACCTCGTCGCGGCTGATCAGGACCGACGACGACAACGGCATCGACTTCGCGTCACGCACGATCTGCTCGAGCTGGGCCAACCGGCCGGCGAGATCCATCAGACGGCTCCCAACCGGTCGACGAGCGCCTTGCGCACGACGTCCGGGACGAGTCCCTCCACGTCGCCGCCGTGTCGCGCCACCTCTTTCACGAGGGACGACGACAGGAACGACCATTTCGGGCTCGTCGCGAGGAACAGCGTCTCGATGCCGCCGATGCGTTGGTTCATCTGTGCCATCTGGATCTCGTACTCGTAGTCACTCACGGCCCGAAGGCCCTTCACGATCATGTCCGCACCCTGGGACCGGGCGTAGTCGACGAGCAGGCCGCCGAACGCGCCGACGCGGACGTTCGGCTGGTCGCGAAGCGCCTCGTCGAGGAGCCCCATCCGCTCCTGGACGGTGAACAGCGGCGCCTTGGAGGGATTCTCCAAGACGGCAACAACCACGCCGTCAAACATGCCCGCGGCACGCCGAACGACGTCGAGGTGCCCGTTGGTCACCGGGTCGAACGTTCCCGGACACAGGGCGGTCAGGCCCATCGCTCCTCCCGGTACTGGGTGAGGAGGCTGTCTCCGTAGCGAAGCCGCCTCCGGACGGCCCAGTGTACCGGAACCTCGACAGGACAGCTCTTATGACCCCTGGTCACAACGACGGTCCACGCCTCCGGGGCAAGCCATCCGGCGTCTAGGGCGGCCAGAACGGCGCCGAGGGCCGTCGCGTCCAGGTCATAGGGCGGATCACAGAAGACGAGGTCGAAAACGTCGTGTGGCGCAGGCGTTCCCGACAGCCAGCCCGCGACGGGCGCCCGAACCACGGTGCCGGCGTCCTCGAACCCCGTGAGTCGAAGGTTTTCGCGCACCGCTGCCACCGCCCCGGAGCTCCGATCGACGAAGGTCGCCTCGTCCGCCCCGCGCGAGAGCGCCTCGATGCCGGTCGCCCCGGTTCCGGCGTAGAGATCGAGGCAGTGGGCGCCGTCGACGAGCCCGGCCAGGCTGGCGAACAGCCCCTCGCGTGCCATGTCCGAAAGCGGACGCGTCCCGGCGGGCACCCGCGTGAGCCGCACGCCCTTGGCGCTCCCCGCGATCACCCGCACGGGTCGCGAGCCTAGCGGGCGACGGAACCGCGCTCGAGCGGTTCACGAGCGGAACAGCCAGTCGATCGACCCGGCGAACCGCTCCTCGAGCTCAGCGCGCAGAGCGGCATGGCCCTCGAGCGTCGGATCGTCGTCGATCAGCGCGAAGGCGCGGTCACGGGCACGCCCGATCAGCTCCACGTCCTCGGCCAGGCGCGCGAGCTTCAGGTCGGGCATGCCGGACTGGCGGACGTCGAACAGCGTCCCCTCACCGCGCAGGCGCAGGTCCTCGTCGGCGAGCGCGAAGCCGTCGGTCGTCGCCACCATCGCGTCGATCCGCGCCCGGGCCTCTTCGTTGGTCGGCTCTGATGCGTCGAACAGCACGCACGTCGCGTCGAGGCCGCTCCGCCCGATCCGCCCGCGGAGCTGATGCAACTGCGCCAGCCCGAACCGCTCGGCGTTCTCGACCAGCATCACCGTCGCGTTCGGCACGTCGACCCCGACCTCGATAACCGTCGTCGAGATCAACACGTCGGCGTCGCCCGCGCGGAACCGCTCCATCGTGCGGTCTTTCTCCTTCGGGCGCATCCGCCCGTGCAGCAGCGCGACCTCGAGTTCGGGGAAGACGTCGGTGCGCAGGCGCTCGGCCTCCGCCTCGGCGGCACGGACCTGTGTGCGGTTCCCCTCGTCGATCGCCGCGCACACGACGAACGCCTGATGCCCGGCGGCCACCTCCTCCCGGACGAGCACCTCGGCGGCCGCGCGATCCTCGGTCGTGCGCGCGGCGCGGGTACGCACGGGGCGACGACCGGCCGGCATCTCGTCGATGAGGGCCACGTCCAGGTCTCCGTAGTAGGTGAGCGCGAGCGTCCGCGGGATCGGCGTCGCGGTCATGATCAGCACGTCGATGTCGCCGGCGCCCTTGCCCGACAGCGCCGTCCGTTGGTGCAACCCGAACCGGTGCTGTTCGTCGATCACCGCGAGACTGAGGTCGGCGAACGTCACACCGTCTTGCACAAGCGCGTGCGTGCCGATCACGAGGTCCACCGAGCCGTCGGCTGCGCCTTTGACGACGCGCTCGCGGTCGGTGCCGGTGACGCTTCCGGAAAGCAGCGCGTAGGTCAGCGACGGTGCCGCGGGCTGCACGTCACCGAACAGAGCGCCTTGATCCCGTGGGGCATCATCAGGCGTGTCGAGGTACGGTGCCCCGCCGACGCCGGCGAGCAACGCGGTCACCGACCGTAGATGCTGGCCCGCCAGAACCTCGGTCGGCGCCATGATCGCGGCCTGGTGACCCGACGCGATCGCCACCAGACACGCATGCACCGCGACGAGCGTCTTGCCCGAGCCGACGTCTCCCTGGAGCAGAAGATTCATCGGTTGCGGCGCGGCCATGCGCCGGTCGACCTCGTCTATCGTTCGCCGCTGCGCGTCGGTGGGCTCGAACGGCAGCGACGCGTCGAAGGCATCGAGCAGTGGCCCGGTCTTCGTATGCGCGATGCCTGTGCGCTCTGCTGCGAGTCGACGGCGACGAAAGCCGACGCCGAGCTCCAGCGTGAAGAGCTCATCGAACTTCAGCCGCTCGCGCGCCGTCTCGAGCTCCTGCTGATCGTCCGGGAAGTGGATCCACCGCAGCGCCTGATCGCGATCGGTCAGCGACTCGGCGGCGCGCACGTCATCGGGGATCGGATCGGGCAGCGGCGGAAGCTGTTCGATCGCGCGCCACACGAGCTCCCGGATCGTGCGCGGGCTGATCCCTTCCACGGCGCGATGCACCGGCGTGATGCGGCCGGTGTGCACGAGATCTTGCTCATCGCTGCGCAGCACCTCGATCTCTTGGTTGCCGAGCTGCAGCCGGTGCCGATAGAGCTGCACCGTGCCGGACACCGCCACCTCCATCCCCTCGCGGTACAGGCCGGCCGCCCACGGCTGATTGAAGAACGTGAGGTCGAGGAACCCGGTGCCGTCGCCGATCGTGACCGTGACCATCGCCTGGCGTCGCCGCGTCTGCCGCTTCTTGACCGAACGGACCGTCGCGATGACCGTCGCGAACGCGTCGATCTTCAGCTCCCCGATCGGCAGCACCAGCGACCGGTCGATGTAGCGCCGGGGGTAGTGGTGCAGCAGCTGGCCGACCGTTTCGATGCCGAGCGCGTCGGCGAGGACGACACGCGCTTCGGGACCTTTCGACCGGCCCATGCGCCGGGACGCGAGCCGCCCGTCGATCGCGACGATCGGGTCGGCGGTCGTCAGTGGCATCGAGCGCCCTCCACGTTCCCCGGTTCTACCATGCCCGCATGACATCGAGGTGGGTGCGCGTCTCGGCCGCAGCCGTCGCCTTGCTGGCGTTCGCCGCGTGCACGTCCGGCGGTTCGCCAACGCCGTCCGCGACACCGTCGTGGCCCACAACGGTCGACGCCCTCCCGACGATGGATCCCACGACGTTCAAAGACCTGATCGCCGAGCAGAAAGGCCACCCGGTGCTGGTCAACATCTGGGCGTCTTGGTGCGGCCCGTGCGTCGCAGAGGCGCCCGACCTGGTGGCCGCCCACCAGAAGTACGGCCACAAGGTGCGGTTCATCGGCGTGGACGCGCAAGATGACCGGACCGGCGCGATGGATTTCATCGCCAAGCATCAGATCCCGTATCCGAGCGTGTTCGATCCCTCGAACCAGATCGCGGTGTCCTACGGACTGTTCAGCCCGCCCGACACGCTGTTCTTCGATGCAAGCGGGAAGCTGGTCAAGACGTTCCCCGGCCAGATCCCAGGAGACGAGCTGATGGCGAACCTGCAGGCCATCGCGGGTTGACCACAGGCCTTTGGTACCCTGGCTCGGCTATGGCAGCCGTCTGCGACATCTGTGGGAAGAAGCCCTGGTTCGGCAAGTCCGTCACGTTCTCGCACAAGCGGAACAACCGGCGCTGGGATCCGAACATCCAGCGCGTTCGCGCGCTCATCAACGGCTCGCCAAAGCGAGTCAACGCCTGCACGAGCTGCATCAAGGCCGGCAAGGTCGTCCGCGCCGCCCGCGGCTGAGCCCGGCGCCCGCGCCGTTACCCGATGATCGCGTTCGCGAAGCGGTAGCCCGCTTTGCCGTCCTGCTTCGTCCGGTACATCGCCTCGTCGGCGCGAGCCACAACCGATGCCGCGGACTCCCCAAGCGACCCGATCGCGACGCCGACGCTCGCGGTGACGGTGGCAACCCCGGCGGCCACGGCGATCGGCTGCCCGACCACCTGGACCACCCGCGTGGCGATCTTCTCGGCGTCGTCCGGCGACGTCAGGTTCTCGCACAGCACCACGAACTCATCGCCGCCGAGCCTGGCCACGATGTCGCCCGGCCGGATCACCGACTCGAGGCGCCGTGCCGTCTCGTTCAACACGCGGTCGCCCGCCTGGTGCCCGAAGACGTCGTTCACATCTTTGAAGCCGTCGAGGTCCATATAGAGGACCGCGAGCGCCCGGCGGCTTCGCTCGGCACGGAACACGGCGCGAACGAGCAGTTCGTCGAAGAGCTTGCGGTTGGCAAGACCCGTGAGCGGGTCGTGCGTCGCCTGGTGCTCGAGCTGGTCCTCGTGAAGCTTCCGCACCGTCGCATCGCGCGCGATCACGGTGAACATCTCGACGCCGTGGACCGAGGTTGAGGTGAGCGACACGTCCACCGGAACGGTCGAGGTGTCTTTGCGTTGCGCCTCCACCATGTGTTCCCGTTGTTCCCACCTGACGTCGTGCAGCCCTCCGCCGTCCTCCGATATCGCGAGCGCGGGGATCAGGTCGCCGAGCGGACGGCCGACGAGCTCGTTCTCGCTCCACGAGAACAACTGTTCCGCCGCCGGGTTGGCCGACTCGATGTGACCGATGGCGTCCGTGGTGACGATCGCCTCCACGGCGCTGTCCATCACGGCCTTCGCGCGCGCCTCCGACGCAGCGAGGTCGATCCCGAGCCGGGTGGCAAGGTCCAACGCCTGGATGCGCGAGCGGCCGAGCAGGAACAGGACCATCGCGATGATCAGCGTCACGCCGATGCCGCCGCCGAACGGGGTCAAGGGGTACGCGAACGCGTCGGGGGCGAACGCCTTCGTCGCCGTCATATCGATGATCCACGGTGTCGAATCGATCGGGACGGGGGCGGAGCGCGACAGCTCGGCCGCGTCGCCCGTCGACGCGCCGGCTCCGACCGCCGTCCCGAGAACCGTGCCTTGCGTCTCCGCGCGCACGGACGCGATCACGCCGGTGCCCGGTGTCCCGAGCATCTCGCGGGCGAGGATCGACGGGTCGAGCGTCGCGCCGGCCCACCCGACGAACCGGCCGCCGCGGTGGATGGGCACCACCAACTGCATCCGCATCTGGCGATACGGGTTCTCCTTCGGTGGGGTCATCGTGAGCCCGCCGTTGCGACCCGCTTGTTGCAGCGCCTCACGCGCGCTCGGGTCCGCGGCGAGATCGCTATGGAGCAGCGTCGGCGCCGCTGTGATCGGCGCGACCATCGTGACCGGGTAGTTCCAGACACCCTTTGTGTTGCCCTTGTGTCGCTCGATGAACTCGAGGCCGATCACGGCCGGGTGCGCATCCGTCAGCTCGAGCGAGTCGGCGAACCGAGCGAATTGCGCAGGCGTGGGGTCCGCGACCTCGAGGAAGCCCTGCGTGACGGTGAGCATGCGCCGGTACGCGCGCACCGTGTCGGCAACGTGGATCGTCTGCGTCGCGAGCGTGTCGTCGAAGCGCGCCTGGGCCGCCGCCTGCCGGTCGGCACCCCACGCCGATGCCACGACGTAGGAGACCGTCATCCCGATGGCGAGCGCCGCGATGGCAGCGAAGATCAGCCAGCGGCCGCGCTTGCGGTGCTGCTCCTTCGCCGCCTCGAACGTGAGGCCTTTGCGCATGCGTTCCTCCACGCCGCAGCCGTTGCGGCGCACCCACGAAGCGTCGACCGGTCATGCGGGCGACTTGACGGCAGCGATGTCCCATCCGCTGGTGCTCCCAGCGGACTAGTCCGGATCGCAACAACCCTTGCGCCGGAGAGGCAGGACACCCGCTCGACCCTCCTCCGGACCGGGCGGTGCCTTCAGATACACTTTCCGCGTTCTCCACTCCGTCGAGGCGCCGGGTATGGCGTCTTCGTTCCGATCCGAGGAGGCCCACGTGTCACAACGGTTCGATAACCCCTCCCCAGATGAGCTCCGGGCGTTCACAGAACAGATGCCCGAGACGCGGATCTCGGGGTTCGGCAACGTCAACGTCCAGACGACGGTGCTGTCGCGCTCGGCGGGATCGACCTACGTGGTCGACCGCGAGTCCAGCGGCAAGACGATGAGTCGCGCCGACTACGACAAGATCGCGGCGGCGCAGGAGGCCTACATCGCCGAGCACGACATGATCGTGATCGACGGCTACATCGGCAACGACCCCGACATGCGCTCCGCCGCGCGCCTGGTGATGGAGAAGCGCTACGCCAACATCGCCGGCATGCAGCAGAAGCTCTACTTCGAGCGGACCGACGGGGCGGAGCCCGAGGTCCAGGTCATCTACACGCCCGGTCTCAAGGCCGAGGGCTACCCCGACGACCGCTGCATCGCGGTCGATCTCGACGCCTACACAACGCGCGTCCTCAACTCCGACTACTTCGGTGAGTCGAAGAAGGGCGGCCTGCGGATGTGGAACGACATCGTCTATAACAAGGGCGGGCTCGCACTGCATGCCGGTCTCAAGGTCATCCCGACCGCCGCCGGGGACAAGGTGTTCATGATCATCGGCCTGTCCGGCACGGGAAAGACGACAACGACGTTCACCACGCAGAACGGGTCGCGGCCGATCCAGGACGACTTCGTCGGCCTGATGCCGGGCGGCAAGGCGTACGGGACCGAGAACGGCTGCTTCGCCAAGACGTTCGGTCTTGACCCCGACTTCGAGCCGTCGATCCACGGCGCGGTGGTGAAGCCGACGACCTACCTCGAGAACGTCTATCAGGACGAAGACGGCTCGGTCGACTTCTTCAACGAGCACTACACCAAGAACGGTCGCGCCGTGTTCGAGATGCAGGACCTGCTCTCATTCGAAGATGCACGCAACGTCGGCCCCGTCGACTATCTGCTGATCCTCAACCGAAACGAGAACATCATCCCGGCGGTCGCGAAGCTGAACCTCGAGCAGGCCGCCGCATTCTTCATGCTCGGCGAGACGACCGGCACCGCGGCCGGCGGCGCCGCAGAGGAGGGCAAGTTCCTGCGGGTCCCGGGCACGAACCCGTTCTTCCCGTTGCCGCACGGGCTTCAAGGCAACCGTCTGCTCGAGCTGCTCGCCACGCACCCGATCGAGACGTATCTGCTCAATACCGGGCGCGTCGGCGGCAAGGACGGCGACGATCGCTCGAAGAAGTTGCGCATCCCCGACACCTCGGCGTGCGTGAAGGGCATCGCGGAGCAGACGATCGTCTTCGACGAGGATCCGGACTTCGGATATCAGGTCGCGGCCTCCGTCCCCGACCTCGACGACGGGGAGAAGCTGCAGCCCCGACGCCTCTACGAGGCGCAGGGCCGCGGCGACGAGTATCGAGGGATCGTCGAACGGCTGAAGAACGAACGGGTCGAGCACCTGCAGCAGTTCACGCAGCTGTCGGAAGACATCATCAAGGCCGTCGGCTGACGCCAGCGTCGAGGCTCACAACGCGGGAGGCCGGGGCTCGTCCGGGGCCTCGTCGCCTTCCGACTCGCCCGACCGCGCGTCGCGCGCGCCCAGGAACCATGCCGCGAGCAGCTGCATCGCGCCGAGCGCCAGGAACACGATGAACAGCCAGCCGAACTGGCTCGCGTCGTCGGTGTAGGCGCGTCCCACCGTGTGGATCGTGCCGAAGAGGACGAACATCCCCGCTGCGAGCAACCAGGTTCCGACGCGCCCGGTGACGAACGCGGCGAACAGGAGCTCGTCGGTGACGTCGGTCGTGTGGACGGGGTGGCGGATCCAGTAGACGGCCGAGCGCACACCGAGCGCCGCGAAGAGGATCGCGAAGACGAGCTCGACCGGGCCGATCTGAGCGCCGAACACGGAGACCGCGCTCATCCGGCCGTCTTCAACAGATCGCGGACCTCATCGTCGCCGACCTGACCGAAGTCGGCGTAGTACTGCCCCACCGCCCGAAGGTCGCTCGGGGTGAGCACGGCGACGACGTCGTCGAACGCGTCGGCGACGCGTCGCTCGACGCCGACCGGCGCGACCGGAACCCCGAGCACGACATGCGTGGCGCCCGCCTGTCGCGCCCAGATGCCCGCCGCGCGCGCCGTGCTTCCGGTCGCGACGCCGTCGTCGACCACCGCCGCGGTCGATCCGTGGACGTCGATGACGGCACCGTACGCGTCTGCCCGGCGCGCAACCTCCGCGTCGACGCGCGCCGATTCGCGCGCGAGCCATCGGTCGCTCACCGACAACGCCGTGAGGACGTCTTGCTCCAAGACGCGCACGCCGGGCGCGACCGCACCGATCCCGAGCTCCGGGTTGCCGGGTGCCCCGAGCTTCTTCGTGACGACGACGCCGAGCGGCAAACCGAGGCGCGAGGCGACGCGCGCGGCGACCACCACGCCGCCGCGCGGGATCCCGAGCACCGCCGCGGGCGGCTGGATCACGCCGCGCAACGCCTCCGCGAGCGCATCTCCGGCGTCGCGCCGGTCAAGGAACGGTGGGGCCGCCATCCGGACATCATCCGCGTTGCGTCCCTCATCGCCCGGGCCGTAGCATGTGCGCTCGTCCACGGCGAGGAGGCCCACCCGATGGTGCACGCGTACGTCCTGATCCAGACCGAGGTCGGCAAGGCGGCCGCCGTCGCAGCCGAGGTTGGTTCCGTTCCAGGCGTCACCGAGGCCGAGGACGTCACGGGTCCCTACGACGTGATAGTGCGTGCGGAGGCCGAAACCGTCGACGACCTCGGCAAGCTCGTCGTCGCGCGCATCCAGTCGGTCGAGGGCATCACCCGCACCCTTACCTGCCCCGTCGTCCACCTGTAAGGCGCGCTACGCGCCCTCGTGTAGCTCCGGCACGTCGACGCGCTTGACGTGTTCCGCCTCGAAGCGTTCGAGCGCGAGGTCCAGCAGCTTCGTGACGAGGTCGGGGTACGCGAGCCCGCTCGCCTCCCAGAGCTTCGGATACATCGAGATCGATGTGAACCCGGGGATCGTGTTGATCTCGTTCAGCCACACGGCGTCGTCTCGCACGAAGCAGTCGACGCGCGCCATGCCCGCGCACGCGATCGTCGTGAACGCGCTCACCGCGAGCTGTTGCACGCGCGCGGCCAGCGCGGGGGCTAGTGGCGCCGGGATCACGAGCCGCGCGCCGTGCTCGTCGAGGTACTTCGCCTCGTAGTCGTAGAACGCGTGGCCCTCCGGGACGACCTCACCGCAGACCGACGCGACCGGGTCGTCGTTGCCGAGCACCGCGCACTCGATCTCGCGCACCGGCTCGATGCCGTGTTCGATCACGATCTTTCGCTCGAACCGGAACGCCGTGGCGATCGCGGCCGGCAGATCTTCCGGTGATCCGACCTTCGTGATGCCGACGGACGAGCCTAGCGACGCCGGCTTGGTGAACAACGGGAACCCGAGCGCCGTCGCGCGGGCGAGCACGCCGTCCTCGTCGTCGAGCCACTCGGGCTCGCCGGCCACGACGTACGGCACCACCGGAAGGCCCGCGGCGGTCCACAGCGCCTTCTGCATCGCCTTGTCCATCCCGAGGGCGCTCCCGAGCACACCGGCGCCGACGTAGGGCACGCCCGCAACCTCGAGCAAACCCTGGATCGCGCCGTCCTCGCCGCGCGGACCGTGCAGCACCGGGAACACGACGTCGACCGCCGAGCGCGACCCGTCGGCGAGGACAAGCGCTGGGGCGCCGTCGTCGCCGGCCAAACGCGCAAGCGCCGCCGTGTCTGCCACCACTTCGGGCATCCTTCCGGTCTCCGACGGGAGCGCCGGCGCGCCGGGCAGGACGAACCAGCGGCCGTCGCGAGCGATGCCGATCGGCACGACCTCGACGTCGCCGCCCTCCAGCGCATCGATCACCGAGCGCGCGGACAGGCAGCTGATCTCGTGCTCCGACGAGCGCCCGCCGAACAACACCACCACGCGGCGTCGTGCCATCGCGGCGAGCCTACCGGCTAGCCCACGCCGGCGGATACGCCGCGCGCAGCGCCTCGACGTCGGAGGTCAGCACCGCCATCAGCTCCTCGGTGAGCGCGCGCACCCCATCGTGGTCCTCGACCGAGACGCCGCGACCGGCCACGTCGAACGGCACGCCGACGCGCACGCGTATCGGCCGCCCGGGCCGGAGCGACCCCGGTCCGGACTTCTGCCACACGGGCGCGGACCCCCAGCTCACCAACGGGATGATGGGGACCCCGGCGGCGAGCGCGAGCCGCACGGTGCCCGTCTTGCCCTCCATCGGAAGGCCGTCGGCCCGGTGCGTCACCGTCCCCTCGGGATAGACCACCACCACCTGGTTCGCGCGGAGCGCGGCCTCCGCGTTGCGCAGCGGGCTCTGATCACCGGTCCCACGCGCCACGGGTATCTGCCGCGTGCCGCGCATCGCCCACCGGATCCCGAACGCGCGGAACAGGTCGTCCTTCGCGAGGAACCGCGGCCTGCGCTTCGCGCGAACGACCGCGTAGGCGTTGACGAGCGGGTCGAGGTAGGACGCGTGGTTGCACGCGATCACCGCCGGGCCGGACGCGGGGATCTGCTCCAGCCGCTCGAAGTCCCAGTCGAACCAGACCCGAAGGAACGGGAAGACCGTCCAGCGGATGCCCGCGAACCAGGGCTCGAACGACTCAGCCAGCGTCGGGCTCCTCGTCGGGACCGAACCGGCGAAGGGCCGCCCATGCGAGCGGGAGCGCGCCGGCTGCGACCAGCAGCTTGATCGTGTCGCCGACGACGAACGGGTACAGGCCGTACGCGAGCGCGCTCTGCAGGTCCACACCGAGAACGTGCATCAGCCACGCGATGCCACAGGCATAGATCACGAGCTCACCGAAGAACATCGCGCTCACGGACGAGCGGAACGCCCGGTCCCACCCTTGACGCGCGAGCCATCCGACGACCACGGCCGCGAGCAGGAATCCCCAGAGGTACCCCGCCGAGGCGAAGGCGAGTCCGAGAACGTGGGCGCCGAGGTCGTGCCCGCCCTCGGCGTTGCGCGCGAGCACGGGCAGGCCGACGACGGCCGCCGCGAGGTACAGGCCGATCGTCGCCGCGCCGAGCGCCGGGCCGTAGGCCGCGCCGACGAGGAGCACCCCGAGGGTCTGACCGGTGATCGGCACCGGCGTGAACGGCAGGTAGACGGTGAACTGCGCGAGGCCGGCGATCAACACGGCGCCGACCACCGCGCACGCGACCTGGAACGCGAGCCGCGAACGGCCTCGCGCGGCCGTCGGCGCGAACCGCAGTGCCAGCGTCGTCATCAGGTCCCCTCCCCTCGGAAGCCCGAGAGGCTATCGCATCACGTGGGCTAGGCTTTCCTTGTGCGCGCGATCGTCCTCCCGGTCAAATCGCTCGACGAGACGAAGGCTCGCCTCAGCACCGTGCTCGCACCGATGGAGCGGGCCGCCTTGACTCTGGCGATGCTCGAGGACGTCCTCGACGCGGCGCTCCCGGTCCCCGGATGGGAAACCTGGGTCATCTCCCCCGACGAGAGCGTGCTCGAGGTCGCGGCCATCCGGGGCGCCGTCACGCTCGTCGAAGATGAGCCGCCGCTCGGTCAGGCCATCCGGCAGGCCGAGGCGGAGGCGGAGTCTCGGGGCGCCGACGCCGTCGCGGTCTTGCTGCCCGACACGCCGCTCGCTACCACCGCGGTGCTCACCCGGACGGTCCACACGCTTGGACCGGTCGTCATCGCGCCGGCGGCCGATGAACGCGGGACCAATCTCCTGCTTCGACGTCCACCGACGGCGATCCCGGCGCATTTCGGACTCGACTCGTTCCGTCGCCACGTCGAGGCGGCTGCGGAGGCCGACCTGCCGCTCGCGGTGTGCGAGCGCCCGGAGCTCGCCTTCGACCTCGACGCGCCGGACGATATCCTCACCGTGCTTCGGAGCTCGCGGCCGACCCGCACCCGAGCCGTGCTGCAGGACCTCGGAGCCGACGAACGGCTCGGCACCCGCGTGAGCGGGACGTGAACCGGGCGACGAAGGGAGGTAGCGGTGCAGGGAACGGTCAAGACATACGACACCAACACGCGCACGGGGTCGCTGCTGACCGACGATCGCAGCGAGATCGCGATCGACGATCGTTCGTTCGGCGATCCACCCGCGAGGTTCCTGCGGATCGGGCAGCGCGTGCGGTTCGAGGTGGAAACGGCGTCGGAAGGCGCGGTCGCGCGCGATCTGCACCTGGTGACGTTCTGAGCACGACGCTCGGCTAGATCGAGCCGAGCACCTGCCCGCGGAACTCCTTGCCTGCGGTGAACGAGGGAAGATCGCGCGCCGGCACCACGATCGGCACATCGGGCTTGCGAGGATTCCGGGCGATCCGTTCGTTGCGGTGCTTCCGTTCGAACGTGCCGAAGTCCGCGAGCGTGACGCGTTCGCCGTCCACCACCGTTTCGCGGATCACGTCGATCGACGCGTCGACGACGCGTGCGACCTCCGCTTTCGAGACTCCGGTGCGCTTCGCAACCTCTGCGACCAACCCGCCCTTGTTCATGGCGTACCCTCCGCTTCCCCTCGGCGCTCCCCTCGGAAAACCGTTGCCACGCTACCTCTCCCCGGCGACGAAGGTCAAACCACCGCGTGCCGGGTCCGGCCGCCTTCTACTGGGAAGCGGGCGGCGGATTGTGCCAGCCGCCGACGCCGGCGACCAATCGGTCGGCCTCGGGGGGGCCCCATGAACCCGGCGCGTAGATGTGCACCGGCGTCACGTTGTCGAGCACCGGCTCGACGATCTCCCACGAGCGCTCGATCACGTCCTGGCGACTGAACAGCTCGGCGTCGCCCTCCATCGCGTCGGTCAGCAAGCGTTCATACGGCGCCATCTCTTCGGCGCGTGGATGCGCGGCGACCAGTTCGACGTCATTGCCGATCATCTTCTCGCCGGGAAGTTTCGTTCGGGCGCCGAGCGAGATGCGTTGGTCCGGTCCCAATCGGAACACGACGTGGTTCGGATGCCCGGCGAGCGGCTCGTCGAACACGTCGCGTGGCGGCCGCTTCAACTCGACGAGCACCTCGGACGCGGTGACCGCCATCTTCTTGCCGGTTCGGATGTAGAACGGCACGCCGGCCCAACGCCAGGTCTCCACGCGCAGACACAGCGCGATGAACGTCTCGACGGTCGAATCCGGGGCGACGCCCTTGGCCTCGCGATACCCATCGTATTGGCCGCGGACGACGTCGTCGGGCCGAAGCGGTCTGATCGCTTGGAGCAACCGGACGCGCTCGGTGAGGAAGACGTCGCGATCGAACCCGCTCGGGGGCTCCATCGCGACCAAGGCGAGCACCTGGAGCAGGTGGTTCTGCACGACGTCGCGCGTCGCCCCGACGGACTCGTAGAACCCGCCGCGGTCGCGAACCCCGAAGTCCTCGGCCATCGTGATCTGCACGCTCTCGACGAAGTTGCGGTTCCACAAAGGTTCTAGGAAAGCGTTCGCGAACCGGAAGTACGCGAGGTTCTGCACCGCTTCGCGTCCCAAGAAGTGGTCGATGCGGAAGATCGCGTCCTCGGCGAACGTGCGGCGCAGCACCGCGTTCAACTCTTTGGCGCTCGCGAGGTCGCGACCGAACGGCTTCTCGACGACGACCCGCGCGTCTTTCGTGCATCCGGACGCCTCGAGGTTCTCGATGACCGGTTCGAACAACGACGGCGGGATCGCCAGGTAGTAGAGCGGGCTCTCCGCGTCGCCGATCGTCTCGCGCAGGCGCGTGAACGTCGCAGGGTCGAGATAGTCGCCGTCGACGTATTCGAACAGATTCTGCAATCGCTCGAACGCGGCGTGATCGATGCCCCCGTGCTCCTCGAGGCTCTGCCGCATCCGGTCCAGGAGCGTCTCGCGGGTCCAGCCGGATCGCGCGACCCCCACGACCGGTCCCTCCAGGAACTTCCGCTGCACCATCGCCTGGAGCGCGGGAAAGATCTTCTGGTACGCCAGGTCGCCCGTGACGCCGAACAGCACCAGTGCATCCGAGCGCCCGTCGCGTCGTCCACCCGTCATGCCACTCATGGGTCCAGGCTACAGGCGGCCCCGAACATCGCCGGACGTACGATGGCTGCTCGGTGACCGGCCGACCCGGTCGGGTCGGCGACTCGGAAGGAGCGCTCGTGGCAACGGATCAGCCCACACACATCGGCATCGTGGGGCTCGGTCGGATGGGATCGAACATCGCCCTGCGCCTGATGCGCGATGGCCACACCTGCGTCGGCTACGACGTCGCGGCCGACGCGGTCGCAGCGCTCGCGGACCAAGGAGCCAAGGCGGCCGGATCGCTCGAGGGATTGGTGGATGCGCTGCCGACGCCGCGCACCGTGTGGCTGATGTTGCCTGCCGGCGAGGTGACCGAGCGAACGTTGACCGAGGTCGTACAGCTGCTCGATCCGGGCGACGCCGTGGTCGACGGTGGGAACACCCACTACGTCGACGACCTCGCGCGCGGCGACGCGCTGGAAGCCCTCGGCATCCATTACGTCGACGCCGGCGTCTCCGGCGGCGTGTTCGGGCTGGATCGTGGCTACTGCCTCATGATCGGCGCGGACGACGAGACGTTCCGGCGGCTGGAGCCCGTGTTCCGGTCGCTCGCACCCGGCGTCGACATGGCAGCGCGAACCCGCGGACGGACGGGCGAGCCCTCGGCGGCCGAACACGGGTACCTCCACTGCGGTCCCGTCGGAGCCGGTCACTTCGTGAAGATGGTGCACAACGGGATCGAATACGGGCTGATGGCGGCGTACGCGGAAGGGCTGAACGTGCTGGTCAACGCCGACGCGGGCGAGCACGAGCGAGAGGCCGACGCCGAGACGGCGCCGCTCGAGCACCCCGAGCGGTATCGGTATTCGATCGACGTCGCCGCGGTCACCGAGCTTTGGCGCCGCGGAAGCGTCGTGAGCTCCTGGCTCCTCGATCTCACGGCGGCAGCGCTGCACGACGCGCCGACGCTCGATGGCTTCGCGGGGCGCGTGAGCGACTCCGGCGAGGGCCGGTGGACCGCGGTCGCGGCGATCGACGAGGGTGTGCCCACGCCGGTGCTGACGGCGGCGCTCGCGTCGCGGTTCTCCTCGCGCGGTGCGGACGACTTCGCCAACAGGGTGTTGTCGGCGATGCGCAAGGAGTTCGGCGGGCATGTCGAGAAGCACGCCTGATGCGCGAGCCGGCCGACGCTGTCACGGTCCGGCTCGAGACGTTGCCGGACGCGGCCGCCGCGGCACGGCGCGGCGCCGACGTGATCGCGTCGGCGGCACGTGAGGCGCTGCGCGAACGTGGCGGTTGCGCGATCGCGCTCTCAGGCGGCGCCACGCCCCGGCCGATGTTCGCGGCGCTCGCGGACGAAGACGTGCCGTGGGACGCCGTCGGCATCTGGCAGGTTGACGAGCGCATCGCGCCGCGCGGTGACGACGACCGGAATCTGACGCAACTCCTCGAGTCGCTCCCACGCGCCGCGCGCATCCACGAGATGCCGGTCGACGGCGATGTCACGGGCCTGGAGGCGAGGGCGGCGACCTACGCCGCGGGGTTGCCCGCGCGCTTCGATGTGGTGCACCTCGGCATCGGCGATGACGGGCACACCGCCTCGCTGGTGCGCGGCGACCCCGTGCTCGAGGTGCACGATCGCGACGTCGCGCTCACAGGCGTCTACGAAGATCGGCGGCGGATGACGCTGACGTACCCGCCCCTCGATCGCGCGCGGTCGGTGTTCTTCCTCGTGGCCGGTCAGAATAAGGCCGCGGCGTTGCGCCGCCTTCTGTCGCGCGACCAGAGCATCCCGGCAGCGCGGGTCCAGGCCGCAGATCAGCGCGCGATCGTCGACCCGGCCGCGGTCTCCGATGCGTCGGCGACCGACCGATGAGGACCAAGGGTGGCCTCGCTTCAACCGGTCCCCTGGCGATCCTGTTCGACATCGACGGAACGCTGCTCACAACCGGCGGCGCCGGAGCCCGGAGCTGGACGTGGGCGTTCGAGACGCTGTACGGCGTCCCAGCCGACATCGGCAAGTTCTCGGAAGACGGCATGACCGACCCGGACGTTGCCCGCGGCACCTTCCGTGGGGCGATCGGCCGGGAGCCGAGCGATCGCGAGTTGGCTCGCGTGCTGGCGGCGTACCTCGAACGGGTTCCCCACGAAGTGGGAACCTCCGACGGGTACCGGGTCCTGCCCGGCGCGAGGGACCTGCTCGAGCGCTTGCGTCGGGAGGGGTACCTCATGGGGGTCGTGACCGGGGCGCTGGAGGCGGCGGCACACATCAAGCTCGCTCGCGGCGGTCTGAACGGCTTCTTCGCCTTCGGCGGCTACGGATCCGATTCTCCTGAGCGAGACGAGCTCACGCGCCGCGCGATCGACCGTGCGAGCGGCGCGATCGGCCGCCGGATCGACGCCAAGAGCGTCTACGTCGTGGGCGACACGCCGAAGGACATCCAGGCCGCACATGCGGTCGGAGCCGTCGGCGTCGGGGTGGCGTCGGGCAAGTACTCCGTCGACGACCTCCGCGCGGCCAACGCGGACATCAGCCTCGACAGCCTGGAAGAGCCGATGCCCGGACTCGAGACGATCTCGGACGAGCGGACCTAGCGAACGTCGGACAGCTGGTCGAGGTGGACGCGCGCGACGCGTCTGTTGCGAGCCCGGAGCGCACGAAGATCGCCGAGCGCTTGTGCGTCGATCAGCTCGCCGAAGGTGTAGTCGGCTCCTGGGATCGCGACATCCTCTTCGCGGCTGGCGTCCACTATCTGGACGAACGCACCGGTCGACGGACCGCCCTTATGGAGCTGGCCGGTCGAGTGCAGGAACCGCGGTCCGAACCCGGCGGTCACCGCAACCTTGTAACGATCCCGGATCGCGAGACGCGCCCGCTCAAGCGCGTCCCCGGTCTCCTGGGTCGGATCGACGAACGCCTGGAGGCCGACGTAGTCCTGATCGCCGAGCGACTCGAGCAGACCGCCGAGGTCGTCGATAGTGGGCTGCTCGCCGCCGCCGGCGTCGAGCACCTCCTTCGTGGCACGCTTCGCCTCCTCGACGTTCGGCTGATCGAACGGTTGGATCCCGAGCACGGTGCCGGCGACCGCTGTCGCGAACTCCCAGCGGAAGAACTCCGCCCCGAGGTCGCGAGCGGTGAGCCGAACCACGGGATGCCCGGCCGCTTCGAGCTCGGCAAGCCCGTTCGATTCGCCGTAGGCGACGAAGAGCCTGTCCGAGCCGTAGCGCTCGGGCGGCCCGACCGGCTCATCCACCACGGGGACGATCCCGGTTCCGTCCTTGCCCGTCGACTCGGCGATGAGTTGTTCGACCCACGAGCCGAAGCTCGCCATCTGGTCGGGAAGGATCAGGGTGAGCTTGTCGCGGCCGGCGCGCGCGGCCTCGCCGAGGACGGCGCCGAGCCAGGCGCCCGGGTTCTCCGTGCCGGGCACCGACCCGTTGCACGCGCTCGCCATCCCATCCGCCGACTCCAAGAGTTCGTCGAGATCGGCACCGATGAGGGCGGCAGGGACGAGCCCAACGAGCGACAACGCGGAGTACCGTCCGCCGATGTCCGAAGGGTTGAGGAAGACACGGCGGAAGCCGCGAGCGTTCGCGAGCGCCTCGAGCGGTGATCCGGGGTCGGTGATCGCAACGAACCGGTCGCCGTTCTGTCCTGCCGCGTCGAAGAAGTGTGCGAACTGCGACAGCGTCTCGATCGTGCCGCCCGACTTGCTCGAGACGATGAACAGCGTCCTCGCAAGATCCAGCGACCCGTCGAGTCGCGCGATCGTCTCGGGGTGCGTCGTGTCGAGAACCTGCAGGTCGGGGAAGCCGTCGCGCACCCCCAGCGTTCGGCCGATCACCTCGGGTGCAAGGCTCGACCCGCCCATGCCGAGGAGCACCGCCGTGTCGTAGTCCGCGCGCACCTCGTTCGCGAACGCTCGGAGGTCCCCCATGCGAGGGCGCATCTGCGCCATGACATCGAGCCATCCCAGGCGGTTGGAGATCTCCGAGGGATCCGGCCGCCAGACCGTGTGGTCCTTGCGCCAGATCCGAGCGACGACGTCATCGTGCTCGAGCGACGCCAACCGGTCCTCGACGGCTCCAGCGATGGGACCGAGCTCCGACGGCGCCGCCGGTTCGGCTGAACGCGCGTTCGCGAGCTCACGCTCGATCACACCCAGCAGCTTGTCGAGGTCCGTCTGGAACGCCTGCACGCCGTCTTCGACGAGGTGGTGGGTTATCGCGTCCAGGTCGATGCCGTGTTCGGGAAGGAGCGACAGGACGGACTCGGCCACCTCGTACCCGTCGATGACCGCACGCGGCCGGACCACGCCATGATCTCGGAAGGCGTTGAGGGTGGCCTCGGGGACCGTGTTCACGGTGTCCGGCCCGACCAGCTCCTCCATATAGAGGACGTCGGAGTACTCAGGGTTCTTCGTGCTGGTCGATGCCCACAGCGGTCGCTGCACGCGTGCACCCGCCGCCGCGAGCCGGTCCCACCGCTCCCCCGAGAACAGCTGCTGGAACCGGTGGTAGGCCCGCTGCGCGTTGGCGACCGCAACCTTGCCGCGAAGTGCTGAGCCCGCCGGAAGTTGGTCGTCGACCGCGGTGTCGACCCGCGAGACGAAGAACGAGGCGACGGAGTTGATCCGATCGAGCCGTTCACCCTCGTCAAGCCGCCGCTCAAGGCCGCGGATGTATGCCTCCGCGACCTTCTCGTACATCGCGACGGAGAACAGCAACGTGATGTTGACGCTCACACCCCGGGCGGTGAGTTCCTCTACCGCTGGCACTCCCTCCTCCGTGCCGGGCACCTTGATCATGATGTTCGGCTTGCCGATGCGCGCGAACAGATCGGCCGCAGCCTCGATTGAGCCCTGGGTGTCATGGGCGAGCCTGGGCTCGAGCTCGAACGAGACGAACCCGTCTGCGCCGCTCGTCTGCTGATAGACGGGCAGGAAGACGTCCGCGGCCATCTGGACATCGGCCAGCGCCAGGTCGTAGAAGACCTCGATCGGGGTCCGGCCGTCCTTCTCTGCGATCTGCCGGATGGCGTCGTCGTAATCGGTCGAATCGCCGATCGCCTTGCCGAAGATGCTCGGGTTCGACGTCATGCCGCTGATGCCGTCCTCCCGCACGAGGCGCTCGAGCCCGCCGCCGGCGATCAGGCTTCGTCTCAGGTAGTCGAGCCAGACGCTTTGACCTGCGTCGTGGAGCCGCATCAGTGGATTCATCGCTCACCATCTCCAGCCGTTGCTGCGCGTAGTCGAACCATGTCTTCAGGTGACATATCCGATGCTACGGCCGACCCCGGCTATCGTCGGGCCGGTCGCCCGGAGGAACGCGCGTCGCGTGCAGCGCCCGGGCTTGGGACGCGGCTCTTCGGCTCGACCCGGGCCGGGCCGTTGAGCGTGACGGAGCAAGGCGGCGTCATGCTACGAGCCGTCGCCTGGAAGGTTTCAGGTCCGACACTGGCCCGTGGTGTAACGGCAGAACGACTGACTCTGGGTATTCCGAATGAGCGGCGTGCTATCGCGATGGGCGAACGGGAGATCGGCGAGCGGGGTGAGCAGAGTTAGTTAGTCTCTTGTCGCGACGACCTGAGGAGCCGAGCGTGACGTTCTTCGAACCCCCGCCCCCGCCGGAGTCGGAGGAACGATACGAGCGTCCCCCTTCACCGCCCTGGTACGGACCGCCCGACAACATCATTGGCCGGGCGGTTCCTACGGACTTCGTTCTGGCACGAACGGAGAAGGTCGCAGTCGCCGTCTGGGGAGTCGCCGCGTTCCCGACCGGAATCACCTTCTCGGTTGCGACGGTGCTCAGGGAGTCTGTTGACGATGTCGATCTTGACCCAGACATGTCGATGTACCACTACTCGCGACTGCGTCGATCCGGGCCGGATGCCCTCCCCGATGATCTGCTCCGGTTCGGGGTTCAGATGCCTGATGGGACCAAGGCGACGAACCTAATGACTGGGCTGTCCTTGCCGGAAGGGACGCCTACCGGTCCGGTTCTGATGCAGCGCGGAGGTCGCGGCGGCGGCCGCGTTTACCGGCAGGGCTGGTGGCTGTGGCCGCTACCGCCTGAGGGACCGCTCACGTTCGTGTGCGAATGGCCCGCGCACGAGATCACGCTGACAAGACATGAGGTTGATGCCGGTCCTATCCGTGAAGCGGCGAAAGACGCCCAGGCAATCTGGGACTCGACCCACGACTAACGAGCTTCGTCCCCTGATCGTGCCCGTTCGAACTCCCTGTAATACGGCCGCGTCTTGTTCCGTCGAAATCGTCGGCACCCGACCGTGGCCGTGCGACGCCGCGACGGGGAGGGGAAGGAGACGTCGTCCCGTCTCCGAAACGGAGATGCGTAGCTCGGTGACCTCATGTATCTCGTCGGAGACAAGAAGCGTCACCACTGCTTGTCAATGCTTCAGCAACTGATCGACGTGGTCTAACAGAAGGCGGTCGAGCGAGCGTGATACCCAACGCTCGGCCGCCTACCTGCGGTGTCGGGCACCCGTGGCCACGCCGTCTCCGGGACAGAGCTACGCAACTCGGTGACCTCATTATCTCGTTGGTGACATGAGGAGGTGACCCTCCGCTGCCCGAGGGTCCGGGATGTTCCTTGAGATCTCGGGGTCCGGGGCCCGTCGGCCGGCCTAGGTGTTCAACTTCAGAGCTTCTTCTAGCGGAATCGCGGGGACATGGTCCGCCGTGATCGTGCCTAGCTTGTACACCTCGTTCCTCGACCGGAACTCCGCCTCGACGCTTGGGAAGTTCAAGACAGCGACGAAGTCGTAGATGCCAGCCGTCTGCCAGGCGTACTCGAGCGACCCACCGTTCGAGGTAACCGTCTCGCGGACCTTCGCGACGGTGTCGGCGAAGTTCTCGATCCCTCGAGCACCCTGATCGGTCAGCTTGACCAAGCTCACGACACGAATCATCCGTCCCCCTCCCGCTCGGAATGGCAATTGTATTCGCGCCGACCGCGCGAGGCCGGCCGCCCTCCGATGGCTAGTCGACCATCTACGATCGAGCTGGGCGCGTAGGTGGCGGGACTCCAGCATTCGAGGCCCGTATCAGTCGCATAGCCTTGGTGGATGGACCGTGGCGCCGCCGAGTGGGTGCATTCGCATGCTGAGATCGACGGTCCGATCGAGCTGTTCCACGCCGAACCCTGGACGATCGTGTACCGGCGCCGATTCGGGGGGATGCCTGTGGTTCAAGGTCTGCGCCGAGCACCAGGCGTTCGAGGTCCCTTTAACGGCCAAGCTTTCGTCACGTTGGGCGTGCGTCAGCGAAGTAGTCGCGTACGAACCCGAGAACCGTTGGCTCCTGATGGCTGATGCCGGCGTACGGTTCAAAGAACTCGGCAACCCGCCCGACCTATGGCTCAAACTATTGCCGGCGTACGCCGAACTACAGATCGATGAAGCAACGCGCGCTGATGAACACCTGGCGGGCGGGGTTCCAGATTTCCGGTTGTTAGTGCTGCCTCGGCTCTATGAAGCCATGGTCGCGGCTGACGATCTCCCTGTGAGCGACGCCGAACGCTCCGCGCTGGTCTCGTACGCGCCGCGGTTCGCGAACCTGTGCGACGAGCTGCGCTCGCTTCCATAGCCGACACCGTCCAGCACGATGACCTCCATATGAACAACGTCTTCGCGAAGGGCAAAGAGCTGCGGATCCTGGATTGGGGAGATGCCTCGATCGCTCATCCGTACTTCTCGTTGTTCGAGACGTTCCGGTTCCTGGTCAGGTTCAACGGGCTCGCGCGAGACGACCCTTGGTTCTCTCGGTTGCAGGACGCATACCTGGAGGCCTGGGGTGACCCCGATAGGGAGGCGTTCGAGCTGGCTTTGCGGATGGGTGCGGTCGCTCGTGCGATCGCGTGGTTCCAGCAACGGGAGGCGTTGGCGGAGCCAGACCGCCGGGCATTTGATGATGGCTTCGATGAGATACTGCGCTACGCGGTCAGGCATTGCCCACGCTAGCGAAAGGATTCGGGCAAGTGAGACGTGGACCACTCCGTTCGCGTCGATCGAGGCGCTGAAACCGCCCGATCCACCGACGCCGTGCCTGGCATCGGGACGTAAGGTCACGCCCGGTGGGCCGCTGATGAGGACCCGCCCTCCGTGCAGCCGATGGTCCCGTCGCTCTTCCTCTCTATGGGATCTCAATGGTGGGTGGACCCTCATGTATCCCGTAGGGGCATCGGAAACCGGAACCCTTCCTGAGCCCGCCCTACACCTATAGGGTGGGCCGCGTGAGTGTCGGAGGCGGACCTCAGTACGAACGGCCCCGACCGCCTCAGAACCGCGGGTTCGACTTGCATGTCCGCGAGGACGGCCCGACGAAATCGGGGCGGATGAGTGGCGCAGCACTACTGATCTCTATGGCGGTCATTACGGTCGCTGTTGTCGCCCTAGTGGTCTTCGTCTTCATGCGCTAGGCGAGGCCGCGCTCAATCGCGGCGGGACAGCCCCGTCGCTCGGTGACTTCATGTATCTCGTAGGAGGCATGAGGAGAAGGGGACGGGGCTGCCTGTGGGTTCGGCTATGTCGCTTGAGCTACTCGCCGACGATTGACGACGAGCAGAAGGATCGACGCCAGGAGCCCCGCCAGACCGATGCCGACCAGCCGCGGATTGACCCAAAGCTCGGACTCGAGCCATGACGCAATGAAACGCTTGCCGCCCGGGTCAGCTCCGTGTGACTGATCGACGATCTGCGTGCCGAGCCAGATCAACCCGATGCTTGCCACGGCCAGAGGGACGACGAGTACACGCCGGTTCACGCCTCGAAGGGTACGGCTCTTCGCTTGCCCGAAGGTGCTGTCGCTCGGTGACCTGATGTATCTCGTAGGAACATGAGAACCAGGGATATGGTTCACCTATGACGAGCGTCGAGGCGGATCTTCAGGAGGTTCGACGCCGTCGCCGCAATCGGCGTACGCGGTCGCCTTTGCGTGCGTCGTGGTGCTCATCCTCGCAGGGCTGTGGCTCAGCAGTCGGCACTCGACGATGACGTGCAGCGACTGGCAAGCCGAGTACTCGAGTGCGCTCGTGCCTTACGGCACCGGAACGAAGGTCAACTTGGAGCAAGTGCGCCCGGAAGGGTGTCCGTTCCCCGCCGTGCCCGGCGGCTAAACGCAAGCCGCTAACCGATCGCTGGTGCGACGCCCGTGATTCGGTGACCTCATGTACCTCGTAGGTGACATGAGGGAAGAGCGTTAGATCCCGAATCCTCGTGGCCTCAGACCTGGCCGGTCTTGCGCTTGACCCTGTAGACGAGGAATGGAGTGATCATGACGAGCGCAGCCGCGAGAGCCGCGTACACGAACCAGACCGTCATCGAGATCTGGTTCCACCAGGACAGATCGAGCCGCGGGCACGCGGTTCCGTGAGGGCTTGGGAGCGTGCCGCTCGGACACAGTCCGTGGTGGACCGGGAACGATCGCGTGGCCGGCAGGTGGAACTCGAACCCCACCCCGATCACCAGCAGCGCGACGAACACGGCCCCGGCCACGAGCCAGACCGTTACCTCGGGCTCGTCGGGCAGTGGCTGTGGCTCGAACTCTGCGCGATGCCTCTCGCTTGGCGAAAGTCCGATGAATGCGCGCCCCGGCACCGGTCCCTCTCTTCTCTGTGTTCCCTGCTACATCATTCCTCGCAACCATTCGCCAGTCGGCAACGCACGGGTT
>DATAPH010000008.1:0-9979 GCA_036265325.1 Actinomycetota bacterium | reverse complement strand
GAACGATCTTTCTGAGCCCCCGCCGCCCATGCGTATGGGCGATTGTCCGTACTGCGAGCGCGCGGTCCTCGTGTACGAGGAGCCCCCGCGGTGCCCGCTGTGCGCGTGCCCGCTCGAGCCCTCCTCGATGCGGCCGTTCGCGGTCCCCGGCGAGCGCGCGACGGAACCGGACGCCGGCTAGATCAGCACCGCGTCACACCAACCTCGCACCGAGTTCAGGAACGCCACCGCCTCGGCACGCTCGAGATCTTCGATCGTCACCGATGCTTCCGCCAGCGTGCCGTCGGCGAGCAAGGCGGCGCGCTCGCAGCCGGGCAGCAGTCCGTCGGTGAGCGGCGGCGTGATCCACGTGCCGTCGGCGCGGATCGCGATGTTCGCCCGCGTCGTCTCCGTAACGTTGCCCGACGTGTTGACGAGCACGACGTCGTCGGCGTCGGGGGATCGCTCGCGAGCTCGGTCGTAGCGCGCTCGAGCCGTCGTCTTGTGGAACAGCATCGGGTCGGCAGGATCGACTGGCTCGGCGCGGTCGATGGCCAGGCGAACCGGCTCGACGGTGTGCGTGAGGGGCGCCGAGCCCGACTCGATCCGGCCGCGGGGGTCGACCACGAGGCGCACGCGCGCCGGCTTCGCGAACCGGCCGGCCTCGCGGTCTAGGGCGTCGCGAACGGCGCCCTCGTCGAGATCCATGCCGAGGTAGGTGGCGGACGAACGCAGGCGGTCGAGGTGTTCGTCGAGCCGTCGGTACCCCGTGCCGGGCTCGTGCGCGAGCGTTTCAAGGAGCCGAACTGGGCGTCGGCGCGCCGTGAGGACTCGCGCTTTGGCGACCGTCTCGTCGTACTCAGCCGCGGCATGCGAGTCCCATGTGATCCCGCCGCCGACGCCGTAGACGGCCGCGCCGCTCCGAGCGTCTTGGACGACGGTGCGGATCGCGACGTTGAAGCGAGCGCGCGGCCCGGCGTCGTTGAGTGGCGCGAGGTATCCCACGGTGCCGCAGTAGACGCCTCGAGGCGCGATCTCGAGGTCGGCGATGATCCCCATGGTCGAGACCTTGGGCGCGCCGGTCACTGACCCGCACGGGAACAGCGCCGCGAACACCTCGGTGATCGCGACACCCGGTCGGAGCTCGGCGTCGACCGTCGACGTGAGTTGCCAGACCGTCTCGTACCGCTCCGCCGCGAACAGGTCGCTCCAGCCGACGGAGCCGCTCCGTGCGACGCGGCCGATGTCGTTGCGCAGCAGGTCGACGATCATTGCGTTCTCCGCCCGGTCCTTGACCGAGCGCTCGAGGCCACGTCGCATCGTCTCGTCCTCGCCGAGCCATCGTCCGCGAGGCGCCGTTCCCTTCATCGGGCGTGACGTGATCCGGTCGCCGTCGATCCGGAAGAACAGCTCTGGCGACGCGGACAACACCCGGTGCGTCCCGGTGTCGACGTATGCGCCGTACCGGCCGCGCTGCGCGAACGCGAGGTCTCGATACAACCCACGCGGATCACCCCTGATCTCCGCTTCCAACGGAAGCGTGAAGTTGACCTGATACGTGTCGCCGTCGGCGATCGCGCCATGGATGCGATCGATCGCGGCGTCGTACGCGGCGCGCGTCATCGTCGGTCGCCAGGCTGTTGCCATGTCGGCCGGCGGCTCGGGCGGCTCGGGGAGCGCGGTCTCCTCTCGTCCCTCGAACATCGCGAACCACGCCAGCGGAAGATCCGCGAACGGCCCGTCCGGTGGCCGGGCGTGCACGCGGAACGCCGCGTCGAGGCCCGGCGCCGCCTCGTAGGTAACGAACCCCGCGACCCACAGGCTGCGCGCGGCGGCCTGTTCGGCGGCCGCGAGCACGCCGGGCACCTCGTCGGGCCGCCGTGCTTCCAGCACGCCGGCCGGCCCGACCAGCCGGAAGCTCGGTTCCGCACCCGTCAGGTCGTCGAATCGGGCCTCGATCACCGGCTCACGATACGTGCGGGGTCGCGGGCGCACGGGCCGGGTAGCCTGGTTCGCATGCCTTCCGTGCTCGTCGCGATGTCCGGCGGCGTGGATTCGTCCGTCGCCGCGTGTCTCCTGCAGGAGCAGGGGTACGACGTCGTGGGTTCCCACATGTCGCTCGTGCACCTCGACGGCGTCGAGCACGGGTGCTGCGGTCCCGCGGCTCGCGCCGACGGAGCGGCGGTGGCCGAGATCGCGGGGTTCCCGTTCGAGATCTGCGATCTGACCGAGCCCTTCGCGTCGACGGTGATCGCGGATTTCCTGGACGAGCACGCCGCCGGCCGCACGCCGAATCCGTGTGCGCGGTGCAACGGTGAGATCAAGTTCGGCGCGTTCCTTCGCCGCGCCGACGAACTCGGCGTCGATCTCGTCGCGACGGGTCATTACGTTCGGACCGATCGGGATGGGGCCGGCGCGTGGCATCTGCGTCGAGGCGCCGATGTCGCCAAGGACCAGAGCTACATGCTCCACATGTTGGGCCAGCAACAGCTTTCGCGGTCGATCTTCCCGGTGGGTGGGCTGCCGAAGCACGAGACGCGCGCGATCGCCGCCCGGTTCGGCTTGCCGGTCGCAAGGAAGCCCGACTCGCAGGAGCTCTGCTTCGCGCCGAGCGGCGACGCAGGCTCGTTCGTTCGGCACCAGGCGCCGCAGCTCGTGCACGCCGGGGGCGAGGTGGTCGACATCGACGGGCGCGTGCTGGGCGAGCACGACGGCACGTTCGCGTTCACCGTCGGCCAGCGGCGAGGGTTGGGAGTGGCGTTGGGCGCGCCCGCGTACGTCGTCGAAACGGACGTCACGACCAACCGCGTCGTGGTCGGTCCGGCGGAGCTCTTGTCACGCTGCGCGCTCGAGGCCGACCGCGTGTCCTGGGTCGGCGGCCGGCCACCGACCGACGGGCCGTTCGAGGCGACGGTCAGGGTGCGCTCGCACGGGGACGACGTTCCCGCTGTGATCACGCCGGCCGGACACGACGCGATCGAGGTCGCCTTCCGATCGCCACAGCGGGCGCTCGCGCCCGGGCAGAGCGCCGTGATCTACCGCGGTGACGAGGTCCTCGGCGGCAGCCGCATCGTGGCGACGCATTGAGCTGGGCCGTCGGCGACCAGCACTAGACTGCCCGCGTGAAGCTGCTGCGACGTCGCGCGAAGGCCTTCGACATCCAGGTCCAGGACCTCACGCTGCACATCACCGCCCCCGAGGACTTCGCCGAGGAATCGCGCGCCGCCGCCCTGTCGTTCTGGGAGCAGCTCGAGGCGTACGGCGCGCGCGACCCGGACTTCCGCACGTCGAAGCGCGCGCTGACGCGCGTGGCGACCGACGCGCCGCCGATCGTGCAAGAAGTGGTGTCCGCCGCGACCGCGGCGGGCGTCGGGCCGATGTTCTCCTTCCGCGGCGCCGTCGTGGATTCGGTTGGAAGGTTCCTCGCTGAGCACACCGGCGAGGTGACGGTCTCCTGCGACGGCGACTACTTCATCCGCGGGAAGAAGCGCATGAAGGTTGGCGTGCATCGCCGCGGCGGCGACCCGATCACGATCGTGCTCGAGCCGGCGCGCGGGGTGGGCTTGTCGACGACGCTCGGGCGTGCTCGCGGCGCGGCGGGGCCTGACGGGCTCGCGGTCGTCGCGCGGAGCTGCATGCTCGCCGACGCCGCCGCGGCCGGCGTCCAGGCGTGCCTTCCCAAGCCGGACGGCTTCGGGATGGCGCTCCACTATCTCCAGAAGGTGCCGGGCGTCATGGGGGCGGTGGTCGTGGTGGGCGAGCGCATCGGCGTCGCCGGCGGTGTGGAGATCGCCGGGTGAGCGACGATCGCAAGCGCGCAGAGGCGAAGGTTCGGGTCGAAGAGCTTCGCGAGCAGATCAACCACCATTCGTACCGGTACCACGTCCTGGACGATCCCGAGGTCAGCGACGCAGAGTACGACGAGCTGATCCGCGAGCTCCGGGCGCTCGAGGATGCGTTCCCCGAGCTCATCACGCCCGACTCGCCCACGCAGCAGGTCGGCGCGGCGCCGGCAACGGCGCTGTTCGCTCCGGTGGAGCACCGCGCGCCCATGCTGTCCCTCGACAACGCGTTCTCGCTCGACGAGCTCAACGCCTGGGGCGACCGCGTCACGCGAGGACTCGGCGGCGACGCCGACGGGTTCATGTGCGAGCTCAAGATCGACGGCGTCGCGTGCGCGCTCACGTACGAGAACGGCCGGTTCACGCGGGCGGCTACGCGTGGCGACGGGCGCGTCGGCGAGGACATCACCGCCAACGTGCGGACGGTCGAGGGGGTTCCGCACCGGCTCGCGATCGACGATCCGCCGAGCGTCGTCGAGATCCGCGGCGAGATGTACCTGCCCGTCAAGGCGTTCCAGGCGTTGAATGAGCGGCTTCAGGAGGCCGGCCAGAAGGCGTTCGCGAACCCGCGCAACTCCGCGGCGGGATCGCTCCGTCAGAAGGACCCGAAGGTGACCGCATCGCGCCCGCTCCGGCTCTGGGTGCACTCGTTCGGGGCCGCCGAGGGGATCTCGTTCGACTCGCACCACGCGTTCCTCGCGTGGGCCGAGCGGGCTGGACTGCCGGTGCCGCCGACGACCGAACGCAAGGCGTCGATCAAAGAGGTCGACGCGTTCCTCCAACATTGGGAGGCGCACCGGCACTCGGTCGATTGGGAGATCGACGGCGCGGTCATCAAGGTCGACGCGGCCGCGCAGCAACGCGAGCTGGGCACGACGTCCCACGCGCCGCGGTGGGCCATCGCGTACAAGTTCCCGCCGGAGGAACGCACGGCGCTCCTCAAGAAGATCGACGTCCACACCGGCCGCACGGGGAAGGTGACGCCGTTCGCGGTGCTCGAGCCGGTGCAGGTCGGCGGCGTCACCATCACGTACGCCACGCTGCACAACGAGGACGAGGTTCGGCGCAAGGACGTCCGCCAGGGCGACATGGTGATCGTTCGGCGCGCCGGCGACGTGATCCCCGAGATCGTCGGGCCGGTCGTCGCCAAGCGGAAGAAGAGCGCCCGACGCTGGTCGATGCCGAAGACGTGCAACGCGTGCGGGACGCCGCTCGTCAGGGCGGAGGGCGAGGCCGACTACCGATGTCCGAACAAGCGCGGCTGTCCGTCGCAGGGGATCGAGTGGCTGTTCCACTTCTCCGGCCGCGGTGCGATGGACATCGAGCACCTCGGCTACATGACGGTGATGCGGCTGCTCGAGAAGGGGCTGATCGAGGACCCGGCCGACATCTATGCGCTCGACGCCGACAAGCTCGCGCAGATCCCTGGGTTCAAGGACAAGTCGATCACGAACCTCTTGGAGCAGGTCGAGGCGTCGAAGGATCGCCCGATCTGGCGGCTGCTGGTCGGCCTCAACATCCGCCACGTGGGCGCGCACGTCGCGCAGGTCCTCGCGAGCGCGTTCCGGTCGGTCGACGCGATCGCCGCTGCGTCCGAGGACGAGATCGACGCCGTTCCCGAGATCGGTCCCGAGATCGCGGCCACCGTCCGGGAGTGGTTCGATGAAGACGAGAACCTGCAGTTGATCGAGAAGCTGCGGGTGGCCGGCGTGCGGCTCGTGGACGAGCAGGCGCCGCCCGACCGCACACCGAAGACGCTCGAAGGCGTCACACTCGTGCTGACCGGCGGCCTCGATACCGTGAGCCGCGAGGAGGCGACGGCGATGGCACAGGCGGCGGGCGCGCGGGTAGCGTCGAGCGTGTCGGGCAAGACGACGTTCGTGGTTGCAGGCCAAGAGCCGGGGACGAAGCTCGCGAAGGCCGAGGCGCTCGGCGTCGACGTGATCGACGAGGACACGTTCCTCCGGCGGCTGAAGGACGGCATGCCGTGACCCCCGACTATCGGGAACAGCGCGTCGACAAGCTCGGGCGAGCGTTGCAGATCCTGCTCGCCGTCCTCGGCGTGTTGACCGCGATCAACGACATCTGGCTGTGGTCGCAGTTGCGAGCCGGTACGTTCGTGTTGCACCTGCCGCCACAGGGGTCGGTGGACGAGCGGCCGTTCCTGACGGGGTCCCATCTCAGCAGCATCGGGATCCTCGTGCAGCCCGTGTCGCTCGCCGCGATCGTCGTCTGGCTCATCTGGCAGCACCACGCCACGTCCAACCTGTGGGCTCGCGGATACGGAGGCCTCAAGATCCGTCCGGGGTGGGCCGTGGGGTGGTGGTTCATCCCGTTCGCGAACTTCGTGATGCCGTGTGTCGCCATGGTCGAGCTCGATCGGCGGTCGACGCCGGACGGGTCGTCGCGCTCGACGGGTCCCCTCGTCGGTGCGTGGTGGGCGGTGTACATCGGTGGCTCCCTCATCGTGTGGATCGGCTTGACGGCCGCGGTGTTCTCGGGGTTCGGCGACCTGGTTCGGGCCGCCGACCGGAACCAGACCGTGTTCGATCTGACGTCGCTCGCACACGAAGCCGCTCCGTGGCTCTTCGCCATCGGGATCGTCACCGCGATCGCGGCCGGTCTCGGCGTCGCGGTCGTCCGGCAGATCACGGAGGCGCAGACCGCGATGCTTGCCGCGCCGTCCGAGCGTTCACTGGTGCCAGTCCCTATGCGTCCGGACCTCGGCTTCTGAGGGTCCCCTCGCCGCGTCTAGACTGCGCGCCATGCCCGTCGAGATCGACATCGAGCACGTGGCGAAGCTCGCCCGCCTCGACCTGAGCGACGACGAGAGCGCTCGCTTGCGAACGCAGCTCGCACAGATCCTGGAGCACGCTGCCCGCGTCGGCGAGGTCGCCGCGGCCGACGTGCCACCGACCGCGTCGCCCATCCCACGGGCCAACGTCTATCGAGAGGACGTGCCCGAGCCGTCCCTGCCCGCGGACGAGGCGCTCCGCAACGCACCCGAGCGCGACGGCGACCGGTTCCGCGTGCCGCGGATCGCGGAGACCGGCGCGTGAGCGCCGAGCTTTGCGACCTGACCGGCGCCGAGCTGTCCGCGAAGCTGGCGGCGGGCGAAACATCGGCGAGCGACGTGCTCGCGTCGAGCCAACGTCGGATCGACGCAGTCGAGGACCGTGTCGGCGCCTTCCTTACGAGAACCGATCAGCTCGCGTCCGAGCGCGCCGAGGAGCTCGACGCGTACTTGTCGACCGGTGCGCCGCAGTCGCCGGTCGCGGGCATCCCCGTCGCGTTGAAGGACGTGCTCACGACCAACGGCGTCCGGACGACCTGCGGCTCGAAGATCCTCGAGACCTACGTGCCGCCCTACGACGCAACGGCCTGGGCACGCCTCGCCGGGGCGGGCGCGGTCCTCGTCGGCAAGACCAACTGCGACGAGTTCGCGATGGGATCGTCGAACGAAAACTCGGCCTACGGACCGGTCCGCAACCCGTGGGATACGGACCGCGTACCCGGCGGCTCGAGCGGGGGGTCCGCGGCGGCCGTCGCGGCGGGCGAGGCCGTGTGGGCCCTCGGCACCGACACCGGCGGCAGCGTTCGGCAGCCGGCGTCGCTGTGCGGTGTCGTCGGGCTGAAGCCCACCTACGGTCGGATCAGCCGCTACGGCCTCATCGCGTTCGCGTCCTCGCTCGACACCGTCGGCACGTTCAGCCGCACCGTCCGCGACTCGGCGTCGATGCTGCAGATCCTCGCCGGGCACGACCCGCGCGACGCCACTTCGCTCGATGTCCCGGTCCCGGCCTACACCGACGGCATCGACGGCGGGGTGGCGGGGCTTCGCGTCGGCGTCGTCACGGAGGCGTTCGGCGAAGGGGTGGATCCTGGCGTCGTGGCGTCGGTGCGAGCGGCGATCGACCAGCTCGAGGGCCTCGGCGCGTCGATCGGCGAGGTCGAGCTGCCGCACGCCGCCTACGCGCTGTCCGCCTACTACCTGATCGCCCCGAGCGAATGCTCGTCCAACCTCGCGCGCTACGACGGCGTTCGGTACGGCCTGCGTGCGCCGGGCGAGCACGCCGACAGCATCGAGATGATGTTCGCGACGCGAGGGCAGGGCTTCGGGCCCGAGGTGAAGCGGCGGATCATGCTCGGCACCTACGCGCTGTCCGCCGGGTACTACGAGGCCTATTACGGTCAGGCACAGAAGGTCCGCACGCTCGTGATCCGCAACTACGAGGCCGCGTTCGAGCGGTTCGACATCCTCGTCTCGCCGACGTCGCCGACGACCGCGTTCCGGATCGGGGAGAAGGCCGACGACCCGATGGCGATGTACCTGAACGACATCTTCACGATCCCGGCGAACCTCGGGGGCGTGCCGGCGATCAGCATCCCGTCCGGGCTTGACGACGCCGGCCTGCCGGTCGGGATCCAGCTCACCGCGCCCGCGCTCGACGAGCCGACGCTGTTCCGCGCGGCGCACGCGCTTGAGTCCGCCCTGTCGCTCGACCTGCGGCCCCCGCTCCTCCAGGGAGCGGGCTAGCGCGATGGCGTACGAAGCGGTGATCGGTCTCGAGTGTCACGTCGAGCTCTCGACGGCCACGAAGATGTTCTGCGCGTGCGCCAACGTCTTCGGGGCGCCCCCGAACACGCAGACGTGCCCGGTGTGCTTGGGCCATCCGGGCACGCTTCCCGTTCCGAACCGCGAGGCGATCGCGCGGATCATCAAGATCGGCCTGGCGCTCAACTCGGAGATCGCGCCGCATTCGCTGTTCCACCGGAAGAACTACTTCTATCCGGACATGCCGAAGAACTACCAGATCAGTCAGTACGACCTTCCCATCTGTATCGGCGGCCATCTCGACATCGAGTTCGGAGACGGGTCGACCGCGCGCGTCGGCATCACGCGGGTGCACATGGAAGAGGACACGGGCAAGTCGACGCACGGTGGGGGCTCGGGCCGGATCCACGACGCGACGTACGCGACGCTCGACTTCAACCGGGCCGGCGTGCCGCTGGTCGAGTGCGTGAGCGAGCCAGATATGCGCTCGCCGGAGGAGGCCGCCGCGTATCTGCGCGAGCTGCGCGCGACGCTCGAGTCGCTGGACGTCTCCGACGTGAAGATGGAGGAGGGGTCGCTCCGCTGCGACGCGAACATCTCGCTCCGTGCGACGGGAGCGGAGGCGTTCGGCACGAAGGTCGAGATCAAGAACATGAACTCGGTCCGGTCGCTCGAGCGCGCGCTCGTCTACGAGATCGAACGCCAGACCAAGGCGCTGGACGCCGGCGCGACGATCGTGCAGGAGACGCGGCACTGGGACGAGGACGCGGGCAGCACTGCCTCGATGCGCTCCAAGGAAGAGGCGTTCGACTACCGGTACTTCCCGGAGCCCGACATCCCCGCGATGGAACCGGATGCCGCATGGATCGATGACATCCGCGCGTCGCTGCCCGAGCTTCCGCGCGCGCGCCGGGACCGGTACGTCGAGACGCTCGGCCTCAAGCCCGACGTCGCCAGGGTGCTGGTCGGCGACCGTGGCTCGTCGGCCCTGTTCGACGCCGCGGTGTCCCTCGGGGCCGACGCCGGTCCGGCGGCGAACTGGATCACGCAAGACGTCGCCGCGCTTCGCAACGCTGGCGGGAGCGAAGGCGAACTGACGGCGCAGCACGTCGCCGACGTCGTGATGCTGATCGCGTCGGGAACCGTTTCGAACGCCGGCGCGAAGCAGGCGCTCGAGGCGTCGTTCGCCTCGGGCGAACCGGTCGAGGCCGCGGTCGACCGGCTGGGTCTTCGACAAGTGTCGGACACGGGTGCGCTCGGAGCCCTCGCCGACGAGGTGCTCGCCGAGAACCCCGACGTGGTGCAGAAGTTCCGCGACGGCAAGGAAGGCGTGATCGGGTTCTTGGTTGGCCAGTTGATGCAGAAGGCGGCCGGCGCGGCGAACCCGAAGGTGGCACAGGAGCTGCTGCGGGAGCGGCTGCAGGGGTAAGGCCCGTGTCGGGCGACCCGCCGATATCGAGCAGGCCCGGCCGTATCCCGTTGTGGCGCCTGGCGGTCCTCGGCGTCGTTCGCGCGTTCCAAGGACTGATCACGCACCCGCTCGAGCGGATGTGGCGCAGCGCCGACCCGATCGACGCGTACGGGCTCAATCACCTCACGAGCG
>DATAPH010000007.1:0-8107 GCA_036265325.1 Actinomycetota bacterium | reverse complement strand
GTCAGTACGAGCACATCAAGGAGAGCTTGAAGGACGAGGGTCGGTCGAACGACGTCGCGGAAGAGATCGCGGCCCGCACCGTCAATAAGGAGCGGGCGCGTCACGGCGAGTCGAAGACCGCCAGCCGCACGTCGACTGAGGACATCTCGTCGGGCCGGCGAGGCGGCCTGCGGTCGCACAGCGGTCCGGGCGGCCGAACCCGCGATCAGCTCTACGAAGAAGCCAAGCGGAAGAACATCCCCGGCCGGTCGAAGATGACGAAAGCCCAATTGAAGCGGGCGGTCGACAGGTAGACCTGGTTGGGGCTGACGCACAACGGGGCCCCCGCCTTCGGCGGGGGCCCCGTCACGTCACCTCGTGATGCGCTCAGGCGCGGTTCAGGAGCCAGAGCACGACCGCGATGATCAGCGCGATAACGATGATGGTTCCGATGATTCCGAAGCCGATCGCTGCAAGCATGGTGACCTCCTCCCGGGCGTCGAGGGCGCATGCACCCGCGCCCGTCTGCCGAGGGGATACCCGCCTCAAGGCGGTCGAAACGCATCGGTTACGCCCCAGACACAACGGGTCGCGATCACCGATGCGCCCGGGGCCAGCCGGAACGGATCTGTCCGAACGGATCTACGTCTGGCGGTTCACCCAGATGTCGCCGTGCAGCTGCGAGGAGTCACCCTCGCCGCTCACCGCGACGGTCTTGTTCGCGGAGTTCAGCGCCACCATGTCGTAGTCGCCGTACGGCAGCCCGAACCCTGCAGCGGTCTTGTACGGCGCGCCGGTGGTCGCATCCGAGACCTTTGCGTCGGCCGACCACGTCACGCCACCGTCGGTCGATCCGCGCTGCCACACGTTCCAACCGCCGCCCCGAGCATCCATCCACGTGACGGTGAACAGCCCGTTGCCCTTGCCGGCCGCGGCGACGGACGTCGCGTCGGCTCCGCCGGCGGAGGTGGTGAGCTCCGTACGCGCGCCCCAGGTCGCGCCGCTGTCGGTCGAGCGCCGGATGTAGACGTGCCCGTTGGCGCCGACCGCGGTCGATCCGCTGTACACCAGCACTACGACGCCGTTCGCGTCAGACGCTACCGTGGTGACCGACGACGTCGCGAACGTCGCGCCGGTGTTCAACGTGTCGGAGACCGTGCGGGTCCACGACGTGCCGCCATTGGTCGTGCGGAACACCACGATCGGCACCGGGCCAGTGTTCTTCGTGTTGTTCCCGTTCTCCGGGTATTCGGACCCGACCATCAGCGCGGTCCCGTTGGGAAGGACCGTGCCGCCGTTCGAGTAGTAGTAGATGTTTGACTCGTTGGTCACCTGCAACGGCGCGGAGAACGTTGCGCCGGCGTTGTGCGAGTTGACCGCGTACAGGTTCCCGCGCGTCGTCCACGTGACGTAGACGTCGGTGCCGCTCGCGCTCGTCGCAAGCCACGGCTTGTCCGCCCACGTGCCGCCCGAGACCTGCAACGGCGCGGTGAACGTCGAGCCGTGGTTGGTCGACTTCGTGAACATGATGTGGTTGCCCTGCATGTAGCTCGCGTACACCGCACCACTCGAAGTGGTCGCCAGCGAGATGTCGTACTGGCCCTGGTTGCTCGGGGCCAGCTGCTTCGGAGCGCCCCACGTTGCGCCCCCGTCGGCCGACACGCGGAAGTAGATCGAGACCTTGTTCCCCGCGTACTGCATCCATCCGGTGAACACGTACGGCGCCGACGGGTCGGCCGCGATCGCCGGCTCCCAGCCGTCACCCGTCGAAGGCGACGACAGGATCGTTTCGCCTGCCCAGCCGGTCGTGGCACCGGTGGCGCCGGTCGTCGTGACGACGGCCAGCGAAAGGGCGACGACGGAGATCAGCGCTCCGCGTCGCATCGGTCGCGAACGGAACCAACGTGCCGGAGCCGTCATCGTGCTTCCCCTTCCCGCTTGGGTGGCCGCACCGTAGGGCGACCGAGGGACGCCGGTCAAATCAGCATGCGGGTGTCGCGGCCAACCGCATGCGCGCGATGCGACAACATCGCAACGCCTGAGAAGTCACTCCGTCTTCGAGAAGCGAACGATCGCGATGCCGAGCAGCGTCAGCCCCACGACGCCGACGATCGCGAGCGCCAGGCTGCCCGGCAGCCGCCACCCGTCCCAGGTCACTCCGGTGTTGAGCTGCGCCGCCACGTCGGGCGGGATCGTCACGTGCGCGAACACCGCGTTCCGCATGGGCGTGATCGCGTAGGCGAGCGGGTCGATCTTCGTGAGCGCCGAGAGCCAGAACGGCAGGCCGGTCAGCGGGAAGATCGCACCCGCCAGGAAGAACATGGGCAGCACGAACAGCTGCATCACGACCTGGAACGACTCGACCTGCTTGATCCGGCTCGCGAGCATGAGCCCCAGCGCCGTGAGCATGAACGCCACCAGCGCCATCTCGCCGAGCAGCGTGAGCATCAACAAGGGCGAATACGGCACGTGTACGACGCCGGCGAGCGCAAGGATGATCACGCCCTGCATCGTCGCGACGGTCGAGCCACCGGCGGCCTTGCCTGCCATGATCGCCCACCGTCGCGAGGGCGCGACCAGCATCTCGCGCAGGAACCCGAACTCTCGGTCCCACACGATCGAGACCGCCGAGAAGATCGCGGTGAACAGGATCGTCATCGCGATCACGCCCGGGAACATGAACGTCCGGAAGTCGAACCCCGAGCCGCGCGGGACCAGGGACGACAGCCCCGTCCCGAGCACGAGCAGGAACAGGATCGGTTGCGCGAGCGAGGTGATGATCCGCGGCTTGTTGCGGCTGAACCGAAGGAGCTCGCGCTTCCACACCACCTTGACCGCGCGCCAGTCGTCGGCGAACGAGCCTTGCGCGACCCGAACCGGCGCGATCTGCGCGAGGCTCATCGGCGCACGCCCGTCCGGCGCCGGATGAACGGGTTGGCGGCCATCCGCTCCGACGCCGTCGCTTCGGCGTCGCGGATCGTGCGCCCCGTGTAGGACATGAACACGTCGTCGAGCGTCGGCTGTGCGACGGACACCGACATGATCGGCACGGTGAGCTGGGCGAACAAGCGCGGGATGAAGCGGTCGCCCCCGGCGACGTAGAAGCGCACCGCGCCTTCGGACGTCGTCGGCTCGAGATCGAAGGCCTCGCGAAGCTGGCGCATCGCTTCCTCGTCGTCGGCCGTGCGAAGCTCGACCCGGTCCTGGCCGACGCTCGCCTTGAGGGCCTCCGGCGAGTCGATCGCGACGATCGTCCCGTGGTCGATGATCGCGATCCGGTCGCAGTGCTCGGCCTCGTCCATGTAGTGGGTGGTCAGGAAGATCGTGATCGCCTCGCGCTCGCGGAGCTCCTCGATGTAGCTCCAGATGTGCGCGCGGGTCTGCGGATCGAGGCCGACGGTCGGCTCGTCGAGGAACAGTACCCGCGGTGAATGGAGCAGCCCACGGGCGATCTCGAGGCGCCGGCGCATCCCGCCCGAGAACGTCGAGACGATGCTCTTCCGCCGGTCCCACAGCTCGACCATCTCGAGGACGTCGCGCAGGCGCGCCTCGGTGGAGTCGCGAGGCACGCCGTACAGCTCGGCGTGGAACCGCAGGTTCTCCTCAGCGGTGAGGTATTCGTCGAGCGTCGGATCTTGGAAGACGAGGCCGATGTGCCGGCGAACGTCGCCGGGCCGCGTCGCGACGTCGAAGCCGGCCACCGACGCGCTGCCGCTGGTCGGTCGGAGCAGCGTGCACAGGATGTTGATGGTCGTCGACTTGCCGGCGCCGTTCGGTCCAAGGAAGCCGAACGACTCTCCCGCCGCGACATCGAACGTCACGCCGTCGACGGCCACGAGATCGTCGAACGACTTGCGGAGGTCGTCGACGACGACCGCAGGCACGCCGCTCATCGAGTGGCCTCGGTTCCGGGCAGCGCACCGTGCAGCGCGCGAAGTCCTGAAAGGAGGTCGCGTGCCTCACTCGGGGACAATGACCCCACAGCGTCCGCCGCGATGGATCGATACGTGGCGCGCCAGCGCTCGAGCTCACGGGTACCGGCGGCACTCAGCTTCAGCCGCACGAGCCGCTGATCCGACGGATCTCGGCCCTTCCGCACGAGGCCGTCCTCGGCGAGGTCGGCCACGATGATCGAGACGAGGCTCTTCGGCATGTAGCGACGCCTCGCGACCTCGTTGACGGTGATGCCGGGGTCATTGCCGATCGCCCGGAGGACCGAAAGGGTCGCCAAGGAGCGCTTCCGGCCAGAGGCCGCCTGCATCAGCCGCTCGCGCAGGTTGCGATTCACGGCCCGGAGCAGCTCGACGATCTCCTCGTCACGGACATCCGCCTTCGGTGTCCTGTTCAGAACCGAACGTTCCATCTTGAACGAGTGTACCGCTCGACCGGCGAACGTCTCTCCGGGCAGCCCGGTGCGCATATCCGCGGCGTCGCTGGGAATAACAGCGGTCGATGCGACGCTTCGCGGCTTCCCTCGTGTCGGCGTTTCTTACGGCGAGTGTCCTCCTCGCTTCCGGCGCGTCGCGAGCGGACGCGAAGATCTCGCCGTCGCTCCGTCGCTACCCGTACCTGACGGATCTCGTTCGACAGGGCGTCACCGTCAACTGGGCGACGACAACGTCGATCGGGTCCGGCTCCGTTCGCTGGGGGCCTCCGGGCAACTGCTCTTCGCACAGGGCGACAGCACTGAAGAACACGATCGTCGTCGGTTCGACATCCGAGTATCAATGGAGGGCGCACATCACAGGCCTCAAGCGAGGCACGCGCTACTGCTACCGCGTGTTCGGCGGATCGGATCCGCTGATCGGACGGCGGAAGCCCAGCTTCCGAGCGCAGATCCCACGCGGTACGGGCCAGCCATTCTCATTCGCGGTGTTCGGAGATTGGGGCCAGGTCGACGCGAGCGGCAACAACCCCGGTCAGGCGAAGGTCATGAGCCAGATCGCGACGAGCGGCGCCACGTTCGCCGTCACCACCGGCGATACCGGCTATCCGTCGGGCTCGCAGACCAACTACGGCGACCTCGTCCAGCGCGGCCCCGACACCGGCGCGATCTTCGGCCACGAGTTTTGGGCCAAAGCGGGCGACCGGATCCCGCTGTTCAACGCGCAAGGCAACCATGGGATGAACGCGACCGCGCTCGTGAACTGGCCGCAGGGTCATGCTCAAGCCGCCTCACGCGGCCGCTACGCCATGCAGAGCTACTGCTGCCAGAACCGAACCAAGGCGGCGAGCTACCCCAGCTCCTGGTACGCGTTCAACGCCGGTCCGGCCCGGTTCTACGTCCTCGAGGCGGCATGGGCCGACAGCAACGTCGGCGACTCGAACCTCTACCGGAACGACTTCGACGCGCACTGGCGGCGGACTCGAGCCGAGTACCGCTGGCTTCGCCACGATCTCCGAACCCATCATCGGCCGATCGCCTTCGCGTTCTTCCATTTCCCGCTCTACGCGGACAATCCGCACGAGAGCAGCGACGAGTGGCTCCACGGCGCACACCGCCTCGAGCACCTCCTCGGCAAGCATGGCGTCGACATCGTGTTCAACGGGCACGCCCACATCTACGAACGGAACCATCGCTCCGGCCCCAGGATGCCGATCAGCTATGTCACGGGTGGTGGAGGCGGCAAGCCGGAGCCCGTGAGCAACTGCTCACCGATCGACGCGTACTCGATCGGGTGGTCCGCCTCGGCGACCACGCACGGGAGCGCGTGTGGCTCCGCGCACCGGCCCACATCGATCGACCAGGTGTTCCACTTCCTGCTCGTGAACGTCGATGGCCACACCGTCACCGTCACGCCGACGAACGCGAACGGCCACCGATTCGACGTGCAGAGATACCGCTTCGGCTGACACGGCACGACAGCGTGCGCTGTGCCGGCGCTGGGCACCACGAGCAGCTCCCGGACGAAGAAGGTCCCGGGGCGGGCCGAGCCGGTGCCCCGGGACCTTCAACGATGCGTCAACCCTGCGCTTGGATCGAACCGAACAGTCCGTGCGCCTCACCGTCGGGTCCGGCGGTGAAGAACAGCGTGTTCGTCGGCCCCGCGGCGGCGCCGTTACCGAACTGCAGCGCCCACAGCCCCGGGATCACGATCGGGCTGCCGTTGAGGCGGTGCAGGCTGCCGTCATGTTCGAACTCGCCGTGCTCCTTCGGATCGAAGACGTTGATCACGCCGTCGCCGAAGTTGCCGATCAGCAGGTGGCCGCTGGCCTCGCCGAAGTTGCTCGGCGCCCAAGCGATGCCCCATGGCGCGTCGAGCGACCCCATCGACGCCACGCGCTGGAGCAGCTTGCCGGCGCGGCCGTACATGTCGACGAATCCGAAGCCAGCGCCCGCCACGTCATCCTCAGCGTTGGCGTCTTGCTTCGCATAGGTCACGAAGATGTGATGGCCAAGCCTCTGGATGCCGAAGGGCGCGTATCCGTTCGGGATGTTCGGGTCCTGGAACGCGCCGGAGATGTGCACGGGCTTGAACTGCTCGTCGAACATGTCGACCTTGCCGTTGTGGAAGTCGGTCGCGTACAGGCGGTCACCGTGATGATCGGTGTGCGCGATCGCGAGCCCCTTGAAGATCGCGTTGTGGCTCCGCATGTCGACCACCCTGAACGCCTTGGTCGACGGCGCCGGAGCCGGCACATTCGGGTTCCATGCCCGGATCACGCCGCTCTCGGTGTCGAACAAGAACAGCGCCGGACCGGACGCGCCATCGTGCGACACGACGAAGCCCGAACCGCCGTTGAAGACGGCACCCGTCGGGGCGCCCGCCACCTTGACCACCAACGGGAGCGGGGTCCCGGTCCCGTCATAGAGCGTGGAGGTGTTCGAGTGGTTGTTCGCGACCCACCACGGCGTGCTCGGGCCCGCGACGAGGCCCCAAGCGTTCACGAGGTTCGGGTCCTGATGCTGCGCCTTGTTCGCCTGGTCGGAGACGAGTTTCGTCACCTTGTAGCTGTTGCCGCTGGCCGATGCCGGCGCCAGCCAGCCGCCGAGCGCCACCAGCGCTCCGACGCAGACGAGTACCACCGATCTCTTCCGCACGTTCGCCCTCCCATCGTCGAACGATGCACGCTGTGGCCCCGGCCCGCAGACCGCAAGCCACCGGACTGGATGGCATACGGATGGGGGTCGGGAACGGTTCGGGCTGGTTAGCGAAGGGCCGAGAGCGCCTCGCCGGCGCGCTGGACATCCTCGGGCGAAGACCCGGGCGGCATGTTGAAGAGCAGCCCTTGGAGCCCGGCGTCGAGGAACGCCTGCCCCTGTTCGGCGACCTCCCCGCGATCGCCGCAGGTCAGACGCATCGCCAGGCCGTCGTCGGGGACGTTGCGGTCGGCCTGCCATTGCCGCCGCCTTCCATCCGCCTCGTCGTGCGTCTCCGCGACGATCAGGGTGCCCAGCCGCGTGGCCAGGATCTCGTCGCGGTCTCGGCCTTCGTTCGCGCAGTGCTCCGACAGCACGTCGAGCTTGTGCCGGATCATCGGGATGTCGCCGAAGCCGTTCCACATGTCGGCGTATCGGGCGGTCAGGAGGAGCGTCTTGCGCTCACCCCCGCCGCCGACGAGGATCGGCGGCCCGCCCGGGCGCACCGGCTGCGGCACATTGATCGCGCCATCGACGTGGTGGATCGTGCCGGCCACGGTCGAGCGTTCGTTCGTGAACATCGACCGGCAGATGCGGAGCGCGTCCTCGAGCCGCTGGAACCGCTCCGTCGGCGACGGCCACGGGTAGCCGTAGGCGAGCGACTCCTCGTCGTTCCACGCGGCGCCGATGCCGAGGATCGCGCGTCCCGACGAGATCACGTCCAGAGTGGTGACGACCTTCGCGAGGAACGCCGGGTTCCGGTAGGTCACGCCGGTGACCATCGCGCCGAGTTGGATCCGGCTGGTCCGGGCGGCCACCCCGCCGAGCAGCGTGTACGCCTCGAACATCGGGTCGGTGGGCGGTCCGACGTTCCCGATCTGGTGGTAGTGGTCCATCACCCAGAACGAATCGAACCCGGAATCCTCGGCGGCTCGCGCGATGTCGGCGATCCGCTCGAACAGCCGGTCGTCGGGTACGTCCGGGAACGTGAAGCTCGGCAGCTGCAGTCCGAGGAAGACCATCACGACACCACCCTGTAGGCGAGGT
>DATAPH010000006.1:0-1864 GCA_036265325.1 Actinomycetota bacterium | reverse complement strand
AGTACTTGCTGCTCCACGCCAGGACGACCTGCCCGACCGCGAGCGTGACGATGAGCGGGTTCAGCCTCAGAACGCCCACGAGGAGGCCGTTGACGAGCCCGACGGCCACGCCGACGCCGAGCGCTGCGAGGATCGCGGTCGGAAGCCTGTGGTCGGCGCCGGCGCCGACGCCGGCGACGAGGTTCCCGCCGAAGGAGACGACACCGGGCGTCGACAGGTCGATGCCGCCGTGCATGACGACGAGCATCTGGCCCACCGCGGCGAGCGCGAGCACGGTCGCCGACGGCAGGACGAACGACCACGACGTGCGTCCGAGAGCGTCGGGCGCGACGATTGCGGCAACGACGACGAGAGCGCCGGTCGCGAGCCAGACGGGCAGGAACCTGGCGGCGAGGACCGCGTTGGTGACGAGCCGTCTGCCGGCGCTGCCCGCGAGTCGTCCAACGGGAGGCGGCGATGAAGAGCTGGCCGCGGCCACGAGACATTTTGAGCAGGTAGGGCGAACAGTGTCAATGATGGCTTAACAATTCCTCCCCGTGACCTGGCGGGACGTTGACGCCGCGCCGCGCAACCGTTTATGGTCGCTGTACATGCGGTGGCCAGGAGCCCCGCAACGATTTCTGTCCGAACGGCAAGGAGTACGCATGAGCTCGAAGCTGGTGATCCGTAACGGCTTCGTCGTCTCGATGGACCCGGCGATCGGCGACATCCCGAACGGCGAGGTCCTCGTCGAGGACGGCAAGATCGTCGACATCGGGCGGGATCTCGGGGTCTCGGACGCGGAGCAGGTGGACGCGACCGGGACGATCGTGATGCCCGGCTTCGTCGACACCCACCGGCACACGTGGCAGACACCGGTCCGCGGCGTCCTCCCGTCGTGCACGCTCGACCACTACTTCGCGGTCATGCTCGGCCAGGTCGGCGGCTTCTACCGCCCGCAGGACGTCCACATCGGCGATTACGCCGGCTCGCTCGAGGCGCTGAACGCGGGCGTGACGACGCTCCTCGACTGGTCGCACATCAACAACACGCCCGATCACGCCGACGCGGCGATCCAGGGGCTGAAGGACGCGGGCATCCGCGCCGTCTATGCCCACGGCATGCCGACGGGCGGGGAGTGGTGGATGTTCAGCGAGCTCGAGCACCCGGCCGACATCCGCCGGATCCGCGACACGTACTTCTCCTCGGACGACGGCCTGCTCACCCTGGCCATGGCGGCCCGCCAGCCGGGCAACGTGAACTTCGACGTCGCGAAGCACGATTGGGCGCTCGCGCGCGAGCTCGGGATCCTCATCAGCGTGCACGTCGGCATGCGCCTCCACACCCTCCACTACGAGCCGGTCAAGGACATGCACGACCTCGGTCTCATGGGGCCTGACGTCTGCTACATCCACATGACCGATCTGACCGACCAGGAGCTCGACTGGATCGCCGAGACGGGCGGAAAGGCGTGCATCGCCCCGTACGTCGAGATGCTCATGGGCCATGGTCCGCCGCCGACGGGGAAGATGCTCGCCCGCGGCGTCCGTCCGTCGCTCAGCGTCGACGTCGTGTCGAGCGTCCCCGGCGAGATGTTCACCCAGATGCGGACGGCGCTCGCGTACGACCGGATCCTCGAGTTCACCGACACGCCGGACGTCGCGTTCGCGCCGACGCTCACGCACACCGACGTGCTCGAGTTCGCGACCATCGACGGCGCCCGCTCGATCGGGCTCGAGGAGAGGGTCGGCTCGCTCGCGCCGGGCAAGCAGGCGGACATCGTCCTGCTCCGGACCGACGTGATCAACACGGCGCCGGTGCTCGATCCGAAGGCGACCATCGTCACGTACGCCGACACGTCGAACGTCGACTCCGTCTTCGTCGC
>DATAPH010000005.1:0-7389 GCA_036265325.1 Actinomycetota bacterium | reverse complement strand
AACTCCTCTCCTACGCGGTCGGTGCGTGGTCCCTGTGGCATGTCTCCAGGGTACCGGCGCGCCGCAGGTCTCCTCAGACCGTGAACTATTCGTCGTCCGGCCACCACAGCTCAAGATCGCGTTCGATCACCTCAACCTCGATCCAGGCGTCGACACGCTTCCCCACAGCCTGCATCACCCGGCGGAGGTGGTGCTGATCGGGGCCGACCGCCGCGACCGCGATCGTCGCCCGCTGCCACAGGTCCTGATGGTCGACCTCGGCGACGCTCACCTCGAACGTTTGCCGCAGGACCGCCGTCAGGCCTTTGACGACGTGGCGCTTCTCCTTGAGCGAACGTGCCCCTGGTATCCGCAGGTCGAACCGCTCCACTGCGACGACCACGGCGCTAGATGCTGCGGGCGACCTCTTCGACTTCGTAGGCCTCGACGATGTCGCCGTCCTTGAGGTCTTGGTAGTTCTCCAGCCCGATCCCGCACTCGTAGCCGTCACGCACCTCGCCGACGTCGTCCTTGAATCGGCGAAGCGACGCGATCTTGCCGTCGTACACGACGACGCCGTCGCGCACCAAGCGCGCACGGGAGTTCCGCCGGATCGCGCCCGAACGCACGTAGCTGCCGGCGATCACGCCGAGCTTCGGTACCCGGAAGATCTCGCGAACCTCGGCCTCGCCGAGGATCCGCTCGCGCTCTTCGGGCTTCAAGAGGCCCGACAACGCCGACTTGATGTCGTCGATCGCGTCGTAGATCACCCGGTAGGTGCGGATGTCGACGCCTTCCCTCTCCGCGAGCTCACGCGCACCCGCCGAGGGACGCACGTTGAAGCCGACGATGATCGCGTCGGAGGCCATGGCGAGGGTCACGTCGTTCTCGGTGATCCCCCCCGCGCCGGCGCGCACGATGTTCACGCGCACCTCATCCTGCGGCAGCTTCAATAGGGAGTCCTCAAGCGCCTGGACCGACCCCTGGACGTCGGCCTTCACGATGATATTCAGGTCGGTGATGGCGTCGGAACCCGTGCGCCGCAGGAGGTCCTGGAGCGTCGCGCGCCTGGCAGTGACGAGCTCGGCCTGCCGCGACTTCGCCTCGCGCTCCTCCGCGATGTGACGGGCCTCACGCTCGTCCTCGACCTCACGGAAGTCGTCACCCGCGCTCGGCACGTGGCTCCAACCGAGGATCTGCACCGGCTTGGACGGCCCGGCGAAGTCGACGGCCTTTCCGTTCTCGTCCTGCATCGCGCGGATCCGGCAGTAGGCGGTCCCCGCGATGAGCGCGTCGCCGACCTCCAACGAACCCTTCTGCACGAGCACGGTCGCAACCGGACCACGGCCTCGGTCCAGGTGCGCTTCGAGGACGGTCCCGCGGGCGAGCCCGCTCGGGTCGCCCTTCAGGTCGGCGAGGTCCGCCACGACGAGCAGCGTGTCGAGCAGGGTGTCGAGGTTGAGGTTGGCCTTCGCCGAGACGTCGACGAACTCGAAGTCGCCGCCCCACTCCGATGGGACGACCCCGCGCTCGACCAGCTGCGTGCGGACGCGGTTCGGGTCCGCCTCGTCCTTATCGATCTTGTTGACCGCAACGACGATCGGGACGTTCGCAGCCTTCGCGTGGTCGAGCGCCTCGACGGTCTGCGGCATCACGCCGTCATCGGCCGCGACGACGAGCACGGCGATATCGGTGACGCTCGCGCCACGGGCTCGCATCGCAGTGAACGCCTCGTGGCCCGGCGTGTCGATGAACGTGATCTCGCGCGAGCCCACGTGCGCCTGGTACGCGCCGATGTGCTGCGTGATCCCGCCGAACTCGTCCGCGACGACATCGGTCGAGCGGATCGCGTCCAGGAGCTTGGTCTTGCCGTGGTCGACGTGGCCCATGATCGTGACGACGGGGGCGCGCGCGACGAGCTGGTCGACGTCGACGTCGTCGACAGCCTCCTCGCCCTTGAGCTGGTCCTCGAGCCCGACGATCTCAGCGGTGTACCCGAGCTCGGCCGAGATCAACTCGATCTGCTCGTCGGCGAGCGACGTCGTGGCCGTCGCCATGTCGCCCGCCATGAAGAGGATCTTCACGATCTCGGCCGGCGAGCGGTCGGTCTTCTCCGCGATGGTCTGCGGCGTCGCGCCGTGGATCACCTGCAACACCGGGCCCGACGGGATCACGGGAGCGGCCGGCTCCGGCCGGCGGCGTTGCTTGGGCGCTTGCTTCGGCTCGGTGGGCGGCGGCGGCGTCGTGGGCGCGGCCGGGACAGGCGCCTTCGCCGCGGCCGGCTCGGCGGCGGCCTTCGGCTTGGACTTGGCACGAGGCTTGCGAGGCTGCGGCGGCGGCTCCAGCACCTCGCGTGGCTTGGCCGGCGCGGCGGTGGCCTTGCCCCCCGATGCGCGCAGACGCGGCACCATGTCTTCGGGCACGCTGGACGAGGCGGATTTCCCCGCCACACCCATGTCGGCCAGCGATGCCAGCAGTTCCTTGCTGGTCACGCCGAGCTCTTTGGCAAGCTCGTGAACCCTCACGTGTCTTCCTTCACCTCGAACAACCGGTCCGTAAGCCTACTTGCTTGCTCCACGCTGATGCCCGTCCGCAACGCCCGCGCCACCCCCGCTGGCACCGCCGCCTCGATGCAGGCGGTGGCGGGATGCACGTAAGCGCCTCGTCCCGGGAGCGTCCCATCCGGATCGACCTCGGGCGAGCCATCGGGCAAGGCGACCACGCGGATGAGCGTGGATCGCGGCGCCGTTCGGCGGCACCCGCCGCAGGTGCGCAGCGGGACGTGACGCCGCCGCACCGTTACGCCCCCCGCGGAGCCTCCGGCGCGGCGGCTGCCTGGGACTCCGACTTGATGTCGATGCGCCAGCCGGTCAGCCGCGCCGCGAGCCGCGCGTTCTGGCCCTCCTTCCCGATCGCCAGCGACAGCTGGTAGTCCGGGACGATGACTTGCGCGGTCTGCGACTCGGGGTCGACGATGACCCGCGTGACCTTGGCCGGCTGGAGCGCGTTCGCGACGAGCTCGGCCGCGTCGTCGGACCAAGGGACGACGTCGATCTTCTCGCCCCGCAACTCCGTCACGACGTTGCGCACACGCGATCCCTTGGGCCCGACGCACGCGCCGACGGGGTCGACGGCGGGCTCGTTGGACCACACCGCGATCTTCGAACGATGGCCGGGCTCGCGCGCGACGCCGCGGATCTCCACCACGCCGTCCTCGATCTCGGGCACCTCCATCTCGAACAACCGCTTCAGCAACCCGGGATGGGTGCGGCTCACGACGATCTGCGGGCCTTTCACACCTCGCCGAACCTCGGTGATGTAGGCCTTCAGCCGCTCACCGTTGCGGTACGGCTCGGACGGCACCTGCTCGGCCTGCGGGAGCAGCGCCTCGACCTTGCCGAGATCCAGCAGCGTGTAGCGCCGCTCGGACTGCTGCACGATGCCGGTCACGACGTCGCCCTCGCGGCCCGCGAACTCTTCGTAGGTCATCTCGCGCTCGGCATCGCGGAGCTTCTGGAAGATGACTTGCTTGGCCGTCTGCGCGCCGATCCGTCCACGGAAGTCCTCGGTGACCTGGACCTCCTTCTCGGACAGGACCTTCATCTCGACGCCTTCGCCGTCCTCGGTGTCGACCTCCTCAAGCTCCTGCTGGAACATGCGCATGTCGCCGTTCTCTGGGTCGATCTCGGCGCGGAACCCCACGAAGTCGTCGTCGGCGTCGGGATGCTCCTGCTTCCACGCCGTCTTGTACGCGGCGCCCATGGCCTCCTCGAGACCCTGCAGGATCGTCTCGAACGCGACGCCCTTCTCCCGCTCGAGCTCGCGGAGCGCGGTGATCATGTCGGGGTTCATACCGCGCTCCTCTTCAGCTCGGCGCTCCAGTCAGCAACCGTGCGCGCGGACCGGATGGCGCGGTCGGGGATGGTGCGCCGCGCGCCGTCGACGTCGAGCTCGATCCGCTGCTCGTCGGCAGAGACCAGGACCCCCTCGTGCACGCGCGCGTCGTCGACGGGCTCGTCGGTCTTGACCTTCACCCGTGAGCCGACGGCCCGCGCGAAATGGGCCGGCGTCTTGAGGGGATGCTCGATCCCAGGCGAGCTGACCTCGAGCTCGTAGCGGCCGTCGCCGAAGTTCTCGAGGTCGAGCCGGCGCGCGATCTTCTCGGACAGCGCGGCGATCGTGTCGAGCTCAAGGCCGCCGTCGCGGTCGACCGTGACGCGCAGGGTCGGCCGGCCGCCCGAGGCGCCGCCGAAGGTGATGTCGAACAGCTCGAAGCCCGCGCCTTCCACGACAGGCCGAACCAGCGTTTCGGCATCCACCACGACCCCAACCCTTCCCAAACGAAAGGTGGGCCGACGCCCACCTCTGCACCACGCCGTACGAACGTTTGCGCAGGCAGTATAGCGCGAGACGTTTCGGACCGAGCGCTCGTGCGTCGCATCGCAGCGCAGCGTTGACGCGCGCGGCCGCGCCGTGCGACCATCGCCGACCTGATGACGACGCGGCAGGCTTGGTGGTGGCGCAAAGGCTCGTGGAGCCCGGCGCCATCGCGCCCCTGACGCGTTCGATCCACCCGCGTCGCCCACGAGCCCCGGACCCACCGTCCGGGGTTCACGTGTATCCGGGACCCATACGAGAGGATTGGAACCCGATGACTCCGTCGCTGCAGGTGCGCCCCGACCGCGAGCATTTCGACCGCCTCGCGGCGGCGTGGCCGCTCGTGCCGGTGTGGGCCGAGGTGCTCGCTGATGTTGGCACACCCGTCGGTCTGCTCCCGTCGATCGCGGGCGACGGCCCGGGAGTGCTGTTCGAGTCTGTCGAGCGCTCCGAGCGATGGGGCAGGTACTCGTTCGTCGCCGGCGATCCCGCCGCGGTGTTGATCGCCGATGACGCCGGCGTGCATCTGCGCGACGTCGTGCGCGAGCTCCCGACCGGCGAACCGTCGCGCCGGCTGAAGCCGCGGGAGGCGCTCCGCGCCGTGATCAACGGGCTGCGCGCACCGCGCCCGGAAGGGCTCCCGCCGATCACAGGCGGGCTGATGGGCTGCGTGAGCTACGAAGCTGCGACGCTGTTGGATGGGCATCCGGCCCCACACGCGTCCGACGCGCCCGTGCCGCCGGTCGCGTTGCTGCTGATCGACCGCGCGGTCGTGTTCGACCACTGGCGGCAACGTTTGGTGTTGATCGTGCACGCGCAGCGGGGCGGGTACGACCAGGCCGTCGATTCGCTCGATGCGCTCGCCGCGAAGATCGCCTCCGCGCCGGCGTTGCCGCTGCTCGCCGCGGCCGACGGCACCGCGTCCGACGGCGACGCCAACATGAAGGACGAGGACTACCGCGGCTTGGTGTCGAGCTTCAAGGAGCACATCGCCGCCGGCGACATCTACCAGGGCGTCCCGTCGCGTCGGGTCACCTTCCCCGCGCCGGGTGGCGGCCTGCCGATCTACCGGCAGCTGCGCGTCTCCAATCCGGCTCCGTACATGTTCTATCTGCGGCTCTTGGGGATCGAGCTCGCCGGCTCGTCGCCGGAGCCGCTCGTTCGTGTCGAGGGCCGCCGCGTGATGACGCGCCCGATCGCGGGGACGCGCCCGCGCGGGCTCACCGACGTCCGCGACCGGCTGCTCGAGCACGAGCTCCTCGCCGACCCCAAGGAACAGGCCGAGCACGCGATGCTCGTCGACCTCGCGCGCAACGACCTCGGTCGCGTCTGCACCGCGGGGAGCGTCCGTCCGACGGAGCTGATGGAGGTCGAGCGATTCTCGAAGGTGATGCACATCGTCTCGACCGTGGAGGGCGACCTACGCCCCGACATGGAGCCGATCGACGCGCTCGCCGTCACCTTCCCCGCCGGAACGGTGACCGGTGCCCCCAAGCGACGCGCGATGGAACTCATCGCCGAGCACGAGCCGACGCCGCGCGGGCCATACGCCGGCGCCGTCGGCTACCTCACCTTCGCGGGCGACCTCGACTTCTGCATCACGATCCGCACCGCGGTCGTGGCCGGCGACGAGGTCAGCATCCAAGCCGGCGCGGGTGTCGTCGCCGACTCGGACCCCGAGACGGAGCTCCGCGAGACGCGCGCGAAGGCAGCCGCGCTGTTGCCCGCCGTCGCACCGATGGAGGCGAACGCATGATCCTCGTCGTCGACCACTACGACTCGTTCACGTACAACCTCGTCCAGCTGATCGAAAGCCTCGGCCGGTCCACGGTCGTCGTGAAGTCCGATGAGAAGCAGGCGTCCGAGCTCGTCGCGATGAAGCCCGACGCCGTCGTCCTGTCACCCGGTCCGGGCCATCCCCGCGATGTTGCCACGTTCACAGGGCTCCTCGAGGTGTTGCCGCGCTCGACACCGGTCCTAGGCGTCTGTCTCGGTCATCAAGCGATCGGCCTCGAACTGGGCGGCACCGTCGACCGGACGACGCCGATGCACGGCAAAGCCTCGTTCGTCTATCACGAAGGACGCGGGATCTTCGAGGGGATCGCGAACCCGTTCGAGGCGGCCCGGTATCACTCGCTGGTCGTCGAGCGCGACGACCTTCCCGAGCAGCTCGAGCTGACCGCGTGGACGGAAGACGGGCTCGTGATGGCGACGCAGCACCGCGAGCTTCCGCGCTTCGGCGTCCAGTTCCATCCCGAGAGCATCCTGACGCCGGAGGGGCCGAAGATCGTCGAGCGCTTCCTCGCGCTGGCGTGAGCCCTTACGGAACCGGGCAGCCGGGGCCCGCCGCGAACGCGGCGCTGCTCGAGGCGACCCGGCAGGCATGCTCGTCGACGACGACGAACGCGCGCGCCGGGATCTGCTTGAGCTGATCGACGAACGGGTACGTCCAGCGCGGATCGACGGCGCCCTGGAAGTACCAGTTGCTGCCGTTGTCCGCGACGATCAGGCCGTAGCGCTTCATCGCCTTGATCACAACACGTGCGGCCGGGCTGAAGCGGCTCGCGTCGAACCCCGCCTTGAGCCGGAACCGCGCGCCCATCGGCGGACACCGTCGATCCTTCGTCCCCGCTTCGTGGCGCGCCGGCCAGATGTAGGTGTCGTGCGTGCACGCCGCGGTCACGCGGATGGCATGGTCAACGTCGCCGGCCGCGACCTCGTCGTAGCGGAGCAGTCCCGCCATGATCGGAAGGCCCGCGGCGTCGGCGCTCGTCCACCCGGCCGGCCGGAGGGTGTTGGATGTCAGGTCGAACACGGCCCCCGACCCCGCCGCGGGGCTCCCGCCGTTCCAGCGCGCGTTGTACAGCTCGGACAGGGTGCAGGTGTCCTTGTTGAGCATGACGGCGTGCCGGTCGGATCCACCCTCGATGTCGGTGTCCGATCCGAACGGGTACGGACCCGGGTCGCTTTCGTCCGCGTACGTGAAGTCGACGGACACATCCGGATGGGAGGCGTCGACCACGTCGTAGGGGA
>DATAPH010000004.1:0-2873 GCA_036265325.1 Actinomycetota bacterium | reverse complement strand
CACCGGCGCGTTGCTGGTGATCGTGATCCTCTCGGGCTTGCTCGCGGGAGGGGTCGTGTTCGGGATCCACCCGATGCCGACGCTGTCCGGCACGTCGCTGTCGGTGGTCGATGCACTCGTGCGGATCGTCGCGTCGGGCGCCTTCATCCTGCTTGCGGCCTCAGGCATCGTCGCGGTCGGCATGTGGATCTCGACGCTCACCGACTCGGGCCCGGGCGCGATCGTCGCGACGGTGATCGTCGCGATCGCGAGCCAGATCGCCGATCAGATCCCGAGCCTGCACCGGATCCAACCGTTCCTTCCAACGCACGGCTGGCTCGGGTACACGGGACTGTTCCGCTTCCCGATCGACCTCGCGATGATACGAGAGGGGTTGCTCATCAGCGCGGCGTACACAGCGGTATTCCTGACGCTAGCGGTGTGGCGGTTCCGAAGCCGCGACATCACCGCGTGATGACCAGAATCGGTAGCAAAGAGTAAGAGCAGCTGCGATCCGGCATCACGGCTCGGGGCAGCGCATCAGGTCGTAGCCGATCCACCCTTGGCCGCTACTGCAGTCAACCGCGGTTCCCTGATTCCGTTCGTCGATCTGGATCCGACGGCGATGCGATGGGAAGCCCGGCGGGAATCGCCCATAAGCCCACGACGACTACCAAAGACAGAGCGAACGCCAGGGCCGTCCTCACGATCCATCACTTGGCGTTTCCCATTGGCCAACATATCGGTCGCTATGTGCGCAGGCTACGTCCGGTCTCGCTAGGCGAGCGGCGTCGCCCGTCGGCCGTCAGGACGCAGACGGTTGCAGGTACTCGAAGTGCATCCCGTCCGGCACCAAGAATCGCCCACCCCAGTTGAATCCCCAGTGCTCCATCACGGCGACGAGGCGCTTGTCTTGGGTCGGGGTCGCGCCGAAGGCGTTCTCCGGCGCGTTGATGTCGATCGCGGCGCCGTAGGCGTGGAACGAGGGCGGCGCGGTGGCCGTCGACGCGAGCAACTTGGGGTTGTAGCACCCGGCGTTGCTCTTCACGAGGTCGCCGAGCCCTTCGCGCTGAAGCTGTTCCATCGCGCCGATCAAGGCGGGGAAGAGCGCAGCGTTGCACGTCTCGCTTCCGAGCAGCGGAACCGACTTGGTCTCCAGATGCGTCGAGATCCACCCGGGGTCGATGTGGATCGTTCCCGGGTCGGACGCGTCCGGATACGCGGCGAACTCACCGAAGACGTCCTTGAGAACGACCGGGGGCGCAGATCCGGATGAGACTCGGACGTACTGAACCTCGCCGGGCTTCGCCACCCGGATCGGGACCCCCGGCGTGAGCGAGGGCTGGATCTCGCGCAAGAAGGCGCTGTCGCTCGGATTCCCGCTCATCGTCGCGAGGAGGTATCGGTTATCCACGATGCCGAGCTTTGTTCCCGTCGATCTGGAGACGAGCATCTCGCTCCACCCGACGACCGGATCGGGGACGACGGCCCCGACGGTGACGCTCTGGGAGCCGAACACGAGCTGTCCGCCGACCCCGAACCCCCGGAGCTTCGCGCTTGTTTCGCCCAAGACGGCCTGCCCCTTGGACAACGTCGTCTCGATCGTGTCGCGGTACGCGGAGGGAACGAACCCGGCGTAGAGGCTCGGATCGGCGGCGAACGCGTCGATCGGCACGCGATATGGAGGCGCCGGATGCGTCACGACCTTCCCGTCTGCGGCGCGGGACTCGGTCATCCAGAGCGTGTCGCCCGCGACGACGACGGCCGCCTGAACACCGGGGAGCGATCCGACGGCCGATGCGAATGAGGCCGGGAATCCGCCGGGCATCCATGCCAGGTAGGCGGGTGGCATCGCGGAGTCGACGGTCGCGGGCGGCATCGTCGCCGAAGCAGTGCTCGGCGGCGGCGTCGCGGCCGTCGTTCCGCTCGTTCCGCGCGACACCCAGATCGCGACGGCGAGCACGGTGACCGCGACGAGTGCAACGAACGTCCGGCGGCGACGGATGATCGCGCGACGTTGTGCACGGCGTGTTCCGGCGTCATTCCCGGCCGGGTCGATAGGGAGCGCTCCTTAGCCCGAGGACGGAGCGGATGCTCCAGCATGCATGGTACGGGCCGAAACACGCGAAGCGACCGTCCGTTGTGCGACTGATCGACGGCGCTGCAGCTCTGGTGGCGCAGGTGGGACCGGAAGGTCTACCGTGGGTCGATCGACCGAACCGGAGGAACCCGATGAACCCACCTGTTGACGAGCGTGAGGCGAGGATCGAGCTGGCGGCGGCCTTCCGGGTCGCCGTGATGTTCGACTTCCACGAAGGGATCTCGAACCACTTCTCGATGTTGATCCCAGGCCAAGAGGACCGGTTCTTGATCAACCCGTTCGGGCTGCACTTCTCCGAGATCACGGCCTCGAGCCTGGCGGTCGTCGACGTCGACGGGACGCCGATCTCGGGCACGGCGCCGGACACCGGGATCGGGATCCACGCGCCGATCCATCGCCTCTGCCCACAGGCCTCGGTCGTCCTCCATACCCACCAGCCGTGGACGACGGCGCTCGCGATGCAGGCCGAGCTGCACCTGGTGCCGATCAGTCAGACGTCGCTGCAGTTCACCGACCGGGTCACATACGACGAGCGCTACGAGGGTCTGGCGAACCTCGACGAAGGGGAGCGCCTGGCGAAGATGCTCGGCACGAACGACGTGCTGTTCCTGCGTCACCACGGGATCCTGGTCGCCGGCCGGGAGCTCGGTGCGGCGATCGATGACCTCTACATGCTCGAGAAGGCGGCCCAGCTGCAGGTGCTTTCGTCCGGTCTCGGGGCACCGACGCCGATCCCCGCCGAGACGATCGAGAAGACACGCGGCCAGTTCTCCGGCGACGGGATGCGCGACTG
>DATAPH010000003.1:0-13731 GCA_036265325.1 Actinomycetota bacterium | reverse complement strand
CGTCTGACGCGTCTGGCCGGCTTGCTCCTCGTGCTCGCGATGGCGTCGGCCTGTACCGGAGCCGGCAGCTCGACGCCCGCCTCGCCAACCGGCACGATTGCGCCGACGTCCCCGGGATCGAGCCCCGGCGTTCCGTCCGTGTCGGGCACGCGCATCTCGCTCGAACCGTCGGGCACAGGGCCGTTCCTCGTCCATGCTGTGTATCCGAAGTCACGGTCGAGCTGCAAGCACGTGCACACGCCACGGTTCCGTGCGCGCTATCCGGGGGCGCTGTCGATCAAGAGCGCCGACGACGGCACCTTGTCGCTCGTCGTGACCCTCCCGTTCGAGAAGTATCTCGACGGGATCGCGGAGGTGCCACCGACGTGGCCCGCCGCGGCGCTGGAAGCGCAGGCGGTCGCGGCGCGCAGCTACGCCCTGGCGCATCTCGACTGGAGCGGTCAGCAGGGCGACGAAGTGCAGCAGCCGATCTGCGCATCGACCGACTGCCAGGTCTACGGCGGCATCCAGGTCCCGCCGACCACCGGCATCAAGCGGTGGTACGCGGCGGTGCAGCACACGCAGGGCCAGGTGCTGCTGTACGGGGGAAGCCCTGCCGACACCGTCTACTTCTCCACGTCCAACGGCCACACCTACGGGAACGACCAGGTCTTCGGGAGCGCGCCGCTGCCGTACCTCCGCCCGGTCATCGAGCGCGACGACGGCGCGTCGCCGACATCACATTGGCGCGTGCCGATCCCATTCAACGACCTGGCAACCTTCCTGACGGCCGGCGGCCTGTGGCCGAGCGGCAAGCAGATCACGTCGGCGCGCAGCAACGGGCCGAACGTGGTGATCACCGGCGCGGGCACCTCGACGCCGATCGACGCGGGCACGTTTCGCGACACGATCAATGAGTGGGCGCCGTGCCTCGAGCCGGGGCGCTACCCGACCGGCGCGCTCCCGGCGACGATCCCGTCGGGTTGGTACCGCGTCGGCTCGGGTCACTCGGGCGCGATGGCGATCGGGCGCGGCTGGGGTCACGGCGTCGGCATGGTCCAGTGGGGCGCCTACGGCAAAGCGAAGAGAGGGTGGTCCGCCGATCGGATCCTCGGCTACTACTACGGAGGCCTCACACCGAAGCACTACCCGGAGCCGGGGCTGATCCACGTCATCGTGACGAGCGGGCTCGCGTCGCTCGCCGTCGAAGCGCCCACGGGGGGCGCGACGATCAACGGTCAGTCGTTCACCGGCGGAACGGTGCACCTCACCGGCAACGCCGGCACCGTCACGGTTGGACCGTAGGAAGCCGCCGGTTCAGCGCGCGTCGTGCCGGGTCTTCAGCCCGGTCACGAGCATCTCGCATATGTTGCTCTGCGTGCCCGACCGGGTCTGGGAGGTCGGCACGAACTCGAGCGTCTTCGGGTCGAACGTGCCCACGGACGTCACGGTGCCGGAGAACCACACGAGCGTCGGGCCGGTCGGGTCGCTCACGGGCACGACCGCGATGCCGCTGCCCTTCTGGACCTGCGTCCAGGTGCCGTCCGGGTTCTGGGTGACGGTCGTCGATCCGAGCGTCGAGAACGTGAGCTGGCCGAGCGAGCTCGACAGCACGGTGTCGTACGAGCCCTGGTACTCGACCTTGATGACGTTCCCGCTGTCGTCCAGGGTCAGGAACCCCGGATGACCCGAGCGCTCCTGTGCCGAGATCGAGGATACGCAGACGCCGTCCAGCGTGTAGCTGCGCGCTGGGCCGACGAACGGCACCCGCGTGGACGCTTGTGCCGGCGCAGCGAGGGCCAGCATGGCGAGACCGACCAGAACGAAGGCAGCGGAACGGCGCACGGAACGGAACTCCTCTCCTAGATCTGCGCGGCACTGTGCCGCTGGGGGGTTGCAGGGTCGGAATACTCCCATGCGGTTCGTCTGAGCGTCGACCGCCAAAGGTCGGCGCCCGCGCGGAACCGTGAAGGATGCCACCGACGTGTTCCAAGTAGTGGAACTGACTTCCACTACTTGGAACAGCCGATAGCGCGACCAGACGGGCCTGGTGGTGGACGGACGGGTTAGTGAGCCGGTTCCACTACTTCCTCGCCGCGGAGCAGATAGCCGCCGGCGATCAGGATGACCGGGATGCTCAGCAGGCCGGTCAGGTACTGCGGGAACGTGATGACCTCGCCCGGCTTGAGGATGTCGTGGAAGAACAGGAAGTCCACCACGAGGAACCCAACGATGAGCGTGACGGCGAGTGCCTTCTTCATGATCCATCCTCCGGTGCCGGACATCCGGGTCCAACCATCGCCGTCACGATATGCCCGTGGGACATTCGATAGCGACACGCTGCAACGTTGTTCCACCCGCGCGTCACGAAAGCGCCATATCGCCTAGTCGGAGGGATCGGCCGGTCCGGCGATGAACGGACGCACCGAGTCGACGGCCGACCGGGCGACCTCTCCGTCTGCCCTCGTTCCGACCCTACGGGCAACCTCGCTACATTCACCAGGTGAGCTTCGATGACGCGGCTGCGTACGACGCCTTCATGGGTCGCTACTCGGGGCCGCTCGCGCCACGGTTCGCCGACTTCGCCGGGGTCTCGAACGGGCAGCGCACGCTCGAGGTCGGGTGTGGTACCGGCATGCTGACCAGCGAGTTGGTGCGGCGGCTGGGCGCCGATGCCGTCACCGCGGTCGACCCGTCGGCGCCGTTCGCCGCTTCCGTCCAACAGCGGTATCCCGGCGTCGACGTGCAGCGGGCGCCAGCCGAGGAGCTCCCCTTCGAGGACGAGCGGTTCGATATGGCCCTTGCGCAATTGGTGGTCCACTTCATGACCGACCCGATCGCCGGGCTCACCGAGTTGCGGCGCGTCACGAAGCCGGGCGGAGTCGTGGCGGCCTGCGTATGGGACCACGCGGGTGGACAAGGTCCGCTTTCAGACTTCTGGCGCTGCGTGCACATCCTGGACCCGAACGCCGTCGACGAGTCGGGGCGGGCAGGAGCTCGTGATGGTCAGCTGGCCGAGTTCCTCACGTTCGCCGGACTCCGCGACATCACGGACGGCATGATCTCCATCGAGGTGGAGCACCCAACGGTCGATGAGTGGTGGGAGCCCTACACGCGCGGCGTCGGGCCGGCCGGCGCCTACGTCGAAGCCCTCTTCGACGAGGCACGAACCCAACTCCAAGATGTGTGTCGGCGAGAACTCGGCGACGGACCCGTGATCGTGCGGGCCCGCGCCTGGGCCGCTCGCGGCGTGGTCTAACCGCGGCGCCATCGCTCGCGTCAGCAGCGTCAGCTGGAGCGCTCGGCGTTCGTTGCGACCAGACCGCCCGGATCGAGTGGCCACGCACGCCGGTCTATCGTGAGGTCCTCGACCGGTTGTTGGGCGAGGTAGGCGGCGGCGAAGAGCGCCTCATTCAGTGCATCGATCGCACGCGCCAGCGCACGTTCCATGCTCAGCTTGCAGGCTTCTTCGTACATCGCCCGGCTCTTCCATTGATCCGCCGAGAACTGCGTGGTCTCGATACCCGGCAGCACCGGTTCGGCAGGTTCGATCACGGTGTTCCTTTCGAAGGTCGCGCGGAGCGTACCTCACGGGCCGGCGGTTCCTGGACAGCGCGCGCTGCGACTTGGTTGAGCCCGTCGAATCAGAGCGTGGGAAGCATGTGCTCGACGAACTCCTCGAGGCGCGCTTGACCTTCGCTCGGCCAGTCGATCACGAGATACTCGATGCCGCCGGCGGTCATCCAGTCGTATGCCGACTTGACCTCATCCCACGGCTCGGAGATCGACAGGCTCGAGGCGCGCAGGATCGACGCGGGGTCGCGACCGGCCTCCTCGGCTGCCGCGTCGATGATGGCTGTGATCTCTGCGAGCTCGGCCGCATCGTTGGCCCAACCGTGCCAGGCATCCGCGTACCTGCCGGCGATCGGAAGCGTCCGCTTGCGGCCCTCTCCCCCGACCCAGATCGGCGGATGCGGCTTCTGCACGGGCAGCGGGCGGTAGGTCGCGTTCTCGAGTTGGTAGTGCTCGCCTTCGAAGGTCACGTCCTCTTCGGTGAACAGCGCGCGGAGGATCTGGATGCCTTCCTCGAGCCGGTCCATCCGATCCCTCGTTGGCGGGAACGGGATGCCGAGCTCGCGATGTTCAGGCTCGTTCCACGCGGCACCGATCGCACACTCGACGCGCCCGCCCGAGAGGTGATCGATCGTGACGACCTCCGCCGCCAGCACGGCTGGGTGTCGGTGCGTCATCCCCGTGACGAGCGTCCCGAGTCGCACACGCGAGGTCTCTCGAGCGAGACCGGCCAGCAGCGTCCATCCTTCGAGCGACGGCCCTTTCGGGTCGCCGTACAGCGCCTTGAAGTGATCGAAGACCCAGACGCCGTCGAGCCCGGCGTCCTCGGCGAGCCGAGCGCGGGAGACGATGTCGTCCCAGGTCAGCTGGTGTTGCGAGATGTCCAGACCGAACCGCATCACGTTCCCTCCTCGGTCGGGTGACGCACGATAACCCACCGCCTCAAGGGTCGCAGTTGCCCTGTTCGTCGGGGGATGTCGCTCCCGGGCACCGCTTCGCACCGCTATGCTCGCCGAGCGATAAGCGGGCGGAGGAACGGATCGTGGAACTCGAGGATGCACCGCCGATCCGCGTAGGCGCGGTTGCCGATAACCGCACGGATCTTCGACCTCGTCGTGCCGTGATCCTTGCGGCCGGTCGGTCCGAGCGCATGGGTCTCCTGACGGCCGGCGGCTCGAAGGCGTTGCTGCGCCTCGGCGGCGTCCCCTTGATCGAACGAGCGATCCAGCGGATGCATTCGCTCGGTATCGAAGACGTGATCGTCGTCGTCGGGGCGAACGCGACGTCGGTGGAGCAAGCCATCGGGCGCGTCACGCCCCACGGCACGCGAACGATGCTGGCGGACGGATGGGACGCCGGTAACGGCTCATCGCTGGCCGCGGCGGAACCCGAGCTCGTCGACGACCCGCTGTTCATCGTGATGGTCGGCGATCATCTGTTCTCCGACGGCGCGCTCGATGCGCTCGCGTCGGCCTCGCACCCGTGTGTTCTGATCGATGAGCACCCGGAGCCGGACGTCTGGTTGGAAGGGACCCGGGTGCGGCTCGAGGGTGGGAACGCCGTCGAGTTCTCGAGGCAACTCGGCGAGCCTGCCGTCGACTGCGGAGCGTTCGTCTTGACGCCGGCGATCTTCGAGGCTCAGCGTCGAGCGGCCGCTGAGGGTGACGGGTCGCTGGCCGGCGCGGTGACTCGGTTCGCGGCGGGCCATGCGCTCGCGGGGGTGCCGATACCGCACGATGCGTGGTGGCACGACGTAGATGTGCCCGAGGATGTGCACGCCGCACGACGCTTGCTCCGGCGGTCGCTCCGAAAGCGATCGGATGGACCTGTCTCCCACTATCTGAACCGGCCGATCTCCACTCGGATCACGATGGCGATCGCCGGACTCCGCCCCAGTCCACACGTGATATCGGTCGCGGCGTTCCTCATGAGCGCGATCGGGGCCATCTTCCTGGCGAATGGACACGGGACGGCCGGTGCAGCATTCGTCCAGGCGTCTTCGGTGATCGACGGCGTCGACGGCGAGATCGCGAGGCTCCAGCACCGAGCGACGGCCTGGGGCGGCTTGCTGGACGGCGTTCTCGACAGGTTGGGAGACGCGGTGATCATCGGCGCCTTGGCGATCTGGGCGATCGATATCGGCGCCGTGAGCGAGACGTGGGCGATCGTCCTGGCGGTCGCAGCGACGACCGGGAGTCTGCTTTCGATGGCCTCGAAGGATCGGATCCGCGCGCTGGGTCTCCCCCAGGTCGATGAGGCTCGCCTGAACCTGCTCGTCGGCGGGAGAGATGCCCGCCTCCTCCTCATCGCGGTGCTTGCGATCGCCGGCCTACCCGCCGTTGCGCTCGTGCTGGTCGTCGTGACGACGAGCCTCACGCTGGTCGCACGGATGGTGCTCGTCACTCGGCGCTCGAAAACGCTGGTCGGCCAGCGTCCGAACACCGTCTGATCCGAGAGACCTGCGCGGTGGCTTCGTGCTGAACGGGTAAGGGGGTGTCATGGATGCGGCGCTGATCGTGGACGTGGACGGCACACTCGTTGACTCCGCATATGAGCACGTGCTCGCGTGGTCCCGAGCGTTCCGAGCCTATGACGTGTTCGTCCCGTCATGGCGGATCCATCGCGCGGTCGGGATGGGCGGCGATCAGCTGATCCCGGAGGTCGCAGGTCAAGAGGTGGAGGACCGGCTCGGCGAACGGATCCGCGAAATCGAGCGCGACGCGTACGCCGACTACCTCCCGAACATCCCGGCGTTCCCCGATGCGATCGCGTTCCTCGAGGGGTGCCGCGCGCTGGGCGCGCAGGTCGTGCTCTCGAGCTCCGCCAAGCCGGGCGAGCTCGATCGATACCTCGAGCTGCTCGACGCCGAGCGGCTCGGTCTGCGTTGGACCAACTCCGACGATGTCTCGCGGACGAAGCCCCATCCCGACCTGATCCACCAGGCGTTGCAACAGGTTCCCGGCGCGGACGCGCTGATGATCGGCGACGCCACGTGGGATGTGATCGCCGCGTCTCGTGCCGGCGTTTCGACGATCGGGCTCCTCACCGGCGGCTACGGCGAAGACGAGCTCCGCGCCGCGGGCGCCCTGGAGGTGTATCCAGGCCTCGAGGAGCTCACCGCGTCGCTTCCCGGATGGGTGCGATCACTCGAGGGAGCACCCAACGCTCGCGTGGCCGAGTGAACACGTTCCTCCCGTACGCCGACTTCGAGCGAAGCGGTGCCGTGTTGGACAGCAGGCGTTTAGGCAAGCAGCGCGTCGAGGTCCTGCAGATCTGCAACGCGCTCCATCGGGAGACCGGCGGTGGATCAATCATCCTGCGACGCGGATGTGGCGAGGGTACGAACCCGCACTCGTCGCATACGGATACGCGATCGTGCGCGAGTGGACCGGGCGCGGCGGCGCGGACACCGTCGGCGACAAGCTCAGGCCCCACCTGCACGGCGAGCCGGAACGGACGCAACGAGAACTGGCCGAACTCGGGCTGCTGCCGCCATGGCTCGGCCGCGAGGACGTCCACCACGCCTACCGCTCGGCGCTCGTTCGCAAGGATCCCGACTTCTACCGTCCGTTGTTCCCAGACGTTGTCGAGGGGCTCGAGTACGTCTGGCCCGTCTAACGCGCGCAGGGCGATGCCCTCGTGCGGTCTGTCGATAGTGGAACTGAGTTCCAGGCTGTGGAACTCAGGGCTTCGTGCCCTCGGCCGGCAACGAGCCGAACACGCGGAGCACGCGCGTGATCGTGGCCGGATCGCCGCGCCAGTGCTCGTACACCACATCGCTCCCCGCCTTGCGAACCAGATGCCGCAACACCGCAGCAGCCACGATCGCGTCGTCGAGCGGACCGATCACGGGCAAGAACTCCGGCAGCAGATCGATCGGCGAGGCCAGCCACAACGCCGCGAACGCGAGCCACCACTTGGCGCTCCGCGGCACGCGGTCGTCCTTCACGAGGTCCTTGAACAGCAGCAACAGGTTCGGGATCAGGCCGGCGAGCTCCTTGGCGGCGCCGACGCGTCCGAACAACAGGAGCGCGCCGATCGCAAGCAGCCAGATCGCCACTGCGATGCCGAGACCGATCAGCAAGCCGTGCATCGTCGGTCAGTGTGCCGCTCGCCAGAGCACGGCGACCATCGCCGCCGCGAACGCCGCCATCGTGATCGACCCGACGAGCAGGAACGTCTTCAGCCGCCGGAGCACGCCGGGCACCTCGTCGAGCGCCTCGTGCGCGCGATGCACCGCATGGGCGCGTAGACCCCCCCATGCGTCCTGCGACGTGACCGGCGTCGCGACCGTGCGCTTTCGCGACGGCAACGCTTTGTGGATCGTCTCGCGCATCGTCATCCTCCTCCCTGCTCGAACACCTGTTGTGCGAACGACTCGAGCTGCTCGGTACTGGCCTTCAAGCGGATCTCGGCCTCGGCCGCCGACGGCGCGCCGAGCACATCGCGCTCGCGCAGTTCGGTGTGCCAGCGGCGGAGCCGCTCCAGGTTCTGTTCCTCCTCATCGAGCTCGGCGGCCGTGAACTTGCGGATGGCGATCTCGTGCGCGATCTCCGCGTCGAACTTGTCGCACTCCGCGAGGAACTCCACCCATTCGGCCTCGCGTCCCTCGACGAACGCGCGCTCGAGGTCGGCGGCCATGGCGTCATCGCGGGGGTTCGCGTCGAAGATGAAGACCTGGCCATCGGCCCTGGCGACCAGCGAACGGACCCGGTCGAGCGTCTTGGCCGCGTGGCGGTGGAGGGGGAGTGCCCACGTGGCTTGCTGCAGCGGAACAGCTCCGGCACGACGGAGCTCCCGCCAGATCGCCACCCGATGGCGCGACGGCTCCTGCGGCACCCGATACGTCACCACGGTCCACTCCATGTAGCAGATGTTACAACAAGCTAGTAACGCTCGTTACTCACCTTTCTGAACGCCAGCGAGACACCGGTTCTGCGGTGTACCCTTTTTCCACGTGAGAGTCATCGTCTGGGCGCTCCTGGGGATGCTCGCGCTGATCGTTGTCCCCATCGGCGTCCTCATGTTCTTTGGATTGATCCGCCGATTCCAGATCGCGCGAACGCAACGCGAACTGGAACGGATGGGTTTCGTCGGCAGTGCGCCGGAAGGGCGCGAGTCACGCTCGCTCTGGCCGCTCGTCGAAGCCGCGCTCATCGGGTTGGTGGCGCTGATCGTCGCGACGTTGGTGCTCCCCGGCCCACCGGCGGGTCGGATGCTGGCATCGACCGATGGTTCGCCGCTGGCGAGCACATCGACACACGCTGCCGCCGTGTCCCCGACCGCGAGCCCCGCCTCCCAGCACAGCTCCTCGGACCAGCCGGCGACGCCGCACGGCACCGGCACTCCCCCGTCCTCACCGGCCGCGCCGGCCTCGTCGGCGACAGGTTCTCGAAGCGGCGGGGGGGGGCCGTCGAAGGTGACCGCCCTCCCAACGTCGGCGACGGCGATCACGTTGCGGTGGGCGCCGGTGAGCGGTGCTGCCCGCTATCACGTCGAGCGATCGACCGATACCGTTGGTTGGAAGGTCGTCGCCTCCGCAGACGGCGACCAGACCCGATACACCGACGCCGCGCTGTCCTCTGGGACGACGTACTACTACCGCGTCGCCGCCTTCGTTGACGGCGAGGACGTCGTGCGTTCCGACGTCGTCTCCGCAACGACGACCGTGGACACGCCGGCCGCGCCCGTGTTGTTCTCAGCGACCAGCTCAGCGACGTCCGTCGGGCTCGCGTGGAGCGACGTGGACGGCGAACTCGGATACAGCATCGAACGATCGTCCGACGGAACGACCGGGTGGACGTCGATCGGATCGACCGACCAAGACGTGACGTCCTACACGGACGCCGGCTTGGCGTCCGGCACCACCTACTACTACCGCGTCGTCGCGGTGACCTCAGACGGCGGATCATCTCCTGCCTCCGGCGTCCTATCCGCAACCACAGGTCCGGTCGAGTCCTCGGGAGGGCCGTCGACGTCGACGTCGGACGCGAGCGCCCCGTCCTTAGCTCCGACGGGCTCGTAAGCGTCGAACCAGCGACGTCAGCGCCACTGAACCGCAAGCACCTCGTACGGTTCCGACAGCCCCTTCAACGGAACGACATGCGGTTCGGAGTACGGGAATGCGTCACCTGCCGCCTTGGCGGTTGCGCTGCTCACCAGGATCTCTTCGCCCTGCGCCAGCGCGCCGATCCGCGACGCGGCGTGGACGCCCACGCCACTCCAGTCCGACTCCTCTCTCGTGGCCTCCGCGGCGTGCAGGCCGATGCGGACACTCGGTGCGAACCCATGCTCAAGCCGGTGCTCCAGCAGCGCCCGCTGGATCGCGACCGCACACCCGATCGCACCGTGAGCGTCGGCGAACGTCGCGAACACCCCGTCGCCCGTCATCCGCACGACCTCGCCGTGGTGCGCCGCGACGAGCGACGCCAGCAGCTCGTCGTGCCAGCGCACCAGGAACTCCCACGCGTCGTCGCCGATCAGCCGGGCGAGGTCGGTCGACTGCACGATGTCCGTGAACATGAACACCCGCGTTTCGCGCGATGTCGAGGCCGGAACGGCGACGCGCGCCTCGCCGATGATGCGCGCGGTTCGAGCAGCGTCGACCTGCGCGCCGAGTTCCTCGAAGACACGATGTGCCGAACGGAGCTCGATCGCCGCCCGCTCCTCCTGACCGACCGCTCGAAGCGCCTGTCCGAGCGCCACCCGAGATCTCGCGACCTCGTAGGGCGCCCCAACCTCCTGCCACAGCTGCACCGCCCCTTGCAGGGTCACCCTCGCGGCGTCGGGATCCCCGCGGGAGAGCGCAACGGTTCCCAGCACGGTCGCGGCGACGGCCCGCACCGCCTTCGTCTCGAACAGGTCGGCGATCCGGTCGAGCTCGCCCGCAGCCCACAGCGCGCGATCGAGATCTCCGGTCGCGAGCGCGATCTCGGCCTGCGCGGCCAAGAGCGGCACCATGCGAAGCTCATTGTTCGGCGGAAGCTCGCGCGACGGCGCTTGCGACGGGTGTTCGATCGCCTCTCGGATCGACGCCGCCGCGGCCTCGGCGTTCCCCCGGGCCAAGCGCAGCAGTGCGTATCCCGGCTGCGGCTCCCAGCCCAGCTCATACGACTCCAACATCGCCTGCTCGGCGCCCGAGAGGTCGCCTCGTCGCAGGCGGATCTCTCCGAGGATCGCCATCGGTATCCCGCGGTCGATACCTATATATGGCTTGAGCTCCTGGACAGCGAGGGCGGCCTCTTCCTCGGCCGCCGTCCATGCGCCGCGGAACCGCATCGCCTCCGCGCTGTGCACCCGGCACCACCCGTGGTACACGCCGATAGCATGGCGGTGCCCGAGTCGCTCGGCCGCCTGGGTCCACTCCTCGGCTCGCTCGAACTCCGACAAGGTGTGCAGGGCACACACGGTGCTGCAGAAGAGGATGGACGCCGTCATCGGATCGACGCGACCGGAGAGTGCCGCGAGCGCGCTCTCGTCGAGCAGGGCGAGGCCCGCTTCAACCTCGCCCATCAGGACGAGCGCTCGACCCTCGATGTTCTTGCCCAAGGCCACGATGGCGGGATCCCCGAGACGTATCCCGATCTCCGCCGCGGCTGCGGCGTCGGCCCGTGCCGCGGTGAGGTCACCCCAGACGAACACACCGACGGCCCGCGCCACGGCCAGATGACCGTGCGCAGCGGATTCGGGCAGTCCCTCAAGCAACCCTTCGGCGCGTCGGATCCAGGCATGGAACAGCGCCTCCTGACCACCATCCCTGAGGAGGTGGGCGACACGGACTGCCGCGAGCGCCGCCTCTTGTCGAGCGTTCTGCTGCAACGCCTGCTCGTGCGCGCGTTCCCATACTTCGAGCGAGACATCGGGGTGGCCCGACAGATATGCGGCGCTCGCGAACGAGGTCAGCTCGTCTTCGGAGAGCGAGTTCCCCTCATCGATCTGCGAGAGGAGTTCGTACGCATCCTGCCAAGCCTGATGCGCCAGAGAATCTCGGGCCCGGTCCTTCAGCTCCTGAGTGCTTGGTCGCGCCTGTGCGCCCAAATCTGATTCACCCCGCGGTTTCATCGTCGAGAGCTCGAGCCATCATCGCGCACCTGCCGCCGTCTTGACGATGGCATGGGGCCGGCATGCGGTGCGACCGGCGCTTCGCGGCCAGATCGTGCAAGGATCAACCCGGAAAGGGGGATCCAACCGTGGAGCAACGTGCACAGTCGCCGCGAACCGATCGCATCATCGACGTCTCGGCGGGTGGCGGCCGGCGCCATCGGCGCCCGACCGGAGCCCCACCTCCGCTCCCGAAGAAGATCGGGTGGACCGGCGCCCTTCGCCTCGCGCTGCTCGTGGTCATCGTGCTCCCCGGATGTCTCTGGCTGCACGTCAACCCTGCACCGCTCGATCGGTTCGACGACGCGATCACCGATGCGGTCGTGTCGCTCCGCGTGGGCTGGCTCGACACGGTCGCCCGCTCGCTGAACACGTTCGGCTCACGGTGGGGGCTCGGGTTGCTCATGCTGTGCACGATCGCCGGGGTGGCGTGGTTCAAGCGGTGGCGACACCTCGCGATGTTCCTGGTCGGCGTCGCGCTTTCCGGTCTCGTTGCCCAGGGGCTCTTGCTGCTCGCGTCGCGGCCACGTCCGTTCGACGTAACGATCATCGGTTCGTGGGAGGGCTATTCGGCGCCGTCGCTGCCGATGGGCGGCCTCGGGGTCGCGACCGTCGGCATCGTGTACATGCTCGTCGTGCCCGGCCGTCCGCGGATGTACGCGAAGGTCGTCGGCGCCGCGGTGCTGATCCTTGCGGCGTTCTTGCGCATCTACCTCGGGATCGACCACTTCACCGACGCGTTGTTCGGCATCCTCATCGGTGTCTCGATCCCGGTCGCGCTCTTTCGAGCTTGGGCGCCCAACGATGTCTATCCGGTGCAGTACGGGCGCCACGGCAAGTCGGCGCACCTCGACGTGACCGGCAGACGCGGTGAGGCGATCAAGCAGGCGATGCGGGAGCAGCTCGGCTACGACGTTCTGAGCATGAAGCCCGTCGGCCTCGAGGGCTCCGGCGGCTCGACACCCCTGAAGATGCGGGTCGTCGACGACCAGGGCGTCGAGCGGTCGATCTTCGCGAAGCTCTACGCGAAGAACCACGTGCGCGCGGACCGCTGGTACAAGCTCGGCAGGAGCATGCTCTACGGCCGCCTGGAGGATGAGACCCCGTTCAGCACGGTCCGGCGCTTCGTGGAGTACGAGGACTACACGCTTCGGCTGCTGGGCGAGAAGGGCTTCTCGACACCCGAGCCGCTCGACATCGTTGAGATCACGCCCGAGCGCGAGTACCTGATCGCGATGGAGTTCTTCGAGGACGCCGTCGAGATCAGCGAGGCCGAGGTCGACGACCAGATCATCGACGACGGGCTGCAGCTGATCCGCAAGATGTGGGACACAGGGCTTTCGCATCGGGATATCAAGCCGGCGAACCTCATGGTGCAGAACGGACGCCTGCGCCTGATCGACGTGTTCTTCGTGCAGGTGCGGCCCTCGCCGTGGCGACAAGCGGTCGACCTCGGCAACATGATGCTGGTGCTCGCCCTCCGGTCCGATCCCGAGCACGTGTACGAGATGGCGCTCGCGTACTTCACGCCCGACGAACTGGCCGAGGCGTTCGCGGCGACCCGCGGCGTCGCGAGCCCGTCGCAGCTGCGGGCGTCGATGAAGGCGGACGGCCGCGGTTTGCTCGAGAAGTTCCGCGGCCTCGCGCCGGCGCGCAAGCCCATCGGCATCCAGCGGTGGAGCGTCCGGCGCGTGTTGCTGATCCTGGCGACGGTGCTGCTGCTGTTCCTGACCGTGTTGATGGGGGTCGCACTGTTCATCCCGTCGCGCGGCGAGGTGGGGAACGCGGACTGCGGAACCAGCAGGACGATGCAGCTCATGGCACAGGCCGTCCCAACCGCAACGCAGCTGCCCTGCATCGACCACCTGCCGTTGGGGTGGGGCACCCAGCAGGCGTCCGTCGTGAACGACAAGGTGACGTTCACGGTCGGGATCGGCTCGGACCTCACGAACGCGGTGATCGTCACGCTCGTCGCGACCTGTCCGACCGATGCTTCGGTCCAGACGATCCCGGTCGAAGGCGGGTGCGTCACCTACGAGGTGCCGCCGGGGACCGAACCTGGTTCCGTGCCGTCGTTCG
>DATAPH010000002.1:0-50952 GCA_036265325.1 Actinomycetota bacterium | reverse complement strand
GGCTCGCGGCGACGCCTTCGGCGCCGCCGCGGCTCCTCCGTCTGCTCCTGTTCGACCGGCGCGGTCGTTTCCGTTGCGATCTCAGGCACCCGCCTTGATCTCGGTCCACGCGTCGAGCCACATCTGGTCGACCTCCGACGGCAGCTCGTACGGCGTGAGGTCCTTCTTGAACATGTCCTCGGTGACGACGGCCGAGGCGAGTGATTCGGGCACGATGCCGTCCTTCACCAGCGTGTCGGGCTGGATCGAGTTGAACGGCGGCTGGTACCCGTTCCACTGGGTGAAGTTCTCGGTGCCTTCCTTTTCGTCGAGCATGAAGTTCAGGAAGGCGTGTGCGAGACGTGGGTTCTGTGACGACTTGGGGATCACGAGCAGGTCGTTGCCGATCATCGTCTTGCCGTCCTCGGGCTTCCAGTAGCCGAGCACGTCGGTGCTGAGGCCCTTGGGCAGGTAGAACTGCGCGCCGACGATGTCGCCCGACCACGCCTCGGCGACCTCGTAGTCACCGGTCGGCAGCTTGGCGTACACGCCGTTGATGGTGAGGCGCGCGTCGTTGTCGTTGATCGTCTGCTCGATCGCGGTCTTGGCGGCGTCGATCACCGCCGGGTCTTGCGAGTTCACGTCGAGGCTCCCGTTGCGCAAGATCGTGATCGCGATCGTGTCGCCGTACGAGTCGTAGAGGCTGATCTTGCCCGCATAGTCGTGATTCCACAGGGCGTTCCAGCCCTGCGAGGCGATCGACTGGTCCGAGCCGGTCTCGTTGCCGGGCACGATCAGGTCGCGCCGGTACGCCACGCCCCACGTGTAGATCGTGTACGGGACGGTGTAGTTCCAGCCGAGGTCGTAGTACGGACCGGGGTTGGAGTAGCTGGGCCACACCGTGGTCGTCATGTTGGGGATGAGGTCGTGGTTCAGCGGCTGGAGCAGGTCCTTGGCCACCAGCCGGCGAAGGTATCCCGGGGTCGGCACGAAGACGTCCGGCACGACCTGACCGTTGACGACCTTCTGGATGCCCTCCTCGAGGTTATTGAAGGTCGTGATCTGCACGTCGACGCCGTATTTGGCTTCGAAGTCGGCGACGACCTTCTTATAGATGTAGTCCGCCCAGTTGTAGAGCACGAGCGGGCCGGACTCCATCGGCGTGTCCGACGCGATCGGGTCTTGGGTGAGCGGAAGCGTGACGGGAGCGTCGAGAGTGGCGATGGGGATGTTGTCCAGGGCGGAGTTGCTGCCCCCGGGCGTCGTGGTCCCCGGTTTGGTGCATGCCGCGAGGATCGCCGCCAAGCTCGGCATCGCGATCGCCGCGCCGCCGGCCCGCGTGAGGAACTGACGCCGGGACATGTCCTTGGGATGCCGCATGTTCCCCTCCTGTTCATGTTCGGCCGCCGGCAGATGGCCGTCCATCCCGGCGCCGATGGCGCTGAGTACCATAGGTCGACCGCACTATGCAAGACAGGCGATGCATCCCTCTTTGTGCCTAGTACCTGACCGTGCGGCCGGGAGCGCTCCCTCCTCCCTGTACTACGCAGCTTTCGTTGCCCCGGTTCTGCCTTGGCGATGCGGCACGCCCGGCGTTGCTAGCATCCCGGCCTCGCCGGAACAGGCGAGCCATCCAGGGAAGAGGGGTACCCGTGAGCGACGCTGCCGAACCCGTTCTGCTGGTCGAGGACATCGGTCCCGTTCGCCGCTTGACGATGAACCGGCCGGGCGCCCTGAACGCCTTGAACCACGACCTGATCTCGGCGATCTCGGCCGCGATCCGGGATGCCGGGGCCGACGACGGCGTGTCGGTGGTGATCCTGCGAGCCGCCGGGCGCGCCTTCTGCTCCGGGTATGACCTGAACGAGGACGCGGACGAGGGAGAGCTCGACGCGCGGGCGTGGCACGCAAGCTTGGCCGGGGGCGTTCGCGACATGCTCGAGATCGTCGATTGCCCGAAGCCCGTGATCGCGTCGGTGCAGTCGTACTGCCTGGCGGGCGGGACCGATCTGATGCTTGCCTGCGACCTCGCTGTCGTGGCGGACGACGCGAAGTTCGGCTATGTCGACATCCGGTTCGGTTCGGGGGTCGTGTCGATGTTCCTGCCCTGGGTGGTCGGGGTTCGGAAGGCGAAGGAACTGCTGTTCACCGGTGAGGACCGCGTGCCGGCCGACGAGGCCCTTCGGATCGGTCTGGTGAACCGGGTCGTGCCACGCGACGAGCTCGATGACGCGACGCTGGCGCTCGCGGAAGAGATCGCGAAGAACGAGCCGTTCGTGGTGCAGATGACCAAGCGCGCGGTCAACCGCGCGTGGGATGTGTCCGGGTTCCGTGCGGCGCTCGCCGCCAACACGGAGCTCGACGTGATCATCGAGACGACAAACCTGCCGACGCGCGACGAGTTCCGGCGCATCACCGCCGCTGACGGACTCAAGGCCGCGATCGCCTGGCGCGACGCGAAGTTCCGCGGTGAGGCCTGAGTTGGGCGCTGCGTTCTCCTGGGATCTGCGTCCGCTGCTGGCGCCTCGGTCGATCGCGATCGTCGGCGCGTCGGAGTCGGCCGACTCGTGGGCGCCGGAGATCGAGCGGTCGCTCCGGCACATGGGCTTCGAAGGCGACCTGTACCCGATCAATCCGAAGTACGACACGGTTTGGGGCCGGCGATGCCTGTCGTCGATCTCCGAGCTGCCGCGCGGCGTCGACCTCGTGGTGTTCGTCGTGCCTGCGCGCGTCGTGGTCCGGATGATCGACGACTGCGGAACGCGCGGGGTACGCGGGATCATGGTCGTGTCCAGCGGGTTCGCGGAGGCGGGCGAGGAGGGTCGCGCGCTGCAGGCCGAACTCCGTGAGGCCGCGCTGCGCGTTCGGATCCCCGTGCTCGGACCGAACGTCGAGGGGTTCGTCAACTATGTTGACCAAGTTGCGCCGTACGGGACGACGCCGCCCGCCGATCCGGTCAAGGGCGGCATCAGCGTCATCTCGCAATCCGGGACCGTCGCGTGGACGATGAACCAGATCGCATCCGACCGCGCGGTCGGGTTGCGGATCATCCTCGGCGTCGGGAACGAGGCTGTGCTCGGACTTGGCGACCTCTTCACGTGGGCCGCGACCGACGCCAAGACCAAGGTCGTCACGAGCTACATCGAGACCATGCGCGATGTCGATGGGATCGGGCGAGGCCTCGACGCCTTGCTCGCGGCGCGCAAGCCCGTCGTGATCTGCGCGCCCGAGGGGCGGTCCGAGGCGGCGCTGCGGTCGATCATCGCGCACACCGGCGCGCTCGCCGGCGATACCGGGCTGCGCGACGCGTGGCTCCGTAGTCACGGCGTCGTCCTGGTCGAGGACCCGGTCTCCATGTTCGAGACCGCGCTGTTGTTGTCCCACGTCAAGAAGCTGCGGACCGACGGCGTCGCCGCAGCGCTGCAGTCCGGCGGGGCGTGCACGCTGTTCGCGGAGGCCGCCGGCTCGGCCGACCTCCCGCTGCCCGAGTTCACCGCGCCGACGAAGAAGGCGCTGCGAAAGGCGTTGCCGTCGTTCGCGTCGCAGAACAACCCGCTGGACGTGACCGGACAGGCCGCGGTCGAGACCGGCATGTTCGTCGACGCGCTGGCGGCCTTGGCGAAGGACCCTAGCGTCGGATTGATCGCGTTCGACGCGTTCCCGCCACGGCTCGAAGGCGAGACGCCGTGGGCGGACCCGGTGCTGACCAAGGCGATCGAGCTGCAGCGCTCGACCGGCGTGGCGTTCGCCTCCATCTGCATGAGTCCGCTCGCCTACACGGATGAGGCGAAGGCCTTCACGAAGAAGTGGAAGCAGCTGCCGTTCCTGCAGGGACACCGCGCGTCGGCGAACGCGATCGCGGCGGTGCTCGAGTACCAGCAGGTGCGAGCGCGCGCGGTGCCGTCGCTCCAGCCGCACGAGAACCGCGGGAAGGCGCTCAGGGTGTTGCGTGGGGCCTCGGGGCCGGTCGACGAGGCGACCGCCGCGACCGTGCTTGAGCTGTACGGCGTGCGGCGGCCGAAGGAGGCCGTGGTCGCGACGCCGGCGAAGGCGGCGGCCGTCGCGGCCAAGATCCGCAACGCCGTCGCGGTCAAAGCGCTCGCACCGGAGCTCCCACACAAGGCGAAGCTCGGCGGCGTGCAACTCGGCCTTCGCGGGTCGGCCGAGGTCGAGGTGGCGGCGGCCGAGGTGCTCGCGGCGGCGGCGCGCGCCGGCGCCAACGCGCCCAAGGTCCTCGTGCAGGAGATGGTGCACGGCCACGAGGTGCTGGTCGGGGCGATCGTCGATGCGCAGTTCGGCGCGACGATCACGATCCGGCCCGGTGGGGCCCTCGCCGAGGCGGGCGCCGCGACATTCGTCGCGGCGCCACTGACCACCGCCCAAGCCCGGGCGTACGTGGAGTCGCAGGCGGAGCGCTGCGGGCTGGACGCCGACGAACACGACCTCGGCGCCGTTGCGCGGGCTGTGGCGTCGATCGCTCGCGCGGCCCACGACCTGCGCGACCGCGTGTACTCGCTCGAGGCGAACCCGTTGTTGGTCGGCCCGCGCGGCGCCGTCGCGGTCGACGCGCTCGCCGAAGCGAAGCCGCCCGCGTGATCTACGGGCTCCTCGCCGCGATCGGCTGGGGCACGACCGACTTCCTCGGAGCGGTTTCCGGCAGGCGGATGGGCGCCCTCCCGGCGCTCGCCGTCAGCCAGCTCGTCGGGATCATCGGCGCGACGGCGCTCTTCGTCGCACGCGGCGGCGGATTCGGCGCGCTCCACGGGCTCGGGTGGTTCCTCGTCGCGAACGGGATCATCGCGATGGTCGCGTATGCGGTGCACTACCACGCGCTGGAGCTGGGCCCCGTCGGCGTGGTGTCTCCGGTCGGCGCGGGCTACGCGGTGGTCGGGTTCGCGCTCGCCGTGCTGTTGCTACCCAACGAGCATCCCGGCCCCGTCGCCCTGCTGGGCGGGCTCATCACGATCGGCGGCGTGTTCCTCGTGTCGGCCAACCTGCCCTTGTTGCGGGCCGGGTTGCACGAGCGGCCGCCAGGCGTGTGGTGGGCGGTCGGCTCAGCGGTCGGGTTCGGCGTTGCGGGGTTCATCCTCGGCGTGATCGCGAAGGACTCCAACGACTGGGTCGCGACGCTGTTCACGACCCGAGTCGTCCTCGTCCTCGCGTACATCCCGTTGCTCGTGGCCCGCCGACGGACGTTCCATAAGGTCGCCGGTGCGACCGCGGCGGCGTACGTGGCCGCGGCCTTCGCCGGCGCGTTCGACCTGATGGGGGTGGCGAGCTACTCGGCCGGCGCGACCCGCGGCTTCCTTTCGGTTGTGCTCGCCGCCAGCGCCGTCTTCCCGGCGATCGCGGTCGCGCTGTCGGTGATCTTCCTCAAGGAGCGGCTCGTCCTGAACCAATACGTCGGGATCGCGGTGGTCATCGGAGGCCTGCTGCTGCTGGCGCTCGCGGCGTAGCTCCCCGGAACTACCCGATACAGGGTGCATCTCTCGGGGTCCCTCAATGGAGGCTGTGGGCCAGCCGATATGCGGGTCGATGGCTCTTCGCGACGCGACCCCCGACGCCTCGTTGCCTGCCACCGGACGGTTGACCCTGCCGGGTGGGCCTGAACGCCGCCGTGCGAACGACGGTTGGCTCGACCGTTGGGCGAACGCGGTGTCCGACCTCACGCGGCTCAAGACCACCCACCCGATGATGGACGCGGTGATCGACGAGCAGGTCGGCCGTCGCATCCGGATCGGCGATCACTGGTTGTCGGACTTCGCATCGTGCAATTACCTCGGCCTGGACCTCGACCCCGAGGTGATCGCGGCGGTGCCGGAGTACATCGCGAAGTGGGGGACGCACCCCTCGTGGTCGCGGCTGCTCGGCAGTCCGAAGCCCTACATCGAGATCGAAGAGCAGATGACCGAGCTGCTGGGCTGTGAGGACGTGCTCCTGCTCGCAACGATCACCCATATCCACATGTCGGTGATCCCCGTGCTCGCCGGCGAGGGCACGATCTTCCTAGACAGCCGGGCGCACAAGACGATCTTCGACGGCGCGATGCTCGCGGCGGGCCGCGGCGCGAACGTTGTCCGGTTCCGTCACGACGATGCCGTCCACCTCGAGGAACTCCTTCGCGAGCACACCGGATCGCCCAGGATCATCGCGATGGACGGCGTCAATTCGATGACCGGCAACGCACCCGATGTGGCGCGGTTCCAGCGCCTCGCGGCCGAACACGACGCGCTTCTCTACATCGACGACGCCCATGGGTTCGGTGTGATCGGCGAGCGGTCGCCGGACGAGCTCTGCGACTACGGGCGTCTGGGCAACAGCATCATGCGGCACCTCGACGTCTCCTACGACAACGTCGTGATGGTGGCGGGGTTCTCGAAGGCGTATTCGTCATTGCTCGCGTTCCTCGCCTTGCCCTCGAAGCTGAAGGATGCGCTGAAGGTTCTCGCCCCCCCGTACCTGTTCTCGGGACCATCGCCCGTTGCGTCGCTCGCCACCACGCTCGCGGGCCTGCAGGTCAACCGGACACGCGGCGATCTCTACCGTCAGGACCTCTGGCAGATGACCGATCGAGTGCTTGCCGCCCTTGATGAGCTCGAGATCTGGACCCCGAACCATTCCGGCTACCCCATCATCGAGATCCCCTTGGCCGACCACGCCGAGATCGATCAGGTCGGGAGGTTCCTGTTCGACCACGGCATCTACGTGACCATGGCCGCATACCCGTTGGTGCCCAAGGAAGAGGTCGGCTTCCGGGTTCAGGTGACCGCGGCCAATACCGACGAGGAGATCGAGCACCTGATCGATGTGCTGACCCTGGTCCGCGAGCGCTTCCAGTTGCGGGCGAGGGATCTCACGCGATAGCCGTCCACGAACGAAAAGGGTTGCGCTAGAAGGAGAGCGCCGCTAGAGAAGCGTCGCTCCAGGCATGACAGGAACGTGCCGATGGGTCATGACGTGAAGGCTCGACTCTGGCTCCTCTATGTCGTGGGCGCGCTGGCCACGGTCGGCGGTTACTACGCGTCGGGTCAGACGGTCTGGATCTTCCACCTGATCGGGCTGTCCGCGGCGGTCGGGATCATCGTCGGCGTCCTCGTCCACAAGCCGCAGCACAGATTGCCGTGGATCCTGTTCGCCATCGGCCAGATCCTGTTCGTGGCCGGCGATGTCATCTCGTACAACTACGAGAAGTTCTTCGGGACCGAGCTGCCGTACCCGGCGATCTCCGACGCGTTCTACCTTGCGGTGTATCCATGCCTCGTCGCGGGCGTGCTGTTGATCGTGCGCCGCCGCACCGCCGGGCGCGACCGTGGCGGGTTGGTCGACGCCGCGATGGTCGCGATCGGCATCGGCGTCATCTCGTGGGTCTTCCTGATCGCGCCGTACCTGCACGACGACACGCTGACGTGGCTGGAGAAGGCCACGGCGATGGGCTATCCGCTGATGGACCTCTTGTTGATGGCGGTGACCGCGCGGCTGATCGCCGGCGGCGGGAAGAAGCCCGTCAGCTTCTACCTGCTCGGCGCCGGCGTCGCGGCGTTGTTCGTCACCGACGCGATCTACGGCTGGAAGCTCCTGCACGAGGGGTACACGCCGGGGAGCGGTCCGCTCGAGGCCGGCTGGGCGCTCTTCTACATCCTGTTGGGCGCCGCGGCGCTGCACCCGTCGATGCGTACCGTCTCGGACCGGCAGCCCGAAGTCGAGACGCGCGTCAGCATGGCGCGGCTGATGTTCCTGGGCGGCGCCTGCTTGCTCGCGCCGGCGACGCAGGCGCTCGCGGAATGGCGCGGCCAGGAGGTCGATCTGACCATCGTGCTGTGGGGCACGATCGTGCTGTTCATCCTCGCGATGATCCGCATGGGCGGGCTTGTCCGGCAACAGGAGCAGTCGGCGCTGCGCGAGCGCGCGCTGCGCGAAGCAGGATCTGCGCTGGTGACGGCGACGAGCGGCGAGCAGATCTTCGAGGCAACCATCCAGGCGGCCCGGACGGTTGCCGGCGAGCGGTCGATGCTTCGCCTGCTCACGCGAGACGGCGACGAGGTGACGGTGGCCGCGGGGGCGGGTGGCGCCGACGTGATCGGGTTCACACACTCTATCGCCGACCTCGAGGGCTGGAAGCGGGCGCGACTTGACGCGGGCGAGTCCTATCAGGTGCCGAGCGACCAGGCGAAGCGTCGCGACGAGCTTGGCCTCCCTGCATCGGACGCGACCGTGCTGGTCGTTCCGTTGCTCGTGCGGGACGAGCTGTATGCGCTGATGCTCGTCGCGGTGCCGGGCTCGATCGGCGCGGCGGTGACCCAGACGCTCGAGGCGCTGACCGCCCAGGCCGCTCTCGCCTTGGACAGCGCGATGCTGACCGAGGAGCTGCTCCTCAAGCAGAGCGAGGCGCGGTTCGCGTCGCTCGTGCGCAACTCGAGCGACGTCGTCACCGTGGTCGAGATCGATTCGACGATCACCTACGCGAGCCCGGCGTCGCAGCGCACGCTCGGGTACGCGAGCGGCGACCTCGACGGCACGCGATTCGTCGACCTGGTGCACGAAGAGGACAAGACGCGCGCGCTGTCGTTCATCTCGGCCACATCTGAGGGCGAGGAGCTGACGGGCACCCTGGAGTTCCGGGTTCGTCGTCGCGACGGCAGTTTCATCTACACCGAGACGCAACGGACGAATCTGTTGCACGATCCGAACGTCCACGGCATCGTGCTGACCACCCGCGACGTGAGCGAGCGTCGGGAGTTCGAAGAGCAGCTGTCGCACCAGGCGTTCCACGACTCGTTGACCGGTCTCGCGAACCGTGTGCTGTTCCGCGACCGCGTCACGCACGCGTTGGAGCGCCAGGAGCGCGATCGGAAGCCGGTCTCGGTGCTATTCATGGACCTCGACGACTTCAAGACGGTCAACGACTCGCTCGGCCACGCGGCCGGCGACGTCTTGCTGGGCGAGGTCGGAGAGCGGATCCGGCAGATCCTGCGGGCGCCCGACACCGCGGCGCGCCTGGGCGGCGACGAGTTCGCGGTGTTGTTGGAGGACGGCGGCGACGGGATCGGCGCCGCCGACGTCGCGGACCGGTTGATCCAGTCGCTCGACGCGCCGTTCCACCTGGAGAACAAGGAGGTGTTCGTCCGGGCGAGCATCGGCATCGCCGTCGTGGAGCCTGGCGATCACGAGATCGACGACGTCGAGGCGCTGATGCGCAACGCCGACGTCGCGATGTACATGGCTAAGGAGCGGGGCAAGAACCGCTACCAGATGTTCGAGCCCGAGATGCACGAGACCGCGCTCCGTCGCCTCGAGCTGAAGGCCGACCTGCAGCGCGCGCTGGAGCACGGCGAGTTCATCCTCAACTACCAGCCCGTGATCGAGCTCGACAGCGGGCGCATCTCCGGCGTCGAGGCGTTGATCCGGTGGATCCACCCCGAGCGGGGCCTGGTGCCGCCGCTGGACTTCATCCCGCTCGCCGAGGAGACGGGCTTGATCGTGTCGATCGGCCGGTGGGTCCTGCGCGAGGCATGCACGTACGCGTCCGGGTTGCACGAGCGGTTCCCCAGCGAGGACCCGCTGCACATGGCGGTGAACCTGTCCGCCAAGCAGCTCGCGCGCGCCGACATCGTCGACGACATCCGCACGATCATGCAGGAGACGGGGATCGACCCGAGCTCGCTGATCCTGGAGATCACCGAGTCGGTGATGATGGCCGACATGGAGCTGTCGATCGCGCGGCTCACTGAACTGAAGGCGCTCGGTGTGCAGATCGCGATCGACGACTTCGGGACGGGCTACTCCTCGCTCAACTACGTGCGCCGGTTCCCCGTCGACATCCTGAAGGTCGACAAGTCCTTCATCGACGGCGTGTCCGACGGCGGCGAGTCCTCGGCGCTCACCGCCGCCGTGATCGAGCTGGCCGGGATCCTGAACCTGAAGCCGGTGGCCGAGGGGATCGAGCGGGTCGACCAGTTGGAGCGGCTGCTCGAGCTGCGCTGCGCCCTCGGGCAGGGCTTCTACTTCGCCAAGCCGCTCGAGAGCGGGACCCTCGAGGAGATGCTCACAGAGCGTCTCACGATGGAGGCCGAGGCAGGCCTCCGCCCGAACGTCTGATCAGCTCGCCGCGTGCCGGTAGAACGGCTCGGGGTCGGGTTCGAGCGGCGTGTTCCCCAAGATCAGGTCTGCTGCCTTCTCGGCGGTCATCATCACCGGCGCGTAGATGTTGCCGTTGGTGACGTAGGGGAAGACGCCCGCGTCGACCACGCGGAGGCCCTCGACGCCGTGGACGCCCATCGTCATCGGGTCGATCACGGCCATCTCGCCGACGCCCATCTTCGTCGTGCACGACGGATGCAGCGCCGTCTCGCCGTCGCGCTTCACCCACTCGAGGATCTCGTCGTCGGTCGAGACGCTCGGCCCCGGTGAGATCTCGCCCCCGTTGAACGGTGCCATCGCCGGCTGGTTGAGGATGTTGCGGGCGACGTGGATGCCCTCGACCCACTCGCGGCGGTCCTGGTCGGTCGACAAATAGTTGAACGTCATCGCGGGGTGCACGCGCGGATCGGCGCTCTTCAGCTGGATCGTGCCGCGTGCGTCGGAGTACATCGGCCCGATATGCACCTGGTAGCCGTGGTCGCCGGCCGGCGCCGAGCCGTCGTAGCGGATCGCGATCGGCAGGAAGTGGAACATCAGGTTGGGATAGGCGACATCGTCGTTGCTCCGCGCGAACCCGCCGCCCTCGAAGTGGTTGGTGGCGCCCGGCCCCTTCTTGAAGAACAGCCACTCGGCGCCGACGAACGGGCGGCGCCACATCTTCATGTAGGGCGCGACCGACACGGGCTGCGTGCACGCGTACTGCACGTAGACCTCGAGGTGGTCTTGCAGGTTCTCGCCGACGCCCGGCACGTCGGCGACGACGTCGATCCCGTGTTCCTTGAGGTGCGGCGCCGGTCCGATGCCCGAGAGCATCAAGGTCTGCGGCGAGTTGATGGCGCCGCCGGAGAGCACGACCTCGCCGGCGCGGACGCGCTTCGGCGCGCCCTTGCCGATCGTGTACTCGACGCCCACCGCGCGCGTGCCCTCGAACAGGATCTTCGTGACGAACGCGCGGGTGCGCACCTCGAGGTTCTTCCGGTGCATGACTGGATGGAGGTACGCGCGCGCGGCCGACAGGCGCTTGCCGTCGTGGACGTTCCGGTCGAACGGCGCGAAGCCCTCCTGGCGGAACCCGTTCACGTCGTCGGTCAGGTGGTAGCCGGCCTGTTGGCACGCCTCGAAGAACGCACCGAACAACGGGTTGGTCGCGGGCCCGCGCTCGAGGACGAGCGGGCCGGAGTGGCCGCGCCACGGGTCGTCGCGGTCGGCGGCGAGGCACGTCTCCATCCGCTTGAAGTAAGGAAGACAGTGCGCGTAGTCCCAGGTCTCCATGCCAGCGTCGGCGCCCCAGCGCTCGTAGTCCAGCGGGTTGCCGCGCTGGAAGATCATCCCGTTGATGCTTGAGGAACCGCCGAGCACCTTGCCGCGCGCGTGGTAGATCCGCCGGCCGTTCATGAAGGGCTCCGGCTCCGACTCGTACTTCCAGTCGTAGAAGCGGCTGCCGATCGGGAACGCCAGGGCCGCCGGCATATGGATGAAGAAGTCCCACGGGTAGTCGGAGCGTCCGGCTTCGAGGACGAGGACTCGGTTCCCCCTGTCGGAGGACAGTCGGTTGCCGAGGCAGCTGCCGGCCGACCCGCCGCCGATGATCACGAAGTCGAACGTCTCGGTCATGTGCCCCCCTGGTCCGCGTCCGAGTGTGCCACGCGGGTGGCGCGCTCTGCGCGCCGGGCGTTGTCCAGGCGGCAACTGCCGTGTTGCAGCTTTCGTCCGGGTGGCCCACCATCGCCCGGTCGGCTCGAGGTGAGGGGGTCACGTGAGCGACGATGCACAGCCCACGGTGTCGTGCCGGAGCGTCTGGAAGATCTACGGCCCCAATGCCGACAAGATCGTCGGCACCCCCACGGCAGACCTTCCCCGCGCCGAGCTGCTCGAGAAGACCGGCTGCGTGGCCGCGGTGCGCGACGTCTCGTTCGATGTCGCCGAAGGCGAGGTCTTCGTCGTGATGGGCCTGTCCGGCTCGGGCAAGTCGACGCTCGTCCGGATGCTCAACCGGATCCACGATCCGACGGCCGGCGAGGTCCTGCTCGACGGCGACGACATCATGAAGCTCGACGAGGACCGGTTGCGCGAGGTGCGACGCACCAAGATCTCGATGGTCTTCCAGCACTTCGGGTTGCTGCCGCACCGCCGGATCGTCGACAACGTCGCGTTCGGCCTCGAGATACGCGGCGTCGATAAGGAGCCGCGCGAGGCGAAAGCCAACGAGGTGCTCGAGACCGTCGGGCTCGGCGGGTGGGGTAACTCCTACCCGGACGAGCTGTCGGGCGGGATGCAGCAACGTGTCGGGCTCGCGCGCGCGCTTGCGACCGACCCAGAGATCATGTTGTTCGATGAACCGTTCAGCGCGCTCGACCCGCTCATCCGCCGCGACATGCAGGACGAGGTGATCCGTCTGCAACGCGACGTGCGAAAGACGATGATCTTCATCACGCACGATCTCGCCGAGGCGCTCAAGCTCGGCGACCGCATCGCGATCATGAAGGACGGCAAGTTCGTGCAGGTCGGCACGCCGGAAGAGGTCGTGTCGCATCCGGCGGACGACTACGTGGCCGACTTCACACGCGACGTCCCGCGTGCCCACGTGCTCACCGTTCGGTCGATCATGCGGAGCACCAACGGCGACGGTGAGTACGCGGGCGACGTCCCCGCCGCAACGATCGTGCAGGACCTCCTGCCGCGGGTCGTGAACGAGCACCGCCCGTACCGCGTGGTTGACGGCGATGCCCAGATCGGCGTTGTGGATCGCACCGCGGTGTTAGAAGCGATGATCGAGGCGCGCTAGTGGCGATCGTCCGCGATGACGAGCGTCTGCTCGAGCTGACCTCAGGCGCCGGGACCGCACGCCAGGTCGATCACCCGTGGCGCCGTCGGGCGATCTGGGCCGCTGCGATCGTGCTCATCATCGCGGTCGGCATCGCGCTGTTCCCCGGCGGGTTCCCCGACTCGCTCGTGTGGGAGGCGGCGAAGCCGCTGAACCAGGCGAACGATTGGGTCATCGCGCACGACCGGACGAACCCGGTGTTCGTTCATGTTCTCGACCCCTTCAAGAACACGGTCAACTCGAGCGTCGATCAACTGACGAAGGGCTTGGCGCGGCTCACGTGGCTCGGTCTCCTCACGCTGATCGTCGCGGTGTCGGGCTACGTGGCGGGTTGGCGGAAGGCCGTGACCGCGGGGATCGGCTTCGGCCTCATCGCGATCCTCGGGTATTGGGCGGATGCGCTGCCAACGCTGTCGCTGATCGTCGTGTCGGTGCTGGTCGCCCTGGCGATCGGGATCCCGGTCGGGATCTTGTGTGCCCGACATCCGACCCTCGAGAAGGTGCTCCGGCCGGTGCTCGACGCGATGCAGACCGTCCCCGCTTTCTCGTACATCATCCTGTTCATCCTGGCGTTCAACATCGGAACGACGACCGCGATGATCGCGACCGTCGTGTTCGCGTTGCCGCCGGCGATCCGACTCACGAGCCTCGGGATCCGGCAGGTCCCCCACGATGCGCTCGAGGCTGGCCTCGCGTTCGGCGTCACCAAGCGCCAGCTTCTGCGCAAGGTGCAGCTCCCTCTGGCCAAGCCGGCGATCATGGTCGGCGTCAACCAGACGATCATGATGGCGCTCGGCATCATCGTGATCGCGGCGATGGTCGGGTACCCGGGGCTGGGGCTAGACATCCTGCTCGCGCTTGAGCAACTGCATGTCGGGGTGGCGCTCGCCGCCGGGATCTCGCTGGTCGCGATGGCGATCGTGCTCGACCGGGTCACGTTCGGGTGGAGCGAGGCGGAGCGCAAGCGCCGCGGGTCGACGTCGGTGCGGGTCTTCGGCTGGTCGATCTCACGGAAGATGTTGTTGGTCATCCTGGGCGTTGTCGTCGTGCTCGCCGTGATCGTCGGTCGTCAGGTGATCCGGCAGCAAGAGTTCCCGGACACCTACGTAGTGTCGATCGAGCAGCCAGTCCAGCGCATCGACGACTCCGTGATCAACGCGGTCGGGCAGTACACGCGGAGCCTGTCAGACACCGCGACGACGAAGATCCTCACGCCGCTGATGGACCTGTTGACGGCCATGCCGTGGTGGATGGTCTGTCTCGGCGCGGCCGCGGCGGCCTACGCCGCGGCCCGGCGCTGGACGCTCGCGCTCGCGTCGTTCCTGTGTATCGCCCTGATCGGGTTCGTCGGTCAGTGGGCCAACGCGATGGACACGCTCGCGCAGGTGATCGTGGGGGTGATCGTGAGCGTCGCGATCGCGATCCCTGTCGGCATCTGGTCGGCGCGGAGCGACCGCGTCCAGCGACTGCTGAAACCAGTGCTCGACGGGATGCAGACGCTGCCGCAGTTCGTGTACCTGGTGCCGGTGATCGCCTTGTTCCACGTGGGGCGCATCCCCGGGATCATCGCGGCGCTGGTCTATGCGCTTCCCCCGTGCGTTCGCCTGACCGATCTCGGTATCCGGCAGGTCCCGCAGGATCGGGTCGAGGCCGCGGTCGCGTTCGGCGCCGACAAGAACCAGCTCTTGCGCAAGGTGCAGCTACCCCTGGCCAAGCCATCGATCATGCTCGGCGTGAACCAGACGATCATGATGGTCCTCTCCGTCGTGATCATCGCGGGGCTCGTCGGCGGGGAGGGCCTCGGCTATCAGGTCGTCAACGGGCTGTCGCATGACTTCGGCACCGCGATGGTGGCCGGCGTGTGCATCCTGCTCCTCGCCATCGTGATCGACCGGATCACACAGGCGATGGGGCAGCCGGGCGGCCGGCCCAGCGGCGGACCACACGCCATCGGATGGTTCTTCGGTACGTCCCGGGCGCGCCGTGCCGCCGTAGAAGTAGGAGGAGATGAGATCCCGGGAGCGATCCCGGCGGGGAAGGGGGAAGGATGAGGTCTCGCAGGCGGGCGCTCTTGAGTTGCGCCGTCGTCTCGCTGGCCCTGGTCGCGGCAGCCTGCAGCGACGTGTCGAGCAGCTCATCGGGGGCGGGCGGTGCCTCGGTGCCGGACAACTCGAGCACGACGATCAGCTTCGCGATCAACCCGTGGACGGGCTCGGCCGCCAATGTTGCGGTTGCCGAGTATCTGTTGAAGAACCAGCTCGGATACTCCACCAGTGACCAGAACATCAACGAGTTCGCGCAGTTCAAGGCTTTGTCGAGCGACACGCTCGACGCCACGCTCGAGGTGTGGCCATCCGGCCACGCCGACGACTACAAGAACTACATCGCCAACGACAACGGTGTGGTGGACGGCGGCCAGTTGGGCGTGATCGGCCAGATCGGCTGGTGGTTCCCGACCTACATGTTGCAGGACCACCCCGAGTTGAAGACGTGGCAAGGGTTGAAGCAGGACTGGCAGCTGTTCGAGACGCCGAACACGCCGGGCCAGGGCACGATCCTCGACGGTGACCCGAGCTACGTCACCTTCGATGACGCCATCGCGCAGAACCTTGGTCTCAACATGAAGGCGTACTACTCGGGCAGCGAGTCCGCAGAGCTGACCGAGCTCGACACCGCGTACAAAGATCAGAAGCCCATCCTCATGTACTTCTGGACCCCTCACTGGGCGCAAGCCAAGTATCAGATGACGATGATGCAGCTGCCGAAGGTGACGCAGCAGTGCACGAATGACGCGGCCAACAACAACGCGGATGCGTATGCCTGCGGGTACCCGGAGGACGACCTGTACAAGGCATTCAGCGATCAGCTGGCGACGAAGGCCCCGGCAGCCTTCGCGTTCCTGTCGGCGATGCAGTGGACCAACGATGCACAGAACGGCGTCGCGGCCGACATCGAGGCAGGCATGAAGCCACAGGACGCGGCGCAAAAGTGGGTCGAGGCGAACCAATCCACGTGGCAGCCGTGGGTGGATGCCGGCATGGCGGCACAGGGCGGGAGCCCGGTGACGAATCCGTCACCGCCGTCGCCGCCCGGATAGCGGCGAGCGGTCGCTGGTGACCGTCGCGAGGGGGCGGGCCGAAGGCCCGCCCCCTCGCGCGTGCGTAGGCTGCTCCGCATGTCGGACGCCGGCGACCCCGACGCGGATCTGCTCTCCGAGCAGATCCGCTACTACGAGGCCCGGGCGCCGATCTACGAACAGCTGTACTTCCGCCAGGGCGCCTACGCCATCGACGACGACGCGTGGACCCGCAACTGGGCGCGCGAGACCGGCGAGCTCGAGGCGTTCGTGACGTCGTTGCCGACGGAGGGATCGGTATTGGAGCTCGCCTGCGGCAACGGGCTGTGGACCCGGTTCCTCGCGCCGCCGGCCGCGCGGCTCGTGGCCGTGGACTCCTCGTCGACGATGCTGGCGCGTAACCGAGCGTGGATCGATGACGATCGCGTCGAGTACGTCGAGGCCGACCTCTTCGAGTGGGAACACGACGAGCGGTTCGATCTCATCTTCGGCGGGTTCTTCCTCTCGCACATCCCGCCGGACCGGTGGGCCTCGTTCTGGATGAAGGTCGGCGGCTGGCTCGCGCCGGGTGCGACGCTCGCGTTCGTCGACGACTGCTGGGCGCCCGACCGGCCGCGGTCGGGCGACCGGGTGGCGGGCGGTCCCGGCCACGCGCACATCCGACGCCTCGAGGACCGGTCGTTCACGATCGTGAAGCGGTTCTTCCGGCCCGACGAACTCGAGGCGGCGTTCGCCACGATCGGGTTCAGGGCAGACGTCCACTCGACCGGCGAGCACTTCCTGTACGGAACCGCATCGGTTTAGCGTTGTCCGGCGCGCAACCCTGACGTTGCGTCGGCAACTCCGTGCGGCATCATCGTGCCGTGGCCGACCTGCCCACCCGCGCCCAAACTGTCATCGTCGGCGCCGGCATCGTCGGCGCGTCCGCCGCCTACCATCTGGCCGACCGCGGGGTGACCGACGTCCTGGTGATCGATCGGGGTCCGTTGTTCGCGACCGGTGGTTCGACGTCACACGCGCCTGGGCTCGTGTTCCAGACGAACGGGTCACGCACGATGTGCCGGATCGCGCAGGATTCGGTCGCGCTCTACGACACGCTCGACGTCGACGGCGAGCCCGTGTGGTACGGCGTCGGCGGACTCGAGCTCGCGACGACGCCCGATCGTATGGCGGAGCTCAAGCGTCGCCAAGGGTTCGCACGATCGTGGGGGATCGAGGGAACGGAGCTGCTCTCGCCGGCGGAGTGCGCGGAGCGCTCGCCGCTGCTCGATCCGTCGACCGTACTCGGCGGCTACTGGATCCCCACCGACGGCGCCGGCAAGGGCGTGAAGATCGTCGAGGCCCTCGCGCGACGCGCGCAGGACGCCGGCATCCGCTTCGAGGGCGGCCTCAGCGTCACCGGTTTCGACATCGCGGGCGACCGCGTGCGGGGGGTGGAGACGGCGCGCGGGCGGATCGAGTGCGAGCGCGTCCTGCTCAGCGCAGGCCTGTGGGGACCAACGGTCGGCGCGATGGCCGGCGTGCCGATCCCGCTCGTCGCCGTGCAGCACCAACTTGTGTGGACGGACCCCGTTCCTGCGCTCGCCGGTCTGCAGGGCGACACGTGGGCGCAGCAGCCGATCGTCCGCCACCAGGATATGTCCTTGTACTTCCGACAACGCGAGGATCACTACGGTGTCGGCAACTACCGGCACGAGCCGATCGTCACGTCGCAGGCGGACATCCGGTCGCCGGGCGGCGCCATGCAGCCGTCGCTCATGCCGTTCACGCCCGACGACTTCGATCTGTGCGAAGCGGAGACGGCGCGGCTGTTCCCTGCACTCCGCGACCTCATGCGGCCGACGGACCCGGCGCGCTCGATCAACGGGATGTTCTCGTTCACGCCCGATGCCGGCTCCGTGGTCGGGGAAAGCGCCACCGTTCGCGGCTTCTGGGTCTGCGAGGCGGTGTGGGTCACGCATGCCGCAGGGATGGCGCGCCAGGCGGTCGAATGGATGCTCGCCGGCGAGCCGACGTACGACCTCGCCGAGGCCGACGCGAACCGGTTCTACGCGTTCCAGACGACCGCGCCGTACGTGGTCGAGCGCGGGAAGCAGCAGTACCGCGAGGTGTACGACATCCTCCACCCGCGGCAGCAGCCGGCGAAGCCGCGGAACCTCCGGCTCACGCCCTTCTACGAGCGGCACGTCGAGCTCGGCGCGTCGTTCGTCACGGGCGGGGGCTGGGAGCGCCCGCAGTGGTTCGAGGCGAACCGCGATCTGGTCGGCGGCGCGACGCACGAGTGGGCGCGCCGGTCAGGGTGGGCAGCGCGTGAATGGTCGCCGATCGAAGGCGGGGAGCACCTCGCCGTCCGCGCGAACGCGGGCCTGTTCGACCTCACCGCCTACGTGAAGCTGCGCGTCCAAGGGCCCGACGCGCTCGCCCTCCTCGAGCGCGTGTGCGCGAACCGGATCGACCGGCCCGTCGGGACGGTCGTGTACACCGCGATGCTCACGCCGCGCGGCGGGATCCGCTGTGACCTCACCGTCACCCGCCACGACGACGACGTCTTCCTGGTGGTGACCGGCGGCGGCTCGGGGATGCACGACCTCGCCTGGCTGCGCGCACAGGTCCGTACCGACGAACGCGTTCGGATCTACGACGGCTCCAGCCGCTCGTTCGTGCTCGGGCTGTTCGGGCCGAAGGCGCGGGACATCCTCGCGGCCGCGACGTATGCGGACGTCGGCAACGACGCCATCCCGTACATGACCGGCCGCGAGGTGGAGATCGGCGAGGTCCCCGTGTTTGCCCAGCGGATCAGTTATGTGGGCGAGCTCGGCTGGGAGCTGTACGGCCCGTTCGAGATGGGCGCACGCGTCTGGGACATCTTGTGGGCGGCGGGGCGTGACCACGGGCTCATCGCCGCCGGTCTCGGGGCGTTCGATTCCCTTCGGCTCGAGAAGGGATACCGCCTGTGGGGCCAGGACATCGGGACGGAGTACGACCCGATCTCCGCGGGGCTCGGCTTCGCGGTGAAGTGGGAGAAGGACTTCCAGGGCAAGGGGGCGCTCGAGCGGATCCGAGATGCGGGTCCGGCCAAGCGCCTGTCCGCGATGACGCTGGACGATGCACGAGCGGTCGTGCTCGGCAAAGAGCCGATCTGGCACGGCGGCGACGTCGTCAGCTACGTCACGAGCGCGACCTACGGCTTCTCGATCGGACGGGGAATCGTCTACGGCTACCTGCCGTCGGCGATCGCGCAGGAAGGCACGTCGGTCGAGGTGGAGTACTTCGGGGAGCGGATCGCGGCGACGGTAGCCGCCGACCCGCTGTTCGATCCCAAGGGCGCACGCCTCAGAGGCTGAGTGAAGGGCTGGAACCGATGAGTGACCAAGAGATCGTGTTGGCGGAGCTCCCCGACGAGGAGCTGGTCAAGCAGATGCACGACGACCTGTACGACGGCCTCGCCGAGGAGATCCACGAAGGAACCCAGATCCTGCTCGATCGCGAGTGGGGTGCCGAGAAGGTGCTGAACGAGGCGCTGGTCGAGGGGATGCGGATCGTCGGCATCGACTTCCGCGACGGGATCTTGTTCGTGCCCGAGGTGTTGCTCGCGGCGAACGCGATGAAGGCCGGGATGGAACTGCTCCGCCCGCTCCTCGCCGAGACCGGCGCGGAGCGCGTCGGCAAGGTCGTGATCGGCACCGTCAAGGGCGACATCCATGACATCGGGAAGAACCTCGTCGCGATGATGCTCGAGGGCGCCGGCTTCGAGGTGGTCGACCTCGGGATCAACAACCCGGTCGAGGATTACCTCGCCGCGCTCGAGGAGCACCAGCCCGACATCCTCGGGATGAGCGCGCTGCTCACGACGACGATGCCCTACATGAAGGTCGTGATCGACGAGCTGTCGGCGAAGGGCTTGCGCGACAAGTACATCGTCATGGTAGGCGGTGCGCCGCTCAACGAAGAGTTCGGCAAGGCGGTCGGCGCCGACGCGTACTGCCGCGACGCGGCCGTCGCCGCCGAGACGGCGCAGGCGCTCGTCATGGCCAAGCGCGCGATGGCCTCGACGTCATAGCGCGTCGTCGAGGAGGATCTGCTCGATCGTCCTGCGCGCGAGCTCGACGAACCGGGGGTTCGTCTCCCGGTAGTACGGGATGATCATCGCCGCCAGATGCAGCGCGATGCCACGCCCGCGCGACCAGGTTTCGGCATCGGGCTGCAATGCGTCGCGATATGCCGCGCGGCCAGCGGGACCGAAGACGGCCCACGCCGGGATCAGATCCGTGGCGGGGTCGCCGACGCCGATGTACCCGTAGTCGATGACGGCCTCCAGCCGTCCGTTATGCACGATCACGTTCGGACGAAGCAGATCGCCGTGGATCCACACCGGCGTGCCGTCCCACGGCGGTGTGCGGAGCGCTTGATCCCAGACCCTCATCGATCCCGCAGCGTCGATCACGGCGCCCGCATCCTCGATCGCCTCTCGGGTGTTCTCGTCGAGCTCGGCCAGCGGTTCCCGACCGCCCTCCGGCGCGGTGGATGGGATCTCGAGCGCTCGCAGCTCGAGCACATATCGCGCGAGCTGGCGCGCTACGTCGGTTTCGTCATCGATGAGTTCGTCGTCGTACGGAGCTCCCTCGATCCACCCGTAGATCGACCACGAAAAGGGGAACGCGTCGTTCGCGGCGCCTTTGAAGACCGGCACTGGCAAGCGCGCGGCGGTGATCCGGCTCGAGAGCCAGGGGATCCATCGCCATTCTCGTTCGATCCCTTCTTCCCACGCATCCTGCAGTGGAAGGCGTGCGACAAGGTCGTCGCCGATGCGGAACAAGGCGTTCACCGTGCCGGTCGAGAGCACCGGCCTGATGGGGAGGCTGGAGAGATCGGGGAGCTGTTCCGCGAGAAGTCGACGGACGACGTCGACGTCGACATCGACCTGGTCGTCATGCATCTTCACGCGAGGAGCGTAGAGCGCTAGACCGTGCCGTCGTCGACGGCGAGGGTTGCGTCGACGCCCCCTTCCTGCCCGAACTCGTCGTCGTAGACGTCGACGACCGGCGCAGTCGCGCCATCAGGCATAGTCACCCGCTCACCAACGTCGATCTGATCCCGGTCGTCCTCGACGATCCCGATCTCGCCGCCGGCCATGTCGATCAACCGGTAGGAAGGCATGACGCTAGGCTATCGAGCAAGGGGGTGTGCGTTCCGCAACCGGCGCCACACTCCGGCGCGGCCACGGCATACTGCGATGGACGCTCGCGCGAGGAGGGCCTGTGGCAGAACTGACCGTGATCAAATGGCGTGACATCCCGATGCAGATCGTCGTCCGTGACGACGCCGGCGGGTCCGCACGCCGGCTCCTTCCCGAGCGGTTCCAGGAGGCCGTCGACGCGGCTGCGATGGTCGCTGGCCTGATCGGGTCCGACGACTACACCGAGCAGATGACGATGGATCGCAGCCAGGTCGGCGACGATCTGGAAGCCGAGGCGTCTGCCGCCGAGCAGGCCGTGCTCGACGAGTGGAGCGAGGATCAGCTGAAGGTCGCGATCCGCGCCGGCGGGTACCAAGCCGGAGAAGACGTCGCCGGCCAGAGCGACGCCGTTCGTCCGTCCCAGGACTGAATCGTTAGACCGGCAGGTCCGGCGGCCGGCCGACCAGCGACGACAGGTCGCCGTCGCGGATCGCCGCGGCCGCCCGCATGAGCGTCCCCGCCGCGACCCACGTCAGTCCGCCTCCGACGCTGATCCGCTGCGCGCCCGCTTCTGCGATGCGCTCGATCGACATACCGGCCCGTGCCAGAACATTCACGGGCTTTCCGACGGCGGCGCAGATGCTGCGGATGTCGTCCGGATCGCCCACGCCCGGCGCGAACAGGACGTCCGCGCCGGCTCCCTCGTACGCCTGGAGGCGCGCGATCGTGTCGTCGAGATCCTCGTGATCGCGGATGTGATTCTCCGCGCGCGCACACAGCAGGAAGGGGAACGGCAGGTCGTGCGCCGCTTCGGCCGCGGCGCGCACCCGAGCGACCGCATACGCGGTCTCGTACAGGACGTGCTCATCCCGGTCCCAGTCTTCGATGGAGCCGCCGACCGCGCCGGCGTTCGCGATCGCGGTGATGGTGTCGGCGGCGACGACCGGGCTGGCTCCGTAGCCGTGCTCCAGGTCCGCGGCGACGGGAAGGTCCGTCGCAGCCGTAAGCGCGGCGACATGCTCGATCATCTCCTCGAGCTGCACGGTTCCGTCCGCACGCCCGAGCGTGAACGCGAAGCCGGAGCTGGTCGTTGCGAGCGCCTCGAACCCGGCGGCCTCGAGGATGCGCGCCGAGCCCGCGTCCCACGGGTTCGGGATCATGAACGGTGGTCCCTCATGCAGCGCCACGAACCGCGCAGCTCGCTCTGCCTGCGACCTCATGCGCTCACCTCCAGCACAACCTTGCCGCGCTTGCTGGACGACGCGACGCGCTCGAACGCGGCGACCGCGTCCGCGAGCGGGTAGGTCGCGTCGATCGCCGTCGTGAGCACACCCCGCTCCGCGAGACCTGCGAGGGCCACGAGCTGATCGACATCCGGCTCCACGATGAAGAACGTTCCTTCGACGCCTTCGGGCGGCTCCTCCGCCACCGCGATGAGGCGTCCGCCGGGTGCGAGCAGCGACGGCGCTTGGGCGAGGAGCTCGCCACCGACGGTGTCGAAGACGACGTCGACGGATCCGATCGCACCGACGAGGTCGGTCGTCGCCGATGTGTCGATCACCTCCGCGACGCCGAGCTTCCGCACGATGCCGACGCCGTCGCCACGGGCCGTTCCGACGACGTTCGTACCACGCGACAGCGCGAGCTGCGCCGCGATGTGCCCGACCCCTCCTGCGGCGCCGTGGATCAACACGCGTTCGCCCTCAGCGAGGTTCCCGTGCGTGAACAGCCCTTGCCATGCGGTGAGTCCGGGCATCGGCAGGGCCGCGCTCTCGATATCACCGAGCGTCGTCGGTTTGGGCGCCAGGGCGGCTGCGGGGACCGTCGCGAACTCTGCGGCGACGCCGTCCCGGTCGAACGGTGTCAGACCGAAGACCTCGTCGCCGACGGCGACCGTCGCGACACCGGCGCCGACGGCGGCGACCACGCCCGTTACCTCGTAGGAGGGGATCGCGGGGAGCCGGTCCGTCGGCCAGGTCAGCTCGTCGCGGGTGATCGACGCCGCTCGGACCTTCACGAGTACGTCGCCGGCTTCCGGCGCCGGCACCGGCAGCGCCTCGATCTGGAGGTCGCTCGGGCCGCGCCCCGGGGCGATCAAGCGAACGGTGAGTCGCGTGTCCGGTTGCATCTGGTCCCTCCTCGACCAGCGCAACCTACCCACTTAGGAGGTCGAGGGCGCCGCGGGGCGCGTTGCTGGTCGCGCAACCTAGCCGTTGAGCGCGCAACACCAGATGTCATCATCGGAGGGATGGCCGACACCGTCGTTTCTTCGGCGACCCGCGAGCACGTGATCGGTTCCGAGCGGCCGTTCACCATCATCGGTGAGCGCATCAACCCCACGGGCCGCAAGAAGCTCGCGGCCGAGATGGCCGCAGGCGACTTCTCCACGGTGGTCGCCGACGTCGACGTGCAGGTTCGCGCCGGCGCGCAGATGCTCGACGTGAACGCAGGCATCCCGCTCGCCGACGAGCCGGGGATCCTCGCCGAGACAGTGAAGCTTGTGCAATCGCTCACCGACGTGCCGCTGTCGATCGACTCCTCGATCGTGGCGGCGCTCGAGGCGGGCCTTGCGGTGTATCAAGGCAAGGCGCTCGTCAACTCCGTCACCGGGGAGGACGACCGCATCGAGTCGGTGCTGCCGCTGGTCGCGAAGCACGGCGCCGCGGTCGTCGCGATCACGAACGACGAGACCGGCATCAGCGAGGACCCGGACGTGCGGTTCGGCATCGCGGAGAAGATCGTGCGCGCTGCGGCGGATCACGGCATCCCCGCCCACGACGTCGTCGTCGACCCGCTGGTGATGCCGATCGGCGCGATGCGCACGGCCGGCCGGCAGGTGTTCCGATTGGTGCGACGCCTGCACGACGAGCTCGGGGTGAACACGACGTGCGGCGCGTCGAACGTCTCGTTCGGGCTGCCGAACCGCAACGGCATAAACGGCGCGTTCCTCTCGATGGCGATCGCGTGCGGGATGACGAGCGCGATCACCTCCCCGCTGCACGACGAGGTGAAGCGGGCGACGATGGCCGCCGACGTCCTGATGGGGAACGACGCCCACGCGGAGGCGTGGATCCGGCGGTACGCGGACCGTGCGGCCGCCGCCAACGCCGAGGGTTCTGGCCGCCGCCGCGGCGGCCGCGCAGCGCGCGTCGGCCAGCAGGGCGAGTGATGAGCGCGCCTGCGCACACGATCGTCTTCACGCCGTCCGGACGGCGTGGTGAGGTGCCCGACGGAGCGAGCGTGCTCGACGCCGCCCGCGCGCTCGGCGTCGACCTTGATTCCGTCTGTGGCGGCCGCGGGATCTGCGGGCGATGTCAGGTCGTCCCGATGGACGGCCCGTTCCCGAAGCACGGGCTGACCAGTGCCGGCGATCACCTGATCCCGTTCACCGAGCCGGAGGAGCGGTACCGACAGCGGGACGGGCTCGCCGCCGACCGCCGGCTCGGGTGTCATGCGAAGATCTGCGGCGACCTGGTCGTCGACGTGCCGCCCGAGTCGCAGATTCACCGGCAGGTCGTGCGCAAGGAAGCCGACGCGCACCCGATCGACGTCGATCCGCTCGTACGGCTGCACTACGTGGAGGTCGAGGAGCCGACGCTCGCCGCGGCCGGCGGCGACCTCGAGCGGGTGCTCGCGGCGCTGGAACGCGACTGGGACCTGACGGAGCTGGATGTCGATCCCGTCGTGCTGCCCGGCCTCCAGCAAACGCTTCGCGCCGGCGCATGGACGGCCACCGTGGCGGTGCGCGACGGCTCACTGATCACCGCCGTGTTCCCGGGCTTCCACGATGTCGCGCTCGGCGTCGCGTTCGACGTCGGCTCGACGACGGTCGCGGGCCACCTGTGCGACCTCCATACCGGCGACGTACTTGCGAGCGCTGGCTCGATGAACCCGCAGATCCGCTTCGGCGAGGACCTGATGAGCCGGGTGAGCTACGTGATGATGCATCCCGGCGGCGAGGTAGAGCTGACCGCTGCAGTTCGCGAGTGCCTCGACCAACTGGTGGGCGACCTCTGCGCGAAGGCCGACGCGTCCCGTGACGACGTGCTCGAGCTCGTCGTCGTCGGCAACCCGATCATGCATCACCTCGTGTTCGGGTTCGATCCGACGGAGCTCGGGGGCGCGCCGTTCGCGCCGGTCACCGATCGAGCGCTCACCGTACCGGCGCGCGACCTCGGCCTCGCGGCCAACCCCGGCGCGCGGGTCTATTCGTTGCCGCTCATCGCGGGCCACGTCGGCGCCGACACCGCCGGCGTCATCCTGAGCGAGGCGCCGCACGATCAAGACGTCGTGAACCTGTTGGTCGACGTCGGCACCAACGCCGAGATCGTGCTCGGCAACCGCGACCGGCTACTCGCCGCCTCGAGCCCGACGGGGCCGGCTTTCGAGGGCGCGCAGATCTCGTGCGGGCAGCGAGCCGCACCCGGCGCTATCGAGCGCGTCCGGATCGACCGCGACACCCTCGAGCTGCGCTTCCGCACGGTTGGGAGCGACCGCTGGTCCGATGAAGAGAACGCGTCGACGCCGACCGGAGTCTGCGGCTCGGGGATCATCGAGTTGATCGCCGAGTTGTATCTCGCCGGCATCCTGACGACGGACGGGGTGATCGACGCCACTGCGAAGGAGCGCACCGACCGCGTGATCGACGACGGGCGCACATGCGCGTACGTCGTCCACCAGGCCGAGCCGCGTCTCGTCCTGACCCAGAACGACGTCCGTCAGATCCAGTTGGCGAAGGGTGCGCTCTACGCAGGCTGCCGACTGCTGATGGACCACTACGGCATCGACCACGTCGACCGGATCCGGTTGGCGGGCGCGTTCGGCGCGCACATCGACCCCGTGCACGCGATGGTGCTCGGCCTCGTGCCGGACTGCGAGCCCGACCACGTGACCAGCGCGGGCAACGCCGCAGGCACCGGGGCGCGGATCGCGCTGCTCAACCGCGCTGCGCGCGAGGAGATCGAAGACGTCGTTCGCCGCGTCGAGAAGATCGAGACCGCCACCGAGCCGCGCTTCCAGGAGCACTTCGTCGGCGCGATGGGGATCCCGCACGCGACCGATCCGTTCCCGCGCCTCGGCGCGCTCGTCCCGCTGCCCAAACGCGCGACCGCCGAGGGCCCACGCAGACGCCGCACCCGAGAGAGGAGCACCTCATGAGCGAGACCCAGGCCCGCGGACGTCGAGGCGGCGGCCGCGAAGCGCGCCGCGCCGCCCGCCTGCACGAGGTCGCCGAGAAGGTGCCGTTCATCACGCGAACGCTCAAGCCGGTCGAGATCCTCGACGAAGAGGGCCTCTCGACGATCGAGCACAACGCCGACACGATCCTCGAGACGGTCGGCATCGACTTCCGGGAGGCGCCCGACGCCCACAAGCTGCTCGCCGAAGCCGGCTGCGACGTCGACGGCGAGCGCGTGCGTTTCCCGCGCGGCCTGGCGCGTCAGCTGATCCAGGCGACCGCACCCAAGGAGTTCGACCAGTACTCGCGCAGCCCCGCGACGACCGTCCACCTCGGCGGCAACGCCACGGTGCTCGCACCCGCCTACGGTTCGCCGTTCGTCCGAGATCTGGACGGCGGCCGTCGCTACGGCACGATCGAGGACTTCCGCAACTTCGTGAAGCTCGCCTACATGACGCCGTTCCTCCATCACTCCGGGGGCACGGTGTGCGAGCCGGTCGACCTACCGGTGAACAAGCGGCACTACGACATGGTCTACGCCCACATGCGGTATTCGGACAAGCCGTTCATGGGCTCGGTCACGCATCCGCTGCGCGCCCGCGACACCGTCGATATGGCGCGGATCCTGTTCGGCGCCGACGCGCTGGAGCAGCGCCCGTACGTCCTGAGCCTGATCAACGCCAACAGCCCGCTCGTATGGGACTCGACGATGCTCGGCGCGGCGCGCGCCTACGCCGAGGCGAACCAGGCCGTGATCATGACGCCGTTCATTTTGGCCGGCGCGATGTCGCCCGCGACGGCGGCCGGCGCCGCGACCCAGACGCTCGCCGAGGCGATGGCCGGCATGGCCTACGTGCAGCTCGTCCGTCCCGGCGCGCCGGTCGTGTTCGGCTCGTTCGCCTCGTCGATGTCGATGCAATCCGGCGCGCCCACGTTCGGCACACCGGAGCCGGCGCTCGTGCTCTACGCGCTCGCCGCCTGCGCACGCCGCCTGGGCGTTCCGTTCCGAAGCGGCGGGTCGCTCACCGCGAGCAAGGTCGCCGACGCGCAGGCCGCCTACGAGAGCGCCAACACCCTGCAGCCGACGATCCTCGGAGGGGTCAACTTCGTGCTCCACGCTGCGGGCTGGCTCGAGGGCGGCCTCGCGATGGGCTACGAGAAGTTCGTGCTCGACCTCGACCAATGCGGCCAAATGCACGCGTTCGCCCACGGCATGGACCTGTCCGAGAACGGCCAGGCGCTCGAGCCGATCATCGAGAACGGCCCCGGCCAGCACTTCCTCGGCACCGCCCACACGCTCGCCAACTTCGAGACGGCCTTCTACCGGTCAAGCGTCGCCGACAACAACTCGTTCGAGCAGTGGGAGCTCGACGGCTCGCTCGACGCGAACATGCGTGCCAACGCGATCTGGAAGCGGATGCTCAACGAGTACGAGGAGCCCCCGGTCGACGAGGCCAAGGACGAAGAGCTGCGCGAGTGGATCGACCGCAAGAAGGCGAGCTTTCCCGACTCGAACGCGTGACGCCGACGCTCAGGACAGCGGCAGCCGCGCCGCGAACGCCGCGTTCTTCAACAGTGGCAACCCGTACCGATGCTCGATCCCGTGGCTCTCCAGCTGGTTCCAGACCGTGGTCGTGCCCGAGATCTGCCCGGCGCTGATCGAGTCCGTTCCCGACTTCCCGGCCGTACTGCCGCTCGCGAGGGCGAGGTAGTTCGGCAAGGAGGGATGCGTCACGGCGACGTAGTTGGTGACGTCGATCCCGCGGGTTCGTAATCCGTTCAGGTACGGCGCGGATGACGACGTGACGATGTCCGAACGCTCATGGTTCTCCATCATGATGATGACGAGTGGTTTCGTGGCGGCGGCGCTCGGCGCGGTCCCGATCGAGCCGACGGTCGGGACGGCCAGCCCCAACGCCAACAGGAACGACCAGATGCGAACCAGCTTCGGGGGGGAGCGAAACATGTGCCAGACCTCCTGTGTCCATGCAGCGCGCGGCCGTCGTGCGATCGCACGCACCAGATCGAGAACGTGGTTGGCTGTCGGATGGACGACTGAGGCGTCCGAAGAGCGCTCAGCTATAGCGCACAGCTAACAGAGCAACGAGCGCGCGGGCCATCGCCTGTCGAAGGCGCGTTGGTGGTTGTCTCAAGCAGGAATCCCTCGCGACCCATCGCCATCCTCCCCGGTCGGCTGTTTCGCTCGAGGCCCGGCACCCTACCCGCAGGCACCGGAAGAGGGCCACTTCTCCATCACTCGCACGTTGCCAGCGCGAGGGTGCCCGAGGATGGTGGCCCAAGGATGGTAGGTAGACCCGTTCGGACGGTCTGATCGGCGGCCGCAGGGCGACGGCTCGGAGGAGAGGCAAGATGCGTCGGCTCATCCCCATCGTCGTTGTCATAGCTGTCGCCGCGCTGGCGTGGGCGAGTGTCAGCGCGCTTCGCGCGGGCAGCGACGGCTCGTCCGCAACCACTTCTCCCGCGAGCGTCTCAGCTCCACTGCCGGGCGGATCGAACGCGCCGGCGTTCGCGTTCTACTACTTGTGGTGGAGCCGGCAGCATTGGCACGACAAGCTCGGGCCGAACTACCCGTACGGCGCGAACCCCCTGCCCGTCCCGGCGTCGCTGCCGGCCGACGGATGTCCCCCGGTGAGTCTGTATCCCGGGAACCAGCTCACCGACGCGCCGGCGAAGCTGTGGTCGCAGGACGATCCCGGTCAGATCGCGTCCGACGAACGGCAGGCCGCGTCTGCGGGCCTGACCGGGTTCGCGGTCAATTGGGTCGGCGGCCCGACGTACAGCGCGCGCTTGGCCAAGGCGTTCCGCGGCGCCGACGCGTTGCGTGCGCAGGGCGTGCCGTTCAGCCTCGTGCTGTCCTACAAGTCCTCGGCCAAGGTGCTGCCGCTGTCCAAGATCCAGGCCGACCTCACGTACTACCGCGATCACTACGCGTCGGACCCGGCGCAATACGAACTCAACGGGAAGCCTGTGGTGATCCTGCAGGGCTCACACAAGTACGACGATGCGGCGCTTGCCGCGATCAACACGGGGTTCGGCGACACGTTCCGCATCATCGGCGACGAGACACCGACCAGCTATACGGCGCAGCGGGGTGCATCGATGTACGGCGTCTCCTATTACTGGTCGACACAGGACCCCTACCAGAACCCGGCGTCGTTCGGGCAGCTGCAACAGTTCGCGATCGCGGTGCGCGCGACGCCCCCGAACGCGGACGGCTCGCCCAAACAGTGGTGGGCGCCGTTCACGCCCGGCTACGACGGCGTCCTTCTCGGCGGCTCGACGTGCATCCCTCGGAACGACGGCGAGACGATGCGCTCGCTGTTCGACGGGAACGCCGCGACGGCGCCCGATGCGTGGACCCTGATCTCGTGGAACGAGATCGCCGAGGGGACATACGTCGACCCGCTGCAGCGCTACGGCGACCGGTACCTCCAGACGCTGCGGCAGATCCTCGGTACGCGGTCGTCCGGCTAACGGGCTCCGAAGGACGAGCCGTCGTCGCCTCACCCATGACTACGGGTCGGCTCCGGTTCACACTGCACCCTGCCGATGGGGCATCATGACCGCCGGTTCGGCGCAAGGAAACCAGGGATGAGCTGGAAGTTCTGGCAGAAGAAGAGGGCGTCACTGACCGACGAGCAGCGCGCAGCCCTGCTGCGGCTGGTCTCGTCGGCCAAGTACGAACTGATCCCGCTCGACTCGATCCTGGCCAAGGCGGAGGCGCTCCCGGAGGCCGCCGCCGTCACCGTGACTGCCTCGCCGAGCCACGGGATCGAGGCCACGTTCGACCTCGCCGAGAAGCTCGCCGCCCGCGGCCATGACGTCACGCCCCATCTCTCGGCGCACATGATCCGCGACCGCGCGCACCTGCAGGACCTGCTCGACCGAGCCCGCGGCGCGTCGATCACCAAGGCGTTCGTCGTCGGCGGCGACGCGCGCGACAAAGGCGAGTTCCACGACGGTGTGGCGCTGCTGCACGCGATCGACGAGCTCGGGCATCCGTTCACCGAGATCGGGGTGCCGAGCTACCCCGAGGGACACCCCGACATCGCCGACGACGTCTTGCTCGCTGCGCTCAAGGAGAAGCAGACGATCGCGACGTCGATGACCACACAGCTGTGTTTCAACCCCGCGGCGCTCTCATCGTGGCTCATACGGATGCGCGCCGTCGGCATCACGCTGCCGCTGCACCTCGGCGTCGCGGGTGTGGCGGAGCTCACCAAGCTGATGGCGATCAGCGCTCGGATCGGCGTCGCCGACTCGGCCCGCTATCTGAAGAAGAACAAGTCGATGGTCGGGCACCTCATGCGGGGGGGCTCGTTCGGACCGGACGCGTTCCTCGAAGCGCTCGCGCCGACGATCGTCGATCGCGATGCTCGCGTCGAAGCGCTTCACGTCTTCACGTTCAATCAGGTCGCGAACACCGCCGACTGGCAGCGCCGCATGCTCAACGGCGAGCTGACCGGCTGACGCGTTCCCGGCACCCACCGACCCGTCGCGTACACTGGTTCGGTGCCCGATTCCTACGGCAAACGTGCGCGTCGCGATGCGAACGCGAAGAAGCAGGCGGCCCGGACGGCTCGCCGTGAAGAGCGAGCGCAGCGCAACCGCGATCGGGAAGCCGGTCTGATCGAGAAGGGTGTCCCCATCGGACCCGCGGAGCAGGCCGAGTTCCTCCCCGATGCCGAGGAGCTCGCGCAGATGGACAAGGAGATCACGGGCTCCGAATAGCCCGGCGTTCCTGGCCTGTCGCAGGCCACTGCTAGCCTCGCGCCGATGCCCGACGCAGCCATGATCCTCGACGGGTTGAACGCTGCCCAGCGCGAGGCGGCCGAGGCCACGCGGGGGCCCGTCGCCATCCTCGCCGGGGCGGGCACAGGCAAGACGACCACCATCACCAGGCGAATCGCGTGGCAGGTCGCGAGCGGCGCCTTCCAACCGAGCCAGATCTTGGCGGTCACCTTCACGCAGAAAGCCGCCGGCGAACTCCGCGAGCGCCTCGCGAAGCTGGGCGTCAAGGGCGTCGAGGCGCGGACGTTCCACGCCGCCGCGTTGCACCAGCTCGGCGGCTTGTACGAGCAGGCCAGCGGCTCGCGGCTCCCTGAGATCCTCGACCACAAGGCGCGGCTGATCACGCCGCTCGCCAACGGCTTGCCGCCGCCGCACAAGTTCTTGCCGCGCCGCGAGCTCGCCGCCGAGATCGAATGGGCGAAGAACCGGTTGATCACGCCGCAGGCGTATGTCGACGCGCTGGTCGAACAGGAGCATGAGCCGCCGATCCCCGTCGAGTTGATGGACGGGATCTATCACAACTACGAGCGACGCAAGGAGCGCAGCGGCGTGCTCGACTTCGAGGACATGCTCGGGCTCGCGATCCGGATGATCGACGAGCACCCCGCGGTCGCCGAGCGGATCCGCGGCAGGTATCACGCCTTCACCGTCGACGAGTTCCAGGACGTGAACCCGCTCCAGTCGGCGTTGCTCGACCAGTGGCTCGGCGGCCGCGACGAACTCTGTGTCGTCGGCGACGACTATCAGACGATCTTCGGGTTCACCGGGGCGTCGCCCGCATATCTGCTGGCGTTCCCCGAGCGCTTCCCCGGGTCGCGGATCGTCCGACTCGAAGAGAACTACCGGTCGACCCCCGAGATCCTTTCGTTGGCGAACCGGCTGGCGCCGCTCCTCGGTGGCTTCGAGAAGCGACTGCAGACTTCGCGGCCCTCGGGTCCCGAACCCCTGGCGCGCTCCTTCCCGTCCGAGCACGACGAGGTCTCGTGGATCGTCGTCCGATGCCGCGAGGTGCATGAGCAAGGCGTCGACTGGGAAGAGATCGCGATCCTCACGCGGATCAACGCCCGTACCGAACCGTTCGAAGAGGCGTTCGCGGCGGTCGGGGTGCCGTATCAGGTGCGAACGGGTGCGTTCTTGCAGCGGCCAGCAGCGCGAGCGATTCTCGGCCGGCTGCGACGTGGCGGCGACACGCCGGTGGTCGAGGCGATCGAACGGGCGACCGACGCGCTGGGGTTCGATCCCGAGACCTCGCCGGACAACGATGACGAACGGACACGCCAGGCCGACCTCGAACGGTTCCGCTCGCTCGCTCGCGAGTTCTCCGAGACACACGGAGACGCCGCGACGGTGGGCGCGTTCATCGCAGAGCTGCCGTCCCGATTCTCGGTCGAGGAGTCCGGGCGCGGTGTGCAGTTGCTGACCTACCACCGGTCCAAAGGCCTCGAGTTCGATGTCGTGTTCCTGCCGCGCGTGCTCGACGGCGAGATCCCGTATAAGAGCGGGCGCACGGCCGCCGATCCGGAGGAAGAGCGCCGGCTCTTCTACGTCGGCGTCACCCGAGCGCGGCATTGGCTCGCCATCACGTGGCCGGCCGATGCGAAGACGTCGGTCAGTCCGTTCGTGGTCGAGGCGACCGGCGTCAAGCCGAAGGTCGAGAAGCGACCACAGCCGAAGCGAGTGGAGAGCGGCGATCCGCTCTTCGAGCGGCTGCGCGCGTGGCGGCGCGAGCGGGCCGTCACCGACGGCGTGCCGCCGTACGTGATCTTCCACGACAAGACGCTGGTGCTGATCGCCGAGGCGCGCCCGACGTCGCCGGCCGCCCTGCGTTCGATCTCGGGTGTGGGTCAGGCGAAGGTCGAGCGCTACGCCGACGACGTGCTCACCGTCATCGCGGGCGGCTAACGAACGGCCGCGACCAACCGGTCGACGACGTAGTCGGCGAACGACGGCCGGACGAACACACGCGTCGCATCGGGCAGCTCCTGCAAGATGACCTGGGCACGAGCGAGCAGCGTTTGCGCGCAGACGCCGGGCGCCCACCCACCCGCTGGATCGAGGTCGAGCGAGCACGCCGAGGCGAGGAGCGCCAACCGGTTCGGCCCGCGCAGCTCGATCAACGCGCGGTTGCCACTCACGTCGACGACGGCGTGGTGCGTATCCACCAGCAGCGCCTCGAGCCCCTCGACGATCACGCCCGGGTCGCCCGGCGGAGCCACGACGAGCCATTCGTCCGGCCCCAGCCACAGGGCGCCGCGCGTCATGTCGCCCGTGACCGTATTCGGTTCGATCGGGAACCCGAGCCGTACCGCATCGGCCTCGCTGCACCGGACGTCGACCTGCGTCAGGAGCGGGATCTCGACCGCGTCGATCGTCGCCAGCGCGGCCGCACGGTGCGCGAGCGGCGACCGAACATCAACCATCGCGCCGCGTCCCTTCGGGGTCGTAGAACACCGGATCGGCGACACGGCACGGAACGGTCGTCTCGCCCACCACGGCGTGGATCTCTGCTCCCACGCGGCCCCGCCCCGCCTCAACGACCGCCAGCGCGATGCTCCTGCCGAGCGCCTCGCTCCGGTAGGAGGACGTCACCCAGCCAAGCATGTGCGCCGGCGGCTCGGGGATCGTCGCGTCGGCGATCAACTGCGTTCCCTCGACCAGGACGCGGGCCGGATCGTCGGTCAACACGCCGACCAGCTGCTTGCGGTCCTCACGCAGCATGTCGCTCCGCACGAGCGAGCGCTTCCCGACGAAGTCCCCCTTCGCGGTGTTCACGATCCACGACATGCCGAGGTCGTCGGGCGTCTGCGTTCCATCGGTCTCCTGCCCGACGATGACATAGCCCTTCTCCGCACGAAGGACGTGCATCGCCTCCGTGCCGTATGGCGTGATGCCGAAGGGTTCGCCCGCCGCCATCACCGCGTCCCACACGTGCTGCGCGTGCCACGGCGAGACGTGCAGTTCGTAGCTCAGCTCACCGGTGAAGCTGATCCGGCAGATCCGAGCGGGCACGCCCGCGACCGTCGCGTCGCGGAACGTCATGAACGGGACCGCGTCGTGTGAGAGATCCGCATCTGTGCCGGCCGCCTGCACCACGTCACGCGCGCGCGGCCCCCCGACGGCGACCACCGCCCACTGCTCGGTGACGCTCGTGCAGTACACGCGGAGGTCGGTCCATTCCGTCTGGAGCCATTCCTCGAATCGGTCCATCACGGCGGCCGCGCCACCCGTCGTGGTCGTGCAGACATAGTGATCGTCGGCGATGCGCATCGCGACGCCGTCGTCGAAGACCATCCCGTCGAGTCCGAGCATGAACCCGTAGCGGATCGAGCCGACCTTCACGTTGGACATCCGGTTCGTGTACATCTGGTCGAGGAACACGCCGGCATCGGGACCGCGGACGTCGATCTTGCCGAGGGTGCTGGCGTCGAGCACGGCGACGCCGGTGCGGAGCGCTCGTGTTTCTCGCGCGACCGCCGCATCCATGTCTTCGTCTCCGCGCGGGAAGTATCGAGGGCGCTTCCACTGGCCGACGGTCTCGTAGACGGCGCCGTGGACGTCGTGCCATGCGTCCATCGGCGTGACGCGGATCGGGTCGAGCAGGATCGGCCCGCTGTCCGGGCCCGCAAGCGCCGAGAACGGCACGGGCGTGTACGGCGGCCTCGCGTTGGTCGGTCCCTGTGCGCCGGGCGCCCAGCCGAGGAGCCGGTTCACGATCTCGGCGGTGAGCACACCGCTGGTGCGGCCCTGGTCGATCGTTGTGCCGATGTAGGTCGCGCGTTTCACGTGCTCGGCATCGGTGAGCCCACCCGCGACGGCCTCGGCGACGTCGGCGACCGTTTGATCGCGCTGGAGCTCGACGTACTTGTCGCGGTCGTCGCCGTCGTCCACCACCCACAACGCGAACGACGCCGGCACGTTGCCGGCGGCGCGTCCGACGACCGTGAGCCATTCGGGCCCCGAGCCATCGTGCACGAAGCACGTCTTCCCTTCGTCGTAGCGCAGGCCGACGCCGAGACTGCGCGCGAGTTGGGTGGCGGGGTTCCAGCCGCCGCTGACGGCGAGCACGTCCGCTGGGAGCGTCGTGCGTTGGCCGTCGGCCGCGGACACCGTGACGCCGGTGAGCGCCGCGTCGCCGTCGGTCGCGACGACCCTCGCGTTGAGTCGAACCTCGACCCCTGCCGCGCGCAGCCGCTCGGTGGCCGGCCCCGGCTGCGTGGCCGGGTCGACGACGACGACCTCGGCGCCCGCGCTCGCGAGCGCCTCGGCCGCATCGTGTCCTCCGTGGTTCGTCGAGAACACGACGATCCGCTCGCCGACGAGCACGCCGTAGCGTTCGAAGTAGGCACGCGCCGCCGATGCGAGCATGACACCGGGCCGATCGTTGCCGGCGAAGGCGAGCGGCCGTTCGTGGGCGCCCGCCGCGAGCACGACCCGCTCGGCCCGCACGTGATGGAAGACGTCCAGGCCGCCAACACGCTGGTAGCACAGCACGTAGCCGTCGTCGTAGATGCCCGTCGCGGTGGTCGACGTCAGCGTGACAGCGTTCGGCGGGGGGTCCATCACGACGGGCTGCTCCTCGACGACCAGGACACGGCCCTCCGCGATCGTCGCGGCCGCGCGGCCGGACGCGCCGCCCCCGATCACCAGGGTCTCGACATGGCGGTGCACGTGCCGCGCCGGGCGCGGCTCGACGGGAGTCGCCGGAAGCACCCCCACACCAGCTCTGGCGTGGACGGCCAGACCGTCAACCACATTGACCATCGTGGCGGGCCGGATCGGCTCGAACCACGGGGTAGAGATCTCGACGAATGCGTTCGGCTCCTCGACGCCCGCGGCGTAGACGCCTCGCGGACGGCCCACGATCGGCGACACGAATCCACCCCGCTCGCCGCTCGCGAGCAACGCGCCGGCCACGGTGTCGCCGGCGAACGCGGGGATCTCGCGGCCATCGAACGAGAACGCGAGGGGCAGCGAACGGTCGAGCCACGAGCCGGCGCCGTCGATCCTTCGACCGCTCATGCCGGCGGCCCTTCGCCCATCCGATACGTCGCGATCATCCGGTGCGTCGCCGTGTCGCGGACCGCGTTGAACCAGCGGCGGCATCCCGCGGCGTGCATCCACCGTTCCGACCACTCGCCCTTCGGGTTGTCCCGCATGAACAGGAAGTCGGCCCACTCGGGGTCGCTCAAGGCCTCGGGATCCGCCGGATACGCGAGGTGTGCCTGGCCGCCGTACTTGAACTCGATCTCGTCTCGATCGCCGCACCATGGACACCGGATCAGCAGCATCTACGCGCTCTCCTGATCGAACGACGCCAGTAGCCGCTTCGGCGCGGTCAGGCGCCACGCCTCCGTGATCAGGTCCTCGACCTCGCCGCGATCGGCCTTCGACACCACGACGCCGACCCATCCCTTCGAGCCGACGTAGGACGGGAAGAAGAACGCCGCCGGATCCATCGCGATCAACGCCTGCTGCTCGTCGTGCGTCGACTTGATCCAGAGATGCCGTTCCTGCTCGTCGAACATCACGAAGATCTTGTTGCGCACACGGAAGGTCGCGGTGTCCCAGGTCTCGCGTTCCTCCGCTTCGGGCAGCGACAAGGCGAACGAGCGAACGGTCGCGGCGCGCATCAGTGGGCGACCCCCGCCGCGCCGTGCTCGTCGATCAAGGCGCCCGTCGAGAAGCGGTCCAACGCATACGGCTTCGCGAGGTCGCTCTGTTCACCGGTCGCGATGGTCTCCGCGAAGACCCAGCCGCTGCCGGGCGTCGCCTTGAAGCCACCGGTACCCCAGCCGCAGTTGAGGTACAGGCCCGGGATCGGCGTGACGTCGATGATCGGCGAGGCGTCGGGGCAGACATCGACGATCCCGCCCCACGTCCGCAACAGCGCGGCATGTTTGAACACGGGGAACAGCTCGCACGCAGCGGCCATCTGGTGCTCGATCACATGGAACGACCCGCGCTGTCCGTACCCGTTGTAGCTGTCGATGCCGGCGCCCATCACGAGTTCGCCCTTGTCGGCCTGCGACACGTACACGTGCACCGCGTTCGACATGACGACGCAGCTGAGGACCGGCTCGTACAAGGCGCTGACGAGCGCCTGCAAGGGGTGCGACTGCACGGGCAGGGGGAGCCCGACCATCGAGGCGAGCACGCTGGTGTGGCCGGCCGCAACGAGCGCGACCTTGTTCGCCCGGATCGCGCCGCGCGTCGTCTCGACGCCGGTCACCGCGCCGCCGCTCCCGCGGAGGAACCCGGTGACCTCGGCGTGCTCGACGATGTCGACGCCGCGGTCGCTCGCGCGCGTCGCGAGGGCCCAGGCCACCTTGTCGTGGCGAGCCGTTCCGCCGCGCCGCTGCAGGGCGCCCCCGAGGACGGGATAGCGCGCGGCGGGGGAGATGTCGATGATCGGGCAGAACTCCTTCACTTGCTGCGCGTCGAGCATCTCGGCGTCGATGCCTTGCAGGTGGTTGGCCTCGACGCGTCGGGTCGAGTTCCGCATCTCCCCGATGTGGTGCAGGATGTTCAGGACGCCCTTCTGGTCGAACTGAAGATCCCAGCCGAGGTCCTCCTCGAGCCCCTCCCAGAGTTTGAGCGAGTGCTCGTAGATCGCCGCGGAGGCGTCCCATAGGTAGTTGGAGCGGATCACCGTCGTGTTCCGCGCGACGTTGCCGCCTGCGAGCCAGCCCTTCTCGACGATGCAGACGTCGGTGATGTTGTGGTTGCGCGCGAGGTAGTAGGCCGTCGCGAGGCCGTGTCCGCCGCCGCCGACGATCACGACGTCGTAGCTGTCCTTCGGCTCGGCGCTGCGCCAGTACTGCTGCGGTTCGTCGGTCATGCGGCGGTCCCCTCGGCCCTTCCCCTGAGGCGGCAGTCTGTCCGACGGCCTCGGTTCCGGCAACGCCAGGGTGCGGGGGGCGCAACGAGCGGTTCGACCTCGCAACGGTTCTCGCACTACGATGCGCGAGCACGTCCGAGGGGGTTGCTGGGTGCGCGACGAGACCGGTGGTTCGCTCCAGTCGGTGAACCGGGCGCTGACGGCGCTCGAGCTGGTCGCGGACGCGGGCGAACTCGGGGTGAGCGAGCTCGGCCGCCAGCTCGGCGTGCACAAGGCGACGGCCTCGCGGCTGGCCGCGGTGCTCGCCGAACGCGGCCTCCTGGAACGCGATCCCTTGACCGAGCGTTACCGGATCGGGTTCGGTCTCGTCCGGCTTGCAGGCGCGGCGATGAGCGGCTTGGACCTGGTCCGGCTGGCTCGGCCGATCCTCGAGACCCTGGCCGAGCGCGCACGCGAGGCGACCAACCTCGGCGTGCGCAGCGGCGACGACGTCGTCTACGTCGATCAGATCTCGGGATCGCGTTCGATCGTGACGGTCAGTTGGGTAGGACGACGGACACCGATGCACTGCACGTCCAACGGAAAGGTGTTGCTCGCGTTCGCGGAGGAAACCGACCGTGACCGAGTGCTCGCGGAGCCGCTCGAGGGGTTCACGGACCGCACGATCACCGACCCCGCGCAGCTCCGCCACGAGCTCGACGCGGTGCGCACCCGAGGATACGCGCAGGCGATCGAGGAACTGGAAGATGGATTGAACGCGGTCGCCGCGCCGGTGCGACAGGCCGACGGTCGCGTGATCGCCGCGCTCGGCGTGTCCGGGCCGGCGTTCCGGATGCACGCCGTCGACGTCCCGCGCCTCGGGCTGCTGACCGCCGAGGCGGCGCAGGCGGTGTCGCGCCAACTCGGCTATCTCGATCGAGGGCGGGTCGCCGGATGACGGCCTGGGACCAGAACGCGCGCCCGGCGTCGTCGCTCCTGGACGCGCTCGGCGCGACGCCGCTGGTGCGGCTCGCGCGCGTCGCGCCCGACCTCGAGCTCTTCGCCAAGATCGAGTGGTTCGGCCCGACCGGCTCCGTCAAGGATCGGATCTACGCGCACATGCTGAGCAAGGCGGAGGCAGCGGGACGTCTGAAGCCGGGGATGACGATCATCGAGTGCACCACCGGCAATGCCGGTATCGCGTGCTCGGCGGTCGCCGCGATCAAGGGCTACGAGTGCGTGATCGTGATGCCGCAGGGCATGAGCCCGGAGCGCAAGCGGATGATCGAGGCCTACGGGGCCCGCCTCGAGCTCACCCCGGGCGCCGGCACGGACATCGACCTGGCCCTGGCGCGCATGCGCGAGCTCGTCGCGGCCGAGCCGGATCGGTACTTCTTCCCCGGGGAGTTCGAGAACCCCGACAACCCCGAGGCGCAGCAGGAAAGCGGCCGAGAGATCTGGGAACAGATGGAGCGCCGTGTCGACGCGGTGGTCGCCGCGCAGGGGACCGGCGGCTGGATCACCGGCGTCACCCGCGCGCTGAAGGCCAACGATCCGACGGTCGTCGCGTACGCCGTGGAACCTGCAGAATGCCCGTTGATCAGCGAACAACGGTGGGGACGACACGGCGTTCCCGGCATCGGCGACGGCATCATCCCGCGCAACCTCGATCTCTCGGCGATGGACGGGATCGTGACGGTCAGCACGGGTGAAGCGCTCGCGATGGCGCAGCGGATGGCCCGCGAGGAGGGCATGCTCTGCGGTCCTTCGAGCGGGATGAACGTGGTGGCCGCGCACAAGATCGCCGCGAAGCACCCCGAGCTCCGGCGGATCGTCACCGTCGTTGCCGACACCGGGCAGCGCTACCTCTCGGGCGAGCTGTTCGGCGAGGGGGTCGACGTCGATGACGACGAGCGGGACCACACGCCGGACCAGGACATCCTCGACGAGGTTGCGAGCCATCGGGACCGCTTAGAGTTCATCGCGTGAGCGAAGCCTGGGAGTTGAGCGCCACCGAGGCGCTCGCGCAGATGCACCGGAAGGAACTGTCGCCGGTCGAGCTGCTCAGGTCCGTACAGGCGCGAGCCGACATGGTCGAGCCGACGGTCAACGCGTTCTCCGAACGGCGGGATGAGGACGCCCTCGCCACGGCGACGGCCTCCGCTGAGCGCTACGCCACCGGCGAGGACATCCGCCCGCTCGAAGGCGTGCCGGTTGCGCTCAAGGAAGAAGTGCCGGTCGCGGGCTGGCGGATGCGGTACGGGTCGCTCGCCGTCGACGAGATCGCCGACGAGACCGCGCCGATCGCCGAGCGCATCTTCGCCGCCGGCGCCGTGGTGCACGCGCGTACGACGACGCCCGAGTTCTCGTGCACCGGCTACACGCACTCGAAGCTGTGGGGCATCACCCGCAACCCGTGGAACCCCGACGTCGCCGTCGGCGGGTCGAGCGGCGGCTCCGGCGCGTCGCTCGCATCCGGGACGTCGACGCTCGCGAGCGGGTCGGACATCGGCGGCTCGATCCGGGTCCCGGCGTCGATCAACGGCGTCGTGGGGTTCAAGGCGCCGCACGGGCGCGTGCCGACGGGTGCCCCGTACAACCTCGACCGGTACTGCCACGACGGCGTCCTGGCCCGCACGATCGCCGATGCCGCGCTGTTCGAGAACGTCGTCGCCGGCCCGCATCCTGTCGACATCGCTAGCCTCCGACCGAAGCTCGATATCCCCGAGCGGCTCGACGGCATCGACGGCATGCGGATCGCACTCTCGGTGGACCTCGGTTCGTGGACCGTCCACGAAGAGATCGCTGCCAACACTCGTGCTTCGGCCGAGGCGTTGCTGTCTGCGGGCGCGAAGGTCGCGGAGGTCGACATCCCGTGGAACCTCGAGCTGCTGATGGACACGGCGCGCCGTCACTTCGCCGCGATCTTCGGCGCCGAGATCGCGAGCGCGGCCGACGATTTCCCCGAGCTGGTCAACGACTATGTGCATGCGTGGGCCGACGAGGCGCGCGTGATGACCGCCGAGCCCGGCTCGTTCCTCCGCGGTCTCCACCAAGAGGCCGAGGTGTGGGCGCCGATCGCGCAGCTGTTCGAGACCTACGACGCCCTGATCTGCCCGACGTGGACGGTGCCGGGGATCGCGGCGGGGGACAGCATCCTCGGGCAGCTGTTCGACACGGGCGGCGGCAACGACCGCCAGTTCGCGTGTTACATGACGACGCCGTTCAACATCCTCGCGCCGTGTCCGGTCCTGGCCGTTCCGAGCGGGATCGCCGCATCGAACGGCGTGCCGACGGGCATCCAGATCGTCGCGCGCACCTACGACGACGTGACGGCGTTCCGGATCGGCGCTGCCCTGGAGCAGGTCCGGCCGTGGACCGGCCTGGCGCCGTTCTCCGGATGAGCGTCGAAGACCGGTTCCAAGCGCTCGTCGACGCGGATGTCGCCGCGTGGCCCGAGATGCCCGGCCGGCTGCTGCACGTGCTCGCGCCTGGCCTCGGCATCGATCTTGAGGTCTCGGCCGGCGTGCAAGAGCTGGGCGGTGGGCCGCTGCAGCCCGGCTCGCGGTTCCGGATCGCGAGCGTCACCAAGCCTTTCGTTGCGGCGGCGACCCTGCGGCTGGTCGAACAAGGCGGGCTCTCACTCGACCAGACGGCGGCCGAGCTCCTGGCGGGCGCGTATGACGACCTGCTCCGAAGCGGCGGCTACGACACCGACGCGATCACGCTGCGGCACCTGCTGACGCACACGAGCGGGATCTACGACTTCGCGGCCGACGCCTACGGCGACGAGCTGACCGACGGCTTCACCGCCCAGGTCGCCAAGGACCCGGGTCGGCGGTGGACGCGGTTCGAGCAGATCCGGTTCGCGGTCGAGTACGGCAAGCCCTACGGACCGCCCGGCACGGTGTTCGGCTACTCCGACACGGGCGCGTGCCTGGTCGGTGAGGTGATCGAGCGAACCACCGGGCTCACGATGGGCGCAGCGCTGCGCGAGCTGATCGACTACGAACGGCTGGGCTTGCACACGACCTGGCAGGAAACGATCGAGCCTGAGCCCGCCGACATGCCACCGTTGTCCCATCAGTACGAGCGCGACCTCGATGTCGCCGACATGGATGTGTCGGTCGACCTGTACGGCGGCGGCGGACTGATGTCGACGTGCGGTGACCTTGCACGATTCTTCCGCGCGCTCCTTCGCGACGAGATCTTCGAGCGGCCCGAGACGCTCGCGGCGATGACCGAGACGCTTTCCGGCCTGCCACGGGCGGCCGGCTCGTCGGATGAAGTCGTGTCGAACGCGGCGATGTACCTGTTCCGGGCAGCGGCCGCCGATGTGACGTGGTGGGGCCACGACGGCTACTGGGGCACGACCGCGTACACATGCCCGACCCGCGATGTCACCGTCGTGACGAGTCACCAGCGCTCCGACATGCCGAACGGGTTCAAGCGGATGGCGCTGGTCGCGGACACCTTCGTCGCCGTCGAGGGTCTGTAGCTCGCGTTGACGGCTCGGGCGTCGCGGGCCATATCCTGCCGCCATGACGACCTACCCGCTGTCCGACGCCGACCGAGACATCCAAGAACGTGCCCGCCGCTTCGTCGATGACGAGCTCATCCCGTGGGAGCTCCACGCCGAGGAGCACCAGGGCAAGATCCCCGAGGAGGACCACCGCCGCCTCGAACAGCGCGCCCGCGACCTCGGGCTGTCCGGGATGAACCTCCCGAAGGATCTGGGCGGTGGCGGGTTCACCACCTTGCAGCAGGTGCTGGTCTCGGAGCAGATCGGGCGTGTCACGAACGCGCTCGGTTGGTGCGTGCATACCCCCGCCGAGTGGGCGCCAGAGGTGATGACAGACGAACAGATCGAGCGGTGGTTGAAGCCCGCGATCCGCGGTGAGCGCAGCGAGTGCTACGCGATCACCGAAGCCGGGGCCGGCTCCGACGTCGACGCGATCGACGCGACCGCGCGACGCGACGGCGACGAGTACATCCTGGCCGGCGAGAAGATGCACGTGACGTCGTTCAATCGGGCCGACCACGTCTTCTTCCAAGCGAAGATCGCCGACGGTGAGCATGCGGGTGAGCATGCGATGTTCGTCGTGGACAAGGACACGCCGGGCGTGCGGCTGGTGCGCGAGCCGCGCTACACGCACACGTACCCCGACACGCACGCGGTCGTCGCGTTCGACGACGTGCGCGTCCCGGCGTCGCAACTCATCGGCGCCGAGGGCGACGGGATGAGCTTCACCTATGCCTGGTTCCGCTACGAACGGCTCATGATCGCCGCACGCTGCTGCGGTGCCGCCGAGCGTCTGATCGAGGAGGCCACGGCGTTCGCGAAGGAGCGCGTGCAGTTCGGGCAGCCGATCATCGAGAACCAGGCGATCTCGCACATGCTGGCCGATTCGCTCACCGAGCTGTGGGCCGCGCGGTTGATGACGTACCGCCTCGCCGAGAACATCGACGCCGGCGCCGACGTGAAGATCCAGCACGCGCAGTGCTCGATGGCCAAGCTGTACGCCAGCGAGATGGCCGGCCGGGTGGCCGACCGCGCCGTTCAGATCTTCGGGGGCCGCGGCTACATGCGTGAGAACGTCGCGGAGCGCTTCTGGCGTGAGGTCCGCGTCGACCGCATCTGGGAAGGCACCAGTGAGATCCAGCGCGAGATCGTTGCCGACCAGCTGGTCAAGCGCGGCGCCCAGGCGCTGGTCGGTTGAAGCGAGCGGTCTCGCTGCTTGACCGTTCCCTCCTCACCTGTTCCACATATCGAAACTGAGTTCCAGTATCTGGACATAGGCATGGCGGCCTCGTCGGCCACGTGAGATCGAGCTGACGAACGACAAGGCGTTGACGCGAGCGCGACCTAGGCCGAGCTGTCTTCGGTCGCCTGCCGGACCTCGTTGCGACGCCGCGCAGCGATCACGTTGATGACCGCGATGACCAGGCCCGCCAAGAAGATCGACGTCCCCATCACGAACACCTGCGGCGGGATGCCGACCTTCACCGCGCCGTAGACCCACAGCGGGAAGGTCACCGTTTGCCCCGCGACGAAGTTAGTCGTGACGAAGTCGTCGATCGACAGGGCGAACGCGAGCAGGCCACCGGCCAGGATCCCCGGCCAGATCAAGGGCAGGGTGACCTTATAGAACGTCACCCACGCATTCGCATAGAGATCTTGCGCGGCCTCCTCGATCTCTCGATGGAAGCCGGACAATCGAGCGCGGACGACGATCGCGACGAAGGCGATGTTGAACATCACATGTGCCACGAAGATGCTGATCAGCCCCATCGGGAAGCGAAGCAGCACGAAGAACGACAGCAGCGCCGCGCCAAGGACGATCTCGGGCGCCGCGATGTTCATGAACATCACGGTCTCGGTGGTACCCGAGCCTCGGAAGTGGTAGCGGACCAGCGCCAACGCGATCAGTGTCCCCAGGAACGTCGCGACGATCGTGCTGATGACCGCGATGTAGAGCGAGTTCCACAGCGACGAGGTCAGGTCGGGCACCGCGTTCCACTGCTTCCACCACTCGAAGGTGAAGCCCTGCCACCGGAACGAGACCTTTGGCGTCACAGCCGTGCCGGCCGCCGCGTTGGAGTTGAAGCTGTACAGAATCATCACCGCGATCGGTATCAGCAGATAGGCGATCACCAGCCCGGTGTATGCGGCCAGCAGGATGTCCGAAAGTTTCCGCTTGGGCTTCTTCGCCGCCGGACGGTATTCCACCTCGGCGGGGATGACCGGATCGACGGTGGTCGGGACCGAGGTCACAGGTACTCCTCGATCTGTCTAGTCCCGAGCACCCGGGCGTACAGGATGATCCCGACAAGCAGGATGAGCATCAGGATGAACGACAGAGCCGAGGCAAGCGGGTAGTTCTGATCGTTCAGGAACGCCCGCTGGATCACGTTGCCGATCATCGTAGTGTTCGTTCCGCCGAGGATGTCGTTGTTCACGTAGTCGCCGACCGCCGGGATGAACGTGAGCAGGAATCCGGCGAAGATCCCCGGCACGGAGAGCGGCAGCACCACCTTCCGGATCACGTCGCGCGGCGTCGAGTACAGGTCACCGGCGGCTTCGATCACGGACCGGTCGATCTTCTCCAGCGACACGTAGAGCGGCAAGACCATGAAAGGCAGGGAGTTGTAGGCGATGCCCGCGATGACCGCAGTCGGCGTCGACAGGACGTGGAAGTTCTGTGGGAGCAGGTGCGCCGACTTCAGAGCCCCCAGGACAACGCCTTCATCGGACAGGATGAACTGCCACGCGAGCGACCGGATGACGAACGACACGAAGAACGGCAGCAGCAGCAGGAACAGGAACGTGGTCTTGTGCCGCCCGCCCTTGAACGCGATCCAGTACGCGACGGGATATCCGACCATCAGGGTCGCGATCGTCACGATCGCGGCGTAGATCAGCGAACGGATGAATTGCGTGTGGAACATCGACAGCGCCGAGGCGTACTCGCCGAAGTGCCACGTGAACCGATAGCCGAGGTCCTTGAACCCCGTCGAGGGGACCGGCGTCTCCAGCGACAACAGCAGCATCGCGACCATCGGGATGAGGAAGAAGATCGCGAGCCACAACCCGCCGGGACCGATCAGGCCGTACGGCGCGAGACGCTTCCGGAGGCTGGGCTTGCCGCGCGCTACCCCGTGATGATCGGATCGAACGTGTTGTTCCATTGGTCGAGGTCGTCCGTCCCCTTGTACACGTAATACGTGTGCGTCTGGTTGTACATCGCCTGGTCCGGGAAGACGAGCGGACTGTCCGCAACGGGCTTGCCGCCCGGGAGCGATGCCACGATCGGCTTCGCGTCCGGCACCGGGGTGACGTACCAGATGTAGTTCGCCATCAACGCGGCCACCTGCGGCTCATACACGTAATTCATGTAGGTCAACGCGTCGAGCGGATTCTGGGCGCCGACGGGGATGAGCATGTTGTCGTGCCAGAACATAACGCCTTCCTTCGGCACGATGAACTTCAGCTCCGGGTACCCGGTCTGGTTGGCGAGGAAGACGTCGCCCGACCACGCCTGTGTGATCCACGTGTTGCCGTCCTCGAGTTGGTTGATGTAGCCCTGGTCGAAGTAGCCGCGCGGGATGCCGGCGTCCTTTTGCTGTTGCAGCACCTGCGCCGCCTTCGTCCAGTCGGACGGCGTCGACGTCGACGGCTCGATGCCCAGATGGAGCAGGCCGATGCTGCCGAGCTCGGTGTTGTCGCTCATCATGCCGACGTGGCCGGCGAGCGCTGGGTCCCACAGGTCGGCGAGGCTGTCCGGCTCGCGGCCGAGCGCCGCGGTCGCCTTCGGGCTGTACGCCAGGCCGGTGAAGCCCGACTGCCACACGACCGAGTACTTGTTCCCCGGGTCGTACGCGGGGCTCTTGATCGAATCGCTCGCGTACTTCGTGAAGTTCGGGAGCTGGCTGAGGTCCAGCGGGATCAGCCAGTTGTTGCCGATCAGCTCCGACAGCTGGGCGCCGTTGGTGATCACGATGATGTCCCAGCCGGTCGGCTGACCCGCCTGGAGCTGCGGCTTGAGCTTGGCGTAGAACGCCTGGTTGTCGTTGATGACCGGCTTGTAGTTGACCTTGATGCCGGTCTGCTGCGTGAACGTGTCGAGGGTCGGGTGCGTCCCATGGCTGGTGTCGATGTAGTACGGCCAGTTGGCGAAGTTGAGCTGGTGATTGAGCGTTTGCGCGCTCCAGTCGAACGTGCCGGCACTCGTCGACCCTCCCGCGCTCGAGCCGCCGCCGACCCCACAGGCATCGAGGAAGGCCGCCAGGCCGACCGCGCCGACCCCTATGCCGGCGTATCGGAGGGCGTCTCGACGAGAGATGCGCCGCTGGGTGAGACCCCGGATCAGGGCCGGATCGGGTGTGGGATCCATGTTTCCCCTCCTATGAAGATGCGCCGGAACGGCGAGGGAACGTTAGTCCTCTGTGGCTAGTTCGTCTATGCATCTGGGGCGGATGCTTCCGCGGGCGACCTGGGCATACCAACGGTCCGGGATGCATCAAAGCCGTTGCTCGTGTGATCACCTCTCGTTGGGCTGAGACCCACATCTGGTGTACGAACGGCGCTCGCGGCCGGGTTGCGATGAACCTCGTCGAGCGCCGGCGCCGGGAGGCGTCGCGGAGCCTCCCGTGATGGCCGGCTCGGCCAGCGATGGTGCTCGTCGCTCGCCATCCCGGGCCCGAGTGGCGGCTCGGTGCCTGGGAACATCTGCGTCATGACCACCTTTTGGCATCCGTTCGCGGACATGGCCACGCTCGAGGCCGTCGGTGAGCTGACGCTCGCCCGTGGGGAGGGCTCGCACGTCTGGGACGTCAACGGCACGCGGTACCTGGATGCGACGGCGGGCCTGTGGTTCGTGAACGTGGGCCATGGCCGCGCCGAGATAGCAGACGCCGTATCCGATCAGATGCGGCGGCTGGCCTCGTACCACACGTTCGGCGATCTCACGAACGAACCGACCGCCGCGCTGACCGACCGCGTCGCAGGCATCGCGCCGATGGCCGACGCGAAGGTGTTCCTGACGAGCGGCGGCTCGGACTCGATCGACACCGCCACCAAGATGGTCCGGCGATTCTGGTCGCTGACGGGCCAGCCCGAGCGAACGGTCTTGATTCGGCGCGAGCACGCGTATCACGGGATGCACGCGGCTGGGACGTCCCTGGCGGGCATCCGCGCCAACGCCGACGGCTACGGTCCGCTGCTCCACGAGGTCGTCGAGGTCCCGTGGGACGACGCCGATGCCCTCTACGAGACGATCGACCAGCTCGGGCGGGGTCGGGTCGCGGGGTTCTTCTGTGAGCCGGTGATGGGCGCGGGCGGTGTCTTCCCGCCCCCACCGGGCTACCTCGAGAAGGCACGCGGGATCTGCCGTGACCTCGGTGTGCTGTTCATCGCCGACGAAGTGATCACCGGGTTCGGGCGATGCGGGGCCTGGTTCGCGAGCGAACGCTTCGGGCTCGAGCCCGACCTGGTGACATGCGCGAAGGGCATCACCAGCGGCTACCTGCCGCTCGGCGCCGTCATCGCCGCGCCGACCGTGTGGGAGCCGTTCTGGCGTGAAGGCGCCGGGATGTTCCGGCACGGCTACACCTACAGCGGGCACGCAGCGGTGTCGGCGGCGGCGCTCGCGAACCTCGACATCCTGGAGCGCGAGGAACTCGTGCGGCGGGCGGCCGAGCTCGAGCGCGTGCTGCTCACCGGGCTCCAGACGCTGACCACGCACCCGCTGGTCCGTGAGATCCGTGGCGGCGTTGGTGTGCTGGCGGCGGTCCAGCTCACGGATCCGGTCGCGACGGACGCCGCGCTCCTCGGCAGGGTCGTGCCGGCGCTCCGCGAACGGGGCATCATGGGCCGGGTGCTCGCGGGCGGCGCGATGCAGATCTCGCCCCCGCTGGTGCTGACGAACGACGAGGTGCAGGAGCTGACGGACGGCCTGCGGGCCGCCCTCGACGACCTGGAGGCGTGACGTGATCGTCGGGATCCCGACCGAGGTCAAGACGCACGAGTACCGGGTCGCCGCGACGCCTGAAGGCGTGCGCGAGCTCACGCACGCCGGGCACGACGTCGTGGTGCAGGCCGGCGCGGGCGTCGGCTCGGCGATCACGGACGAGGACTACGTCGCCGCGGGCGCGAAGATCGTCGCCGACGCCGACGCGGTGTTCGGCGCCGCCGAGCTGATCGTCAAGGTCAAGGAGCCGCAGCCCGAGGAATACGAGCGGTTCCGTGCCGACCACGTGCTGTTCACCTACTTGCACCTCGCCGCCGACGCGCGGCTCACTGCGTTCCTCGTCGATCGTGGCGTGCGTGCGATCGCCTACGAAACCGTCCAGACGCCAGACGGCAAGCTGCCGTTGCTCGCGCCGATGTCGGAGATCGCCGGCCGGATGGCGCCGCAGGAAGGCGCGAAGTACCTCGAGCGTCCGTCCGGCGGCCGCGGCGTGTTGATGGGCGGCGCGAGCGGCGTCCGTCCGGCGCTGGTCGTGGTCCTCGGCGGCGGGATGGCCGGCTGGAACGCCGCCGAGATCGCCGCCGGCATGCAGGCCGAGGTCGTGGTCGTGGACAAGAACGTCGAGCGCCTCCGGGAGATCGATCGGATCTGGCGCGGCCGCATCCAGACCGTGATGTCATCGCGCCTCGCCGTCGAGCGGCTGGTCGTCGACGCGGACCTCGTGATCGGCGCGGTGCTCGTGCCGGGCGCCAAGGCGCCTCGCCTCGTCACGGCCGACATGGTGAAGGAGATGCGCGCGGGCGCGGTCATGGTCGACATCTCCATCGATCAAGGTGGCTGCTTCGAAACCTCGCACGTCACCACGCACGCCGAGCCGACCTACGTCGTCGACGATGTCGTGCACTACGCCGTCGGCAACATGCCCGGCGCGGTTCCGCGCACCTCGACGTATGCGCTGACCAACGTCACGCTCCCGTACCTGTTGGCCCTTGCGACCGATGGCGCCGAGCACGCGATCCGCGACGACCCGGCGCTCGCGCTCGGCGTCAATACCTGGGACGGAACGCTGACGAACCAGGGCGTCGCCGACGCGACGGGCATCACCTTCAGCGCGCTCGTCGCTTAGCCGGGCTGCTCGCGATCCGGCTCGTGTCGCTCGCCCGTGCGCTTGCGCATGCTCATCCGTCTCAGGAACCCGACGACGTGGAGCTCGAGCACCACGAGGATGATGCCCGCGAGCGCCGCACCGCTCAGATACAGACCTGCGCCGACGAGGCATCCCACCGCCGCGGCGGCCCACAACGCGGCGGCCGTCGTGAGCCCCTTCACGCCACCCGATGCGCGGAAGATGATGCCGGCACCGAGGAAGCCGACGCCCGCGGTCACGCCCTGGATCACGCGGTCCGCAGAATCGGGGAACATCTCGACCCCGAGCGCGACGAACGCGGCGGAGCCGAGCGCGACGAGCGAGAACGTTCGGTCGCCCGCGTCCTTGCCGCGGAGCGCGCGGTCAACACCCAGCAGGTACCCGAGGAACGCAGCAAGCGCCACCCGCCCGATGAGCACGAGCTGCATGTGGAGGTCCATCGAAACGGAGCCTAGCCCACTCCCACCGTCGGGCTGCTCGGAAGGCCGGTCCGGTGCGAGCATCGCCCGCAGGCGGTACGTTCCCCGTCATGACGACTACAGAAGAGCTCTTGCAGAGGGAAGACGCGGCGTGGTCCGCGTTCGTCGACGCGTTCAGCAAGGTGCCGGAGGACCGCCGCTCCGACGAGGGCGTCGTGCCCGGTTGGTCGGTGCACGACCTCGTGTGGCATTGCGGGTTCTGGGCCGGCTACGTGGCCGACGTCCTGCGCAAGATCGGGCGCGGCGAGCCGACCGACGACTCGCAGGATTGGGACGCGTTCAACGCGATCGTCGTACAGGACGGACGCGGGATGAGCTGGGACGACGTGATCGTCCGCTCCGAGCAGAACCGTGTTGCCTGCCGCGAGGCGCTCGAGGCGCTGTCGGCGCTCACCGACGAAGCCGTCGACGAGTTCAAAGGCGAAACGTTCGAGCACTACGAGGAGCACGCGGCGGAGATCCTCGCGTTCGTCGGCGCCTGAACGTCTCGTGACGCTCGTCTGGCGTGCTCGTGGCGACGCGCGCACGTTCGTTGACCGATCTCGCGCCGGTGTCTAGGTTCGACGGACAACGCCACCCGCGCTGACCAGACGTCTGGACGCCGCGCTCGACCCGAGGTCGACGCGGCTTCTTCGTTTCTTCAGGCCCCTGGTTGCGCGCGCGCCGCGGTCGCCGGCATTGCCGGTCCGCTGGCCGCGCAAGCTCGCGGCGGCGGTTCCGCGTCGTACGCGGTCGCGCCGGCCGTCGGGCCGCGTGCGCAGGTTCTGTTGCTGCCGCCTGAGGCGGTCCGGAGCGCGAATGAGATCGCCGTGATCGACGAGCGGGTGGTCCGCAAGCTCGAGCCGCCTAGGTCAGTCGAG
>DATAPH010000001.1:0-5944 GCA_036265325.1 Actinomycetota bacterium | reverse complement strand
CGGGCAACGCGACGCGCCGGGCTTGGTCCTGTTGATACGGCACCTCGATCGCGAAGAGGGCGCCGGTCAGCGGCGTCTTGAAGATCGCGGCGACGCCCGCCGCGGCTCCGACGGCCAAGAGCAGCTTCGTGTCTTCGACGGTGAAGACACGCCGGAACCGTCGATGCAACGCCGTTCCGATCGACGCACCCAGGTAGATCGACGGCCCCTCGAAGCCCATGGCGCCACCGAACCCAAGCGTCGCGACGCTCGCCGCGACCCTCGCCGGAAATGACCGGAGATCCATCGAGCGATCGCGTTCATGGAAGTTGCGGATGTACTCGTCGGATGTGCTCGGCGTCGCCCCGTGGCCGAGCCATCGCAGCGCCGCCCATGCGAGCAACAGGCCGACGGCCGGCATGCCCGCCAGCAACAAGGTCGGAAGCGCGCGGACGTGATCGAGCAGCAGATCCGCCGTGACGGCGTCGAAGGCCGCGACGGCCAACCCGGTGGCGATGCCGGTGATGCCGGCAAGCAGGAGCGTCTCGGTCCACCGTTGCCGATGCGGACGGATCCGCTCCAGAGCCAGACGCACTCGCTCGTGAGGACCGCCACGCATCATCTGGAGCGTACGCACTCTGAGGCTGAACTTCTGCATCCGTCGGCGCGGGCGCCGTCGGCCGACGGTACGATTCGGCCGTGCCCGAGCAACAGGCGGTTGCCGCGTCCGCTGACGCCGCTGTGGTCGAGCGACTCCTAGCCGGTGACGAGAGGACCTTCATGATGATGGTCGACCAGCATCAGCCGGCGATGCTTCGCCTCGCCCAGATGTACGTCTCGTCTCGTGCGGTCGCCGAGGAGTGCGTCCAAGAGGCCTGGATCGGCATCCTGAGGGGCCTTCCGACGTTCGAAGCCCGATCGTCGCTTCGGACGTGGATGTACAAGATCGTCACCAACGTCGCGAAGACGCGAGGTGTCCGCGAAGGCAGGTCGATACCGTTCTCGGCATTGGCCGGGGACCACGACGATCCGGTGGATCCCTCGTGGTTCCAGGGCCCCGACGATCCGTTCCCGGGCGGATGGCGGACGTTCCCCGACGACTGGAGAGGGATCCCGGAGGATCGCCTGCTCGGCCGAGAGACGCTCGACCACATCGCCCGGGCGCTGGACTCGATGCCCGCGGCGCAGGCGGAGGTCGTGCGCCTTCGTGACGTGCAGGGATGGTCCTCCGACGAAGTGTGTAACGCCTTGGACCTCACCGAGACCAACCAGCGGGTGTTGCTGCACCGAGGCCGGAGCCGGATCCGGCGCGAGCTCGATGCCTACCTGTCAGAGGGACGGGACCGATGAGCGACCAGTCGTTGACGTGTCACGAGGTCATCGACCTGCTCTCGAACTATATCGAGGGCGCCTTGACCGGAGATGACCGACGCCGTGTCGACGAGCATCTCGCGTTGTGCGACGGCTGCGCCACCTATCTCGAGCAGATGCGCGAAACGATCCGCCTGAGCGGGATGGTCTCCGAAGAAGAGGTTCCCGAGACCGACAAGGCTGCGTTGCTTGACGCCTTCCGCGACTGGCGCCGCTAGATCCGCCTTCCTTCCGCGAAAGAACCGCGCTCCGTGGTGTAACGACCCGCGCCGTTCGGACGACGAGACCCCGTCCGGAAGGATCCGAAAGGGGGACGGACATGGAGATGTCCATGCAAGGTGCGGTCTTCGTGCAGACGAACGCCGCGCACAACGAGGTGCTCGCGTTCTCGCGCGGAGCCGACGGCTCACTCGCGCCGGCGGGCGAGTTCGCGACGGGCGGTGCGGGAGACGGGAACGCGCATCTGCCGTCGCAAGGGTCGGTCACGCTCACGCGTGATCGCCGTCACCTCCTCGTGACGAACGTCGCGAGCAACGACGTGAGCGTGTTCGCCGTGAACGGCGCGATGCTCGAGCTCACCAAGACGGTGCCCGTCGGCATGGCACCGCGGAGCGTCGCGGAGCACGACGGCCTGGTGTTCGTGCTGAGCACCGGCGACGCGACGATCTCCGGGTTCCGTCTGGTCGACGGCGACCTGATCCCGATCGACGGCGGGACGCGCCCGCTGTCCACGCCCGACGGCGCGCAGGTCGGCTTCACGCCCGATGGGCGGGCACTCGTCGTGACCGAGCGCGGCGGAGACAAGATCTCTTCCTACGCGGTCGGCAAGGACGGCATGCTCGGCGAGGCACGCACGATCGACTCGCTCGGCGCGACCCCGTACGGGTTCGCGATCTCGAACGAGGGCACGCTCGTCGTCACCGAGGCGTTCGGCGCCGAGAAGGGCGCCGCGGCCGCGTCGAGCTACCGGATCGACGGCGATGCGATCATCCCGGGAACCGCCAGCATCGGGAACGGTCGCAGCGAGATCTGCTGGGCAGTGATCTCGAACGATGGGCGCTACGCGTTCACGACCAACTTCGCCGATGGCGCCGTGTCGCGGTACGCGATCGGGATGGATGGCTCGCTCACCCTCGAGGACGCGACCGCCGGGATGACCGAGGATGGCCGGCCCGGCCTCCGTGACGAGGATCTGACGGACGACGGCCGGTTCCTCTACGCGATCGACGCCGACCAGGGGCAGGTCGTGGCGTGGTCGATCGACGAGAAGGCCATGTTGCAGCCGACCGGCTCGTGGGGCGGCCTGACGACCACGATCGCCGGCTTGGCGGCCATCTGATGCAACTCGAAGACCTGTACCGGGTGACGTTCACGACGCCGGAGTCGTGGACGGTCACCCGGCCGGGTGACGAGGATGCTGCCGAGGGGGCGGAGGGACAGAGCTTCCTGATCGCCGAGGGGCGGGCCGAGGGCCGCCCCTCGGCGCGGTACCGCGCCGCGAACTATCCGCGCCGCCGCGCCGACGGCGCGCTCGAGCCGTCGTTCCGTGGCGTCCTCGAGACGGACGACGGTGCGGCGATCCTGTTCCGCTGGGAAGGGCTCGCGGTCATGACCCCGTCGGGCATGCGACAACTGCTCGGCATGGTGCAGCACGTCACGGACGACGAACGCTACGCGTGGCTCAACGACCGTGTCTGTGCGTTGGAGGGAGAGGTTCGTCCGCGCGCCGAGGGTGACGGCTTCAACGTCGTATTGCGCGTCCAGCTGATGACGTGGGAACCACTCACCGATGCGAGTGAACAACTGGCGAACGTCGGCGGATCTTGACCGGATCTCGTAACGCTGTCGCGGACGGCCGACACGGAGCACCCATCGCGACGCTTCATCATCGAGCTCGAACAGCCCGCATCCGAGTTCTTCCAACGTAGGGAGGTTCCATGCGCTTGCTCGCACGTCTCGCACGGGGCGCCGGCCTGGCGACCCTCGTCGCCGTAGGCTTCGTCGCAGTGCCGACGATCGCAACGGCGACGACGCCCGTCGTCGGCCACGTGTACGTCAACGACAACACGACCGGCACGAACACGCTCGGTGCGTTCGATCAGCACAGCGACGGCTCGCTCACCCCGATGGCCGGCTCGCCGTTCTCCGCCGGTGGCGCCGGCACGGGCACGATCGTCGGCTCGCAGGGATCGATCCAGTCGACGCCGGACGGCAACTGGGTGCTCGCGGTCGACGCCGGCAGCAACCAGATCTCCGTGTTGGCGGTCGCGCCTGACGGATCGCTCACGCCGGCGGCCGGCAGCCCCGTCTCCTCAGGTGGGATCGAGCCGGTCAGCATCGCCGTCCACGGCGATCTGGTGTACGCGGCCAACAAAGGCAACGGCAGCACCGGCAGCAACTACACCGGATTCACGCTGAGTGACGACGGTCGGCTGACGCCGCTGACGAACTCGACCGTGTCGCTGCCGCCGACCGCCTTGCCGGGCGACATCCTGTTCAACGGAACGGGGAAGAACCTGATCGGGATAGAGGTCGGCACGACCGACCCGAGCACGTTCCTGATCGACAGCTTCCGCGTTGGTGCCGACGGTCGCTTGACCGCGGCGGCCGGATCGCCGTTCCCCGCGGAGGCGGCCGGCCCGTTCGGCAGCGAGTTCTCGCCGACCGACCCTCATCACCTGTACGTCTCGAACGCGCACGGTGGTACGGGCAACGGCTCGGTGTCCGCCTTCTCCGTCAACCCGAACGCGAAGCTGAAGTCGATCACCGGCTCGCCGTTCGCGGACAACCAGACGGCGCCGTGCTGGGTCGAGATCTCCCACGACGGGCGCTACCTGTTCACGGTGAACACCGGCAGCACGACGATCTCGAGCTACCGGATCCTCGCGAACGGCACGCTGGCGCTGATCGGAAGCACCCCGTTCCGCGGTGGCGTCGGTATCGGCCCGTTCGACGCGCGTCTCGACACGACGGGGACGCACCTGTACGTGGTCGACGCCGCGGCCGCGGCGGTGAGTGGGTTCGCCGTGAGCGGTGGCTCCTTGAGCGAGCTGGCCTCGTCGCCCACACCGTTGCCCACCGGTGCGACGCCGTTCGGCGTGGCCATCGTCGCAGCGTAGAAGAAGCCGGCGTCGGGAGGGGCCGCGAGCGCGCAGCTCGCGGCCCCTCCATGTCGGGTTCCTGCTACGGTCGCCGACATGGATGCCCGAGAGTTGTCCGACACGGCGCTTGGACCGGCGAACGACGGATCCCACGAGAAGCTCGCCGATCTGGATCAGGCGCTCGGCCGCGACACGCAGACGCCGGAGCACATCGCGTCCACGGATCTTGCTGCGGCGTTCGACGACCTCGCCGAGCGTCGGCGTCGTACGTAAGTGGGCCTGGGTCGCCGCGTCCCTCCCTGGTTCCTCGACGAGGACGAGCGGCGGTTCCCCGGCCGGTCGCTCGTTCGTGAGCAACCGTGGACCGACGGCAACCTCGTCGAGCCGTTGGTGCACGGGCACACCTATTTCGCGCGGCTCGCATCCGAACTCGAACAGCTCGCGCCCGGCGACCTCGTCTGCGTGGCCGACTGGCGCGGCGACGACGACGAGAAGCTGACCGACGCCGGCCCGACGCTCGCGGTGTTGCTGACGGAGCTCGCGCGTCGCGGCGTCGACGTTCGCGGCCTGCTCTGGCGTTCGCATCCCAAGGGCCTCGGCTTCAACGAGGAAGAGGAGACGGAGCTCGCAGCGATCGTCTCGGCGGCGGGCGGCACCGTGTTGCTGGACGAGCGCGTTCGGCGCGCCGGCTCCCATCACCAGAAGCTCGTCGTCGTGCACCGGCCCACCGATCCCGACGCCGACATGGCGTTCGTCGGTGGCATCGATCTGTGCCATGGGCGCCGCGACGACCTCGAGCACCTCGGTGACGAGCAGGCCCAGCACCTCGACCGCCGGTACGGCAAGCGAGCACCTTGGCATGACGCGCAGGCGATGGTCACCGGCCCGGCCGTCGCGCAGCTCCTCGAGACGTTTCGTGAGCGCTGGAACGACCCGACGCCGGTCGAGCGACGCAGTTCGCCGCTTCGCTGGGTCCGGATGCGGACGGCGCGAGAACGGACGGTGCCCGATCCGATCCCTTCGTCCGGCCGCGCGCCCACGTCGACGGGCACGCACGCGGTCCAAGTGCTCCGGACGTATCCGGCGAGGAGGCCGGGCTACCCGTTCGCGCCGATGGGCGAGCGCACGGTCGAGCGGTTCTACCGAAAGGCGTTCGCCCGCGCGACCTCGCTCGTGTACATCGAGGACCAGTACTTCTGGTCCCGGGACGTCGGCGCGGCGCTCGCCGGGGCGCTTCGCCGCGAGCCCGAACTGCGTGTGATCGTCGTGGTGCCGAGGTTCCCCGATCGTGACGGCGTGCTCACCGGTCCGGCGCACCGGACGGGACAGCACCGGACGCTCACGATGGTGCGTGAAGCGGGCGGAGACCGGGTCGCCGTCTATGACATCGAGAACGAGCAAGGGACGCCTATCTACGTCCACGCGAAGGTCGTTGTGATCGATGACGAGGTCGCGCTGCTCGGTTCCGACAACCTGAACCGACGCTCGTGGAC